>DATNFA010000081.1:0-17306 GCA_035606615.1 Steroidobacteraceae bacterium
TCACACTCGGCCCCTCGCCTCAGGGCAGCACCTTCGTCGAAGTGCGCAGCGGTCTCGCCGCCGGCGACCGCGTCATCGTCACCGAGATCACTGCCGCCCAAGTCGGCCAACACGTAGTCGTCCGCTCCGAGCCCGCCGCCACTTCAGCCGAAGTCGCCGCGCGCCGCTGATTCTGTTCTTCCTTCTTCACTAACCGCCAACCGCTTCGACTCATGTGGATCACCCGCACCAGCATCAACCAGCCCGTCTTCGCGACCATGGTCATGCTCGCGCTGGTCGTGCTCGGCCTGTTCTCCTATCGGCTGCTGCCGGTCGAGGAGATGCCCGAGATCAGCATGCCGGAGGCGTACATCACGGTGGAGTATCCGGGCGCTTCGCCGGAGGCGATCGAAGACGAGGTCGTGAAGCCGATCGAGAACGTCATCAACTCGATCGAAGGCGTGCGCAACATCTACGCGACCGCGCGTGAAGGCCGCGCGTTCTTCCAGATCGAGTTCCGCCTCGAAACCGACGTGATCGCGGCGACGCAGGAGATCCGCGACCGGGTTGCACAGATCCGCTCGACGCTGCCGCGCGAGGTGCGTGAGCCGAAGATCGAGCGTGCCAGCGCCGAGAGCCAGCAGGGCGCGGCGGTCGAGATGGTCGTGTACTCGGGCACGCGCAGCCTGCGCGAAGTCTCGACGCTGGTCGAGCAGCAGATCGTCAAGCGCCTGCAGAACGTTTATGGCGTCGGCCACATCGAAGTGGGCGGGTCGGTGCAGCGGCAGGTGCAGGTGTATCTGCGGCCGGAGCAGATGCAGAGCCTGCGCGTCGGTGTCGATCAGGTCATCGCGGCGATTCGCGCAGAGAACCAGGATCTGCCGGCCGGCAGCATCTCGCGGGCTGCGACCGAGCAGCTCGTGCGCGTCGAAGGCCGCATGAAGGATCCCCGCAGTTTCGAGCGGATCATCGTCGCCAACCAGGGCGGCGCTCCGGTTTACCTCGGCCAGGTCGCGGACATCGTCGATGGCGAGCAGGAAGAGCAGTCGATCGCGCGCGTGGATGGCATGCGCTCGGTGTCGCTCTCCGTCTACCGCGCGCAGCAGGCGAACCTGGTGAAAGTCGGCGCGGGCGTGGAAGAGGCGATCGCCGAGCTGCAGGGCCGCCTGCCCGAGGACGTGAAGATCCGCACGCTGTGGTCAGATGCGAAATGGATCGAAGGCTCGATGGGCCGCGTCAAGGAAACGATCTTCGAGGGCGCGATGCTCACGATCCTGATCGTGTTCCTGTTCCTGCATTCGTGGCGCTCGACCGTGATCACCGGCCTGACGCTGCCGATCTCGGCGATCGCGACCTTCATCGCGCTGCATGCGTTCGGCTTCTCGCTCAACTTCATGACGCTGATGGCGCTGTCGCTGTGCATCGGCCTGCTGATCGACGACGCAATCGTCGTGCGCGAGAACATCGTGCGCCATTCGAACATGGGCAAGAGCCATCGCGCCGCGGCGTTGCACGGCACGCAGGAGATCGGTGTCGCCGTGATGGCGACGACGTTCGCGATCCTGGCCGTGTTCATCCCGGTCGCGTTCATGAGCGGCGTCATCGGCCGCTTCTTCCTGCAGTTCGGTATCACGGTCGCCGTCGCGGTGCTGGTGTCGCTGTTCGTCAGCTTCACGCTCGATCCGATGCTGTCGTCGATCTGGCCGGATCCGTCCGAGGGCCGGTTCCGTCGCCTGCCGTGGCTCGGCCGAGTGATGGAACGCGTCGAGCGAGTGGTCGAGGGCGCCCATGTCGTTTACGACCGGGTGCTGCATTGGACGCTGAGCGGACGGCGCTACGCGCGCTTCTTCAGCCCGCGCGTGATCCTGCTCGGCGTGGCCGGGCTGACGTTCCTGGGCAGCTTCATGCTCGTGCCGCTGATCGGCACGGAGTTCGTGCCGCAGCAGGACGAAGGCATGGTGTCGATGCGGCTGAACACGCCTATAGGCTCGAGCCTGCAATACACGGATGCCAAGATCCGCGACGCCGAGGCGGCGATCCGCGAGATCAAGGGCGTCGATGCGATCGTCACGACCGTCGGCACCGACGAGGGCAAGAACTACGCGCGCCTCACCGTCGTGCTCGCCGATCGCGAAAAGACCAAGCGTCCGCCGCAGACCGAATACGAGAACCTGATCCGCGAGCGCCTGACCCGCATGGCCGGGCTCACGGTCTCGATCAACCAGAACAATCGCCCGGTCTCGATCTCGCTGCTCGGCCCCGACAGCAGCAAGCTGACCGAGCTGTCGCAGGACCTGATGGCGCAGCTCGCGAAGGTTCCGGGCATCGCCGACCTCGAGAGCAGCGAGAAGGGCGCGAACCCGACGATCGCGGTGCGCATCAACAACGAGCTCGCCAGCGACCTCGGGCTCACGACCGCTGCCATCGGCAATGCGCTGCGGCCGCTGATTGCCGGCGACGACATCAGCACCTGGCTCGGCCCGGACGGCCAGGACTACGACGTGATCGTGCAGCTGCCGAAGAATCACCGCGAAATCGCCGCCGACCTGGGCGACCTGTACGTGGCCAGCTCGCGCCTCGACGCGAACGGCTCGCCGCTCCTCGTGCCGCTGCGCCAGGTTGCGGAGTTCGTCGAAACCGGCAGTCCGCAGCAGATCAAGCGCCTCAATCTCCAGCGCCGCATCTCGATCTACGCGAACGCTTACGGCCGCCCGTCGGGCGACGTCGGCTCGGACGCGGAGAAAGTGGTCGAGTCCATGAAGCTGCCGCCGGGCTATCGCTTCGACCTCAGCGGCGGTCAGCAGGAGATGAACGAGACCTTCAGCGCCGCGCTCGCCGCGCTCGGCCTCGCCGTGATCTTCATCTATCTGGTGCTCGCTTCGCAGTTCGGCAGCTTCATGCAGCCGATCGCGATCATGGTCTCGCTGCCGCTGTCGCTCATCGGCGTGCTGCTGGCGCTGCTGATCACCGGCACGACGCTCAACATCTTCTCGATCATCGGCTTCATCATGCTGATGGGCCTGGTGACGAAGAACGCCATCCTGCTGGTCGACTTCACGAACCAGGCGCTGCGCAACGGGCGGAGCCTGCACGAGGCGATCCGCGAAGCAGGCCAGGTGCGCCTGCGCCCGATCCTGATGACGACCATGGCGATGATCTTCGGCATGCTGCCGATGGCGATAGGTGTGGGGCAGGGCGGCGAAATGCTCGCGCCGATGGGACGCGCCGTCATCGGCGGTGTCATCACTTCGACGGTTCTGACGCTGCTCATCGTGCCGGTGCTGTACACATACCTGCACCGCCTCGCCGAGCGCACCAAGGCGTTCTGGCACCGCAAGTCCGCCAAATCCGAACCCGTCGGCCAGACTACTCCGCTGTAGTCGGGCTTCCGCCCGACTCTTCCCTACGAGAGCGAGACACCAAGAAGCCTGCCGACGCCGAAAGTCACCGCGGCGGCGAGGCATCCGAACGCAACCTGGCGCAATGCCGAGTAAGCAGCGCTGCGTCCGTTGAACAGCGACGTCAGCATCCCGATCGCTGCGAGCACCAGCGCGCTCAGCGCCGCGCTCACGATGATCGACACCGTGCCGCTGCTCCACAGGTACGGCAGGATCGGAAACACTGCGCCGATGGCGAACAGCGCGAACGAAGTGCCCGCTGCCGTCCACGGATTGCCGCCGAGCTCGGCAGGATCGATACCGAGCTCTTCGCGCGCGAGCGTGTCGAGCGCGCCTTCCTTGTCCTGCATGATCTGCGCGGCCGCGCGCTGCGCTTCGGCTTTCGCTACGCCCTTCGCTTGCAGGATCAGCGCGAGCTCGTGCTCTTCGGCTTCGGGCGATTGCTCGATCTCCTCGCGCTCTCGGTCCAGCTGCATCGTCGCGAGCTCGCGCGCGTTGGTGACGGAGAGCCACTCGCCGAGTGCCATCGAGCAGGCGCCGGCCACGAGCCCGGCAACGCCAGTCAACAGGATCGTGCGAGTCGACGCGCCGGCGCCGGCCACACCCATCACCAGACAGAAGTTCGAGACGAGCCCATCGTTCGCGCCGAGCACGGCCGCGCGCAGGTTGTTGCCCGAGGCGTTTCTATGCCAGGGCTCGGCGCGACCGATGTCGCTTCCCAAGCTGCTCGTGCGATGCGTCGGCCCGGCGATCGCTTCTACGACCGCGGCGTGACCGCGCTCTTCGGCGGAGATCGACGCCGCGTCAGGCTGACTCAGATATTTGCCGCGATCGTTGAACTCCGCCGCGGCGACAGTCGGCAACACGAAGCGCGGGCCGAAGCGGCGCGCGAGTACGCTGATGATGCGCGTGCGCAGCGTGGGCGAGAACGGCACATCGGTGACTCCGGCAGCAGTGAGCTTGTCGCGCCAGAAGCGGGCGTGGCGCGTTTCGGCTGCGGCGAGCTGCAGGAAGATGTCGCGCCGATTCGCGTCGACCTCGGCGGCAGCGAGCGCGTTGTAGAGCGCCGCGCCGTTCAGCTCGTCGACGAGGTTGGCGCGAAATCGGGCGATGTCATCCACTCGCTTCATGGCGTCGTCAGCAGACTGTAGACGATCTCGGTGCCGCTGAGGAAATGGCCGACGCGCAGGTTCTCGTCGTGCGCGTGCTGATTGTTGTCGCCGTTCACCGTGGGAATCAGCACGAACGGCAGACGCAGAGCTTCGACCAGCACGTCGGTCGGCACCGTGCCGCCCATCATGCGGATGCGCACCGGTTCCAGCGCGGGATTCGGCGCGGTGGGCGACTTCAGCGCTGCGAATGCCCACTTGCCGACGTCTGCATCCATCGGCGTGCGCGCCGCTGCTTCTACCGAGCCGAGACGGAAAGACGCGAGCTTGTCGTACGTCGCCCGTTCCTCGTCGGTCGGCGCTTGCTCGACCACGTGATACCCCTGCTGCTCGATGTGGCGCTGGAGCAGCTCGAACAGCTTGCGGCCATCGGTCGTCGGCGTGGTGCGGATGTCGATCTCGGCGACCGCCTCGCTCGGCACGATGTTCGCGGCCTTCGCGCCGACGCCTGCAGAGGCCATGCCGCGCACGTTCAACGACGGGTACTGCAACGCCTCCTGGTAGTTCTCGCCGACCTTGTCGGCTTGCGCGATGCCGATGCGCTTGCGCAGCGCCGCTTCGTCGTCGCCGACGGATTTCAAGCTCGCGCGCTCCGCAGACGAGAGAGCGACGCCGTCGTAGTAACCCTTCACCAGCACGCGACCGTTGTCGTCCTTCATCGATGCGAGCAACCGGGCAAGTCGCATCGCCGGGTTCGGCGCGTAATTGCCGAAATGTCCGCTGTGCAGCGGCGCACGCGGGCCGAACACCGTCAGCGTCGCCTGCGTGACGCCGCGATTGCCGAAGACCAGCGTCGAGCGGCCGGAATCGTGCTGTGGGCCGTCCAGGATGACCATCGCGTTGGCCGCGAACGCCGCGCGCTCGTGCTCGATCATGCCCGCGAGGCTCGGCGAGCCCATCTCCTCTTCGGGATCGAGCAGCACCTTGACGTTGATCGCGGGAGATTTCTTCTGCGCGCGCAGCAGGTCGACCGCGGTCAGCAGCATCATGATCGGCGCCTTGTCGTCGGACGCGGAGCGCGCGAACACGCGCAACTCCGGATCGAGCGGGCTCGCCTGCAGCTGCTGGCGTCCGACCTCCTGCCACTTGCCCTGCGCGTCGCGTCGCTTCACGACCGGCCGGAACGGATCCGGCTGCGACCAGTTCTCGGGAATCACCGGTTGGCCGTCGAAATGCGCATACAGCAACACTGTGCGCGCCTGCGGACTCGCGCCAGCCAGCTCGGCGAACACAGCGGGCCGCTTGGCCGGATTGTCGAGCCGCCGCACTTTGAAGCCGCGCCGGGCAAACGCCTGCTCGAGGAACGTCGCGTTGCGCTGGATGTCGGCCGGCTGGTCCGCGACATTGGGGATCGCCAGCAGGTCGAGGAATTCCGGCCAATTCTGCTGTGCCTGGCGTGCGACGTCGGCGCTCAGCGAGCCCCCGTGCGCACTCGACATGAGCGCGCCCTGCATGAAAACGATGATCGCCACGAACAATGCCGTGCGCATGGATTGCTCCGGTGTGGAATAGCGCGCGAAAGCTAGCATAGAATGCGCGGCTTTCGCGTTCCGGCTGCCGACCGCAGCACTTCCCCAATGTCTTCCTCTACGTCGAACCCAGGGACAGAGTCTGCCCCAGCACGCACGTCGTTCTGGAGCGACGTCGCGCACGCGCTGAAAGGCGAGCAGCACGACTACACGTCGGAAAGGCTCAATCGCGCGATCCTGCTGCTGGCCGTGCCGATGGTCCTGGAAATGCTGATGGAATCGCTGTTCGCCGTCGTCGACGTGTTCTGGGTGTCGCGGCTCGGGCGCGACGCCGTCGCCGTGATCGGGCTGACCGAATCGGTGATGAGCCTGATCTACGCGGTGGCCATCGGCATCTCGTTCGCGGCCACTGCGATCGTCGCGCGCCGCATCGGCGAGAAAGATCCGGAGCGCGCGGCGCGCTCGGCGGCGCAGATCGTGATGCTCGGCATGACGATCGCGGCGGGCCTCGGCGTGCTGTTCGGCTGGTTCGCGCCCGACATCCTGCGGCTGATGGGCGCGAGCCCGGCGATCGTCGAGCTCGGCTCGGACTTCGCGCGCATCATGCTCGGCGGCAACATCACCGTGTTCATGATCTTCCTGATCAACGCGATCTTCCGCGGTGCCGGCGACGCCGTGCTCGCCATGCGCACGCTGTGGCTGGCGAACGCGTTCAACATCGCGCTCGGCCCCTGCTTCATCTTCGGCTGGGGACCGTTCCCGGAGCTCGGCGTGACCGGCGCGGCAGTTGCCACGAACATCGGCCGCGGCATCGGCGTGCTGTATCAGCTGTGGCATCTCGCCGGTCACAACAGCCGCGTGCGCGTGCGGCTCAAGCACTTCCTGCCCGATCCGGAAGTGCTGAAGACCATCGTCACTACTTCGGGCAACGGCATCCTGCAGCTGGTCATCAGCACCACGAGCTGGGTCGGCCTGTTCAAGATCCTGTCGATGTTCGGCAGCGCCGCGCTCGCCGGCTACACGATCGCGATTCGCATCGTGGTGTTTGCGCTGATGCCCGCGTGGGGTCTCGCGAACGCAGGTGCAACGCTGGTCGGGCAAAATCTCGGGGCGCAGCAGCCCGACCGTGCCGAGCAAGCGGTGCGCATCGCGATGCGCCTCAACGTGCTGCTGCTGGGAATCGTCGGCGCGGTGTTCGTGATCCTCGCGTATCCGCTGGTGAGCCTGTTCACGTCGGATCCGGAAACGCTCTCGTACGGCGCGCGTGCCTTATGGATCGTGGGCCTGGCGTTCCCGCTCTATGCGGCCGGCATGTGCTTCGAGGCCGCGTTCAACGGCGCCGGCGACACCTGGACGCCGACTCGTCTGAACTTCTTCTGCTTCTGGCTCGGCCAGGTGCCGCTCGCGTGGGTGCTCGCGGATGTCTTCGAGATGGGCGCGCTAGGCGTGTTCATCTCCGTGCCCGTATCGTTCTCGGTGCTCGCCTTATGGAGCGCCGCGCTCTTCAAGCGCGGCAAATGGAAGCTGCAGAAGGTTTAGCGCTAGGCCTGATTCTGGAACGCGCTCGCCGGCACTTCGATCCACACCGCGCGCGCCAGCGCGATGAGCTCGCCCGTCTCTGAAAACACCGCAGATCCCGCGAATCGCTTGCGACCTTCGACCTGCAGCGGCCAGCCCATCGCGACGCACTTGTCGCCGGGCTGCACCTGTCCGCGAATCGATCCCGTCAGCTGACCGAGCACGACGGTCGTGCCTTCGAGCGGCGACCACAGCGCGAAGCCGCTGGGACAGTCGAGCGCGGCCCACAGGAAATCAGTGGCGGTCGGCGAACCGAGCGATGCGTCGACGAGCCACGGCGCAGCGACTGCCTCGCGCCCTTCGATCGGCCCAGCGAAAATTCGCAAGCCATCGCCCGGCTGGCGCTGCGGCCCGCAGACGAAGCAATGCGGAAACGTGTGCTGCTGGAAGCCGTGATAGTGCTTCGAGCTCTGCGTTGCCGCCTCGAACGAAACCGGCGCCGGCGCCGTGATGTCGAGCTGCGCGGCGCGACCTTCGCCGACCAGCGTCGTTCCCGCCATCAGCCTCGCGACGCCGTCGGTCACGTCGACATGCAGCGGCGTATCGAGCGGCGGCGGAATCGCGAGCCGAACGGTCGCGGTGCCGGGCACGTGGCGCGCGATTCGTCCGCAAACGTAACCGCCGTTGCCCGACTGGTCCGGACCGCGAAAGCGCCTGTCGATGGTCAGTGTCTCGACGATCATCCACGCTCCAATTCAGGCTCGCTGCGCAGCGCGCGCACAGCGCAAGATCGCTTCGATGCTTCGAGCAACGTCCGCGTCGGTCGTCGCCCACGACGAAACGCTGATGCGCATCGCAATGTTTCCCTGCCACGAGGTGCCGCCGCACCAGCAGGTGCGGTCCTGCTGAATCGCCGCGATGACGCGTCGTGTGGCTTCCGGCGTGCCGAAGGAAACGAGTACCTGATTGAGCTCGACGTCGTTGAGCACCTGATAGCCCGCCTTGCGCAGCTCGCTCGCGAAGCGAGCCGCATGCCTGCAGTTGCGCTCTATCATCTCCGCCAAACCGCGCCGGCCCAGCGAGCGCAACGCTGCCCAGACTTCAATGGCGCGGGCGCGACGCGACATCTCTGGAACGAACAAGTGCGGGTCGCGGCTCTGTCCTTCGATGAGATACGCGGCGCTGGCCGACATCGCGGCGTTGAGCGCGCGTCGCTCGCGCACGAACACGAGCCCGCTGTCGTACGGAACGTTGAGCCACTTGTGCGCGTCGGTTGCGAGCGAATCCGCCAGATCGATACCGGAGGTCAGCGCGCGTTTCTGCGGCGAGGCCGCAGCCCACAGCCCGAACGCACCGTCGACATGAATCCATGCGCCGGTGCCGCGCAGCCGCGCGACGATCTCGCCGATCGGATCGAACGCGCCCGTGTTCACGTTGCCCGCTTGCGCGCACACGATCGTGGGGCCATCGATGGCCGGCAATTGCGCCGCAATCATTCGGCCGTGATCGTCGACAGGCACGCGGACTACGCGCTCGCGTCCGAGGCCGAGCATCCCCAATCCTTTCAGCACGCTGACGTGCACCTCGTTGCCGACCACGACCGTGATCGGCGGCGCGCCGAACAAGCCCTGCGCTTCGACGTCCCAGCCATGGGCGCGCAACACTGCGTGTCGCGCAGCTGCGAGCCCGGTGAAGTTCGCCATCGTCGCGCCCGTCACGAAGCCGACTTCGGTCTGCGCAGGCAAGCCGAGCAGCGGGACGAGCCAGTCGCGACAGACCTTTTCGAGATGAGCCGCCAGCGGCGATTGGATTTCGAGTCCGCCATTCTGGTCCCAGGCAGCGGCGAGCATGTTCGCAGCGAGCGCGGCGGGCAGTGCGCCGCCGGTCACGAAGCCGAAGTAGCGGCCGCCTGTGCATGCGACCGTGGCAGGCGCGCCGAGCGTGTCGAGCTCAGCGAGTACCTTCGCAGGATCGATCGACTCGTCCTGCAACTCCACCGAGAAGCCTTGCAAATCGCGCAGCGCGGCCGGCGAGGGGAAGACGTCGCGCAGCGTGACGTCGTCGAGGTAGCGCGTCGCGCGTGCCGCGACGTCTTTCAGCAGATGTTCCGACATTATTTGGCTTCTTCCGCGCGCGCACCCGAGAGAATGCCGGAGAGCCCGACGTTGCCCTCGTGGCAGGCGTACTCGTAGATGTGTTGGTCGCTGCGCCGGAGTGGAATCATCAGCGTCCACGGGCGCGTCCAGGTGTGCGGATCGTCGACAGTGATTTCGTACTGCAGCGTGTTCGGTCCGGCGCGGCTGAAGCGCTCGGTGAGGCGCAACGCGTCGGACGCGATCAAAAAGCTGCTGCGCAAGTTGGTGGTCTCGATCACCAGCGTGTCGCCGTCCCAGCGTCCGCGCGAATCGCCGAGCCACGAGCTGACGGTTGCCGGCGCATGCGGCCGCCCGTCCAGGTACACGATGCGCGCGTCGTGAATCTTTTCCGAATGCAGCACGACGGCGCCGGGACTTTGCACGATCTGGTAGTAGCTGTTGTAGCCCGCGAGCACGTCGGGCACGCCGAACGTGATGCAGCGTTCGCTCAAGCCGCGCGCTTCCGGGCCTTCCGCGGTCTGCGTCGGGTACGCCTTCATCGTCCGGCCCGCGGCTTCCGGCACGACCGGCGGCATGCGGCCATCCGGCGGATCGGTGATCAGTGAGGTGCGATTGTCGAAGTCGCGCTCGACCAGCCAGAACGCGTTGTAGTTGCCGGTGGGGACGTCGAACGTCGTCGGCTTGTATTTCTGCACATCCTGCAGCACCGCTTCGAAGATGGCGTCGCCGAACGCGGCATCGCCGTCGCCGGCGAAGATCTGCGCGTAGCGCTCCTTCAGAGCTGCGACTTCCTGTTCAGTGAGGAACGCGCGGCCTTGAAGCATCGCCGGCCGTTCCAGCGGCGTCGCGGTGTTGTTCGCCCAAACGCCCTGCAGATCAGGCCTGCCGTCGGCGGTGCGCGGCGGTGTGTAGGCATCGGCTGGGCGAGCCAGCGCAATTGCCAAGACAGAAAGAAGAGCGTGGTACTGCCGTCGCATGGCGATCCCCCGTGCAACGCATGGAAGCACCGCCACCCGGCAGGCGTCAACCCGGAGCGGACGCGGTTACCACGCCGCCTCGACGCCCGCTGAGACGAGGTTGCGCTGATAGTTGAACTCGGGAAGATCCGCGCTGTTGTCGGCGTAGGCATAGCGCACGACGACTCGCCACGTGTCGTTGAGATTGCGGCTGACTGAGAGCGCCAGCTCGAAGCGCTCCTCGCTCCCGTTCGCGGGATCGTCATAGCGACTGCGATCGAGCGACAGTCCCGACTGCACGCGCCAGTTCTCGTCGAGGTCGCGCGTCACGTCGGCAGTGAGCTGATGCCGGCTGAACGATAGAGACTCGTCTTCGTAGTCGCTGGTGTCGAATCGATACTCCAGCCTGACATCCCAGGTGTCCCGGTGCCACAGACCGCGGATGCCGAGCTCGTGGCGGCTGCCATCCAGGCCCTGGAAGCCATCGAGTCCGTCGATGTCGCTGAAGCGATAGCGCACACGTAGACGCCATTCTCCGGTCAATGGCCGCGTGGCCTGCAATAGCAGCATCCGCTTGCTCTGGAAGCCTTCGCTATCGAGCGTTGCGTACTCGAGCTGGAGACCCGCTTCGCCGGTCCAGTCGCCGAGCGGCAGGCGATAGCGCGCCCCGGCGTTCGCCGTGAGCTGGTCGAAACTGTCCAGATCCTGATAATCGAGCAGCACGATCCCGCCATCGAACCGCCACGGGCCTACCAGCGGACCCGTCGCCGCGACCTGCAGCTCCCCGAAGGTGTCGTCCGTGCCGCTGACGCCGAGCACGTCGCCGCCGGAGACCAGCGCGACGTTGTCGTCGTAGCCGGCCGCCAGCGAGCCAAAGGCCACCCAATTGCGCTCTGGCGGTCGCGGCAGCTGAGCGAGCTGTCGCGTCGCCAGCGATCGCAGCCCCTCATCGGCCGTCTCTCGCTCTGCCTGCGCAAACCAGCGCGCGGCCTCGTCCCGCTTGCCAGCGCCGAGCGAGACGAGGCCGAGGTTGTAGTGAGCGAGCGCCGCCATCTGCTGCGTGTGAGCTACCTCGCGGAAGGCGGAGGTTGCACGCGACCAGCGGCCGAGTCGGTAGGCGCATACGCCGATGTTGAAATGAACCGCTGGCCCGGACATGCCGGCGGCGGCAGCAGCCTCGAACGCATCGAGAGCGGAGGCGAAGTCCTGCGCGGCGACTGCCTGCTTGCCGACCTCGAACTGTCGTAGCGCCTCGGGGGTATGCGCGGAGGCGATTACGGGCGCCAGAAATGCGATCAGCACGACCGTCAAGACGGCGTGCAGGCGACGATCAAGGGTGCGGCGGACGATTCGGCGGGTCGGGACGGTCGTCGGGTGGGCCGCGCTCGCGCTCGCGCTTCTTGCGCTCTTCGGCCTCCGCTCGGCGTGCCGCTTCGCGCTGTTCGGCCGCCTCGCGTGCCCGTTCCTGGGCGGCCTGCGAATTCTCTCTGCCTGGTGCGTTCGCTGAGTTGCCGCGATCGCTGGCTGAGTCGTTGCGCCCGCTTGCTGAGTTGCCCTGCTCGTTCGCTGAGTTGCCGCGATCGCTTGCCGAGTTGGCGCGTTCGCTCGCTGAGTTGTCGCGCTCTTTGCCGGAGCCGGTTGTGTCGCTCGTGCCGCTCTTGTCGGGCTTGCCGGACTTGTCGACGGCTGCGGCCGGTGTCTGCGTGGACTTGCGCGCTGGCAGGGGAATTCGGCGAACCACTTCGTCGGGCAGCTTGGCATCCGGGTCCACGATGATCTGCATCGTCACGTCGAGATCGTCACGCTTCTCTTGTGATTGCTGCGCGTCGACGCGCTGCGCGAACGAGCCCAGCGCGACGACTGCCGCAAGCATGACGGCTGCCCGCATGATCACTGCACGGCGCGACTCTGACAAGCCGGTGCTGCCGCAGATCGTCATGACTGCGACACCTTCGGGTCGAGCACCGTGAGCTCTACCGCAACGCGCTGCGTGCGGCCTTCGTGTTCGATGACGGCGACCAGGCGACCCTTGCCGGCCGCCCGTGCTACGACGGGCAACGAAAGCAGGTTGCTGCCGCGCTCGAGATCGGCCTGCCAGTCGACGTGGCTTTCGTCGTCGAAACCGTCGAGCGCGATGCTGCCGCTGGCGACGACGCGGATCGTGGCGCCCTTGAGCGCGCGTTCCGAGTCGATCAACACGTCGACGTTGCGCGCTTCGTGCAGCGTCAGCGCGAGCTGCGGCTGGGGGCTTACCGCAGGCAGGTCGACGGTCCGCAGCAGCACGAAAGTCAGTGCAGCCGCGAAGGCACCGCCGAGCGCGGCGCCTGCCCAGGTCTCCCACCGCATCGCGAAATTGCGCAGGCGAGCGGCAGAGGATACCGCCTGTTCCTCCCGCGACTGCGCTGCCGCCCGGGCAAGCGCGCGTTCGACGAAGCCGGCGCGCGGCTCCGGCGTCGGCAGCTGCCGCAGCGCTTGTCGCAGGGATTGCGGGTCGTCGTCGCTCACGTCGGGTCCTGTTGCGTCCGTCACTTTCATACACGGTCCGCCGCGACTATTCGTTCCGCGGCCAGCAACTCGCGCAGTCTGGCACGTGCCCGGTGCAGGCGCGACTTCAGAGTGCCCAGGGGAATATCCATAATCTCGGCGAGCTCGGGCAGCGTGTAATCCTCGATGTCGTGCAGCGACAACACCGCGCGGTGCTCTTCTCCAAGCCGCTCCCAAGCACGTACGAGGCGTTCCTGCGTGAGCTCCTGCTCTGCGAGCTCTGCGGGCCCCGGACCGGGATCGAGCCAGGCTTCGTCTTCCGCGCTCAGCGCGCCGGAATCGGCCGGGAGCTCTGCGCCGAACTGCACCGGCGAGGCGCGCTCGCGGCGCAGCTCGTCGACGAAGATCCGGTACATGACTCGCAACGCCCACGGTCGCACGCGATCCAGCTCGCGGAGCTCTGCGAGCCGCGGATACAGGCGCAGCAGCAGTTGCTGCACGAGGTCCTCGGCGCGATCGACCGCGCCGGTCCAACGGTAGGCGGAGCGATACAGCGTCGGCACGTGCTCCCGCATCAGCTGCGCGAATTCGTCCGTCTCGCCGGTCGCGCGAGCAATCCGCGTGCGTTTCAGCCACCCCATGCGCTTCATTAGAAACCAACACGAGCACTGCGGTCGAATGGTTCCCGCTGGAACCCTTTGTCGCGCTGCCCCGTGTGACCGTGTACCACCCATGAGGTTTGCACATGCGAGCGACGAATCCAGCGGCGGTGATCCCGGTGATGCTCGGCCTGGTCGCGTGCGGCGGCGGGGGCGACAGCAACGACATGGGGCGGCTCAGCCTCGGCGTGACCGATGCGCCGGTTGACGATGCAAGAAACGTCGTCGTGCAGTTCAGCGGCGTCGCTTTCAAGCGCGCCGGCGCAGGTGCGGAGAGAGTGCAGAACCTCTCGCCATCGCCTCGGCAGCTGGACCTGCTGCAGTATCAAGGCGGACGGGCAGCACTGTTGCTCGACGGGGTGACGCTGCCGGCCGGCGACTACGAATGGGTCCGACTCATCGTCGACAACGAGCCGGCGGTGCGCGATTCGTACATCGTGCTCACGGGCGGCGAAGAGTGCGAGCTGCGCGTGCCGAGCGGCGCCGAATCGGGCCTGAAACTCAACCGCGGGTTCACCTTGCCGGCCGACGGCAGTGTCGCGCTGACCATCGATTTCGATCTGCGCAAGTCGATCCACGCGCCGCCGGGCCAGCGGGGCACGGCCGAGGCTTGTACGCAGGGCTATTTGATGCGCCCGACGCTGCGCATCGTCAATGATGCCGAAGTCGGTGCGATCAGCGGGCACGTCGACAGCGCGCTGGTCACTGACGAATGCCTGCCGAAGGTCTACATCTTTTCGGGTAGCGGCGTCACGCCGGACGACATCGAAGAGGCGAGCGGCACCGACGCGGATCCACTCGTCGTCGCGGACGTCGCCATCGAGAACGGCAGCACTGCCTACGCTTATCGCGCGGCTTTCCTGCCGCCGGGTCCTTACACGGCCGCGTTCACTTGCGACGACGATGACGCCACGGCCGACGACACGCTGGTCTTCACCGGTACGCAGAACGTCACGGTGCAAACCAATCTGATCAGCACGGCGGATTTCGCCGGGCCCGCGTCTTGAGCGCTGCGTGGGGCGTCCCGTGCTGACGGCTGCAATGGATGGCCCTTCCGGCGAGGTTCAAGTAGACGTCGAGCTCGTCGAAGTGCTGCTGGCCCAGCAGCATCCCAACCTCGCGACTCTGCCGGTGCGCGCCGGCGAATCCGGCTTCGACAATTTCATGTTCCGCCTCGGCGAGTCTTTCGCCGTGCGCCTGCCGCGCACTGCCGCGGCCGCTCGCCTGCTCGTCAACGAGCAGCGCTGGCTCCTGACTCTCAGCGACCGTTTGCCGCTGCAGATTCCCGTACCGATTCGCGTCGGCCAGCCCGCCTTCGGGTTCCCGTGGCGCTGGAGCGTGGTGCCTTGGTTGGTGGGTGCGACTGCTGAAATATCCCCGGTAGCCGCGCCAGAGGCACCCCGTTTGGCTTCCTTCCTGCGCGCGCTGCACGTGGCGGCGCCGGCCGACGCCCCTCGCAACTTCGACCGTGCCGCCGCGCTCACCAGCCGTGCCGCCGCGATGGGCGAGCGCATGCGCCACCTCGAGCGCACGACCGACGTGATGAACGATCGCATCCGCGAGGCGTGGAGCGAAGCGCTGGAAGCGCCGAACGACACGCCGCCGACCTGGATTCACGGCGATCTGCACGCGCGCAACGTGCTGACGCTCGAGGGTACGTTGACCGGCGTGATCGATTGGGGCGACATGACGTCCGGCGATCCGGCAATCGATCTTGCGTGCCTGTGGATGCTGCTGCCGGGCAAGGCGGCACGCACGCAGGCGCAACGAGCCTACAACGTCGCGAACGATGCGCTGTGGGCGCGCGCACGCGGCTGGGCTGTTCTGTTCGGAGTCACGCTGCTCGACACCGGCCTGACGGGCAACGCGCGCAATGCCGCCATGGGTGAGCAGATTCTGCGGCGGATCTGAGCCTTCGCTGCCTGGTCGCTCAGTCGTGGGCAGACTGTTGCAGCAATTCGGCGAGATGTTCCTTCCAGACTGCGGCGACGGTATGCGTGCCGTGACCGCGCGATAGGGGTGTCACCGGAATCACGAGCGCGCGGCCGTGCGGCACGCGCTTGATCTCGCGCTCGAGGATGCCGAGCTCCGGCGGATTGATCAGGTCGTCGGCGAAGTTGATCGCGAGCAGCGGCGCGCGGATCTTCTCCAATCCCGGCGCGGGATCGTAATCGCGCGAAGCTTCGAGCTGGTACACGACATCGTTCGCATCTGCGCCGCGCAGCGACTCCGCGACGGCGGCGTCGAACACGGCATCGCTCTTGGCGAGATCCGGCATCTGCTGCTGACGAAGCACGGGATTGCTGCCCATCAGGAACAGCACCTGCTCCGCTGTGCGCAGCCCCAGCGGCTGCTCGCGGTAATCGCCGCCGCGCCACTGTGGGTCGAGGCGGATTGCATCGATCGCAACCCGACGCCACGCGCGATTGCGGCCTGAGATCTGTGTCGGCAGGCTCGCGAGCGGCATGAGCGCATCCATCGCATCGGGATAGCGCTGGCCCCACAGCCACGAGTGCATGCCGCCCATCGACGTACCCATCACCAGCCGCAGGTGCTGCACGCCGAGCCCTTCGGTCACGAGCCGATACTGCGCGGCGATCATGTCTTCGTAGCCATAGTGGGGAAACTGCGCGCGCAAGCCATCGCTCGGCCTGCTCGACTTGCCGTGACCGATGCCGTCCGGAAGGATCACGAAGAAGCGCGCCGTATCGAGCTCGCCGCCGTCGCGGAACAATTCGCCGGAGAACTCCGGCCGCAGGAACTGCGCGCCGGTGCCGCCAGTACCGTGCATGATCAACACTGCGTTGCGCGCCACGCCGCGAGCGTCACGCTGCAATTTGCCCAGCGTGCGATAGTGCAGCCGCAGCTCGGGCAGCGTCTCGCCGGAGGCGAAGCGGAAATTCTTCAACACGAAGTCGCCTTCGTTCACGGCCGGCTCGGCCGCAAACGCCGCGTTTGCGACCATCGTCAGCACGAGCGCCGCAGTTTTCATGGAGCTGCCTGCCGTTTCTGTACGACGCCGTCCTTCATCACGAACTCCACGCGTTTGAGCACCGTTATGTCGCTGAGCGGATCGCCGGCAACGGCGATCAGGTCGGCGCGCTTGCCGACTTCGATCGAGCCGGCCTCCGCGGCGATGCCGAGCAAGTCGGCAGCGTTCAGCGTCGCAGCCTTGATGGCCGCCGCCGCGGGCATGCCGTGCTTCACCATCAACTCGAACTCGTCCGCGTTGCGGCCGTGCTTCGATACGCCAGCATCGGTGCCGAATGCGATCTTCACGCCGCGCGGATACGCCAGCTCGAGCGCCTTGCCCGTGATCTGGATGCGCCAATCGATCTTCGCGCGCACTTCCGGCGGGTATGCGTTCGGATCCTTGGCGAGGCGCTCCAGGTAGCCGTTCACCGTCGAGAGCGTCGGCACGTAGTAAGCGCCGCTCTTGAGGAACAGCTTGACGCTCTCTTCGTCGAGCAGCGTGCCGTGCTCGATCGAATCGGCGCCGTGTTTCAGCGCGAGGTTGATACCGTCGGCGCCGTGCGCGTGCACGGCGACTTTCTTGCCGTACAAATGCGCAGTTTCGA
>DATNFA010000082.1:0-52862 GCA_035606615.1 Steroidobacteraceae bacterium
GCCCGGGAAGCGCAGGCGCGCGAAGCCGCCCTCGAGCACGCGGGCGGCTTGTCGGTCGTCGCTTGCGGAGCGCGGCGTCGAACGCATTTCAGAACCAGCGGGATGGAAACATCAGGATGCTGCGCGACGCGCAGCGTACGACGCATCGGCCGAAAGTACCAGCAGCGAGGCAGGCAGCCTCAGGCCTGGGCCTGACTCAACTTGATTGCCACTGCATGCATCGTGTCATACAGGACGACGCAATTGCGCCCGGCGTATTTCGCCCGATACAGCGCAGCATCCGCGTGCGCCAGCAGCTGGCGCAACTCATAGCCGGACGAGGAGGTCGCGGCGACGCCGAAGCTTGCTGAGACGGTCGAGCCCGAGTTGCCGGCGTCGGCCGTGACGGTTGCGATCGCAGTGCGCAGCTCCTCGCAGCGCTGCCGGGCATCCGCGAGGCTGCAGCCCGGCAGCAGGATGCAGAATTCCTCGCCGCCGAAGCGGCCGAACAGGTCGCTGGCGCGCAGGTGGTTGCGGCACGCGTCCACGGCCTGGCGCAGCACCTGGTCGCCCGTGGCGTGGCCGTACTTGTCGTTGATCGACTTGAAGTGATCCAGGTCGCACAGGATCACGCACACTTCCAGCTGCAGCTTGCGGCTCGCTTCGAGCTCGCGCTCGGCCTGCGTGATGAAGTACGGCCGGTTGTCGATGCCGGTCAAGCCGTCGACCCGCGACAGCTTCATGAAATGCAGCTGCGAGCGCTTGGTGCGGTAAGCGAACAGCGCGATGAACACCGCCATGACCATCAGCAACGCGATGTACAGACGGCTGGTCTCGACCGCTTTCTTGCCGAGCTGCTGCTGCAGCTGCAGGACTTCGTTCTGCTTGTTGAGCGCATCGATCTGCAGACGGTTGGCGGCCGCCTCGTGCTTCGCGCGCTCGTACGCGATCTGCCGCGCGCTGACGTCGTCGAGATAGCCCTTGTCCGCCGCGGCGTATTTCTCGTGATAGAGGAGGGCATTGCGAGTGTCGCCCTGTTCCTGCGCGAGCTGATACAGCAGCCGATAAGCGCTGACCATCGGCTCGCTGTATTGATTCTGGATGCCGGGATCGCCGCCGATCGCGCGCAAGGCAGCCTGGTGAGCGGCCGCGGAGTTGCCGACGTTCTTGTAAGCGCGAGCCATCAAGTCGTCGTATTCGGCGATCAAGCGGCGATAGCGCGTGCTGCGGGCTTCGTCGTAGTGCGTCGTGAGCAGCTTGATCGCGTCGCTGTTACGGCCCCGGTCCATGTAGATGCGCGCGACGTAAGAGCGAATCGCGCTCGCCCACAGCACCTCGCTGCCCTCCACACAGGTATCGATGGCACTCATGAACGGCGCCACGTCGCCCTTGAACTTGCCGCTGCGATACAGCGCTTCGAGCCTGAGCAGATGCGTGCGGCAGACCGCGCGGGGCGAAGTGTCCTCGGCGGCGAGCTTGTCCGTATAGCTCAGGCCCAGGTCGTACTCGCCCACCTGGTTGTAGAGATAGCCGATGACCAGCAGGCCCTGCTGACGAGCGTCCTTGTCCGTGACTTGCGGCAGCAACGCAAGCAGCTGTCCCAGCTGTGCGAAGGCCTCATCGTAATGCGTGGCGACGGTCTGCACGTTCGCGAGCGTGGCGCTGGCACGGAAGCGCAGCGTGACGTCGGGCGCCTCCTTGATCGTCGCTTCCAGCAGCGGGACAGCCTGCGCGTAGTTACCGGAGTAGGCGTTCTGCCAGCCATGCAGGTACTGCAGGTATTGCTGTTGCGGGCGCGAGAAGGTTGCGGACTGCCCGTCGAGCTGTTGCATCAGCGCGTTGAACTCGGCAGGGTCGACGCCCTTGACGTTGTCGGCGCGACTCAGCAGCTGCTCTGCTTCCTGCTGCGTGAGTGCCAGCGCTGCACTCGCGAACAGCGCGCACAGCAATCCGAGTCCGCGCGACGCGACGCGTCGGGCAGCAGCGATGCGATCATTCTTCGAATGCACTCGCTGAGGCTCCACGGGATCCTCCCGAAGCGGACGCTCGCGTCTTTAGACGAACGCCTGCTCTTCCTCTTCGTCGTCTTCTTCCTCTTCGTCCTCGTCGGGCTGCGCCGGGTCCGGCTTCACGATCAGGCAACAGATGTTCGGCTGGGCGCCGAGCAACTCGCCGAGACGCCCAGCGTCGTCGGCCAGCAGCGCGCTGCGCACACCCGGATCGATCCCGCTCGCGGCGAGCACCCGCTCCAGCTCCGCTGTCGGGGCGTGGCGCAAGCGGGCGTTGCGTCCGAGCTGCTCCAGGAAATCGATGGCATCCGTCATTCTGCTTCTCCTCGCTTTAGGGGAACCCCTGCGGACCGCGTCCATATTCTGGACCAAGCCTAAGCGGAAAGCTCACTCGTCCGCAGCGGAGCAGTGCACAGAAACCGACCGTTGCCGCGCGCGGGGTCGCCATGAGTCGCGGTAGGCCGACCAGCGCCACAGGTTCGCGGCCAGGTCTTCCGGCCTGGCTTGCTCGTGGCGAACCAGCCCGGCGCCTACGGCCGTGTGCGTGGCAGCGTCGTGATCGATTGCGAATCGCACCCAGATCTCGTCGACCGGCAGCGTGGCGAAGGCGTGTGCGAGGACCGCGATCATTGCTTCCGTCGCGACACCGTAGGCGCGTCCCGAGGGCACCAGCATCAGGCCCAGCTCGGCCCGCCGCCCGTCCAGCTCGAAGTTTTGCAGACTGCACAGCCCGGCTGCCTGCGCGGCCGCCTTGGGCTTCAGCACGAGGAACAGGCCGCGCGGCGGGGTAGCCAGCATCGCTGCAAGCGAGTCACGGAATGCGCGAGCCGCCGCGGCACGCGTCCACGCCGGGCCGATATGACGCATCATTTCAGGGTCGCAGAACAGCTGACAGTACAGCTCCTCGTCGCCTTGGCGCAGCGAGCGCAGAATCAAGCGCTCGCTGGTGAATTGCAGGCGCGCGAGCTCGGCGGGATTCAACGTGTCGCCCCCGCCCGGTCCAGCGCGGCGAGTCGCTCGCGGATCGCTTCATCTGGTTGCAAGGCGCGGGCAGGCGGAATGACGACGGTAGCGTGCATGTCGATCTCGATCGACGGCAGCTGCGCGATCGTCGTGCGCTCGATGCGCGGCTGCTGCGTCGGCAGCGTCGCGACTTTGTAGACGATTGCTTCGTGACCAGGCGCGTAGTCCCGGGTCAGCACGTCGACCAGCACCTGGCGATACTCCGCGCCGGTCGCGAACCGCGTCAGCGAGCGATCGCCGGCGACGCCGACCTGCCACAGCACCAGATATGCCGACGGATCGATACGCCGCCGGTACAGCAGCAGCTGGCTCGCTTCGAAATGCTGGCAACCGTAGCGACCCGGGTCGATGCCGAGATCCGCATACAGGCAATCCTCGGCGGAAACGCCGGGCTCCATGTGCGCGGAGTAGCCTTGGCTGCGCGCTTGCTCGATCACTTCGTGCGGGACGCCGGCGAACACGCCGGGATGACCGTAGAACGCGCCGCAGACGCGTTTGCCCGCACGCACTTCGGCCAGCATCGCCGCGATCATTTCGCGATAGCTGTCGGCCCGCGATTTCCCCTCGCGATAGCACGCCTGCAGGCTGCGCACGTCCGGATTCATCTTCGCGAGCCACAGCTCGACGATGCCGTCCGAGGTTGCCGCGAACACGACGTCGGCGCTTTCGATATAGCTGCGGCTGAGCGGCGTGAGATGCGAGCCGAGCGTCATCCCGACGCCGACGCAGACCAGGCTCCCCGTGGGCGGCATGCCTTGGCTCATTGCCGGCTACTGGGCATCAGGCTGGACTTCGGGCCTTGCCGCGGCGAAGGCGGGCAGCGATTCCAGGTGCGTGCTGATCCCGACCAGCGTCGGGAACGGCGTGAGATCGGTCTTGAAGCGGCGCGCGTTGAACATCTGCGGCACCAGGTACACGTCGGCGAGCGATACCGCGTCGCCGAAGCAGTAGCGGCCGGCGGCGGACAACTCGCGGGCCTGCTGTTCGAGGCCGCGAAATCCTTCGCTGACCCAGTGGCGATACCAGGTGCCCACGCCCGTCTCGTCCTGCTTCAGCGCATCCCGCAGATAATTCAGCACACGCAGATTGTTGAGCGGATGGATCTCGCAGGCTATTGCCAACGCCATGGAGCGCACGCGCGCGCGGTCGATCGCATCCGCGGGCAGCAATGGCGGCTCGGGGTGCCGATCGTTCAGGTATTCGATGATCGCCAGCGACTGGGAAAGCACTACGCCGTCCACCGCCAGCGCGGGAATCAGTCCCTGCGGATTGAGCCCGAGATAGTCCGGCGTACGGTGCTCGTTGCGGGCGAAGTGTTTCGGCACCGACTCGTATTGCAGCCCCTTGAGACTGAGCGCGATCCGCACGCGGAACGCAGCGGAGCTGCGGAAGAAGGTGTACAGCTTCATGCCAGGCCGACCAACAACTCCTCTACGATCCAACGCTTCAGCATGCCCGCCGCGACGAGCGGCACTGCCTCGGCCTCGTGCCATTCGCACAGCGCTTCGCACATCTCGCCGAAGCTCCCGCCGCCGCGCACTACCGTCAGCGCGGCAGTCTCGGGCGGCTCCAGCGAACGGTACTGCGTTTTCAGATCCTGCCGCCAGAGCAGCCAGGATTGCGGAGACCCCAGGCTTGCAGGCTGCGGCGGGGACTGTTCCTCCGCCAGCGACTTGAACACGGCCTGCGCGTTGGTCTGCAGCTGCAGCTGCTGCACTGAGGGATGAAACTCCAGGCGCAGTTCGCCCCAGGCGTCGGGCGCCACGGTCGCCAGCGCTTCGATGCCGACCGCCGGCGCGTCCTGGGCATCGAACGATGCTGCCAGTGCCCACTCCCAGCGAGCCAGCTCCGCGAACCAAGGCTGTTCGGGATGCGAGCGCTCCAGCTCCTGCGCAAGGCGATCGCCGAACCAGCGGATCGAGGCGAACTGCGACGGGTGCGTGTCGATGTAGCGCGCTGCCACTGCGCCGAACTCGTCCTCGCCGAGGAGCTCACGCAGGTGAGGCATGTTGTCGCCGAGCGCATCGGCGAGCCGGATGCGGTAGGCGTTCGAATAGACGCCGAGCCGGGTCGCGGCGGGAACTGCGGCCGTGCCGTTGACGGCGTCGGCAATCGTGGCATCGCCGGTGAGCACGTGGTGCTGCAGGTCCCGCTGCAATTGCGCGAGAGTGCTCACGCTGCCTCCGCAGTCAGCGCGAGTGCACGCGCGCGCGCCAATTCGTCCAGCAGGACCGGCAGGTCAGGAATGTTGTCGTCGCGCTCGATCATGGTCGCGACCGCGCCGAAGCGTGCGACTGCCGCCGTGTAGAGCTGCCAGACTTCTTCGCAAACCGGCTGGTCGTGCGTGTCGATGAGATAGTCGCCCTGGCTCTGGTGGCCGGCGAGGTGGAACTGCTGCACGCGTTCGACCGGCACCCCGCGCAGGTACGCCAGCGGATCGAACCCGTGATTGACGCTGCTGACGTATACGTTGTTCACGTCCAGCAGCAGGCCGCAATCGGCGCGCTCGGCGATCTCGCGCAGGAATTCCCACTCGCTCATTTCGTCGGCGGCGAAGCTGATGTAGGTGGAAACGTTCTCCAGTACGAGCCGGCGGCCAAGGATGTCTTGCACGGCGTGCACGCGGCTGACGACGTGACGCACGGTCTCCTCGGTGAACGGCAGCGGCATCAGGTCGTGCAAGTTGATGCCCGCGACGCCGGTCCAGCACAGGTGATCCGAGATCCAGGCCGGCTCGACCCGGTCGGCCAGCGCTTTGACGCTGCGGACGTACTCGAGATTCAGCGGATCGGTGCTGCCGATCGACAGCGAAACGCCGTGGAGCACGACGGGGTAGTGCGCGCGCAGGCGTTCGAGAAAGTGGAGCGGCTTGCCGCCGGGAACGAGGTAATTATCGGTCAGGGCTTCGAGCCAGGAGACGCTGTCGCGATGCTCGCCTAGCAGTGCCTCGTAGTGCTGGGGCCGCAGCCCGAGCCCGAATCCCAGAGATTTGACATGGGACGTCGTCATCGAAAGAGGCGGCGCGGAAGGAAGCGCCCGCGCCGCCGAGAGCCTCAGCGGCTCAGCTCTTTGCCTTCGCTTTCGCGGCGTCGCAATCCGCCTTCGACATTTCAGTGTAGCCCTGGCCTTTGCAGGCGTTCTGGCCTTTGCACTGGTTCTTCGCAGTCTTGCAGGCGCTCGTGCCGTTACACGCGTTGACGCCTTCACACTTCACTTTCGCTTCGTCCGCAGCATTCGCGGCCGACAGCGGTGCGGCCGTGAACACGATCGCAGCAGCAGCCGCGAGCGCCAGGCCGGAGAGTTTCTTGACCGAGCTTGTCTTGTAGGCCATCTATGCCATTCCTCGTTGATTGTGTGTGTTGAACGAATGCTCCCTAACGGAGCGCGAGAGTATACGCGCGCGGCATTGCACCGGATGCAGGCGGGACAAATCGCGCTTTTTGCAACGCAGTGAGCACAAAAAAAGCCAATGAGAACAAAAAGGCGGGTGACTCGCGTCACCCGCCTTGATCCTTACCTGCCCGCGGCGTTGTTCAGCTGCCGCGTCGCACTTCCATAGCGTCCTTGACCTTCTTGACGCCGTCCACGTCGCGCGCCAGTTGCAGGGCGCGGGTGCGCGCTTCGTCGGTTTCGACGAAGCCACTCAGCTGCACCGTGCCCTTGAACGTGTCGACGTTGATCTGGTGCGCCTTCGTCACCGGATCGGCGACCAGAGCCGCCTTCACCTTGGCGGTCACGACGCCGTCATCGACCGCTTGCCCCGTCGACTGCTGCGTCGGCGTACTGGAGCAACCGGCCATCACCGTCGAGGCCATCAAGGCCGCGAGCAGCAAGGTCGCCGTGGGTCTGTGCTTCATGTGCCTGTCTCTCTAAGAAGCGGATCCTCAGCCCGAGCCGTCGCGACGCTGCTCGGCGGCGCGCTTGGCGGCATCGAGATCACGATCCGCGCGATCCTTACAATCGGCCTGCGCATCCTTACTCAACGCCTCGCACTTCTCCATCGCGATCTTATGAGTCGCTTCGGCCTGCGCCACTGCGACCTTGTAGTCGCCCTTGGCTGCCGTCTCGCTGGCCTGCTGCGCCTGGTCAGCCGTGTCGTTCGCGTCGTGATCGGCCTGTGCGTCCGCGACGTCCTTCTGGGCATCGGCGTTATTTTCGCGAGCGTCGGCCTGAGCATCGGCGACGTCGCGCTGCGCATCCGCCCGCGCCTCGGTCACGTCATGCTGCACTTCGGCGGGAGATTCTGCCTTGTTGCAACCCACCAGCGCGAGGCCGGCGAGGGCGACGATCGAAAATACTGTGCCTTTCATTGCGGTGTCCTCTATTTGCTACCTGCCGTAGAAACCCGCGCCACAACCCGTGGGTTCCCTTGGAAAAAATGCTGACGGCGGAACCCGAAAATGAGTGCACACGTTTGGGAAGTTTCTACCGTACCCCTTCGCGACCCAGACGATGACCCAGACGGCGCCCAACGAGATCGCCGGGGCGGACGACAGGCCTCCGGGCTCGATGCCGCCGCCGCCGCCGCTTCCGACCGAAACAGCCGGGCGCGTGCCGCTGCACGTCATCGGCATCATGGTCGTGTCGATCGCGCTGCTGGTGATCAATGCGTCGCTGCTGATCATCAACACCGCGGCGACGATGGATTCGAACGCCCACTACGCACGTTCTACCGAGATCAAGCGTGCGCTGATCACCTTCCAGTCGGTCATCACAGCGCTCGAATCTTCGCAGCGCGGCTACCTGCTCACCGGCCAGACCGCGTATCTGGAGCCGTATCACGTCGCCATGCGCAGCTGGCGCAACCAGATAGACCGGCTGCGCGAGCTGACGGTCGACGACCCGAATCGGCTCGCGGACATCACCTCATTGGAAGGACTCACGACGGCCGCGGTGAGCCGCCTCGAACAGACCATTCGCAGCAGCCCGCAACCGGGGCCGCACGGCAACGCCGACGTCGCCGGCACCGATCGCGCGACTCAGACGATGGACCGGGTTCGCGGCGTGGTCGATCGCATGATGAGCGAGGAAGACTCGCGCATCGAAGCCTCGCGTCGCGAAGTGCTGCGCGATATGTGGGTCGGCGCCGGGGTCGCGGTGCTGGCGACAGTCGTCACCGTCGCGGTGCTGATCGCGCTCAACAAGCTGCTGCAGCGGTACGTGCGGGATCGCGAGAGCGCCCTGCGCGCGCTGCGCGAAGCGAATCAGCATCTGAACCGGCTGGTCGAGGACCGCACCGCCGAGCTCACCGAGCTGTCGCAGCACCTGATCCGTGTCTCAGAGGAGGAAAAAGCCAAGCTGGCGCGGGAGCTGCACGACACGCTCGGCAGCAACCTGACGGCGATCAACATGGATCTGAACTGGATCCAGCGGCGCTTGCCGGAAGACAAGCGCGAGGTGCGCGAGCGCCTGCAGCGCGTTCTGCAGATGCTCGCGGATACCGTCGAGCTGAAGCACGAAGTGATCGAAGGCCTGCGCCCGAGCCACCTCGACAACCTCGGCCTGGCGTTCGCGATGCGCTCGCACTGTCGCGAGTTCACGCGCCGCAGCGGCCTGGCCTGCGACATCGACGTGCGCGAGGACTTCGACGACCTCGATCCGGCCTGGTCGATCGCGTTCTATCGCATCGTCCAGGAGGCGCTGACCAACATCACCAAGCATGCGCAGGCGACGCAGGTGCGGATCAGCCTGGCGCGCGAGCCCGAGGGCCTGCGCTTGCGCATAGCGGACGACGGGGTTGGACTCACGGACGAGGCCCTGGCCAAGCCGAAATCCCACGGCGTGGTCGGCATGCGCGAGCGCATGCGGGAGATGGGCGGCACCTTTGCGATCCGCCGCCCGTCCAGCGGCCGGGGGACAGTCGTGGAGGCCTTCATCCCCAACCCGCGCACCTCGGCGTCCAGCGCTGCGTAGGAACCGGCTTACGCCGCCAGCCGGGCGGGGACGGCGTGAAATGATTCGCGGGATGTCGGGAACATTTCGGCATCGCCATGCGGTTGTGTCAGCTGAGGGCCGCGTCCGGCCTATAGGGGCGAATCGTATGGGAAACCCGATGACCGAGAGTGTTCCGGCACGCGACGCGCGCGCGTATTTGGGGCATGACACCGAAATGCGCGCGGAACTGCTCGAGGCTCGTCCGGCACAGGAGCTTGCCGTCCTGCACGTGCCGGTCGGCACCAATCTCGCCGACGTCGAGCGCTGGATGATCTTCGCCACCCTGCAGAAATGCGGGGGAAACAAGACGCGCGCGGCGGCGTTACTGGGTGTGAGCCTGAAGACGCTTTACAACCGCCTGAACGCCTACCGGGCGCAAGGGCTGGTGATGGATTATGCCGCTACGGCCAACCGCGACGTCGAGATCACCGATCTTCACGGTGACCTGACGGAGGTGCCATTGTGATGCTGGATGCGAGAGAGAACGAGGGACGGGATACCTTTCAGCAGGCGCAGACGCCTATCAAGGTGATGATCGTCGACGATCACGCGATCCTGCGCGCCGGTGTGCGCGAGATGCTCACCGAAGAGCCGGATCTGCAGGTAGTCGGCGAGGCTGGCTCCGCGGAGGAGGCCACGCAGCAGCTGCGCGAAGGGTTGAAAGTCGATGTCGTGGTGCTCGACATCACGCTGCCGGGGCAAAGCGGCATCGACTTGCTGAAGCAGCTGCGCCGCGATCGCCCGGAGCTGGCGATCCTGGTGCTGAGCATGCATCCGGAGCGCAGCTTTGCGGTGCGCCTGATGCGTGCAGGTGCGAACGGATATGTGCCGAAGATGATCGTGCCCGAGGAGCTGGTGAAAGCCGTGCGCGCGGTCGGCACCGGTCGGCGCTATATCACGCCGCTGGTCGCCGAGCTGCTCGCCTCAGAATGCGCGGCCGACGACGAAGGGCCGCTGCACAACCGCCTCTCGGAGCGCGAGCTGCAGGTCTTCACCCGCATCGCCCGCGGCGTCTCGCCCGCAGTCATGGCGAACGAGCTGGGTCTGAGCGTGAAGACCGTGAGCACCTATCGCGCGCGCATCCTGGAGAAGATGGGAATGCGCAGCAATGCAGAAATCGCCGCCTACGCCGTCCGCAACCAGCTGGTCGAGTAGGGCGGCGCCCGCGCCGCCGCGGCGCGACGCCTGGCTCTTCGCCGGGGAATCCGTGCCGGGCACGGAGAGCGACACCGGCACGCATCCGGCGCTGCGCGCGCTGGAGCGGGCAGAGCTGACCATCTACATCGTCGAGGACTCCGAAGCCGTGAAAGAGCGGCTGATCGAGTCCGTCGAGGACATTCCGCGCGCGCGCGTGGTCGGCAGTGCGGACGCAGTCAACGCGGCGCTCGAAGGCATGCGTGCGCTGCAGCCGCGGGTGCTGATCCTGGACATTCAGTTGCGTGGCGGCAGCGGGTTTCGCCTGCTCAAACTGATGCGGGCCGCCGGCATGACCCGCCCCGAGACGATCATCGTCGTCACCAACTATCCCTCCGACGATTACCGCACTGCGAGCCGCGAGTGCGGCGCGGATCATTTCTTCGACAAGGCGTCGGAATTCCACAAGGTTCGCGAAGTCCTGCTGGCAATGCGCTAGCCAGGAATTATGCAGGCTGCGTGGATCCAAAGGCCGGCGCCGTGCGTTGCAGCCACCGGTGGTTGAGTTGGGCCCGGGCGGGCAAGCGTCCGTTCCGGGCCTCGGACATTGCGCTACTCGTTACATGGACCTCCCCAGGACGATGGGGGCACCCGCTGAGAACCCATCGGACGCCATGTGTACGACTGCGCACTTAAGGCCGCGCCTTTGGGCACGGCCTTTTTTTTTGCGCGCCACAATCGAAAGAGCGTTACTTCTTCTTGTGACGATCTTCTGAAACGAGATTGCGACTCCACTCGGCGCGGCTGCGCGAGGAGTCGTATTCGACCGCGGTCTCGGAGTGAGTGCTGCGGCATTCGTCCTGCCAGCGCACGACGAGATAGCGGCCGGTGCGCAGCTGCCAAACGTCGCCGCGCAGGTCCATATCGCTGTCTTTCAGCCTGACTGGGTCGCCGACGCGCAGTCCGCTTTCGTGCTCTTCGCTCATGACCGCTCTCCTCCCGCCGCATATCGGCGCGAGCGTGCGCGTAGCCTAGTGCGACCGGCACGGAGGATGAATTCAGGGAAAATCGCAATCGCTGCAGGCGATGCTCAGGATGAGCAGCGGTTCACGAACTGCCGTGTGAACGGCATCACAATTTGTAAGAGCTACTCTCCGGTCCACCAGCCGATGAATTCTTCGAAGCTGATGCTGCCGTCGCCATCGGCGTCGGTCATCTCGAACGCCAGCAGGCATTCGTCCTCGGTCAGGTCCTGGTCGAGTGCGTGCAGCAGCGCGGAGAATTCGTTGACGATGATCCAACCGTCGCCGTTGGCGTCGCACGTGTCGAAGCTCTGGCGCAGCTCGGCGAGCTCGCCGGTGCTGAGATCTTTCATCGTTGCCTCCCTTGCTGTCCCCGCGCGATTCTACCGGGCGCCGCCGAACTTCTCCGCAAAGAAATCGCCGGCGTTCCAGCGTGGCGCGCTCGCGCCGTTGGCAGCGTCCAGCACGATGCGCAAGTCGATGCGGGCCAGGTCGGCCGCCGTCGGATAGTCCAGCGGCAGGCTGAGGTCATCGCTCGGCTGGTGATATTGAGTCTCGCGAAACTGCTTCTGCAGAGCCGCGGCATCGACGCCGGGATCGCGCGCCTGGTAACCGCTGTTGACCACCAGCGCCGGGACACCGTGGCGAATGAAGGAGAACTGATCGCTGCGAATGAAACCGACTTCCTCGGGCGCGAGCTCGGCGCTCAGCCGATACCCCTCGGCAGCAGCGGCGTTACGCGCAAGCGTGCCGAGGCTCGAGTGCTCGCCGCCGAGCGCTACGAAGTCGCGGACGGGCACGAACGGCATCGGCATGTCGATGTTGACGTTCGCGACGACGCGGCGGCCGTCGGTGCGCGGGCTCTGGGCGAAATAGTCGGAGCCGAGCAAACCCTTTTCTTCGGCCGTGACCGCCGCGAACAGCACCGAGCGCCGCGGCTTCGTGTTCGAGACGTGCAACGCCCGCGCCATTTCCAGCAGCACGGCGACGCCGACGGCGTTGTCCTGCGCGCCGTTGTAGATCGAATCGCCGTTCACGGCCGAGCCGCGGCCGAGATGATCGAGATGCGCAGTGACGACGATGATCTCGTTGCGCAGATTCGGATCGCTCCCGGGCAACAGGCCGAGCACATTCGCGCTTTCGGTCCGGCGCAACCCCGTCGTCGCGGACAGCGTGAGCATGCCGGGCAAGCCGAAGCCCTGCGGTTGGCCGGCGTCCGCTGCCGCCATGACTTCACCGAAGCCCGACGCCGCGTTCTCGAACAACTGCGCCGCCGCTTCGTGGTTGAAGCGAAAGCGCAGCTTCAGCTCCGGGAAAGCACGTTGCGGCTTGCCGTCCGCATCGAGCCAGCGCATCTGCGGAGTCCAGCTCATCGCGACTATGCGTTCCCAGGGCAGGCGCTTCTCGTCGACGGGCGAAGCGACGGTGATCGCGCCGACCGCGCCGTGCTCCACGAGCAGGCTCCACTTGCGCTCGCTCCAGGAGTGATACGCGCGCTGCGAGCTCGGAAACTTCGCCGGCGCGCCGCTCAAGATCACGGCGATGCGGCCCTTGAGGTCGACGTTCTCGAAATCCGTGTAGCCGAGCTCGGGCGCGTCGACGCCGAAGCCGGCGAACACGAGCGGCGCGGTCAGCGTCGAGCTGGCCGAAAGGAAATCGGCGGACGGCAGATAGTGAGTGCCGTACTCGAACGTGTAGGTCTGGTCGTCGCGCACCAGCTTCGCCGCGGAGCCGGGCAGCACGGGCGTCGCTTCGACCAGCGGCACGGTCTGCAGGTACGTGTTCTCCTCGCCGGCAGGTGCGAGGCCGGCCTGGCGGAATTGCGCAGCGACGTAGGCAGCGGCGATGTCGTAGCCGCGGGTCGCAGCTGCCCGGCCTTCGAGCAGATCGCTGGCCAGGAATTCGACGTGGCCGCGGATCGCATCGGCGCGCACGCTGCTGGTCGCCGGATGATCGGCAGCGGTGGCCGCGAATGCGGCTGCGATCAGCAGCAGGGCTGTCAACGTGCGCATGGGACTCCGTGATGAAAAGCACGACACGGCGCGCATTGTAATTCACCATCGGTTCAGCGCCTGGAACTTAGCTTGAGCATGCGGCATCCTGACGATGGTGCTCGAGATGGTTCGTGGGCCAGCACAGATCGGTTTGGTGTGCGCCGCTGCGGCGGTGCTGGTGGGCTGTTCCATCGACCCATATCGACCGCCAGAGCCGCAGCCGGTCATCGTCGCGCCGCCTCCGGCGCCGTTGCCTTCGGTCGGCAATGAGATCGCGATGCGTGCGATTTCTCTCCTGGGCAGGCCTTACGTGTGGGGCGGCGCCGACCTGAGCGGCTTCGATTGCAGCGGGTTGGTGCGCTTCATCTACGACCAGGTCGGTATCCCGGTGCCGCGAACGGCGGCGGAGCAATTCTCAGCGGCGCGGCGGATCGAGCTCGACGGACTGAAGCCGGGCGACCTGCTGTTCTTCCGCACGCACGGCCAGCGCATTTCGCACGTCGCGATCTATACGGGCGAGGGGCGCTTCATCCACGCGCCACGCACTGGCTCGCCCGTGGAGTTCCGCATGCTCGATGACGAGTACTACCGGACCCGACTCGCGGGAGCCGGCCGGCTGTTTTAGTTGTTGTGGGTCAGGCTTTAGCCTGACTTCTTCTTTCGTTTCGGCGCGCTCTTCGCAGCCGCTGGTTCTGCCGCCGCGGCTATCTCGCCCGCCGGCCGATTCATTCTCTCGCGCACCAGGCTATCGACGACCGACGGGTCCGCCAGCGTCGACGTGTCGCCGAGCTGGTCGTGCTCGTTCGCCGCGATCTTGCGCAAGATCCGCCGCATGATCTTGCCGGAGCGCGTCTTCGGCAGGCTCGGCGCCCACTGCAGCAGATCCGGCGCCGCGATCGCGCCGATCTCCTTCTTGACCCATTCGCGCAGCTCGCTGCGCAACGCGTCGTTCGGTTGCTCGCCCGCATTCAGCGTGACGTACGCGTAGATGCCCTGACCTTTGATGTCGTGCGGGTAGCCGACGACCGCAGCTTCCGCCACGTCCGGATGCGCAACGAGCGCGCTCTCGATCTCCGCAGTGCCGAGGCGGTGTCCGGCGACGTTCAGCACGTCGTCGACCCGGCCGGTGATCCAGTAGTAGCCGTCTTCGTCGCGCTTTGCGCCGTCGCCGGTGAAATAGCGGCCGGGGAAAGTCTTGAAGTACGTGTCGATGAAGCGCTGATGATCGCCGAACACGGTGCGCATCTGGCCCGGCCAGCTGTCGGCGATCACGAGGTTGCCTTCGGCCACGCCCTCGAGTGTCTTGCCTTCGCCGTCGACGATTGCCGGCTTCACGCCGAAGAACGGCAGCGTTGCCGAGCCGGGTTTCTGATCGATCGCACCCGGCAGCGGGCTGATCAGGATGCCGCCGGTCTCGGTCTGCCACCACGTGTCGACGACCGGGCAACGGCCGTCGCCGACCACGCGGTGATACCACTCCCACGCTTCCGGATTGATCGGCTCGCCGACCGAGCCGAGCAGCCGCAACGAACGGCGTGACCAGCTAGTCACCGGCGCGTCGCCCTCGCGCATCAGCGCGCGGATCGCCGTCGGCGCGGTGTAGAAGATCGTCACCTTGTGCTTGTCGACCGTCTGCCAGAAGCGGCCGGCGTCGGGATAGTTCGGCACGCCCTCGAACATCAGCGTCGTAGCGCCATTCGCCAGCGGTCCGTACACGATGTAGCTGTGGCCGGTCACCCAGCCGACGTCGGCCGTGCACCAGTAGATGTCGTCCTCGCGCACGTCGAAGATCAGCTCGTGCGTCATCGACGCGAAGACGAGATAGCCGCCGGTCGTGTGCAGCACGCCCTTGGGTTTTCCCGTCGAGCCAGAGGTGTAAAGAATGAACAGCGGATCTTCCGCGTCCATGACTTCGGGCGGGCATTCCTTCGACTGGCCCGCGAGCGCCTCTTCGAACCAGCGATCGCGGCCCGCTTGCATCGGGACCAGCGAGCCGAGACGGCGCACCACGAGCACATGCTTCACGCACTCGCTGCCCGGTGCAGCAAGCGCTGCATCGACGTTGGCCTTGAGTGGAATGCGCTTGCCGCCGCGCAGACCTTCGTCGGCGGTGATCACGACGTTGGAGCTGCAATCCGCGATGCGGCCGGCGAGCGACTCGGGCGAGAAGCCGCCGAACACGACCGAGTGCACGGCGCCGATGCGCGCACAGGCGAGCATCGCCACCGCGGTCTCGGGGATCATCGGCATGTAGATCGTGACGCGATCGCCCTTGCGCACGCCGAGAGACTTCAGCGCATTCGCGCACTGACAGACGCGCTCGTACAACTGGCGATAAGTGATGCGCTCCGACAACCGCGGGTCGTCGCTTTCCCACAGGATCGCCGTCTTGTCGCCGCGCTTGGTGAGATGACGATCGAGGCAGTTGGCCGCGACGTTGAGCTTGCCGTCGTAGAACCAGCGGATGCGGAAATCCTTTTCCTCGTAGCTTGTGTCCTTCACCTTCGAATACGGCTGGATCCAGTCGAGGCGCCGGCCGATGCGCGACCAGAACGTGTGCGGATCGCGCACCGATTCCTGATACAGGCGCAGGTAGTCGGCGTGCTTCAGGTGGGCGAGGGCGGCGAAATCTTCCGGAACCTTGTAGATCTTCGAGCTCATTGGGCCCTTTTATTGAGAAAGCACCTGCCGGACGCGCTCGGCGTGTTGCGCCAGTACGGCCTTGTCCGCCCAGTCGCGATTGTGACTGCGCAGCGGCACGCCTTCGTAGCAGGGAATGATGTGGAAATGGATGTGAAAGACCGTCTGGCCGGCAATGCTCTCGTTGAATTGCACGATGCGCATGCCGCCCGGATTGAATGCTTTCTGTACGCCGCGCGCGACGTGCTGCGTCGTCTTGATCAGCTCCGCCAGCGCCGCCGGCTCGATATCGAAGAAGTTGCGCGCCTTCGCTCGCGGTACTACCAGCGTGTGGCCATCGGACTGCGGCATCGCGTCCATGAAGGCGACTGCACGCTCGTCCTCGAACACCTTGAATGCCGGCATCTCGCCGCGAAGGATCTTCGCGAACACGTTGTTGTCGTCGTACATCTCAGATCCCCGCTCAGATACCCGCTTTGCCCAATGCGTCCACGACCTGGCGGATCGCATGTCCGAGCGCCGGGTGCTCGGCTTCGAACTGAACCGCCAGTGCGTCGAGATTCTCGATCAAGGAATGCCGCTCGCCCGCGCTGGTGGGCTTGCCGAGCAGCCGGGTGATGTCGCCGAGAACGGCAATGAGCTGCCGACGCAGCTCGGGATCATCCGCCGACCGGGTGCGAGCCAGCTCGGCGTGCAGGGCCGCGAGCTGGTCCTTCAGTTCTGTTCTCACTGCTGCCACGCCTCCACTGCAGACGAGGCAGCCATTCTATGTGAGAACGAGAGTGCTGTGCGGTCAGTCGTTTTCCTTAACTGCTTCCGGCTGCTGTGCGGCTTCCTGCGGCTGCGCCGAGCCGGCCTGGGGTTGGGCCACGCCGGCCGCCGGGGCCTTCTTCTTGCGCGTCAGACGCACGTCATATTGCTCTTCGAGCTGCGCAATCCCGGCGTCGTCCAGGCGCTGCATGCCCAGGATCGTCGAGGGGGTGCGGAAGCCGAAACCCGAATCCGCCACGACGATGCGGTCCATGCCGTAACCGCACAGCATGCCGTCGTGGTTGCGGTCGACGAAGGCGAGCCGGTTGGCGAACTTCAGCTCCGGCATCGGCATCGACAGCTCCACCAGGTACGCCTTGCGGCCCGGACCGTAGATCACCACCTTGTTGCGATCCAGCGGTCTGAAATCGTGGATGGCGCTCGTGAACACGCAGTCGTTCTTGCCTGCGTGCGTGGACGTCGAGGCGTTGGCGCTCGCGCCGATGGAAATGCCCGCAGCGGTCAACACCGCAGCGAGCACGAGAGTGTTCTTCATGATGCGTACTCCTATCGTCTGCACGACGTCAGAATGAGACCGAAACGATGAATGAGCCCTTAACTACGCGTGCAGGCTAGCGCTCACAGGCGCCTCGTTCTGTCATTGGGGCGACACAACCGCAGCTTCGAGGCGGCGGTGAAATTTAATGGAGATTTAATGAACTATTTCGGGCGTGGGCGCGCCCGCGCAGTCGCGACGGCAGTGGTCGGATCGTCGGGCCAGTAGTGCTTTGGATAGCGGCCTTTCAGCTCTTTTTTGACTTCCATGTAGCCGCGCGCCCAGAAGCTCGCGAGGTCCTTCGTCACCTGAACCGGACGGTGCGCTGGCGACAGCAATTGCAACGTCAACGGCACGCGACCGCCGCCCACCGCGGGCGTTGTGCTCAGGCCGAACACTTCCTGCAGTCTGACTGCCACCGTCGGGGCCGCCGAGTAATCGATCGGAATACGCGAGCCGCTCGGCACCTGCAGGTGCGTCGGCGCAAGCTCGTCGAGCCGCTGTCGCTGATTCCAGTCGAGCAGCGCTGCGATGATCGCTGTCGTGTCCAGCCGCGCGAGGTGATCGCGTCGGCTCATGTTCGTCAGCCACGGCGCCAACCAGTCTTCGAGCGTTGCCAGCAGCGCGTCATCGCTCACGTCGGGCCACGGGCGCGGAGCATGCGTGTCGACGTCGCGCGCGAATGCGAGACGCTGACGCAGTGCTCGCGCTTCCTTGGTCCACGGCAAGACGTCGAGACCCAGCTCGCGAATGCCCGCGAGCAATGCGCTCATCACGCGCTCGCCGTCGGGATTCTCTAGCCGCCGCTCGCCGAGCCTGATCGCGCCCAGCCAGCGCTCATCCTGCGCGACCACCGCCTGCTCCCGCGCGTCCCACTCGAATCGTTGGCGATGCTCGATCAGTGCAGCGAAGTCCCCTTCGAGCGCTGCGCGCGGCAGCGGCGACGCCAAGCGGATGAGCGCTTCGCGGTCACCGGCATCCAGATCTGCGACAACCAGGAACTCTGCTTGCGCGATGCTCTGGGCATCCGCGAGTCGCGCACCACGTCCGCCTGACAAGAGATATCGGCCGCCAGCGCCGCGCGACTGCGCGATGCGATCCGGATAGGCGAAGGCGAGCAGTCTACCGATGTCGGCGTCGCTCTCCGTGGCGGGCGACGTCGCTGTGCCCGTATCGAGCTGGCGTTCCAGAACCTCGACGCTGCGCACTGCGCGCTGCCGCGCGCCGCCGTCGACTCTGACGTCGGCTGCGACGTGCGAATCATCGACGCGTCCGCGGCGCAGTGCCTCGATGCGCAATCGCAAATCCGCGTCGCGTCGACCGGCGTTCCAGCGCAACAGATCGCGTTCGCCCAGCACTGCTGCAATCTCCAGTGCGAGTCGCCGCAGACCGAGCTCGGCTCCGCGCACGATCATGTGCGCGAGTCGCGGATGAGTGCCGAGTCGCGCCAGTGCGCGGCCGTGCGGAGTGATTCGCCCCTCGGCGTCGATTGCATCGAGCGAGCGCAACAGATCCCGCGCCTGCGCAAACGTCGCAGCGGGCGGCGGATCCAGCCAGCGCAGCGAACGCGGATCGCTCACGCCCCACTCCGCCAGGTCGAGCGCGACGGGCGCGAGATCGGCTTCGAGAATTTCCGGTGCGGTCTGCGCGGCCAGCGAGGCGTGCTCGGTTTCCGACCACAACCGATAGCAGACGCCGGGACCGAGACGGCCCGCGCGGCCGCGCCGTTGATCGGCGGACGCGCGCGAAATGCGCACTGTCTCCAGGCCGCTCATTCCAGTCGATGGATCGAAGCGCGCGCGGCGGGCGAGCCCCGAATCGACGACGACGCGCACGCCTTCGATCGTCAGACTGGTTTCGGCGATGTTGGTGGCGAGCACGACCTTGCGATGCTGCGCGTCGCCGGGGCGCAACGCTGCGTCCTGCTCTGCCGCCGACAGATCGCCGAACAGCGGTAGGACACTCACGCTGCGCGCCAGACCGCCTTCCTCGAGCTGCTGCTGGGCGCGGCGGATTTCTCCCTGCCCTGGCAAGAACGCCAGGATGTCGCCGGGTTCCTGTTCGAGCGCTTGCAAGATCGTCCGCGCGGTTCGTGTCGCGATGTCGATCTCACGCTGCCCGCGGTTCGCGGCGCCAGTAGCTGCCCAGCGTGTTTCGACGTCGAACGCCTTTCCTTCCGTGCTGACGATCGGCGCGTCGCCGAGCAGTTGCGCGACTGCCGGCGTGTCCAACGTCGCGGACATCACGAGAATGCGCAGGTCGTCGCGCACTTCCGCCTGGGCTTCGAGGCACAGCGCCAGCCCGACATCGGCGTTGAGGCTGCGCTCGTGGAATTCGTCGAAGATGACCATCGCGACGCCTTCGAGCGTGGCGTCGCGTTGCAGCCAGCGCGTGAGAATTCCCTCGGTCACGACCTCGATGCGAGTGTTCTTGCTGGTGCGTGATTCCAGGCGCGTGCGAAATCCGACGGTCTGGCCAACTGCTTCGCCGAGCATCTGCGACATGCGAGTAGCAACTGCGCGCGCCGCAAGGCGCCGGGGTTCGAGCATGACGATCTTGCCCGGGCGCAGCGACTGTTCGGTCAGCAACGCGAGCGGCACCCCGGTCGACTTGCCCGCGCCGGGCGGTGCCTGCAGCACGACGTTCGCATGGGCGACGACCGCCGCCCGCAGCGCGGGCAGCGCGGCGTCGATGGCCAAGGCGAATTGAGGGTTCTTCACAGTTGTATTGTCACGCAAGCAGCCGCTACTTTTCGCTACCCGTGTAAACTGCGCCGACCAACTCGAATCAACAGAACAAATTGGGGGCTTCCATGAAGTCGGTGAGAAACTTCGCCTCGTTCCTGCTGCTCGTTCTGCTGACCTGCGCCGCCGGCGCAGCGGATCTGCCGACAGCAAAGCCCGAAAGCGTCGGCATGTCGACGCAGCGGCTCGGCAAGCTGAAGAGCGAGATGCAGGCGCTCGTCGACCGCAACCAGCTGCCCGGCGTCGTCACGATGGTCGCGAAGGACGGCAAGGTCGTGGAGTTCGACGTCGCCGGCAAGCGCGACGTGGAGAGCGGGGCGCCGCTGCAGAAGGACTCGATCTTCCGCATCTATTCGATGTCCAAGCCGATCACCGGCGTGGCGATGATGCTGCTGTTCGAGGAAGGCAAGTGGCAGCTCAACGATCCGGTGTCGAAGCACATCCCTGAGTTCGCGAACCTCAAGGTCGCGAAGGTGAATCCGCAGAACGGCTCGGTTACGCAGGTCGCGCCGGATCACCCGATGACGATGCGCGAGCTGATGTCGCACTCGGGTGGACTGACGTACGGCGTGTTCGGCAGCACGGCGGTCGACAAGATGTACACCGACGTCAACGTGCTCGACCGCGACGCGACGCTGCAGGCGATGATCGACAAGCTCGGCAAGATCCCGCTGCTGCATCAGCCGGGCGAGCGCTGGCACTACAGCGTGTCCGTCGACGTGCAGGGCTACCTCGTCGAGAAGCTGTCGGGGCAACCGTTCCCCGAATTCCTGAAGCAACGTATCTTCGAGCCGCTCGGCATGAAGGACACGGCGTTCTATGTGCCGGCCGACAAGATGAATCGCTTCGTGTCGTTCTACACCTACGACAAGGATCGCAAGTTCGTTGCCCATCCGGGAGTGCCGGACTTCTCGAAGCCGCCGGGGGCGCCCTCGGGCGGCGGTGGCATGGTCTCGACGGCAATGGACTACATGCGCTTCTGCCAGATGCTCTTGAATGGCGGCGAGCTCGACGGTCACCGCTTGTTGTCGCCGCTCAGCGTGCAGCTGATGCGTTCCAACGTGCTGCCGGCGAGCGCGCGCACGATGGGGCCGGGCACGGGCTTCGGCTTGGATTTCGCAGTCGTCGAAGATCCGGTCGCAGCCGGCGGCTACGGCGGCGAAGGCACGTTTTACTGGGGCGGTTATGCCGGCACGTGGTTCTGGATCGATCCGGTCTACAACATGATCGTCGTCGGCATGATCCAGATCCGCGGTGACGGTTCCCCGGACGTGCGCGGCCTGTCACGAAATCTGACCTATCAGGCCATCGTCAAGTGAGGTCGTGAAGTGATCGACCGCGCGCACCGCCGAGTGATCTTTGCATCGTCGCTCGGCACGGTGTTCGAGTGGTACGACTTCTACTTGTACGGCTCGCTCGCGGCGATCATCAGCAAGCAGTTCTTCGCCGGCGTCAACGAAACCACGGCGTTCATCTTCGCGCTGCTGGCGTTCGCTGCGGGCTTCGCCGTGCGGCCGTTTGGCGCAATCTTGTTCGGCCGGCTCGGCGACATGGTCGGGCGCAAGCACACGTTCCTGATCACGATCGTGATCATGGGCGTGTCGACGGCGCTGGTCGGCGTCCTGCCTGCTTATGCGTCGATCGGAGTCGCTGCTCCGATCGCGCTAGTCGCGTTGCGCCTGTTGCAAGGGCTCGCGCTGGGTGGCGAGTACGGCGGGGCGGCAACGTACGTCGCCGAGCACGCGCCGTCCGGCAGGCGCGGCGTGTACACGAGCTGGATCCAGACCACGGCGACGCTCGGCCTGTTCCTGTCGTTGCTGGTCATCCTCGGGTGCCGCCTGCTGCTCGGGCCGCAGTTCGAGACCTGGGGCTGGCGCGTGCCGTTCCTGCTTTCGATCTTCCTGCTGGCAATTTCCGTCTACATCCGCCTGCAGCTGAGCGAGTCGCCGGTCTTCACCGAGATGAAGGCCGCCGGCAAGACCTCGCGCTCGCCGCTCACGGATTCTTTCGGACGCTGGCCGAATCTGAAGATCGTGCTGCTGGCACTGCTCGGCGCGACGGCGGGGCAGGCCGTGGTGTGGTACGGCGGGCAGTTCTACTCGCTGTTCTTCCTGACGCAGACGCTCAAGGTCGACGCCCAGACCGCGAACCTGCTGGTCGCGGGCGCGCTGCTGCTGGCGACGCCGTTCTTCGTCGTGTTCGGCTGGCTGTCGGATCGCATCGGCCGCAAGAAGATCGTGCTCGGCGGCTGCCTGCTCGCTGCGCTCACGTATTTCCCGCTGTTCGGGGCGCTCACGCATTTCGCCAATCCGGGCATCGAGCACGCGCGGCAGACGAACCCGATCGTCGTGGTCGCAGATCCGGCCGACTGTCATTTCCAGTTCGATCCGATCGGCAAAGCTCGCTTCACGAGCTCGTGCGACATCTCGAAGAGCGCACTCGCGAAAGCTGGTGCGCCGTACGAGAACTCAGCGGCGCCGGCCGGCGCGGTTACATCGGTGCGCATCGGCGACGTGACGGTCGTGGCATTCGACGGCCGCAGTCTTGCGCCTGCCGAGTTCAAGGAGCGCAGCGATGCGTTCGGCAAGCAGCTGACCGCGGCGCTGCAGGCCGCAGGCTATCCCGCGAGCGCCGACCCGGCGCGCATCAATCACGGGATGGTGCTGCTGATTCTGTTCGTGCTCGTGCTGTACGTGACGATGGTGTACGGACCGATCGCCGCGTGGCTGGTCGAGCTGTTCCCGGCGCGCATCCGCTACACGTCCATGTCGTTGCCGTATCACATCGGCAACGGCTGGTTCGGCGGCTTCCTGCCGACGGTTTCGTTCGCGCTCGTCGCGCTGACCGGCGATATCTACTACGGGCTGTGGTACCCGATCGTCATAGCCGTGCTCACGGTCCTGATCGGCGCGATCTTCTTACCCGACAGACGTGACGAAGCGCTGTAGGTCGGGCTTCAGCCCGACTCCGACTACTCCAACGTAAACCACTGCACTTCGACGCGCCGGTTCTGCTCGCTATCAGGACCCGCGGGCTCCTCCCAGCCGCGACCGACCACTTCGACACGCGACGCGTCGATGTCTTTGTAACGATCGCGCAGCGCTTCGCTCACAGCCAATGCACGCTGACGCGACAGCTCCATCGCCTTCAGTGCCATGCTCTTCACCAGCTGCTCGCCGCCCTGCTGGCGGAATTCATCGACGCGCGCATTGTCGACATGCCCGCGCAGCAGCACGGTCGAGCCGGGGCTGACCTGCAGGAAGCGCTTGATCGTGTCGAGATAGTCGAGGTTCTGCTTCGCGTCCTTGTCGAGCGCCGACGAGTTCGGCTCGAAGAAGAAGCGGATGTCCTTGCTCAACAGCGGATCGCCTTCGAGCGAAGCCTGCGTCGCTGTCTTGATCGGCGCGATGGCGACGCGCTGCTCCGCATACAGCCCCTTCTTGGCGAGCGCATCGAGCGCGCTCGTGTCGGCGAAGCGGGCAGCGTCGGTGGGATTCTTCAGCAGATCGCCGTATGCGAGCACCGAGGACTGGAAGATGCCGCCGAACGAGCCGGCAGAGTCGATCGTGCCGGCGAAGAACGCGATGTTCTCCGGCAGGTTCGCGAGGTGCACGTGCGCGAGCTCGTCGCGCGCTTCGTCTTCGTTCCAGCCGAATGCTTTGGCGACGACACCGATGTTCGCAGCTTGCTGATCGCGCAGCCGTCGGTTGCCTTCGAGAATACCGTGAACGAGACCGCGCACCATGTCCGGATGCTCTTTGGCGAAGCCGCGGTTGACTGCGAGCACGTCCGCGACGACGAGCAGGTTGCGGTTCGACACCAGCACCTTGGCTTTGCCGTCGGACTTCTCGACGACCTCGTCCGTGCGCGGCGTCCAGCCGACGCAGCCGTTCAGGCGCGGCTGGCCGCGGCCCAGCTCGTGCTGATAAGCGTCGCAGGCGATGAAAGCGTCTTCGTAGAACACGAGGCCGAGCTCGCTCGACGCCGGCCGCGAATCGAGATCGCGCAACACGGCGACCGGCAGGCCCGCCTCCTGCGCCAGATAACGGATGAAGAACTCGCTCTCGTTGAACTGCGAAGCGGCGAGCACTTTGCCCGCGAGCTGGTTCACCGAAGCGATGCCGCGATCGACGACGACCATGTCGGCGCCGCGCGAGTAGCCGATCTGTACCGGCACGACTGCTTCGAACTGCCGCCCGAGCACGGCGAGCGCATCTGTCGTGGTCGCGGTAGCAGCGAGCCGGCCGTTGTTGAGCGGCGACCAGGTCTCGCTCTCGCTCTTCGAGATTTTGACCTTGAAGCCGTACTCCTTCGCGAAGAACGATTCCGGATTCGGCTCCAGGCCGCCGTTGGCGACGATCAGGCCGCCATAGCCGGCGTACTCGCTGATGTCGATCTGCAGCACGCCGTCTTTCGGCGTGTAAGTAGCCGCAGCTTCCAGCGGGGGCGTGCCGGTTACGGGTTCGATCGGCACCGGTGCATTGGCATCGGCCGCGGAATTGTCGACGGCTGTCGTCGTGGCGCCCGGCGCTGCAGCTGTCGGCTGATCCTTCGTGCCCTTGCCGAGCCACAGGTAGACGCCGAGTCCGACGATGCCGAGCAGCAACAACAGCGTGATCAGGTTGCCGGCGGTCGAGCCGCGCGACCGAGAACGGGAAATGATCTGGATCATTTGTCGTGTCCTCCTCATTCCGAAACCTTTTGCTTGCGAGCCGGCGGGCTCCTGGCCCGCAGCAGGTCTGCGGGCGGCGGCTCGTCGGTCAGGCCTTCGAGCCCCGCGAACAATTCGCGTTGGTCTTTCAGCCAGCGGTTCGCTTCGTTCAGCGATGCGGATAGCGCGTCGAGCGATGCCGCGGCGCTGTGCTCATCGGTAGCGAGCAGCGCTTGCTCACGCACCAGCGAAACCTGCTGGCGCAACCGTTCGATCTCCGCCTCGATCAGCTCGCGGCGGCGTTCCGCGTCGACGTGGCCGCTGCGCCGCTCGCGGATCACTTCGAGCTGCTGTTCGAGACTGCGCTTCAATTCGTCCTCGACTGTCTGGCGGCTCAGCCGGTCGATGAGGCGCCGTTCCTGCTCTTCGAGGTTGCGACTCTCGCGCCCCGCCGAAGAAATGACCTGCAGCACCGACGCACGCGCGGCGAGCAGCTTCAAGTGAACCCACGCCATCTGCCGCACGTCGCTCATCTGCGATTCCGTCGCGCCGGTGCGCGACAGCAGATCGCAGATCTCATTCGCCTGGGCCTCGATCGTCGACTGCTGGTCGCGCGCGTCCTGCGACAGGTACGAGGCGAGCTGCGTGTAACGCGCGTGCCAATCGGTTTGACCTTGATCGGCGTCCACGGTGGCGCGGAAACGCGGATGTCGCGAAAGTGTCCACAGATACAAGCCTTCGAGGCCAATGCCGATCAGCCACAGTGCCGGATTCACGAACGCGCCGAGCAATGCGAACGCCGCGACGCCGAACCAGTTCGGCGGCACTGGCATGCCGAGGGGACGAGCGTTGAAGGCTGCGGCCAGATAGGAACGCTTGGCGCTCATGTGGGCGCGGGCTGCGCGGCGTACTTTTGAAATGCGGGCGGCACGAACGCGAGATCGGTCGCCTCGCGGACGGCGATGCGCATCTGGAACTCGAGCACGTCGGCGGGCACGGGATTCTGGTAGCCGATCAGGCACGCTTCCAGTGCAGCCTCTGCACCTACCTTCTCGGTGCGCGAGCGGCGGTAAGCCTTGACGACGAGTGCTTCGGCCGCTCCCGGAGTGAGCAGTGTCGGCATGCGCGGTGTCAGCGTCGCGAGCTGCGCATCGGTCAGCGGCATTCCATAACGCTTTGCGAGCACGCCGACCAGCGCTGCGCTCTCCGACTGCGTGCTGGTCGGCAGTAAGGGCACTTTTACGTCGACGCGTCCCGGTCGCTTGAGATCGACCTCGATCAGGTCGGGACGCGACGAGGCGAGCAGCCACAGCACGCGGCCGCGATTCGCGGTATCCGCCATCTCCTGCGCGATCATCGAGTACAACCGACCCGATAGACCGCTGTCGCCGCTGCCGGAGTCGCGCCGCCCGAGGCTTTGATCCGCCTCGTCGATGAACACCATGCAGCGGCCGAGAGCGCGCACCAGCCGGAAGATCTTCTCCAGGTTGCCTTCGCTCGATCCGACCCAGCGATCGCGGAAATTCTTCAGCTTCACGACCGGCACGCCCGCTTCGCCGGCGAGACACTCGACCAGAAAAGTCTTGCCGGTGCCGACCGGGCCGCACAGCAGATAACCCATCGGCAACGCTTTGAGATCGCCCGCGCGCCACAGCGCCAGATCCTGGCGCAGCCACTGCTTCAGTGCTTCCTGTCCGGCGTAGTCGTCGAGCGTGCGCTGCGACTCGATGAACTCGACCAGCCCGGCGGAGTCGCGCTCGACCAGTTCTTTCTTGATGCGCGCGAGATCCGCAGTGCCGAGCGCCTGACCGGCGTGATCGCGCACCTTCACCAGGCTTTCGAGCGCGGCGATCGTGACGCCGATGAGCGCCGCCGCGAGCTGCGCGAGGTTGGCATCCTCAGCGAAGGCCTTCGGTTCCTGCACCTTCAGGATCGCAAGTGCGCGCTCCAGCGCCGGCGCATCGGGCAACGGCACGCGAATGCGCGACACGTGCGCGCTGTACGCGATCTGCCGTTCGATGTCGTTGAGATTGTCGGCGATCAAGATGCTCGTGAAGGGCAGTTCGCTGAACGGTGCTTCCGAGGCCCAGTCGCGCAGCACGCTGGTCAGGCTGCCGTGCTCGTAGCCTTGGCCATCAGCGGGCACGACGTCATCCGCGCCGCGCAGGATGACTGCGACGTTCTCCTTCACTTCGCGGCCGAGCACACGCAGGTTGCCGAGATAGCGCAGGTAGCGGCTGATGTACTGAATCGCATCGAGCGGCTCCCGCGGCAGCGCTTTCAGGTTCGCGCCGCCCCATTTCTCGACGAGGTCGCCGCCGCGCTCGATCGCCAGTCCATTGCCGAGGTCGTACGAGAGCACGACTTTGAAGCCGGCCAACAGGTCGTTCTCCAGGTAGCCGGCGAGATTGATGAGGCGGCCGCCGACGGCGACGCGGTCGTGCACGTTGCCGTAGAGAATGAACTGACCGTGAGCGCCGCTTTCGTAGGCGAGCGCCAACTCGCCCGCCCACGCCGGCGCACCCTGAGGTGCGGGCATGTCAGCTGCCTTGGCCGCCCGTTTCCGTCGCGCCGAGGGAGCGCGGCGCAGGGGCCGGCGCTTCGCCCGGAATCGAGATGCCCTCGCGTGCGGCGAAGTCTGCCAGCGCCTGGTCGGCGAGCGCAGTGAGCTCGGCTTCCTTCACCTCGATGCCGCTCATGTCGACCGAGTCCCTGGCGATGCGTGCGCGGCCGGCGGCCTTGGTGCGCTCTTCTTCCACCATGTCGTGCAGGCGATTGAGCGTGTCACCGGCGCCGCCGATGCTGGAGATCATGCCCGAGGCCATCTCGTGGATCTCGGCCATCGCCTGATTCATGCGCATGTCGTTGATCGCGCCCTTCATGGACTCGATCTTCGCCTTCGCAGTCTGGACCGCGATATCGCGTGCCTTGACCAGATTCCGGTAAGTCCCTTCGGCCTGCTCCAGCTGCTTGCGGTTTTCTTCCAGCTGCGCATCGATCGTCTGCAGGCGCAGTGCGTACTGGCCAGCCGCTGACTTGTTGCCGGCACGCAGGTGTGCGGTGGTCTTCGCGCGCAGGTCCTTCTGCTCCGCTTCGAGCTTGCGTACCTGTCCCATGATGCGCTCGCAGAGCCCTGCGTGCGTCGCGAGACCCTGGTTGAAGTTGGCGATCTGCTTGCGCAGATTTTCCTGCTCCAGCTCGAGCAGCGCTTCCGGATTACGGCGTTCGACGCCAGAGATGAACAGCGAGAAGAACCCTTTAACGAGATTCGCCAGACGGCTGAACATGCATCCTCCGCTAAGGCCGCGATTTCGGAAGAGCGCAGCGTAGCGAAAATGGCGCGTCGAGAGTAGCGAATGCCGGTGAATGGCCACAGAGAACCGGCAGGTGCTTTGCTAGACTTGCCCGCATGACCACCGCCAGCATCGCGCCGCCGCCGGCCCCGCAACACCTGAGTGAAGTGCTCGAGCTGGAGCAGCTCGACACCAACCTGTTCCGTAGCAAAGTCAACCAGATCAACAACAATCGGTCGCTGTTCGGCGGCCAGATCCTCGGTCAAGGGCTGAAGGCCGCGGCGCTGACGGTCGAGCCGGGCCGCCGGGCGCATTCGCTGCACGGCTACTTTCTGCTCGCCGGCATGAGCGACATCGGCGTGATCTACGACGTGGAACTGACGCGCGACGGCGGCAGCTTCTCGACCCGCCGCGTGGTGGCGCGTCAGCGCGCCAAGCCGATCTTCCACATGGAGCTGTCGTTCCACCGCGAGGAGCGCGGCTTCGAGCACCAGATCCCGCTCGACGTGGACGTGCCGGAGCCGGAAAAGCTGATGAGCACGCGCGAGCTGGCAACGAAGTTTGCTGACCGGCTGCCGAAGAGCGCGCAGGCGATTGCCACTCAGCAGGCGATCGCCGAGCTGAAGCCGGTCAGCCCGGAGGATTACTTCCTGCGCAAGGCGGAGACGCCGCGCGGCCTGTACTGGATCAAGTCGACCTCACCTTTGCCGGCGGACGATCTGACCCAGCAGTGCGCGCTCGCGTATCTGTCGGACTACTTCCTGACGTCGACCGTCGTGCTGACGCACACGGTGTCGATGATGTCCGGCCAGGTGATGATGGCGAGCCTCGACCACGCGATGTGGTTCCATCGGCCGTGCCGCGCGGACGACTGGGTGTTGATCGATGCGGTCAGTCCATTCGCCGGCGGCGCTCGCGGCCTCACGCGCGCGCAGATCTTCGATCGCGAGCGGCGGTTGGTTGCGTCCGTGGCGCAGGAAGGGTTGGTGCGACCATTAGAGAAGAAGTCAGGCTAAAGCCTGACCCACAAGAGAGCCCTGTGGGTCAGGCTTTAGCCTGACAACATGGCCTCGCGCAGCTTCTCGACGTCCTTCTTCCCCAGCAGCTTGGTCGCGCCTGGCTTCAATCCCGCCAGGCGCAGCGGCCCGATTGCGACTCGTTCCAGCTCCCGCAGCTTCAACCCGACGCGCGCGAGCATGCGGCGGATCTCGCGAGGCTCGCCTTGGCGCACGGACAGGCCGAGCAGCGTGCGATTGCCGCGCGCTCGATCGACGAGTCGTTTGAGGATACGAACGGATTCCATCGCCGCGCGCTGCGTGGTCTTACTGCCATCCGCCGTCGGGTTCACCAGGTACATACCTTCGCGCAGCTGTTGCAGTTGGTCGTCGCCCGCCAGGCCGGTGCACAGCGCGCGGTACTCCTTCAGCACGCCGAGCTTCGGATGTTCGAGCTGTCGCGCGAGCTCGCCGTCATCGGTGATCAGAACGAGGCCGGTGGAGTCTCCATCCAGCAGGCCGACCGAGTACCAGCGCTGCGCGGATTCATCGCGAGAGCGCAGTGCAAATGGGATGAAATCGAGAACGGTGCGCCGTCCGGCGCCCCCGCGCGTCGAAGTGATGACGCCCTTGGGCTTGTTCAACAGCAGGTAGGCAGGCATTAAGCGATGCGCTTGGCGAACTCATGATTGAGCAGTGCGCGCAATCGTACAGCCTTGAGCGGTTTGTGCATCATCGTCAGGCCTGCCGCGCTCACCTTGCGCAGCTGCTCGGTGGCAGTGTCGCCGGAGATCAGTACGGCGGGGATCTGGTTGCCGAGCTGCGCCCGCAGCTCGCGGATCGCATCGATGCCGGTGCTTTCGCCGCGCAGACGCAGGTCGGCGATGATGAAGTCCGGCGAGCGCCCGTTGATGCTCTGGAGAACTTCCGCGGAGTCCATCGCGGTGATGCACTTGCAGCCCCAGCTCTCCAGCAGGCTCTGCATGCCGAGGCGCACCGACTCCTCGTCGTCGATCACGACGATGAGCTTGCCGCCGATCAGGTTCGGCACCTTCTGCTCGATCGTCTGGGCGACGGACTGGACGCGGGTCGGATCGGCAATCGGCACTTCGATCGTGAAGCGCGTGCCCTTGCCGACCGTGGAGCGCAGCCACAACGGATGGCCGAGCAGCTGCACGATGCGCCGTACGGTCGCGAGCCCGAGGCCGAGGCCGCGCGAGCGGTCCCGAGCCGGATTGTTGAGCTGATAGAACTCCTCGAAGATGCGCTCGTGCTGCTCAGCCGGAATGCCGATGCCCGTGTCCCAGACCTCGACCTTGGCAACGTTGCCGCGCCGCCGGCAGGCGACGACGATGCCGCCCTTTTCCGTGTAGCGCAGCGAGTTGGAGACAAGGTTCGACAGCACGCGGAACAGCAACGTAGCGTCCGTCGCGAGCGTCACCTTCGAGCGGCGCGCAGACATGCGCAGACCCTTGTCCTGCGCCGGACCCGAGAACGTACTGCGCAACCGATCGAACACCGCGTCCACCGGCACGATCTCGCGTTTCACTTCCACCTGTCCGGCGTCGAGCTTCGAGATGTCCAGCAGGTTGTCGAACAGCTGCTCGAGCGATTCCGTGCATTGCAGGATCTGGTCGACCAGCGCCTGGCTGGAGCGGCCTGCCGAATTATTGCGCAGCGCCGTCGCGAACAATCCGAGCGAGTGCAGCGGCTGGCGCAGGTCGTGATTCGCGGCTGCGAAGAACAGCGATTTCGAGCGATTCGCTTCTTCGGCGCGGGCGCGCGCCTGCTCCGCGAGCGTGTTCTGGCGTTGCAGCTGGTCCACCAGTTGCTCGTTCTCGTAACGCAGCCGGATCTGCGCAACTACGGCCCGCGATTGTCGATCGACGAACAGCAGCACGTAGCCGAGTACCGCGATCCACATCACACCAAGCGCAGCGTTACCGTAGCCGCCGAGCGTTACATAGCGCAGCGCCAGCAGGCCGAAGATCGGGACCGTAAACGCGTACAGCGCCGGAGGGAAGTGTGCGTGCGTGATGATGCTGAGCGTCGCGCGGCCCGCGAGACAGGCGGAGATCAGAGCGAGGGTGAGCGACTTGTCGGGCCCGACGAGCACGAACACCGCGGAGCCCCACACGATGCCGGCGACGCCAGCGGCAGCTGCGAGCCGCCAACCCCAACGGCTCGACGCGGTGTCGCGATCGCTTGCGCGACGATACGCACCTGACAGCGCCAGCACAGATACCTGCACCAGCAGCGCGGCGCCGGCCCAAGCGACGATATTCGCAACACGGGTGTGCGGCCAGGCGATGACGGCGATCAACGCCGCCATCAACAGTGCCGAGCCGGATACCGCCAACGTGTTGTCGTACAGCATCTCGATGCGTTGCTGCTCAACGCGTCGAGTCAGCGCGGCATCCATGTCAGCGGAGGTAATCAGCGTGCGGCGTACGCGGGCGCGCTGCTGGGCGCGACGCCGGCAGATGCCGCCGGCAGGAATCCGCGACGCTGTGCCACTAGCACGGCTTGCGTGCGATTACGCACGTTGAGCGCCTCGAACACAGCGCTGACGTGCGCCTTGACCGTGCGCTCGGCAACGTCGAGCGCGCGCGCGATCTCTTTGTTCGAGAAGCCGCGCCCGAGCATGCTGATGACTTCGAGCTGCCGCAGCGTCAGACCGTTGGTATCCGGTGCAGCAGTCAGGTCGGCCGTTGCGGGCACGAACACGTCGCCGGCCAGCACCTTCTGAATCGCGACGATCATCTCGTCGGCGGTGAACGATTTCGGGATGAAGCCCGAGGCGCCGGCCGAGACGGCGCGGGCCGCGACGCCATGCTGCTCGTCGCCCGAGATCATGATGCAGGCGGTCGTCGGGAATTTCTGCCCGATGACCTTCAGCGCGTTGAAGCCGTCGTCGCCGCGCAAGTGAATGTCGAGCAGCACCAGGCCGATGTCCGCGTCGCGCTGAAGCGTCTGCAGGGCCTCGTTGACTGAAGACACGCTGAGCACCCCGGCATCGAGCGTGCTTTGTTCGAGAACCGCCTGGAAGCCAGCGCGGAACAACGGATGGTCATCGACGATAAGAATTTTCATGACAGCTTCCCCGGTATCAACATCTGCCAATGAAGGAATCGCAGAGCCCCAGCTGCGAGCGACACGGTTGTAGTCTGGCTAGCGAGCGCGGGCCATCGTACGTCCGGGCTAAGGCGAACGGCAATTGCCCTTTGGTGCAGCGCAGTGAGACCTAGGTCACATGCGGCCCCAAGGGCGTATGGCGCCTTGCGGGGGTTCGCGGCGAGCATCGTCCGCGCAAATCGGTTCCCCCGTGAGAGCGTTACGCCGGCCGTCCACGAGACCGCCGGCGTTTTTTTTCAGCTCGCCTTCGCTCCGGCCGGCGGACACTGGGCCTTTTTCAGCCACTGCTGCACATCCGCGATATAGGGATGCTTCTTCGGCAGCCGTTTGCACTTCACGTTGGCCGTGTAGATCGCCAGCGCCTTGTTGAACTGGTCGCACGCGCCCGGCACGTTTCCCATCTCGAGGTACAGGCGTCCGAGGAGCGCATGGTCGTTGCCGACCAGCGTGTGGCCCGGGCCGCGCAGCTGCTCGTCCAGCCCCAGCGCCTTGCAGAGATGCTCCTTGGCCGTCGCGAATTGACGCGTCCTGGTCAGCAGCGAGCCGAGATTCGCATAGGTATCGATCAGGTTGGGATGTCCGGTCCGGCCCAGCACCTGCTCGTAGACGCGCACGGCTTGCAGGTAGCCCTGCTCGGCCTCGGCAAACTTCAGCTGCTCTTCCTGGACGGTCGCGAGGTTGGCACGGTGAGTGGCGTACTTGGGATGGTCGACGCCGACCTGCTTCTGATCGATCTTCACCGCCAGCGCTAGCGCTGTGCTCGCCGGGCCAAGCTTGCGCAGGCCGAGCAGTGCGCGACCTTTGACGTCCAGCAGCCGGCTGGTGTTCGGATCCTCGTTGTAGACCTTGCACTTTTTCAGAATCGCCAGGCCCCGCTCGGCCGCTTTCAGCGCGCCGCTGTAATCCCCCTGATAGAGCCGCACGCAGCCGAGCTCGTTCATGTTTGCTGCCAGCGGCAAGCCGCTGCTGCCGTAAACCTTGCGGTTGATGACGATCGCCTTGCCGACTTCCTTTTCGGCCTCGATCAACTCGTCGCGATTGCGCAGCACGCGCGAGTAGCTGTTGTAGCTCGCAGCACTGAAGGGATGGTTCTTGCCGAAGTTCGCGAGCCGAATGTCGCGGGCCGCCTCGACGAATCTGGCTCCTGCATCGATGCAGCCGCGGTTCAGCAGCGCCATACCGATGGCGTCCAACACCGTGGCGAGCAGCTCGGGCTGATCGTGCAGGCTGCAAGGCGGGCAGGGCGGCAACGGTTGCGGCGGCGGGCAGCCGTCGGTTCCGCTGACGGCACTCGTGCCCTTAGCCGGGGCAGCAGCGGCGCTGCCGGCGAAAGCGAGTACGACGCTCTCGACGCTCGGAGTCTTGTCCGCGGACTTACCGACCGGCGCGCGCGCGAACATGTCCTGCACCGACGCTGGCAGGGTCGACGAATCGTCGGCAATGAGAATTCGCATGGAAGCTCTCCCTGGACTTCAGCTCTTTGTTGGCGTGGCGGGCGTGCGAGCTGCGGATTCTGCGCGATTGCAGCCGCTCGCGCGAGCCGGACGATAGGACTATGGGTTGCGCGCGCTGCGGTCCTCGGATTGCACCTGTTTGAAATAGGCCTGCGCCTGCTGCGGCCGGCCTGTCGACCGATACAGATCCTCGATCCAACGTCGCACGGACGCCGTGTGGTGTTCTTCCATCCTGGCGCGTAGCAGTACCGGGTAGGTTTCCAGCAGCGCCGGTTCGGCCTCCGCGTATCGTCCCTGCAGCGCCCATGCCCGACCGAGGAACGCCCGCGCCAACGCGTACCAGGGGCTTGCTGTGCCGAATTGCTTGGACCATCCGTCCAGCGCGCGTTGCAGGGTGGCTTCTGCGTCCTTCGGCCTGTTCAATTCCAGCAGCGTGCGGCCGAGCATCGTCAGGGCAGCATCCGCGTAGCCGTGGTCGGGCGGCAAGGTCACGCGGTAGATCTGCAGCGCCTCGCGCAACCGCTGTTCGGCCTCCGTGTACTGCTTGCGCGCCAGGGCGAGCCGGCCCAGGTCGCTGAGCAGATTGCCCACATCGACGTGTGGCTCGGGGTGTGCCTTGCGGGTCGCGGCCAATGCGTTCGAGTAGATTTGCTCGGCTTCATCGAAGCGCCCGCGATCCTCCAGCAACCGTCCGAGGTTGCTGGTCGCGTCCAGTGTCTCGGAGTGCTGCGGCCCAAGGATGCGCTGACACTGGGCCACGACTTCGCGATACAGCGGCTCGGCGGCGTCCAGATCTCCCTTGCCCTGCAAGGCTGTCGCGAGGTTGTGCAGGTGGCGGATGTACTGCGGATGGTTCTTGCCGCGCGTGCGCATATCGATACGCAGTGCCTCGCGGTAGAGCCGCTCCGCGGCGACAAAGTCGCGACGGTCCTGCGCCAGCCGCGCCAGGTTGTCGAGAGGCACCGTGATCTCTTCGTGATCCGGACCGAGGCGGGCGACGCGGATGCGCAGGCATTCGTTGAGCTGCCGTTCCGCCTCGGCGAGCTCGCCCTTGGCGTGCTGGATGACGCCGAGGCGGCACAGGCCGTTGGCCGTCTCGAGGCTGTCGCGACCGGTCAGCGCGCTGCTGATCGCGAGGCTGTCGATCGCGAGCGCTGCGGCCCTTTTCAGGTCTCCCTGCTTTTCTGCGACTCGACTGAAGCTGTAAAGGCTGTGCGCCACGTCCAGATGCCTTTCGCCGAACAGCTTGCGCCGCACAGCGAGTCCCTGCTCGATCAGGGGCTGCGCATCCTCAGGCAAGTCGAGGCTGAGGTAGACGCTCCCGATCGTGTCGAGCAGCGTCGCCTGCAGGTCCGGCTGGGCGCTCAGCTCCTTGCCGATGCGTGCCGCGCCCTGATCGAGGATTTCGCGAGCGGTGATTTTCTCGCCGCGTGCGTGGGACGGATCGGCGAGCCGGAACGAGTCGATCAGGAATTCGGATACCTCTTCGGCGCGTCGCTGTGCTGTCTGCGCGCGGGCCCGTTCCACCTGCGCGACGTCGCGCTCCCGCGCGATGTGTCCGGACTGGACATAGGTCGTGATCGAGAAGCCGATGAGCAGCGCGACGAAGGCCGCTGCCAGTCCGGCAACCAAAGCGTGGCGCGCGAGGAACTTCCCGGCGCGATAGCTCCAGGCGTCGGCGCGCGCGAGCACCGGCATACCATCGAGGTAGCGCGCGATGTCGGAGGCGAATTGCTCGACCGAGGAATAGCGCCGTTCGGCTTCCTTGCGCATTGCCATCAGGACGATGTTGTCCAGATCGCCGGCCAGCTCCCGCCGCAGTCGTGCCGGGCTCATGCCGCGCTGTCTCGCAATCCCAGCCGCGTCGTCACGTGCTTGCACCACCATGCTCGGCAATGGCGGTGTCTCCTCGCAGATCGCTCGTTCGAGATCGCCGAGACGGTTGCCCTGGAGCGTGAACGGTTTGCAACCGCATAACAGCTCGTACAGCACGACGCCGAGCACATAGGTATCGCTCGCGGTCGTGATCGGGTCGCCGCGGATCTGCTCCGGACTGGCGTGGTCGGGCGTCAGCACACGGTAGTCGGCTTGCGTGACCGCCATCGTGTGCATCATCTGGCGGTCGTCGAGCATCTTGGCGATGCCGAAGTCGAGCAGCTTCGGAGTGCCATCGCGCGCGACCAGGACATTCGACGGCTTGAGGTCGCGATGCACGACCAGATTCTGATGCGCGCGGTGTACAGCGGAGCATACGACTTGGAACAGCCGCAGCCGCTGCTCGATGCTGAGGCAGCGTGAATCGCAATAAATGTCGATCGGCTCGCCGTCGACATACTCCATTACGATGTACGGCGTGCCGTCGCTGGTGGTGCCACCGTCGAACAACCGCGCGATGTTCGGATGGTCGAGGGTTGCGAGGATCTGGCGCTCGAGCTTCAGCCGGCCCTGGAGGTTGCGCGACAGGAGCCCGCGCCGGACCAGCTTGATGGCGACCTGTTGCTGGAATTGCTCATCGGCCCGGTCGGCGAGAAACACTTCGCCCATGCCGCCGCGGCCGAGGCTGCGCACGATGCGATAAGGACCGATGCGCTCGCCGGTGAGATCGGCCGCCGCATCCTCCGGACTCTCCGGCGCCGCCGCACCATCCTCACCGAACCATTGCTGACGCGATTCGAGCTCATGCATCGCGCTCGCATACAGGTCGCTGTCGGTGGCGCATGCCTCTCGAATGAAGCGCAGCCGTTCGTGCGGCGGCAGGGTCTGGGCCTCGTCGAGGATCTGTTGCAAGGTCTTGGCAGGCACTACCCCATCTTAACCCCGATGCGCCCTGTCCTTCGGCCGGGTTGAATCGGCGCGCGCGCGCAGGCACTCTCAGCCGTTGCAAATTCGCGGAGCGCTCGCCATGAACCGATCCCAATCGAAACTACAACCGGTTCGCAAAGGCCTGTTCGGCGGCGGTGGCATGAATCGACCGATCAAGGTCTGATCACAATTCTGTCATCAGCCGGTCTGCAATCTCAGTGATAGCCGCTGTCCGCGGCGACCTTGCCGCGGAACACCGAGTATGACCACCACGTGTAGCCCAGCACTGCGGGCAACATGATCAGCGTGCCCGCGAGCACGAAGCCCTGACTCGCCGGCGGCGCTGCTGCCTTCCAGATCGTCAGGTCGGGCGGCAGCAGATTCGGCCAGATTCCCAGCACCAGTCCGCCGAAGCCCAGCGCGAAGAACGTCAGCGCCAGCAGGAAGGGCATGTATTCGGCGCGGCGCAGGACAGCGCGCCACAACCACACGGCGTTCGCGAGCGCCAGCAGCGGTACCGGCGAGAGCCAGAGGAAATTGCCGCTGTCGAACCAGCGTGCCATCACCTGGCTGCTGAGAAACGGCAACCACGTGCTGACCAGGCCCATGAACGCGACGACGACCACCACCAGCGGCCGGGTCAGCGCGTACGCGACGTTTTGCAGCGCGCCCTCGGTCTTCATGATCAACCACGTGCTGCCCAGGAGCGCGTAGCCGAACACGACCGCGACGGCGGTGAGCATCGAGAACGGGCTGAACCAGGCGAACGCGCCGCTGAGGTATTTGCCGCCCTGCAGCGGCATGCCTTCGACGATTGCGCCGAGCATCAGTCCCTGCGCGAACCCCGCGGCGATCGACCCTGCGGCGAAGCACACGCCCCAGATGCGTCGCGACGTGGTCGCCTTGAAGCGAAATTCGAACGACACGCCGCGCAGCACCAGCGCGACCAGCATCAACAGTACCGGTAAGTAGAGCGCCGACAGCATGACCGCGTAAGCCTTCGGGAATGCAGCCAGCAGCCCGGCGCCGCCAAGCACGAGCCAGGTCTCGTTGCCGTCCCAGATCGGCGCGGCGGTCGTCATCATGTGATCGAGCTGCGGTTCGTCCTCGGCGAACAACGACAGGATGCCGATGCCGAGCACGAAGCCGTCCATCAGAACGTACATCAGCACCGCGAAGCCGATGATCGCGAACCAGACGACCGGCAATACCGTCGCGCTGTCCATGCTCAGCCGCGGTCCTCGATCGGCTCTTCGGGCAACGAGAAAGGGCGCAGCGCCGTTTTCTCGGGATGCAGCAGCGCTTCCCCGACGGGCTGCGGTCCACGCCGCAAGAGTTTCAGCAGGTAATACGTGCCGGCGATGAAGACGAACAGATAGACGGACGCGAAGACGATCAGCGAGGTCAGCACGCTGCCCGCATCGATTGCTGTCGCGGCTTGCGAAGTTCGCAGCAGGCCGTAAACGACGTACGGCTGTCGCCCGATCTCCGTCGTGTACCAACCAGCGAGCACTGCGATGAAACCCGCGGGCGTCATCAGCATCCAGGCGCGCAGCACGATCTTCGATTCGAACAGTCGACCGCGGCGCCATTGCAGCGCGGACCACGCGACCAGCGTCAGCATCAGGATGCCGATGCCGACCATCACGCGGAAGCCGAAGAACACCGGCGCGACCGGCGGCCGCAACTCGGGCCCGACTTCTTTCAACCCTGCAACCTTGCCGTCGAGCTCGTGCGTGAGAATCAGGCTGCCGAGCTTCGGCACGCTCACCTCGTAACGATTCGTCTCGCGCGCCTGGTCGGGCCAGGCGAACAGGATCAGCGATGCGCCGCGCACCGTTTCCCAGTGACCTTCGATCGCAGCGAGCTTCACCGGCTGATGATCGCGCACCTTCAGCCCGTGCAGGTCGCCGACGATGACCTGCAACGGCACTGCGATCGCCGCGAAGCAGATCGAAAGCTTGAGCATCAGCTGTGCAGCTTCGCGATGACGTTGACGCAGCAGGTACACGGCGCTGATGCCGCCGATCACGAAACACGTCGTGATGAACGCGGCGAGCGTCATGTGCGCGAGGCGCACCGGGAACGACGGGTTGAAGACGATGCTCCACCAATTCTCAGGCTGGAACACTCCGTCCACGATGCGGTAACCCCTCGGCGTTTGCATCCAGCTGTTCGCCGCGATGATCCAGAACGTCGAGATCAAAGTGCCGAGCGCCACCATGCAAGTCGCTAGGAAATGCAGCGAAGGCGAGACACGCCGCCAGCCGAACAGCATCACGCCCAGGAACGTCGCTTCCAGGAAGAACGCCGTGAGCACCTCATAGGCGAGCAACGGACCGAGGATGTTCCCGGCGCGCGTCGACAGCTCGGCCCAGTTGGTGCCGAACTGAAAGCTCATGACGATGCCCGACACCACGCCGAGCGCGAACGACACGGCGAAGATCTTCAACCAGAACACGTACAGGTCGCGCCACAGCGCGCGGCGCGTCTTCAGATACGCACCGGCCAGGAACGCCAGCCAGCTCGCCAGCCCGATCGTGAATGCGGGGAAGATGATGTGAAAGCTCATCACGAATCCGAACTGGATCCGCGACAGCAACAGCACCGTGGGGTCCGACATGGCGGCGCGATTGTGGCCGCGCGTCACCCCTGCAGCAACTGCGGAAACGCACGACGACGGCGCGCACGAAGGCTGACTTCGTGAAAGGCGGATGCCGGGCGAGTACACTGACGCGGCACCCATCGATCAAGAACATCTTTCATGGGGAGTTTCCTATGCGGTTCACTAGAACGTTCCTGCTGTGCGGTCTCGCCTGCGCCGTCGCTGCCTGCGGCAAGAAGGAAGCCCCGGCGTCCGTTGCGCCCCAGAATGAAGCAGCCTCAACGGCGCTCGAAGGTCAGGTCGACATCGTCGCGTGGCCCGGTTACATCGAGCGCGGCGAGAGCGACAAGAACTACGACTGGGTGACGAAGTTCGAGGCCGACACCGGCTGCAAGGTCAACGTCAAGACCGCGGGCACGTCGGACGAGATGCTGTCGTTGATGAACCAGGGCGGCTATGACCTCGTCACCGCCTCCGGCGACGCCTCGCTGCGCTTGATCCGCGGCGGCACGGTGCAGCCCGTCGACACCGCGAAGGTAGCCTCGTACGACAGCGTCGATCCGCGCCTGAAAGAAGCACCGTGGCACTACGTCGACGGCAAGCACTATGGCGTGCCGTATCAGTGGGGCCCGAACGTCCTCATGTACAACAGCAAAGTGTTCAAGAAACCGCCGACTTCGTGGAGCGTGGTGTTCGAGCCGGGCAAGCTGCCGGACGGCAAGCCGAACAAGGGCCGCGTGCAGGCGTACGACGGGCCGATCTACATCGCGGACGCCGCGCTGTACCTGATGACCAAGAAGCCGGATCTCGGCATCAAGGATCCGTACGAGCTCAACGAGCAGCAGTACACGGCGGCGCTCGACGTTCTTCGCACTCAGCACCCGCTGATCCAGCGCTACTGGCACGACGCCAACGTGCAAGTGCAGGACATGACCAACGAAGGCGTGGTCGCGTCCGGCTCGTGGCCGTTCCAGGTCAACACGCTGGTCGCGAACAAGCAGCCGATAGCGAGCACCGTGCCGGCCGAGGGCGCAACCGGGTGGGCGGACACGACGATGCTGCACGCGAGCGCCAAGCATCCGAACTGCGCGTACAAATGGCTCGAATGGTCGATCAGTCCGAAAGTGCAGGGCGACGTCGCGGCGTGGTTCGGCTCGGTGCCGGTCGTGCCTGCGGCGTGCAACGGCAACGAGCTGCTCGGCGCCGAAGGCTGCAAGACCAACGGCATCGATAACTTCGACAAGATCAAGTTCTGGCGCACGCCGGAAGCGAAGTGCGCGACGCAGAACGATGCGTGCATTCCATACAGCCGCTGGGCAACTGACTACGTGGCGGTGATGGGCGGTCGGTGACCGCTGCCGCCATCGAGTTCCGCGATGTGTCGCGCGTCTACGGTGAAGTGCGCGCCGTCGATCGCGTCTCGCTGACGGTGCAGGCTGGCGAGTTCTTCGCGATGCTCGGGCCGTCCGGCTCGGGCAAGACGACGTGCCTGCGGCTGATCGCCGGTTTCGAGACGCCCGACAGCGGCAGCATGCTGCTGGACGGCCGCGACGTAACCGACGAGCCGCCGTACGCGCGCGCTGTCAACACGGTTTTCCAGGACTACGCTCTGTTTCCACACATGAGCGTGCTCGAAAACGTGGCCTACGGGCCGCGCGTGCGCGGTCAGCGCAAGGAAGCTTGGCGCAAGCGTGCGCTCGAAATGCTGGAGCTCGTCCAGCTCGGTGCTTACGCCGAGCGTCGTCCCGCGCAGCTCTCCGGCGGTCAGCGCCAGCGCGTTTCATTGGCGCGAGCCTTGATCAATCAACCTCCGGTGCTGCTGCTGGATGAGCCGCTCGGCGCGCTCGACTTGAAGCTGCGCGAAGAAATGCAGATCGAGCTGAAGAATCTGCAGCGGCGGCTCGGCATCACGTTCGTGTTCGTCACGCACGACCAGGGCGAGGCGCTGTCGATGGCGGATCGCGTCGCCGTGTTCAATCACGGCAGGATCGAGCAACTCGACACGCCACGCGTGCTCTACACCCGCCCGACGACGGCGTTCGTCGCGCGCTTCGTCGGCAGCGCGAACGTCGTGACGGGCGAGCTGGCCCGGCGGCTGAGCGGTCGCGCCGAACCGTTTGCCGTCCGTGCGGAGAACATTCGGTTGCGCGCGCCTGCGGCCGCTGCGAATGGCGACACCATGAGTTGCCTCGGCGACGTCGCCGACGTGCAGTACCACGGCGCGCTCAGTCGCTGGCAAGTGCGGCTGGAAAGCGGTGAAGTGTTTGCGGCGGCCGTGCCGGATACGGGCACCAACGGCGACTTCCGGATCGGTGCGCGGGTCCGGCTCGAATGGGCGCGCGGCGATGCTGTACCGCTGGCCGCGACGGAACCGTCGTGACGACGCTGTCGACCTTCCTCTACCGGCGGCCGACGCTGTACGTCGCACTGCTGCTGATTCCGCCGCTGCTGTGGTTCGGCACGGTGTACCTGGGATCGCTGTTCACCCTGCTCGCGCAGAGCATCTACTCGATCGACGAGTTCACCGCGAAAATCGTCTACGAGCCGACGCTGGCGACCTACAAGCAAGTCGTCACGCAGCGGGCCAATGTCGACATCATCCTGCGCACGCTGTCGATGGCGATCGCGGTGACGATCGCGTGTGCCGCTATCGCGCTGCCGATCGCCAATTACATGGTTCGTTATGCGTCGCCGCGCACGCGGGCACTGTTCTACGTCGGCGTGATGCTGCCGATGTGGATGAGTTATCTGGTGAAGGTCTACGCGTGGCGCTTGATCCTCGCCAAGCAAGGCATTCTCAGCTGGTTGCTCGATACGGTCGGTCTCGGCGCGGCGCTCGATGCGGTGCTGCGCATTCCGGGCATCGGCGGGCCGTCGCTGTCGTCGTCGTACCTCGGCATGTTCATCGTATTCGTGTACATGTGGCTGCCGTTCATGATCCTGCCGCTCGCGGCGGCGCTGGAGAAAGTGCCGGAATCGTTGCTGCAGGCATCCGCGGATCTCGGCGCGCGTCCCGCGCAGACGTTTCGCACCGTCACATTGCCGCTCGCGCTGCCGGGTCTGGCGGCGGGCTCGGTGTTCACGTTCTCGCTGACGCTAGGCGACTACATCATTCCGAGCGTCGTCGGTGCGCCGGGCTACTTCATCGGCATGATGGTGTATCAGCAGCAGGGCACCGCAGGGAATATCCCGCTCGCGGCGGCATTCTCCGTTGTGCCGATCGTCCTGATCATGATCTACCTCACGCTCGCGAAACGCGCCGGTGCCTTCGATGCGCTTTAGACGCTGGAATCAGCCGTCGCTCGGCGCGCGCCTCGCGGCGTACGCTGTCCTCGCTTTCATGCACCTGCCCGTGCTCGTCATCATTCTGTATGCGTTCACTACTGCCGATCGCACTTACGAGTTTCCACCGCCGGGCCTGACGCTGCATTGGTTCGCGGCCGCGTTCGCTCGCGCGGACATCTGGGAGGCGATGCGGCTGTCACTGTCGGTTGCCGCTGTGGCAACGCTGCTCGCGATCGTTCTCGGCTCGTTGACCGCGCTCGGCATGGCACGCGGCACCTTCCGCGGCAAAGAAAGCATCACCGTCCTGCTGGTGCTGCCGATTGCGCTTCCCGGCATCATCACCGGCATCGCGCTGCTGGCCGCAATCAAGAGCGCGCGCATCGATCCCGGCTTCTGGACGATCGTCGCGGGTCACGCGACGTTCTGCGTCGTCATCGTCTACAACAACGTGGTCGCGCGCCTGCGCCGCATGCCGCACAGCTGGATCGAGGCCTCGATGGATCTCGGCGCCGACGGCTGGCAGACCTTCCGCTACATCGTGCTGCCGCAGAGCGCCAGCGCGCTGCTGGCCGGCGGCATGCTGGCATTCGCGCTGTCGTTCGATGAAATCATCGTCACTCTGTTCACGGCCGGCCACGAGCGCACGCTGCCGATCTGGTTCTTCAACGAGCTGTTCCGGCCGCGCGAGCGGCCGATCACCAACGTGGTCGCGGTCGTGGTGATGATCGTGACCTTCATCCCGATCCTGCTGGCGTACCGTCTCACTCGGCGAGGTTCCGCATGAATACGAAGTTGCTCATCAACGGCAAGCTGGTCGCCGGCAAAGGCGCCAAGGAAGACGTGCTCGATCCGGCAACGGGACAACCGCTCGTGACGCTCGCCGAAGCGTCGCCGGAGCAGATCGAAAGTGCCGTCTCCGCAGCCGCCAAGGCTTTTCCGGCGTGGAGTGCGAGCGTCCCCAGGGATCGCGCGGCGTTGTTGCTGAAGATCGCCGAGCGCATCGAGTCCGAAGCCGCAGACTACGCACGACTGGAATCGCAGAACTGCGGCAAGCCATACACGGCGGTCCTGAACGACGAGATTCCCGCAATCGTAGATGTATTCCGCTTCTTCGCAGGCGCAGCGCGCACGCTGCACGGCGCTGTCGCAGGCGAGTACCTGCCCGGGTTCACCAGCATGATTCGTCGCGATCCGGTCGGCGTGGTCGCGTCGATCGCGCCGTGGAATTACCCGTTGATGATGGCTGCCTGGAAGCTGTCGCCTGCGCTCGCCGGCGGCAACACGATCGTGCTCAAGCCGTCCGAGCAGACGCCGCTCACGACACTCAAGCTTGCGACGCTGCTGGCCGAGCTGTTTCCGCCGGGCGTCGTCAACATCGTGCACGGCCGAGGCCCGACGGTCGGCGCAGGTTTGATCTCGCAGCCGCAGGTCGCGATGGTCTCGCTCACTGGCGACGTGTCGACCGGCGAGAAGGTGTTGCAGGCCGCCGCGAAGGGCGCGAAGCGCACGCACCTGGAGCTGGGCGGCAAAGCGCCGGTGATCGTGTTCGACGACGCGGACCGCGACGCGGTGGTGAGCGGCGTGCGCACCTTCGGTTTCTACAACGCGGGCCAGGACTGCACGGCCGCGTGTCGCATCTACGCCGGGCCGAAGATCTACGACAAGCTGGTCGCGGACCTGACGAGCGCGGCGGCCTCCATCAAAGTCGGCAAGCAGGACGAGGAGGGCGTCGAGATGGGCCCGCTGATCAGCGCGAAACAGCGCTCGCGCGTGGCGGGCTTCGTCAAGCGCGCGGACGCGAGCCGTCACATCGAGATTACGACCGGCGGTAAATCGCGCGGCGGCGGCGGCTTCTTCTTCGAGCCCACGGTAATCGCCGGCGCGAAACAGAGCGACGAGATCGTGCGGCGCGAAGTGTTCGGCCCGGTCGTCTCGGTCACGCGCTTCAAGGACGCGGACCAGGCGATCGAATGGGCCAACGACTCCGACTACGGCCTGGCCTCGTCGGTGTGGACCAACGACGTCGGCAAGGCGATGCGCGTCGCGGCGCGGCTCCAGTACGGCTGCACGTGGATCAACACGCACTTCATGCTGGTGAGCGAGATGCCGCACGGCGGGCTGAAGCGCTCCGGCTACGGCAAGGACCTCTCGATGTATGCGCTCGAGGATTACACGGTGCCGCGGCACGTGATGGTGAAGCTGTGATGTCGGGCTAAAGCCCGACCTACAAGTGCTGACCTGTAGGTCGGGCTTCAGCCCGACTCTGTGGCAGCGCTCCGAGCCAGCGCGCAGGCAATGACAAGGCGCTGACAAGCGAAACCAGCACCGCTGCTGCGTACGGCACCGCCTGGATCAGCAGCACGGCGACCCACACCGACACGTCCGGGCCTTTCATCTCTTCCGGGAGCCGTGTCAGGCCCACCGCCGCGCTCAACATGGCAATCAACATCAAGCTCTCGATGCGCGCAGCGGCGAATCCCTCGGCGAGCGCGTGCGGCTGCTTGCTCTTGGGCGTGCGGAAAAACGGCTGGTTGCGGGTGAAGAGCGACTTCACCACCGCGACGCCGATCGTGTGCGACAGCGCGAGGCCGGCGACCGCCGCAGCCAGCGTCTGGCGGATGTTGGCACCGACACGCGCTGCATATAGATGTGCGAGCTTCACGAGCTTGAACGTGAACAGCGCCAGCGGCAGCGCCGAGAACATTATGAGCGGCGGATCGATCAGGTGCGGCGCGGCGATCATCGCGAACGACCAGACGAGCGCTGCAATCGTGAACATGAGGTTCAGACCGTCCGCGAGCCACGGCAGCCAGCCCGCGACGAAGTGATAGCGCTGGCCGCGCGTCAGGCGCTGGTCGCTATGAGAGAACAGCGCTCGGGCGTGCGCGCGAAGAATCTGCACCGCGCCGTACGCCCAGCGGAAACGCTGCTTCTTGTAGTCCATGAAGTTTTGCGGCATCAAGCCGCGCCCGTAGCTGCGCGGCAGGTACTGCGCCTCGTAGCCATGCTCGAACAACCGCAGACCGAGCTCTGCATCCTCGGTAATGCACCACTCCGCCCAGCCGCCGGCTGCTACCAGTGCCTGCCTCTGCACGAGAGTCATCGTGCCGTGCTGAATGATGGCGTTGCGCTCGTTGCGCGTGATCATGCCGATCAGGAAAAACCCACGGTACTCGGCGTAGCACATCGCCTTGAACACGCTCTCGCCGCCGTCGCGATAGTCCTGCGGCGCTTGCACGATCGCGACCTTCGGCTCGCCGAGTCCCGGCACGAGATCGCGCAGCCACGCCGGCTCGACCTGATAGTCACTGTCGATCACGGCGACGACCTGAGCATCCGGCGCACAGCGCGCGAGCGCGAAGTTGAGCGCGCCGGACTTGAAGCCAGGCAACGGATCGACGTGGAAGAAGCGGAAGCGAGCACCGAGGTGCGCGCAATGTTGCTCGACCGGCCGCCAGACCGATTCGTCCTTCGTGTTGTTGTCGACGACGATGACTTCGTAGTCGGGATAGTCGAGCCGCGCGAGCGCGTCGAGCGTCTCGATCAACATCTGCGGCGGCTCGTTGTACGCGGGGACGTGGATGGACACCTTCGGCAACGAAGTGCCCGCGGCGGCGATGGTCATCGGCCGCCGGCGCGGAATGGCCCAGTGCGCCTCGGCCCATTCGTGGGCCTCGGCGATCAGTACGGCGATCACGACGAACATGCCGAGGATCAGCGGCCCACCAACCAGCACACTGCGCAACGTCACGTATTGCTGCGAGTAGTCGTAGATGATCCACACCGCAGCGGCCGTCACTGCATAGACGACGATTGCGAGCAGGCTGCGTCCGCGCGCGTCGAGCGTGCGACTGTGCACGTAGAGCAAAGCGAGCACCAACGATGCGAGCACGACCGAAATCGCGGCGAGCGTCTGCCACTGGGGAATGCGCACGATCGGCTCGACGAATGCGAACTTCGGCTCGCGATCCACGTCGTAGATCCCCCAGTACGCGCCGACCGCACCTTCATAGCGCGCCTTCCAGGGCTGATCGAAGGCTTCCATGAGGTAGTAGATGTAGCCCTCTGCGCGTGCGCGCTGCAGGAAGCGTCGCAGGAACATCGCTTCGTTGCTGGTCGATGCGACGGCCGCCTCGCGCGTGCGTCCGTCGGACGGCCAGCCGACCTCGGCGATGACGATCTGCTTGTCGGGATAAGCGCGCTCCAATTGCGCGATCCGCATTGCCAGGTAGTCGACTGCCTGCTCGACGGGAATGCCTTCCCAGTAAGGCAGCAGGTGCACGGCGATGTAGTCGACGTGCTCGACCAGCTGCGGGTTCTTGAGCCAGACGTGCCACGGTTCGGCCGTGCTCACCGGTTGCTCGACGGCGGCGCGGACGCGATCGAGCAGCCGCGACAGGTCGGCGACGCTCAGATCGTTGCGCAGGATGACTTCATTGCCGATGACCAGGCGGATGACATTCGGATGACGGTTGGCGATGTCGATCGCGGCGGCGATCTCTGTCTCGTTGGTCGCGAGCTGGCGGTCGACCCAGGCACCGAGCGCGACCTTCAGCTGGTGCCGCGCGGCGATATCCGCAATCTGCCCGAGGCTCTTGAGCGACGAGTACGTGCGCACCGCCGTGACTTTGCCGGCGAGCAGTCGCAGATCGGCGTCAATCTGTTCCGGGGTGGGCAAAATCTGCGGCACCGGATCCTGGCCGGAGGCGAACGGCGAGAACGCCATGCCCTGCACGTGGGCGGGCCACGGCGGCTCGGGGCTCGGCCGGTTCAGCCAGGCCCACAGCGCGAACGTCAACGCCGCGAAAACGGCTGCGACGACAATGCTGGACGCTCTCATCGTGTTAACGTAGCGGCGAGTGGCGAGGAGTATACGAGATGCGCAAGACGAAATTCTTGGGGCGGATATTCTCGGGATCTGCCGCAGCCGCGGCGCTGCTGTGCCTGTCGTTGCCCGTGCAAGCCGCCGATGAACCGAAGGAGTACAACAACTTCGAGTTCACGCCGTTCGTCGGCTACATGGCCGGCGGCGAGTTCGAGGATCCCACCGACAGCAGCGATCGCGATCTCGATGCCGGCACCGACTTCGGAATCATCATCGATGCCGCTGCGGAATGGTGGCGTCACTACGAGATGCTGTATGTGCGTCAGAGCACGAAGGTCGACGGCTTCGACCCATTCGACATGGACGTGGAGTATCTGCAGTTCGGTGGCACCGTCAGTTATCCGGACGCAGAGTACACCCACGTCATTCCGTACTTCGGCATGACGGTCGGCGCGGCGCGCTTCAGCCCGGACGCTTCGGGGCTCGATGACGAGACCAAGTTCGCGGCGACGCTGGGCGGCGGCCTGCGCATCCCGATCAACAAGAACTTCGGCGTGCGGCTGGACTTGCGCGTCTTCGGCACGGTGCTGGACTCCGAGAGCGACATTTTCTGCGTCTCGTCGGGCGGACTGACGTGTCGCATCAAGGCGAAGGGCGACTTCTTCGTGCAGTACTCGGCCAACCTGGGCGTGACGTACGGGTTCTGAGGTTCTGACCGAGGGCATGCTGGCGGTCGAGCGCGTAAGTAAATCGTTCGTCGGCGCACGCTCGCGCGTCGTGCTCCACGACGTGTCGCTGCAGCTCGCCGCCGGCGAATACATCGCCGTGATGGGCGAGTCCGGCGCCGGCAAATCCACGCTGCTCAATCTCATCGCCGGCCTCGACGTGCCGGACTCGGGTCGCATCGTGGTCGCCGGCCAGGACATGGCTGGGCTCGACGATGCGGGCCGCACGCGCTTGCGGCGTGCGCGCATGGGATTCATCTTCCAGGCGTTCCATCTGCTGCCGCATCTGTCGGTCGCTCGCAATGTCGGATTGCCGCTGGCACTCAACGGCGCAGAGAGCACCGCAATTGCTGCGCGTGTCGAGGAGATGCTCGCCGCAGTCGGCATGCTCGATCGCCAGGACGATTCGCCCAATCAACTGTCGGGCGGCGAAATGCAGCGAGTCGCGATCGCGCGGGCGCTCGCGCATCGGCCGAGCCTGGTGCTGGCAGACGAGCCGACCGGCAATCTCGACGCCGATTCCGCAGCTGAAGTGCTCGCGCTGCTGCGCGCGCAGCTCGAACGCGACAACGCCGCAGGAATTCTCGTCACGCACTCCGACGTCGCAGCTGCCACCGCGCAGCGCGTCTTCCGTCTGACGCAACGCGGACTGCACGAGCGTCCGGCGGCATGACATGCAAGCGTGGCCGCTCATCGACGCCGCACTCACCGGGCCGCTGCGGCGCTCGCCCGGTCGCAATGCGCTGCTCGTGGTTGCGATCGCACTGGGCGTCGCGCTCGGTTTCGCCATCTACCTGATCAATCGCTCCGCGGCCGACGAAGTGTCGCTGGCCGCGCGCAGCCTTTATGGACTTGCCGACCTGGCGATCGAGAGTGCTGCCGGCCTGGATGAGAATCTCTATCCGCGCGTCGCCGCCGTGCCTGGCGTCGCCGTTGCGAGCCCCGTCGTTGAAGTCGAAGGCAAGCTGGCGGATCGCCGCAGCTCGCTCACTCTGCTCGGCGTCGATGCATTCCGCTCGCGTCAGCTGCAGTCGTCGCTCGCAGCCCTCGCTGGAACCATGTCGACCAGTGCCGACGCATTCGATCCGCAGGCGGTGTTCCTGAGCGCCAGCGCGGCGCGTGAGCTAAAGCGAGACACGGGCGACACGCTCGAAATCCAGGTCGGCGAGCAGGCCCAGGTGCTGCGCGTCGCCGGTGTCCTGCCGCAGGCCGGACTCGAGGATCGCGCGGGCGTGATGGACATCGCCGCTGCGCAGTGGAAGTTCGGTCGACTCGGCAAGCTATCGCGCATCAATGTGCGGCTCGCCAGCGGAGCACCTGCGGAACGAGTGCGCGCCGCCATCGCTGCGCTGTTGCCGCCGGACGCGAGAGTCACGACGCCGGGCGAGGCAAGCGACGAAGCACTGCGCTTGTCCCGCGCTTATCGATCGAATCTCACGGCCCTCGCGCTGGTGGCGTTGTTCACGGGCGGCTTCTTCGTCTACTCGACCCAATCGCTCGCGACGTTGCGGCGTCGGCGCGAGTTTGCAGTGTTGCATGCACTGGGCGTCACTCGCGGACAGCAGCTCGCGCTCGTGCTTGCGGGCAGCGCGATCATCGGTACGTGCGGCGCGGTGCTAGGCGTAATGCTCGGCCTCGTCGCGGCGCGTGTCGGGCTTGGTGCGATCGGTGGTGACCTTGGCGCCGGCTACTTTCGCGGGCTCGCAGCTCAACTCGATGTGCACGGCTGGGAGATCGCGGCGTTCTGCGTCCTGGGTGTGCTGGTTGCGATCATTGGAGCTTTGCGGCCGGCAATCGAAGCTGCGCGCGTGCCAACGGCTGCCGCACTGAAGGCTGGAGACGTGACGAGTCGCGAACTCCGCACGCACGGCCGCATCGTCACAGTCGTGCTACTTCTCGCCGCGGTCGTGTTGTTGTTGCCGCCGATCGCTGGCCTGCCGTTGCCTGGCTTCATCGCAATTGCAATGTTGATGGTCGGCGCGGTGATCGCGATGCCGTCCGTCGTTCGCGTAGTGCTGCGCCATGCGCCGTTCGCCCGTGCGATTCCGTATCAGGTCGCGATCGCGCAGATCGCCGGCACTGCGCGCTATGCCACGCTCAGCGTGTCCGCAATTCTCGTGAGCTTCAGTCTCATGGTGTCGATGGCGATCATGGTGACGTCGTTCCGCACTTCGCTCGATCAGTGGACGCAGCGCATCCTGCCGGCCGACGTCTATGTACGGCTCGGCTATGTCGACCAGTCGGCGCACCTCGATGCGAGCACCGCACGGCGATTGGCAGCGCTGCCGGGCGTCGCGAGCTTCGAAACCGGCCGCTTTGCGCGTGCGCAGCTCGCACTTGGCTCACAGCCGATAACTCTCGTCGCGCGCAGCGCGAATCACATGCCTATTGCGAGCTCGCTGTGGCTGATTGAAACCGCGCAGTCGCAATCGCGCGGCGACGCGGTGCGCGCTTGGGTCAGTGAAGCGGCAGCCGATCTCTACGGCATCCGCGCCGGCCAGACATTCGTGCTGTTCGTGCGGGGACAGCCGGTCGACGCGTTCGCCGCCGGTATCTGGCGCGACTACGAGCATCAGAACGGCGCTGTGGTGATCGACAGTGGGGACTACGTGCGAGTGACGGGCGATACCGCCGTCAACACCGTGAGCCTGTGGTTGCAGCCGGGCGTCGATCCGCACGGGCTCGAAAACTCGATCCGCGACTTGCTGCCGGCGACGCAGTACGACCTGCGCACGCCGCCGGACCTGCGTCGCCTGTCGCTGCAGGCCTTCGATCGGACGTTCGCGATCACTTATCTGTTGGAGCTGGTCGCCGTGCTGATCGGTTTGTTCGGGATCGCGGCGGGGATCAGTGCGCAAGTCCTGGCGCGACGCGGCGAGTTCGGCGTGCTGCGGCACCTCGGCTTCACGCGAGCGCAGATTGCGTCGATGCTGGCAATCGAGGGTGCAGTGCTCGGTACAGTAGGTGTACTGGTCGGCCTGCTCACAGGCGGTATCGTGGGCCTGATCCTGATCTACGTGGTCAATCGACAGTCCTTCCATTGGAGCATGGATCTCGCCGCGCCCGGCTGGCTGCTCACTTCACTCAGCGCCGTATTGATCGCCGCCGCGGCGGGCATCGCGGTCGTCAGCGGTCGGCAGGCAATGAGCGTCGACGTCGTCAAAGCCGTGAAGGAGGATTGGTGAGAGGCGTTGCGCAGACCTTGCTCGCGCTGCTGCTGGTCGCGAACGCGATGCCGAGTGTCGCCGACACTGAGTTTCCAGCTGTCGTGCCGGATTACTCGATCGAGTTGCCGCGTGACGAAGGCAGCCATCCGCAGTTCCGTACCGAATGGTGGTACCTGACGGGCTGGCTCGAAAGCGAGAGCGGCGAGGCGTTCGGCTTCCAGGTAACGTTCTTCCGCAATCGGCCCGGCGTCGATGAAGACAATCCGTCGCGCTTCGTTGCACGGCAAGTTCTGTTTGCGCACGCGGCAGTCAGCGATCAGCGGCAGGGTGCCTTGATGCGCGGTGAGAAGTCCGCCCGCGCTGGCTTTGGTCTCGCCGAAGCGGCGGAAGGCTCGCTCGCCGTCAAGATCGACAACTGGTCGTTGCGGCAGGAAGGCGGGCGCTACTTCGCCGTAGCGTCGACGAGTGAGTTCGCATTGCAACTGGAATGCGACCGCACGCAGCCGCCGCTGCTGAATGGCAAGAACGGCTTCAGTCAGAAAGGTCCGCAGCCGCAGTTCGCGAGCTACTACTACAGCCTGCCGCAGCTGCGAACGAGCGGCCGCATCGCAATCGGCGGTCGCGAGCATCGCGTGCAGGGCGTCGCATGGTTCGATCATGAATGGTCGAGCAGCATGTTCGACGAGCATGCGCGCGGTTGGGATTGGATCGGCCTGAATCTCGACGACGGTGGCGCGTTGATGGTTCAGAGGATTCGCGACGCCGCCGGGCAGCAGTACTGGGGTGCAGCGACGCTGCGCGAGCCCGGACTGCCGGACCGTGCTCATGCGCCGGACGAGATCGCGTGGTCGGCGCTGCGCCGCTGGCGCTCGTCGCGCACGGGCGTGACGTATCCCGTCGAATGGAAAATCACTGTGGGCGGGCGCACGATACTGCTGCGCCCGTTGCTGGACGACCAGGAGAACGATGCACGCGCGAGCACCGGGACGCTCTACTGGGAAGGCGCCGTGCGTGCGTTCGACGAGCGTGGAGTCGCGATCGGCCGCGGCTATCTCGAGCTGACGGGTTACGGCGAGCGCCTGAAGCTGTAGCCGCAAACCCAGGGGAGCGCACGATGTCACGTCTCTATCAGGAAGGGCACCGCGAGCTGCAGCGCGAGTTCGACACCGAGCGGCTCGCGGATCGTCTCGAACAGGTGACCTGTCACACGCGGATCACCCCCGAGGATCGCGACTTCATCGAGCGTCGCGACATGTTCTTCATCGCGACAGCGGATGCCGAAGGTCGGCCGAACTGCTCGTACAAAGGCGGCGATCCGGGCTTCGTGCGCGTGCTCGACGAGAGCACGCTGGTGTTTCCGAACTACGACGGCAACGGCATGTTTCTGTCGTTCGGCAACGCGCGGATGAATCCGCACGTCGGCTTGCTGTTCATCGACTTCGAAGCGGCCAAGCGCATTCGTGTGAACGGCAGCGCGACGATCGAGCCGGTCGCAGCCGTCGACCCGCCTTATCCGCAGGCGCAGTTCGTCGTGAAGGTGCAGGTGCGCGAGGTGTTTCCGAACTGCCCGCGCTACATCCACAAGTACCAGCTCGTGGAGCGCTCGAAGTACGTGCCGCGCCCAGCCGTTCCCACGCCGGTGCCGGCGTGGAAACGTTACGAGTGGGCCAAGGACGTGCTGCCGGAGGGCGATCCGGCGAAGGAAGAGTGAGCGTCAGCCGACTTTCGCGCCGGGCTTCGCTACCCAGACTTTGCACCAGCCGTTCGCATTGACGAGCTTGCCCGGGAAGATATTGCAGGGCCGCCACTCGTCGCCTTCCTTGCCCGTCAGCTGCAGGCAGTTCGCGCAGTGCGAGCCCTTCTTGAATTGCGGCACCTTGTTGGCGTCGACTTTGCTCGCGTCGTGCACGTAGCCCATCGCCACTGCGAGCGAATCTTTCTCGTCCAGATGCGGCGGCGCGCCCTGCGCGGCGGCGTCGGCGACGAGTCCGGCGGCCGGCAATGCGGCGAGCCCTGCCAACGCACTCTTCAGAACTGTACGACGATCGTAGCGGCGGTCGGTCATGATCGGTCCTCGTTCTCGCGGTCGGGTTGAAGGGGAAGGTAAGTTACGGCGCGCATGATAAACGGCGACTGAAAA
>DATNFA010000083.1:0-16184 GCA_035606615.1 Steroidobacteraceae bacterium
CCGGCGGAGGAGAGCACCGAGCTGTACGTGCGCATCAATCAGCTCGCGCCGCGGCTGAAGCGGCAGGCGAGCGAGGAAGGCGAGGGTGACTACTGGGCGGATGAGAAGACTCGCCAGGTGCATCTGTCGGACACCGGGCACGAGCGCGCCGAGGAATTGATCACCGAGGCCGGGTTGTTGCAGCCGGGCGAGAGTCTGTACGACGCCGCGAACATCCGCCTCATGCATCACTTGAACGCGGCGCTGCGCGCGCACGCGCTCTATCACCGCGACGTCGAGTATCTGGTCCGCAACGGCGAAGTGATCATCGTCGACGAGTTCACCGGCCGCACGATGCCGGGCCGGCGCTGGTCGGACGGCCTGCACCAGGCGGTCGAAGCGAAGGAAGGCGTGCGCGTGCGCGAGGAGAACCAGACGGTTGCCTCGATCACGTTCCAGAACTACTTCCGCATGTACACGAAGCTGTCGGGCATGACCGGCACCGCCGACACCGAGGCGTTCGAGTTCCAGCAGATCTACGGGCTCGAGGTGGCGGTGATCCCGACGCACCGGCCGATGGTCCGCCAGGATCATTCGGACTTCGTCTACCTGTCGGCCAACGACAAGTTCGCCGCGATCATCGAGGACATCAACGACTGCGTGCGGCGCGGCCAGCCGGCGCTGGTCGGCACGACCTCGGTCGAAACCTCCGAATTCCTGTCGGGCCTGCTGCAGAAGCAGAAGATCGAGCACCAGGTGCTGAACGCCAAGCAGCACGAGCGCGAGGCGCACATCGTCGCGCAGGCCGGTCGCCCCGGCGCCGTGACGATCGCCACCAACATGGCAGGCCGTGGTACGGACATCGTGCTCGGCGGCAACCTCGAGGTGGAGCTGCATCAGATCGATCCCGCCGACGAGGCCGCACGCAAGCACGCGCGCGAGGAATGGCAGAAGCGCCACGACGCGGTAATCGCCTCCGGCGGCCTGCACATCGTGGGCACCGAGCGCCACGAGTCGCGGCGTATCGACAACCAGCTGCGCGGCCGTTCCGGACGCCAGGGCGATCCGGGCTCGAGCCGCTTCTATCTCTCGCTCGAAGACAACCTGATGCGCATCTTCGGCGACCCCGAGCGCACCAAGCGCTGGCTGCAGACGGCCGGCATGAAGGAAGGCGAGGTGATCGAGAGCCGCATGCTCTCGAAGCAGATCGAGCGCGCGCAGCGCAAGGTCGAGGCGCACAACTTCGACGCCCGCAAGAACCTGCTCGAATACGACGATGTCGCCAACGATCAGCGCAAGGTCATCTACCAGCAGCGCACCGAGCTGATGGGCGCGGAGGACGTGGCCGATGCGGTCGCCGGCATCCGTCACGAGGTCGTGAACACGATCATCGACCGTTTCGTGCCGCCGAAGAGCCCGGAAGAAATGTGGGACCTGGACGGCCTGGTTCAGGCGATCGAGCGCGACTTCGCAGTGCGCACCGAGCCCAAGAGCTGGCTGGAGGCCGACGACAATATGGCCGAGGATGGCCTGCGCCAGAAGATATTCGAGGAAGTGGATCGCGCGTACGAGGCCAAGGTGCAGATGTACGGCGCGGAGCTGGTGCGGCCGATCGAGAAGTCGATCATGCTGCATCAGCTGGATTCGCATTGGCGCGAGCACCTGGCCGCAATGGACTACCTGCGCCAGGGCATCCATCTGCGCAGCTACGCGCAGAAGAATCCGAAGCAGGAGTACAAGCGCGAAGCGTTCGAGCTGTTCACCGCGATGCTCGATCGCATCAAGCACGACACGGTGTCCGTGCTGTCGCGCATGCAGCTGCGCACGCAAGCCGAGATCGATGCCGAAGAGGAAGAGCGGCAGCGGCGCCTGGCGCGCGCGATGCAGTTCCAGCACGCTGCGCCGGAGCAGATCACGGCGCCAGCACCGCAAGGACCGGTGGCAGAGCCGCAGGCGCGTGCCTCGGCTGAGCCGGTCGCACAGTTCGTACGCGAGACCAAGAAGGTCGGCCGCAACGAGCCGTGTCCGTGCGGCTCAGGGAAGAAGTACAAGCATTGTCACGGCGCGTTGGCGAAAGAAGGATAACAACGCCTGATTCACGTGGTCGCCGGCGCCTTGTTCGATTCCGCGGGTCGCGTGCTCATCGCGCAGCGTCCCGTGGGCAAGCACATGGCTGGAGGTTGGGAATTTCCGGGCGGCAAGCGCGAGCCCGGCGAGCAACCGCGTGACACGCTCGTTCGCGAGCTGCGCGAGGAGCTCGGTATCGAAGTCCACGACGCGGCGCCGCTCATCGCTTACGAGCACCAATATCCGCATCGCCGCGTCTTGCTCGATCTGTGGGTCGTCGCTCGCTACAGCGGCGAGCCGCAGCCGCTCGATGCGCCGGTGCTGCGCTGGGCCGCGATCGAAGACCTGCAGCGCGTGGGCTTGCTCGAAGCGGATCTGCCGATGATCCCGGCGCTGCGCGATTACAGCTCGCGATCGAAGAAGCGCAGCACCATCTCGTAGAAGTGACGGCCCTGCTGGGGCATGCGCACCAATCCGTGCTTGCTGCCCGGATACGTCATCACGTCGAACGGTTTCGCCTTCGCTTGCAGCGCCTGCATCATCATCGTGCTGTTGGTGAACAGCACGTTGTCGTCCGCCATGCCGTGCACCAGCAACAGCTTGCTCTGCAGCGCGCCGGCATTCGGCAATACTCCGCTCGCCTCGTAGCCGCTGGCGTTGACGCTCGGCAAGCCGAGATAGCGCTCGGTGTAGTGCGTGTCGTAGAGCCGCCAGTCGGTCACCGGTGCGCCCGCGACGCCAGCTTTGAACGCATTGGTGGTCGTGAGGGCCTTCAGCGTCATGAAGCCGCCGTAACTCCAGCCCATGATGCCGATGCGCTGCGGATCGACGAACTCCAGCGTCTTCAGGAATTCCACGCCGCGCAGTTGATCGGCTATCTCGACTTTGCCGAAGCGCTGCGCGAGCGCCGTCTCGAACGCGTTGCCGCGGAAACCCGAGCCGCGATTGTCGAGCGTGAACACCACATAGCCGTGTTGCGCGAGAATCTCGCGGAAGTAGCCGCCGCCCATCCACACCCTCTGAACGTACTGGTTGTGCGGCCCGCCGTAGACGTCGACGACGACCGGATAGCGTTTGCCGGGCTGCAACCCGGCCGGCTTCGTCAGCCGGTAATTCAGCTGCTGGCCGTCTTCCGCCGCGATCGAGCCGAACTCTTCCTTGACGTCAGCGGCAAGAAATTCGTGATACGGATGGGTCGCGTCGAGCTCATTGCGGATCAGCCAATGCTGCAGCGAGCCGTCGAGCTTGTGCAGGCTCGAGCTCGGCGGGTGATCTGGCGACGAATACGAATCGAGGTAGCCGCGCCCTTCCGGCAGCAGCTTCACCTCGTGCCAGCCGGCCTCGCGCGAGAGTCGCTGCGGGGCTTCCGGAGTGCGAGTGTCGAGCGCGGCGACGTAGAGCTGGCGCTCCAGCGTAGACGCCGCGTTCGCGAGGAAGTAGACGTTGCCGCGCTTCTCATCCACGCCGACCAGCCCGCTCTCGACGCCGGCACCGACCACCATCCATTCGCCGGCCGTCAGCGGACGCAGGAGTTTTCCGTCGAGGTCGTACAGGTACAGATGCTTGTAGCCGGTACGCCGCGAGCTCCAGATGAACGCCGGCCGGCTCTTGAGAAAGTGCAGGTCGTTGTTCAGCTCGATCCAGTGCGGGCTCGTCTCCGTGAACAGCACCTGCGCAGCGCCGCTTGCTGCGTCCACTTTCAGCAGATCGAGCCGCTTCTGGTCGCGCGTCTGGCGCTGGGCCGCCAGATGCTTCGAGTCCGGGAACCACTCGACCCGCGCGAGATAACCGTCGCCGAGCTGCAGCTCGACCGGCGTGACTTTGCCGGACGCGAGCTCCATCACTTTCAACTCGACGCGGGTATTGGGCGTGCCCGCCGCCGGATAGCGCTGCCGATACATGCGGGCGCCGTCGGCATTGATCTCGAAGCGCTCGACTTCCTGGACCGGCGCATCGTCGATGCGTGTGAAGGCGACGTGCGAATCGTCCGGCGACCACCAGTAGCCGGTGTCGCGATCCATCTCCTCCTGCGCGACGAACTCCGCGACGCCGTTGGCGACCAGCCCGGCGCCGTCGGTCGTCAACGCGCGTTCCTGCCGCGTCCGCAGGTCGATCGCGTACAGGTTCTGATCGCGAATGAAGCTCACGTAACGCCCGCCGGGCGAGAAGCGCGCATCGGTCTCGGCGCTGGCGCTATTGGTCAGGCGCGTGACGGGATTCTCGCGCGCGTTCAACTCGTACAAGTACAGATCGCCGCCGAGCGGAATCAACAGTCGCCGTCCGTCAGCGGTGAACTGGTACTCGACGATCCCTCGCAGCGATGCCGTGCGCTGCCGTTCGCGGCGGGCTTCCTCTTCCGCGGACAGCTGCTCTTCGCCGCTGACCAGCGCGCGCGAATCGACCAGCAGCCGCGACTTGCCGGTCTGGGTATCGAACGCCCACAGATCCAGCTGGTCCTTGTTGTCCTGCTTGGCCTGCAGGTAGGTGACATAGCGCCCGTCCGGCGAGAATTTCGGCTCGCGCAGGCGCGGGCCGCTCAGGTCGGGTGCGCCGAAGATGCGCTCGACGGTCAACGGCGCGGCAGTTGCATGAATTGCCATGAGGGAGAGGAGGAGTGCTGTTGTATACCGCATGATGGAGTGCTGCCGATTCTTTCGCCACGATGATGACACTAAACTAGGCGCCTCGTTCTCTCGGTCGCCAGAGGTTCTCATGAAGAAGGCTCTCGCGCTCCCCGCGCTGCTGCTGCTCGCGGCATGCGGCGCCGACTCGACGCGTCACGGCGCCGCGCAGCCCAACTTGGCGTATCCGGCAGCCGAACGTGTCGCGCAAGTCGACGATTACTACGGCACGCGCGTTGCGGATCCGTATCGCTGGCTCGAGCAGACCAGCGATACCCGCGTGCGCGAGTGGGTCGGCGCCGAGAACGCGCTCGCGCAGCCTTATCTGGAAGGGATCCCGGCGCGCGAGGCGATCAAGAAGCGATTGACGGAGTTGTGGAACTACGAGCGCTACGACCTGCCGCTGCAGCGGGGCGGTCGTTACTTCTATTCGCGCAACGACGGCTTGCAAAACCAGAGCGTGCTGTATGTAGCGGACACCTTGCGCGGTCCGCCGCGCGTGCTGCTCGATCCGAATACGCTCAGCAAGGACGCGACGATCGCACTCGCCGAGATCGTGCCGAGCCCCGACGGCAAGCTGCTCGCATACAGCTTGTCGGACGGCGGCACCGATTGGCGGACCTGGCGTTTCCGCGACGTCGCGACCGGCGCCGATCTGCCGGACGTGCTGCGCTTCATGAAGTTCGCGCTGGTCAACTGGACTGCCGATTCGCGCACGGTCTATTACGCGCGCTATCCGTTGCGCGCCGACGGCTCGGGCGACGACAGCAAGCAGCGCGAGGTCTATTGGCACAAGCTGGGCACCGCGCAGGAAGCCGACGAGCGCGTGTTCAAGGTCGTCGACCATCCGACGCGCAATCCGTTCGTGCAGATCTCGGACGACTTCCGCTACCTGGTCATCTCGTTGAGCGACGGCTCGCAGTCGAGCGGCATCTACTATCGCACGCTCGGATCGGACGGCGCGCCGTCCAGCGAGGTCGTGCGATTGTTCGACACGTTCGAGGCGAACTATGACTTCGTCGCGGAGATCGACGACACGTTCTACGTGCGCACCAGCGCAGAGGCGCCGAACTATCAGGTCATTTCGGTCCCGGCGACGTCGGCCGCTCGCCAGAACTGGCGCGCCGTGATCCCGGCGAATCAATACGCCATGGTCGAGGCCACGATCGTCGGCGGGCGCTTCTTCGCGCAATACCTGCAGGATGCGCATTCCGTCGTGCGTGCGATGGACCTGAACGGCAAGCCGCTCTACGACGTGCAGCTGCCGGGATTCGGCCGCGCCGGTGGGTTCTTCGGCGACGTGAAGGACGGCGAGACGTTCTTCTCCTACACCGATTACTTGACGCCGGCTTCGATCTCGCGCCTGGACGTCGCAAGCGGCGAGGTCAGCGTCTTCCGCGCGCCACAGGTCGCGTTCGACCGAAACACGTTCGTCACTGAACAGGTCTTCTATCGCAGCAAGGACGGCACTCGCGTGCCGATGTTCATCACGAGCAAGCGCGGCCTCGTCAAGAACGGGCAGACGCCGGTGATGCTGTACGGCTACGGCGGCTTCAATGCCGCGCAGCAGCCGGACTTCAGCGTACCCGTCTTGGTGTGGCTGGAGATGGGCGGCGCTTTCGCTGTCGCCAATCTGCGCGGCGGCTCCGAGTACGGCGAGGCCTGGCACCGCGCCGGCACGAAGCTGCAGAAGCAGAATGTGTTCGACGATTTCATCGCAGCCGCGCAGTGGCTGATCGACGAGAAGTACACGTCGCCGTCGAAGCTCGCGATCCGCGGCCGCAGCAATGGCGGCCTGCTCGTCGGCGCAGTGCTCACGCAGCGTCCCGACCTGTTCGGTGCCGCGCTGCCGGCCGTCGGTGTGCTCGACATGCTCCGCTATCACATGCCCAGCTCCAACGCGCGGCAGTGGTCCAGCGATTACGGATTGAGCGAGAACGAGGCGGAGTTCCACGCGCTGTACGCGTACTCACCCCTGCACAACGTCCGTTCGGGAACGTGCTATCCGCCGACGCTCGTCACCACGGCGGATCGCGACGACCGTGTCGTGCCCTGGCACAGCTACAAGTTCGCCGCGCAACTACAGCAAGCGCAGGGTTGTTCGAATCCGGTGCTGCTGCGAGTCGAGACGCGCGCCGGTCATGGCGCCGGCAAGCCCGTGTGGATGCAGATCGAGGACTACGCCGACCAGTGGGCGTTCCTGGTGAAGACGCTGCACATGGAGAGCGGAGCGCGGCTGGCTGATAGCCTGTGATTGGGGACCTGCAGGTCGGGCTTCAGCCCGACTCTTCATCCTCTGTCTTCGGCTTGTCTTCCGCCTCGATCTCATTCCCCGGGATCGCGTGCTGCTCCGACGCCCACGCGCCGAGATCGATCAGCTTGCAGCGCTCGCTGCAGAATGGCCGCCACGGCGAGCTGGCGTTCCACTGCACGACCCGGTCGCAGGTCGGACATTGAACGGTCGTGCTCACGTGCAGACGGTGAGTTGGAATTTCACGTCTTCTGGCGCCTGCGCGGGGCGCGCGCCTGGATCCGTCCAGCGCAGGAAGCGGATGCTGCAGCGATGCTGGCCGCCGCTCACCTCGGGGAACAGGTCCGTGCCCGCGGGCAGCCCGATACGCAGCAGCTGGCTGGGATTGTCGCGCTCGAATGCGAGCTGGAAGTTGCCGCCGACTGCCGTCTCCGGTCGCGGGCGGCCGGACTCGCGCGTCAGCCACAACAATTCGATGACGGCGTCGCACAGCGGCCGGATCGTCACCATCCATTCGCCATAGTTGCCCGAGCGCACCGAGAACGGCTGGTCCAGCCAGTGGCGATAGTCGGGCAGGTCGAACTCGCAGGTGCCGCCGGGAATCGTGCTGCGATGTTTGATGGCGTTGAGGAACTCCGAATCGCGCAGCTTCTGCATGAACAGCGCGCCCGCGGCGTTCAGCTCCGTGCGCAGTCGCTCGAGGTTCGACAGCACTGCGCGCAGCCGGCCGGTGTCGACGCCGGGCTTCGCCTGGTAGTCGGCCATCACGCTCATCTGCCGCTCGAGCTCCTTGAGCACTTCGCTGCGGACGTCGCCGCGCGCGGTAATTGCAAGAATTTCCAGCAACGAGCCGACGGCCGCGCGCGTCGACCACGCGTCTTCGCGCTCTTCATGGAAGAGCGCCTGCTGGTAGAGAAAGTCCAGGCGCAGGAAAGTTCGCATCCGCTCGTTGAGCGGCTGCTCGTACACTGGTCCGGCCGTGGCGCCGCGCGCTGCCGAAGCGCCCGGTTTGCTGTCACGCGAAGTCATTGCGCGAATTGTGAAGCACTCGCGCGCCGTTGAAAAACCCTTTTTTCGCCCAGCGGTACTCGGCAACCCGGCGCGTAGCGGAATTGACGGCACGGGCTCCGACGCGCACGCTGGCAGCGGCGCTCGGATCTGCATCCTTCATGGCCATTGCAGTACTCATCATCACGCTGCTGACGCTCGCCGCCTCGCTGGCGAGCTGGCTGTTCAGCCAGTGGTTGGCAAAAAGGGCCCGCGTCTCGACGGCTGCGCTCGCGGTGGGCGGCGCAGGGGCCGTGCTGCTGATCTCCGCAGTCGCCTTTGTCATCGTCGGCGCAGCGTCGGGCTGGCAACACTGGGTGCCGGGACAGGAATTTTCATCGCCGTTCGATTCCGCATCCGCATCCGGAGCAGCCCTCAGCTCGGATGCCTGGCCAGCGAAACAACAACCGCTAGCGGCGGCAGAACCCGCTGGGCGCGAGGATCCCGCCAGGATCGCCGAGCGGCAGCGGATGAGCGCGCGCAAGGCAGAAATGCTGGCCTCTGCCGCAGGTCATCTGGAGCAGAGCGAATACAAGCAGGCAGTCGACCTTGCACGCGAGTATCTGGCTCTGAATCCGCATGACGACGACATGCTCTCGATGCTGGCTCGCTCGATGTTCGCCGCCCAGCATCCCGGACCGGCCGGCATCATCCCGGCTGCAGTCGTCGCCGAATGGCCAGCGACCGACTGTGTTACTGCGGCACGCTCCGACGATTCCGCGCGCTGGATGCTCGACAACGGTTGCGGTCGCGTGGTGGCTGTGCTGTTCGCGTCGTGCGAGCAGAGCGAGACAGCGTGCTTCACCAATGCGTTGGTTTCGCAGGGCTGGAGCTACGAGCCGGCCGGCATCCTGATGACCGCGGCGAACGACAGGCCCGTGCCGCTGCGGCTGGGGAATGACGGGCCGCTGGTCGCGCCGATCTTCACGATTCGTGACGCCGGACATGCGCGGCGGCAGATACGCTATCTCGCCTGTGAAATCACGGCACCCGGCGTTCTCCAGGCGCTGCACGAGCCGGGCGGAACATTTGCGCAGCAGCGGCTGGCGTTGGAGCTGCGCGCTGACGGGTGTTACGCGCAAGTGCTGGCCTGGTCGAGCAGCGGCCAGGCGCGCGGCGCGCCGCCGGATGCTCTGCTGCGCGATGGAATCGACTGAATCAGGAAACCAGAAAATGAAAGACCTGTTCTCGCTCGAGGGCCGCGTCGCCCTCGTCACCGGCGGCTCGCGCGGCATCGGCAAAATGATCGCGAAAGGCTTCATCGCGCAGGGTGCGCGCGTCTACATCTCTTCGCGCAAGGCGGATGCCTGCGAGCAGACAGCCGCGGAGCTGTCGCAAGGCGGCGGCAAGTGCGTCGCTTTGCCGGTCGACGTGTCGACCAATGAAGGCGTTGCCGCGCTCGCTGCCGCCTACGGGCGTCACGAGTCGAAGCTCGACATCCTCGTGAACAATGCCGGCGCCGCGTGGCTCGCCGAGTTCGACGCCTTTCCGGAGAAGGGCTGGGACAAGGTCGTCGATCTGAACCTGAAGGCGCCGTTCTTTCTCACGCAGGCGCTGCACGCCTCGTTGCGGGCCGCCGCGCGCCCGGAGCGGGCGGCGAAGGTGATCAACATCGCGTCGATCGACGGCGTGTCGGTGAATCCGCAGGAGACGTATTCGTACGCTGCGAGCAAGTCGGGACTGATTCATTTGACGAGGCGCATGGCGCTGCGGCTCGCGGCGGACAACATCGTCGTCTCGGCGATCGCACCGGGCGCATTCGCGTCGGACATGAACACCATGGCGCGCGACCACGCGGATGAGGTTGCGAAGCGGATTCCGCTGAAGCGCATCGGCACCGACGAGGACATGGCCGGCGCGGCGATCTTCCTCGCCTCGCGGGCTGGAGACTACGTGGTGGGGTCGACACTGATTGTCGACGGCGGAGTAACCTACGCGCGCGGGTAGCACGCTGTAGGTCGGGCTTTAGCCCGACTCTTCACCGCTTCGCTACTTTCTTCTCCGCCGCCGCTTTATCGACGAGCTGCCGCGCGATCTTCAGCGTGTCCTCGTGATTCTTGCCCTTCACGATGTATTTTCCGTCGACGATCACGTACGGCACGCTGTTGACCTTGAAATCGCGCGATAGCTGCTCGGCGCGCATCGCCTTCGCCGACACGCCGGGCGACTCGAACGCGGCGCGGAACTTGGCCGCCTCGACGCCGTGCTCCGCCGCCCACGCCGCCAGCGACTCCTCGCTGAACAGCGGCTTGTGCTCCTGGTGAATTCCCGCGAACACCGCATCGTCGAGGCGCGCGAGATCGCCGGTGGCTTCGAGCGCGTAGTACGCGCGGCTCAATTGACCCCACTCGCGCCTGCCGAACGACACCGGAACCCGGACGAACGTCGTGTTCGCAGGCAGCTGAGCGGCCCACTTCTCGATCTGCGGCGCCATCGCAGCGCAATGCGGACAGCCGTACGAGAAGAACTCGATGACTTCCACCCTGTCCGCGCTCGACGTCGGCTGCGGCGGCGTCAGCAGCTCATAGTCCTGGCCTTGCACCTGCGCGTACGCAGGTGCGGCCAACACGCATAACGCAGCAGCGAGAATGCGCAATCGCTTCATGGATCAACCCTTCTTGTCCGGTGCAACCGGCTTCGGAATGTCGAGCAACTCGACCTCGAAGATCAGCGGCGAGTTCGCCGGGATCCCGCTGCCCGGCGGCGGACGGTCGCCATAAGCGGTATCGGCCGGGCAGGTGAGCTTGCTCTTGCCGCCGACCTTCATCGTCTGCACGCCTTCAGTCCAGCACTTGATTACGCCATCGAGCTGGAACTCTGCCGGCTCGCCGCGCGTGCGCGAGCTGTCGAACACCTTCCCGTTCGGCAGCGTGCCGTGATAGTGCACCTTGACCGTGTCGGTCGCTTTGGGCGAGGCACCGGTGCCTTCCTTGATCGTCGTGATGACGAGACCCGATGCAGTGCGCTTCGCGCCTTTCTCCGCAGCGGCCTTGTCGAGCACCACTTTGCCCGCGGCCGCAGACCGCGTCTTCTGCATCTCCGTCAGCTTCGCGAAATACGGCTGCGGGTCGTAATTCGCCGGCGTCTTGCCCTTCGCGCCATCCGCGAGGCCGGCCTTCACGAACTCCAGCTCCGCGTCGCTGAGGCTGAACGAGGTCAGGTTCTGCGACATCGCAACGCCGAGCGCGTACAGCGCCTTCTGTTCGTCCGTTTGCGGCTCGGCCGCGCGTGCCATCGTGGCAGCGGCACAAAGTGCGATGACCAATGTCAGGGCGGGTAACGAACGCATGGCGATTCCTTGCAGGGGTGAAGAAGGGGCGGCAAGCATACCGAATCAGCGCCCGGAGGTCCCAGTGGACGTCCCAGCGCCGCTGGTCAGGCCGCGTGCTTCCAGCAGCGGGCCGATCTCGGGACCCTTGCCGTAGAAGTCCCGGAACATCGTCAGCGCATCGACGCTGAAGCCGCGCGACAGCACTTTTTGCCGCAGCAGATCGCCGTTCTCGCGCTTCAGACCGCCGTGGGTGTCGAACCAGTGCTCGGTGTCCCGCGCGAGCACTTCGCTCCAGATGTAGGCGTAGTAACCCGCGGAATAGCCGATCGGGCTCGCGAACACGTGCGAGAAATACGTCGAGCGATAGCGCGGCGGGACCGGCGCGAAGTCGATGCCCGCGGCTTTGAGCGCATCGCTCTCGAACTTCGCCACGTCGGCCGGTGCCGGCGTTTTGCCTGCGGGCAGCTGATGCCAGGCCTGGTCGAGAATCGCCGCGGACAGATATTCCGTGGTGGCATAGCCCTGGTTGAACTTGCGCGCCGCGAGCACTTTGTCCATCAGCTGCTTCGGCATCGGCGCGCCGCTCTGATAGTGACGCGCGTAATTCGCGAGCACGCGCGGATCCGTCATCCACATTTCGTTGTACTGCGACGGATACTCGACGAAGTCGCGCGGCACGTTGGTGCCTGAGAACTGCGGATATTGAACGTTCGAGAACAGGCCGTGGAGTGCGTGACCGAATTCGTGGAACGCGGTGTTCACCTCATCGGACGTGAGCAGCGTGGGCTGCCCCGCCGGCGGCTTCGGAATGTTGAGGTTGTTGACGACGACCGGGTTCGTTCCCAGCAACCGCGCCTGCTCGACGAAGCTGTTCATCCACGCGCCGCCGCGCTTGTTGCTGCGTGCGTACCAGTCCACCAGGAACAGGCCGTGCGGCGAGCCGTCGGTATCGAACACTTCGAACACGCGCACGTCTTCCTGGTACTTCGGCAGATCCTTGCGCTCTTTGAAGCTCAAACCGTAGAGCTCGTGCGCGGCGAACAGCACGCCATCCACCAGCACGCGATTCATCTCGAAGTACGGCCGCACTTCGGATTCGTCGTAGGAGTAGCGCGCCTTGCGCACCTGCTCGGCGTAGAAGTCCCAATCCCACGGCTCCAGCTTGAAGGACGCAGTGCCGTTCGCTTTGGCTTGCGTGTCGATCAGCGCCTGGATGTCGGCAGCCTCGCGCTTCGCATTCGCGATGGCAGGCGGCGCGAGCTGGCTCAGCATGGAGTTCACTGCGCCGGGATTGAGCGCAGTTTCGTCTTCGAGCACGTACGCGGCATGACTGTTGTAGCCGAGCAGCGCTGCACGCTCGGCTCGCAGCTTGACGATCTGCGCGATCTCGCTCGTGGTGTCGAATTCTCCGCCCCAGCCGCGGTCGGACGAGGCGCGATAGATGCGCTCGCGCAGCGCGCGATTCTTCAGTTGCGTGAGCGACGGCTGCGTCGTCGTGTTGAGCAGCGCGATCACCCACTTGCCTTCGAGCTTGCGCTCTTTCGCAGCCTCGGCTGCGACTGCGATCTGCTCGTCCGTCATGCCGTCCAGCTCGGCACGGTTGTCGACGACGACTGCGGCGGCGTTCACGCCCTTCAGCACCGTTTGCCGGAACTCGGTCGTGAGCTTCGAGATTTCCTCGTTCAGCTGCTTGAGCCGCGTCTTGTCGGCGTCGGACAGGCGCGCGCCGGCACGCACGAAATTCGTATTAGTGCGCTCCAACAGACGCAGCGACTCCGGATCGAGCTTCAACGATGCGCGCTGCTCGTACAGCGTGCGCACGCGTGTGTACAACGCGGGGTCGAGATAGATCGCGTCGCTATGCGCGGAGAGCTTCGGCGACATCTCCGTCTGCAGCGCTTCGAGCTGCGGATTGGTGTTCGACGCCGTCAAGTTGCCGAACACCGAGGTGGCGCGCGTCAACAGCTCGCCCGAGCGCTCCATCGCGACGATCGTGTTCTCGAAGGTCGGCGCCGCGGGATTCTTCGCGATCGCGTCGATCTCCTTGCGCTGCGCGGCCATGCCGGCGTCGAGCGCTGGCTTGAAGTGCTCGTCCTTGATCTTGTCGAACGGCGGCAAGCGATAGGCCAGGGTGCTCTCGCGCGCGAACGGATTGTCGGGCGCGAGCTGAGCGTTCGAATCGTTCACGGATTTTCCCGAAGCAGCGGTGGCCGCCAGCACGAGCGCGGCGGCAAGAAATTTGGGCGATCGCATTGCAGGTCCCTTGTAGATCGACAAGGCGACAATTCTAAGCGAGGAATTCCACCAGAGCCGCCGTCAGCTCTTGTGGACATTCTTCCGGCAACCAATGACCCGCCGGCAGCGCCTTGCCCTGGGCTCCCGGCGCACGCGGCCGCCACGTTTCCAGGACGTCGAACAGGCGATGCATCGCGCCGTGCACGCCCCACAACACCAGCGTCGGGCAGGCCAGCTGCGTGCCGAGATCTGCTTCGTCGTGCTGCAGGTCGATGCTCGCGCCGGCGCGATAGTCCTCGCACATCGCGTGCAGCGTTTGCGGATTTGCAAAGCAACGCAGGTATTCCGCGAACACCGGCTCCTCGATCGCAGTGGGGATCAGCCCGCTGAAGGCGAAGTTGCGCAGGAACGGCTCGGCCTGGCCGCCGAGCAGCATCTCCGGCAGCGGCTCGGGCTGGATCAGGAAGAACCAGTGGAAATACCAGGTCGCGAGATTCTTGCTGACCTGCGTGTAGACCGTACGCGTCGGCACGATATCGAGCAGCGCCAGTCGCGTGACGGCTTGCGCATGGTCGAGCGCCATGCGGCAGGCGACGCGGCCGCCGCGGTCGTGCCCGACCACGGCGAAGCGCTCGAACCCGAGCTGGCGCATCACTTCGACCTGGTCTTGCGCCATTGCACGCTTGGAGTAGCCTGCATGGCTCTCGCCGCCGGGCGGCTTGCTGCTGTCGCCATAACCGCGCAGATCCGTCGCGACGACGGTAAAGCGCTGCGCCAGGAGCGGAGCGACGTGCCGCCATTCGAGATGCGTCTGCGGCCAGCCTTGCAGCAGGAGCACGGGCGGCCCGCTGCCGCCGACAACCCCGTTGATCTCGGCGCCGGCCGTCGCGATTCGGAACCTGCGAAACCCGTCAAAGAACATGCGCAGATGCTACACGAGCGACCTACTGCGCCGGCAACGTATACGTCGCCTCGATCAGCTCCCGCAGCTTGCGGCGCGAAGCGCCGGCATCGAGCTGCCGATTGCGCTCGATCGCGGCGGCCTGTGCGGCCAGCGGCTCGTCCTTGATTCCCTCCCGCAGCCAGCGCGACATCTCGCCGCGCTGCAGGTGAAACAGCCAGGTCTCGTCGTCGACGCCGTCGCCCAGGTTCATGAACTGGATCAGGTTCTGCGCGCGCAGGTTGAGCTTTCCTGCGGGCCCGCGGAAATAGAAGCTGCGATCCTCCGGCAGCTCGCCTTCCGCATATTTGCGCAGATGGCGGCGTCGCTCGGTGCGGCTCGGCTCCACGTGCACCACCGTCGGTGCGCCGTTCCCGGTCTTGTTCCAAAGCACCGCCGTACCGGCTTCGAGTGCGTCCGGCACGTCTGCCACTGCAGTTGCGCGATTCGCATCGATGAATTCGCGCAGCATTTCGCGCGGCTTGTCGCCGAGCACGATGAGCGTCTCGAGCGCACGCAACACCGCAGGCGCGATCAGGTTCGGCCGCACGCTGACCATCACGACGCCTTCGAGCCGCTCCGGCAGGTTCTGATCGGTCGGCCGCCAGTTCGCGGGGATCGCGTGATGCGCTTCATCCACGATCAGCCAATGCGGCCGGCCGGTGCGTGCACGCAGCTCGCGAATGCGCGCGAACAGCGACAGGAAGAACAACGGGCGATCTTCGAGCTTCACGCCGAGCAGGTTGATGACGGCGTTCTGATCCGGCCTGTTCAGCAGCTGCAGGCACTCATCGATCGTCGGCGCGTGCTCGGGATTGCCGAGCACGACGGCAGACTCGACGCTGTCGTAGTCGCCTTCGGGATCGATGATGCAGAAGTTGTAGTGCGCGGCGCGCAGCCGCTCGACGAGGCCCGCGACGACCGTGGACTTGCCGCTGCCCGAGGAGCCGACGGCGAGCGCGCTGACGCGGAACGGCGAGAGTCCGATCGGCTTGCCCTCGACGCTTTTGCCGAGCCGGATGTTGTGGCGTGCCAGCGGCCCGCTGTCGCGGCTCGCGAGATCGTCGGCGAGCATTTCCTCGATGAGCTCGGTGACGCCGGCGCCGTGATCGCCGAACGTGACGATATCCGCTTTCTCCTTGACGGCCGGCAGCGCGTTCGCGACTGCGACTGCGCACTCGCAGATGCTGAAGAACGCGTGATCGTTCTCGGCGTCGCCGACAGCGACTGCGTTGTGCGGCGAGAGGTTCAGCTCGGCGAGCGCGGCACGCAGGCCGGTCGCCTTGTTGACGCCCGCGGGCAGCACCATCACCGCGCCCTTGTTGAAGATGACCTGCAGCTCGAGCCCGCAGTCGCGAATGGTTTCGAGCACGGTCTTCTCGTGCGGCTCCCAGGTCGCGACGATCACGCGTCCGACGGACATGGGGCCGACGCCGCGCTCGATCAGCTTGTCGACGAAGCTTTGTGGCGGCGCTTCATCCAGCGGCTGCTCTTCGCGAGTCTCGGGCCGATACAGCAGCGCGCCATTCTCCGCGACGACCCGGGCGAACAAGTCGAGGTGCGGGAAGACCTTCTGCAGATCGTCGAGCTCGCGGCCGGTGACGAGCACCAGCTGGCGTCCCGACTCGCGCAGGCGTTTGAGCGCAGCGAGCGTGGGCTCGTCGACGCGGCCGTGATGAGCGATGGTGCCGTCGTAATCGCAGCACAGCGCGAGATAGCGCATGCGGTCAAAGTTCTCGGCGTTGCAGGGGCGGTCCTGTAACGCCGTGCAAC
>DATNFA010000084.1:0-59609 GCA_035606615.1 Steroidobacteraceae bacterium
AATACGGGCCTCGACCTGCTCCTGCGCCTGCGCGAACGCGTGGGCTACGATGTTCCGGGCATCGTGCTGAGCGGCGATCTGCCCTCCGTGTTGCGCTCGATCAAATCGCCGGTCGTGGCGTGTCACTTCCTCAGCAAGCCGGTGGACACCACGGCGCTGGTCGACGCAATCGCCGAGCTGAGCGCGGCATCGCGGAACGTGAATCGCGGGGTGGCCTAGGCGATCGCAGACTCCGGGATTACGCGGCAGCTTTACGCGGATCCCCCCATACATGCTCGCCGGCACCTTACGGAGACTGTGCCCATGGGCAATCTCCATCGATCGGCACGAGTTGCAATGGCCGCTGCGGCGCTACTCTGCGGCACGAGCGCCTTCGCTTCACCGACCCGCGTCGATCAGCTCGTGCGTGCGGCTTTGCAGCTGGATCCGAATGCCTCGCACGGCGCCGCGCTGTACCTGCAGAACTGCGCCCGCTGTCACGGTCAAGGCGCGATCGGCGATCCGCGCAAACTGATTCCGGCTTTGGCCGCGCAGCGCGAGGCCTATCTGATCAAGCAGCTTGCGGATTTCACCGAACTGGAGCGTGAGGGTGAGGAGATGCACGCGGTCGTCGGCAGGTCGCCGCTGAACGAGCCGCAGTCGATGGCCGACGTTGCTGCCTACCTGAGTCACCTGCCAGCCTTGGGCGCTCCGGAAACGGCCGACGGCGCGGGCGTAGAGCTCGGCGAAGCAGTCTTTCAAGAGCAGTGCGCTTCGTGCCACGAAGAGGACGCGCGCGGCGACGACGACGGCTTCGTGCCGTCGCTGCGCGATCAGCATTATTCGTATCTCGTGCGCGAGATGCGCGCCCTGGCGGCGTCCCATCGACTCAACGTCGATGCGGACCTGGTGCGCTTCATCGACAGTCTCGACACTGAGGAAATGACTGCCGTCGCTGACTACCTCTCGCGGCTGCGAGAGCCCGTTCGCGATCGAGCGAAGCTGCGTGACGACGGCAAGGTGCGCGATTGAGAGGGCTTGCCCATGAATGCGATCAACAACATCCTCGTCATCGTCGATCCGACGGCAGAGAAGCACCCGGCAGTCGACAAGGCAGCGCTGCTCGCGCAGCAGCTGGGCGCGCGCCTGGAGCTATTCGTCTGCGATACCAAGGCGTCGCGTGAAGTGCGCTTGGCTGCGCATGCCGGCAAGCCGGCGGACCAGCCGTTCCTGGTGAGCCTCAAGGCGTCTCTCGAAGATCTCGCCAGGCCGATCCGGGCGCGCGGACTCGACGTCACGACGGAGGTGGAATGCGCCGATCCGTTGCATGCGGCGTTGATCGATCGTGCACGTCGCACGACGGCCGACCTCATCGTGAAGGACACGCATCATCATTCGCTGTTCAAGCGCACTCTGCTGACCAACACGGATTGGGAGCTCATCCGTGCTTGCCCGGTACCACTGCTGCTGACCAAGACCTATCCTTGGGCGAGCACGCCGAAGGTCTGCGCGGCGGTCGATCCGGGACACACGAACGATAAGCCGGCTGTGCTCGACAATCGCATCGTCGATCACGCTGCGCTCCTGGCAAAGAGGCTGGCCGGCGAGCTGCACCTGCTGCACGTTTATTTGCCCGTTGCGATCGTCGCGGCAGCAGCGGCCGGTAGCCCGCCGATGGCGATCACCGTGCCGGCCGAAGACCTCGCGCGTGAGGCGCAGCAGAGGCGGGCGATGCTGCAAGACCTCGTCTCCGAGTACCGAGTCGAACCGGGTAACGTGCACTTGGAGGTTGGCGGACCGGCAGCAGTCCTGCCGCGTGCTGCCGCAGAGCTACGCGCCGACATAGTCGCGATGGGAGCGATCTCGCGCAGCGGGCTCAAGCGCATCTTCATCGGCAGCACGGCAGAGGACGTGCTGGAGCGGCTGCCGTGCGATGCGCTCATCGTCAAGCCGCCGGACTTCGCGTCTGCGCTGCCGTTTTAGGCGACAAGATCGTATGCACCGCTCACGCCGCCAGCGGCTCGAGGTGTATAGGCGTGACGGCAGCGTCTGCCTGATCGAAATCACGCTGCGCGAATTGAAGCAGCTGTTCAATACTCTCGATCCCGCGCCGTTTCACGAGAAGGATCTCGACCCTGCCGCGGAGGAATACATCGTCAGCGCCGTGCGTGAAATTGGCTCGCAGCCGAGCCGGCTGGTGTTGCACCTGCCGCTGGGAACGACTGACGATGAGGCGTGCGGAATGGTGACGGCGATACGCAACTACTTCGCGGGTCGCACCCGTCATGCGCGCGAACAACTGCGCCTGCTCTTCGTCCGAGGTGTAATCAGCCTGCTGATCGGGCTGGCATTCCTCGCCACCTGCCTGTCGGTGCGCGAGCTGCTGATGGCGACGGTCCAGCCGGGCGATGCGATTGCGTCCGAGGGCCTGCTCATCCTCGGCTGGGTGGCGATGTGGAAGCCGGTCGAGATCTTCCTTTATGACTGGTGGCCGGATCTCGACAAGCGAAGACTGTTCGAGCGTATCGCGCACCTGCAAATCGAAACGCAGCCCGGCCTGGCCGCGGCGTGTCCGCGTGACCCTCTGCCCGCGGTCCAGCTGGCGAATGCATGACAGCTGACGCCAGGTCACTGCAGCGGGTGAAAGTGGCGCACACGATCATCTGGGCGGTGTTTGCTGCCTGCATCATCGCCGTTCCAGCGCTGGCGTGGCTCGGTCACGATCGACCGGCGGCTGCGCTGATCCTGGTCGTGCTGGGCGAAGTGCTCGTGCTGATCGTGAATGGCGGGCACTGCCCGCTCACAGCGGTCGCCGCTCGATACACGACGGATCGTCGCGACAACTTCGATATCTATCTCCCGCAATGGCTGGCCCGATACAATAAGCTCATCTTCGGGTCGATCTACCTGTTCGGGGTCGCTGTTACGTTCGCACGTTGGGTTGCTGGATGATTGCGTTGCTCGAGGCACGTCGTGCCGGTCTCCTGAACCGTTCACATTGGCTGCGTAACATCATCGCCGGCGTCGTCGTCGGTGTGGTAGCTCTGCCGCTCGCGATGGCTTTTGCGATCGCTTCGGGTGCGAAGCCCGAGCAGGGTCTCTACACGGCGATCGTCGCCAGTGTCGTCGTTTCGCTGTTCGGCGGTAGCCGGCTGCAGATAGCAGGTCCCACCGGCGCCTTTGTCGTCATCCTCTCCAGCATCACTGCTCAGTACGGCATCGACGGTCTGCAGATCGCTACTCTGCTGGCCGGCGTGATCCTGCTGCTGCTCGGAGTCGCGCGCCTCGGTGCGATCATCAAATTCATTCCCGATCCGGTGATCGCCGGGTTCACTGCCGGCATCGCTGTCATCATCTGGACCGGACAATGGCAGTATTTCTTCGGGCTGCCAGCGGTGCCCGGTCAGCACTTCCATGAGAAGCTGTGGCACTCGCTGCAGGTCTTCCCGCAGTTCAACGTCGCCACCACGGCGCTCGCCTCGTTGGCGCTGATCCTGGTGGTCGTCACGCCGCGGCTGCCGCTGCTGAAGCGAGTGCCAGGTCCGCTGATGGGTCTTCTGGTCGCGACGCTCATCCAGGCAACGATGCATTTTCCGGGCGTTGCTACCATTGGCAGCTCGTTCGGCGGCATTCCTTCAGGGTTGCCGTCGCTGCAGATCCCTGCTGTAACGGTCTCGCGCGTCATCGAGCTCATCGGTCCCGCGTTCGCGATTGCAATGCTCGGCGCGATCGAGTCACTGCTGTCGGCTGTCGTCGCCGATGGGATGGCCGGTACGCGCCATGACTCGAATCAGGAGCTGATCGGTCAGGGCATCGCGAATATCGCAGCGCCCTTGTTCGGTGGCTTCGCCGCGACCGGCGCCATCGCGAGGACGGCGACGAACGTGCGCAATGGCGGCACGAGCCCACTCGCCGGCATTGTTCACGCGGTTACGCTCGTGCTCATCATCCTGTTCCTGGCGCCGCTTGCCGTGCACGTGCCGCTGGCCGCCCTGGCCGCGATCCTGTTCGTTGTAGCCTGGAACATGAGCGAGGCGCGGCATTTCGTCCGCATGGTTCGCCGCGCGCCGCCGGCAGACGTGGTCATTCTGCTCGTGACGTTCGCGCTTACGGTGTTCGTGGACTTGGTCGTGGCAGTGAACATCGGCGTGATTCTGGCGACTCTGCACTTTCTGCGCCGCATGGCCAGTAGTGTCGAAGTGCAGGAGCAGACGGCAGACCAGTTGCAGGAGGAGTTTGGGCATCGCGGCTTGAAGTTCCCGCGAGGCGTGCTCGTCTATCGCGTCGAGGGACCGTTCTTCTTCGGCGCGGTGGAGAACTTCGAGCGCGCTCTTGCCAGCACGCACACGGATCCGGAAGTGGTGATCCTGAGACTACGCTGGGTGCCATTCATGGACATCACGGGATTGCAGACCCTCGAGGAGGTCGTGCGGGACCTCCAGCGTCGCAAGGTGCGCGTCATGATCACCGGCGCCAACGAGCGCGTCACGGCCAAGCTGGACAAGGCGGGACTGCTCGACTTGCTGGGCCGCGAGAACTTCTGCAGAGATCTGCCGCATGCGTTGAGCACGCTTGCAGGTCAGACGATGCCGGATACTGTGCCTACCACGTAGCCGACCGTGGGCCTTCACGGCTGTGCGGAACGCCTGACCCTGTCAGGCTCCGCGCATGAGATACGCAATCATCCCGAGCGTCGCTTTCCTGCTCGTGAGCGCGTGCGCGAGCACTGGTGCTCCGAGCAGTAACAAAGAGCTGTCCGGGATGGATATGTACGTGCAGTTGTGTTCGAGCTGTCATGGCGCCAGTGGACACGGCGACGGGCCGGTCTCGTCGCTGATCAAGATCGGCGTCCCGGACCTGACGCGAATCGCGCAGCGCGACGGCGGCGAGTTCAATACCGAAGACGTCCGACGGGCGATCGACGGACGCTGGGACCGGCGCGCGCACGGTGCACGGGACATGCCGGTCTGGGGCTGGCAGCTCTACGACAGCTCTGCGGCCGATGACAACGCGGAGCGTGCGCAAGTCGATTCCATGATCAGCCGCCTGGTGGACTACCTGCGCAGCATCCAAGCGAACTGACGGAGGTCACCCATGTACAAGAAAATTCTCGTTGCCGTGGACGGCAGTCCGACTTCGCTGCGCGGTCTGGATGAGGCAGTCAAGGTTGCGACGGGGACGGGCGGTCGACTGCTGCTCGTGCACGTCGTCAACGAGCTGCTCATGACTGCTGACGCCGTCCCTTCCGTTTACTACGACTCGATCATCGAGTCGCTGCGCGAGTCGGGCGTCAAGGTGCTCGAGCAGGCCGCGACGATCGTCCGCCGTGCCGAAGTGTCGAGCGAGCCGCGCTTGGTCGAGACGCTCGGCGGGCGCGTGGCCGATGAGATCGTGAAGCAAGCAAAGGAGTGGTCGGCCGATCTCATCGTCATGGGGACGCATGGCCGGCGCGGTCTCAAGCGGCTGGCCATGGGAAGCGATGCCGAGCTCGTCCTGCGGCTGTCCCCCGTGCCGGTGCTCCTGATACGGGATCGACCCGAGGCGACATGAACCGCAACATTCTCGTCATCGATGGACATCCGGATCCGTGCGTCGATCGGCTGGTCCACGCGCTGGTGGATGCCTACCGGCAGGGGGCTGAAGACGCGCACCACGAAGTCAGAGTCGTGCGGCTTGCCGATCTGACTTTTCCGTTGCTGCGCTCGCAGGCGGACTATGAAAAGGGCGAGCCTGTCGAAGCCGTCCGCCAGTGCCAGCACTTGATGACATGGGCGACTCACGTCGTCATCTTCTATCCGCTCTGGCTCGGCTCGATGCCCGCAATGCTCAAGGCGCTGCTCGAACAAACGCTGCGACCGGGCTTTGCCTTCAGCAGCAGCAAGATCGGCCGGTGGCCGGTGAAGATGATGGGCGGGAAGAGCGCGCGCGTGGTCGTCACGATGGGCATGCCGGCGCTCATCTATCGCTGGTACTTTCGCGCTCACAGCCTGCGCAGCCTGCAACGGAACATTCTGAAATTCGTTGGCTTCCGGCGCGTGCGCTCCACGATCATCGGCAGCGCCGGCAGCATGACCCGCGTGCAACGCGAAGGCTGGCTGAAGAACGTGCGCAGCCTCGGCCACGCGGCGGGATGACTTGGCGGCTGCGAGGGCTCGCAGCAATTACGTAGGCGTTACGGCCATCCTCGCATGGCTGCTGCGAGCTGAATGATGAACACTGGACTGGTGTTCAAGACAGAGGAGACGACGATGAACATCATACGTTGGGAGCCTTTCCGGGAAGTGGAGGAAATGCTCCGCCAGTACTCGCCATTGCTTGCGCGCACCGTGCGCCGCAACGCCGGCGAGGGCAGCGCATGGGCGCCGGTCGCCGATATCACCGAGACCGACAAGGAATATCTGATCAAGGCCGAGCTGCCGGAAGTGAAGAAGGAGGACGTGAGCATCACGCTCGACGACGGCGTCATGACCATCGCCGGCGAGCGCCGTCACGAGCAGGAGCACACGGCTGCGAACGAGATTCGCATCGAGAGCTTCTATGGCACGTTTTCGCGCAGCTTCTCGCTGCCGGACAACATCGATGCCGAGGGCATTCGGGCCGAGACGAAGGACGGCGTGCTGAAAGTCCGCATTCCGAAGACGCAGGCCGCGGCGCCGAGGGCCATAGCCATCGAGGTCAAGTGACGGTCAAGACGGAGGGCGTAGCATGAAGGTCGGGGATTATTGCAAGAGAGCCGTGGTGGCGATTGCGTCCAGCGCGGAGGCGGCAGCTGCGGCGAAGTTGATGCGCGAGGAGCACGTCGGATTCCTGATCGTGTATCGGGAAGGCGACGCGTTGCAGAAGCCCGTTGGCGTGCTGACCGATCGCGACCTGGTTCTTGGAGTGATGGCGCGCGACGTAGACCCGCATGCCGTCACGGTCGAAGATGTCATGACACGCCAACCGCTCATCGCGACCGATGGCGACGAGCTCAGCGACATGCTGCAGGCCATGAGGCTTGCGGGCATTCGCCGGGTGCCAGTCGTCGACGTTCGCGGTGCACTGGCGGGTATCATGGCGATCGACGATGCGATCGACGTCGTCACCGGATTGATGTGCGACATCGCCGGCTCCATCAAGAGCGAGCAAAGACACGAGTGGCGTACCCGCGTCGGTTGAGTGCGCTAGCGAATGGTGCCGGGGATCTGCGAGTACTCGATGCCGGGTCGAGCGCTCGACGGAGTCTCGGCGGCACTCGGTTCCTGCGCTGGCAACTGCTGTTTGACGCAGTTACGGCCGGAGCGCTTCGCTTCGTATAGCGCAGCGTCGGCACGTTGCAGCATGTGGCTCGGAGTATCGCCGGCAGCCCTCGATACCGTGACTCCGATGCTCACGGTGAGGCGGCGATCCGCGAGCCAGCGGCGCGTGTCGATCGACATCACGCTCTCGCGGAAGCGTTCCGCAAGCTGTCGTGCCGCTTCTGCGTCCGAATCCGGCACAACGACCGCGAACTCCTCACCGCCCAGGCGACCGATGAAGGCCGGTTCGCGAACTTCTGCGCGCAGGCGCGCCGCGACGAGTTTCAGCGCCTCATCGCCCTCAGGATGACCGTGCTGGTCGTTGATGCTCTTGAAGTGATCGATGTCGGTGATGAGCATCGCGTGCGTTCGACCGCTCGGCGCTTCGACCAGCGGTGCGAGGCGCGTCAGCAGTGCGCGCCGATTCGGTACGCCAGTCAGCTCGTCCGTCATGGCGAGCGTGTGCATGCGTCGCTTGGTCCGCCACTGATAGATCGCAAGCGTCGCGAGTAGTGCGGCGAGCACGACGATCAGCCCGATGACGGTCGCTTGCAGGCTGCGCGCGCGACGCTCCTGTTTGAGCGCCTTCTGATTGGCCTCGTTCTCGCGCAGCAGCAGGACGTTCTCCTTCTCCTTGCTGGCCGTATCGAACTCGACCTTGAGCGTGGTGAAGCGCTGATCGATCTGGTTGCGGAACTGCCGCTCGGCCGTCTCCTTCGCCTTCGCCAGATGATCGTAGGCATCGCGCCAGTTGCCCATGTCCGCCAGCACGGAAGCCTGCTCCGCATACGTAGCGCGCAGCTCAGTCAGCGAATCGGCCTTGCGAAAAACCGCGAGCGCCTCTTCGAGAGCGTCCACACTGGCCGGCAGGCGACGCATTTGATGGAGCGCGATGCCGCGGGCCAGCTGGATCTGCGCGTGCAGCCGCGCATCGGGTGTTTGCCGCTGCAGCTGGCTCGCGCGCTCCAGTGTCGTCAGCGCGCCTTGTGGATCGCCCTTGGCATTGGCGACCGCGCCCAGTCCACGTAACGCATAAGCCTCGCCGCGCGCGTACTTCAATTCCTGGCTGATCTCGAGCGACTCCTGGAACGCCTTCTGCGAGGCATCCCATTCGAGCAGGTTTTCGTGCGCTCGCCCGAGGTTGTGCAGGGTCACCGCCTGTTCGCGGCGCATGCCCGCTTCGCGCTGAGCCTTCAGCGCGCGCTCATAGATATGTATGGCCTGCGCATAGTCGCTCATCCGGTTGTAGAGGATGGCGATGGCATTGAGGGCGGTCAGCGCGTGGTCCGGCAGATCGATCTCTTCGAAGATCGCCTGCGCGCGCTTCAGATCGGTCAGGCCGGCGGCGTATTGACCTTGGACACCCAGCAGGTAGCCGCGAGAGAAGAGGGCGCCGGCCAGCATTTCCTTGTCGGACGTTTCCGTCGCGACGCCGACCGCTCGCTCATATAGATCGCGTGCCTTGGTATTGTCGCCGGCCGTCTCGCGAATGGTGCCTTCGCACGTCAAGATGCCAGCCTCGAGCCCCGGGCGCGTCGCCTTCGGCAGCAACTCTCGCGCCCGAACGGTCTGCTGCTCCGCCGCCGCTTGGTCTCGCTCGGACAGGTGGTCGCACAACAGCAACCGCGCGCGGATTTCCAGGTTGACGTCGGGCTGGCGCTCCAGAATTTGCAGCGCCGCGTAGGCATCCCGGCTGCTGGCATCGGGATCGGTGCGTGCGCCGGCCCAGGCGCGATCGATCAGCGCTTGCGCGGGATTCGACTCATCGGCTGCCTGGGCGGCCGCGATGCCCAGCGCCAACAGCAGCCATGCCGATGTGAGGCGAATCAGGCGCCGCCAGCGGCCGGGAAGCATGGATGCGGGCTCGTCCATGGCATCATTCTGGGGTATCGCGCACCCGCGCGAGAAGCCCTGCGTCACGGAGATGTGAATCCGATGCTGTCGACCCTTGCCGAGCAATCCGATTTTCGCCAAACAGGCCGGATCGATGAGGTGGAAGCGCTGTGCGCAGCGTTCGCCACGCGTTGGCCCGATGCAGTGCGCTCCTTCGTATATGGTCAGTCCGCCGAGAGCAGGCCGATGCGCGCGCTACTGGTGACGCGAACTGGCGCATTGACACCGCAGGAACTGCGTCGCCGGGCGATTCCGCTGCTCATGCTCCAGGGCGGAATCCATCCGGGCGAGAGCGATGGCAAGGATGCCGGCTTCATTGCGCTGCGTGAGCTGCTGGGCGAGCCGGCCATGGCCGGAGCGCAATCGCCCACGCCGGATCTGCTCGAACAGATCGCAGTGCTGTTCGTACCGGCCTTCAACACCGACGGGCACGAGCGCGTCGGGCGCTGGAATCGCCCGAATCAGAACGGGCCCGAGGTCACCGGTTGGCGCACCACCGCACAGAACGTGAACCTGAATCGGGATTACACCAAGGCTGCGACGCCCGAGATGCAGGCGATGCTGCGGTTGATCGACGAGTGGGACCCGCTGATCTGCGCGGACCTGCACGTCACGGACGGTGCGGACTTCGAGCCCGACATCTCGATTCAGGTCGAGCCGATCAACCAGGGCGCTGCCGCGCTTTGGCAAAGCGGCGTTGCGCTGCGCGACCAGCTGATCGAGAAGCTCGCGGCGCAGGGCTCGCTGCCGCTGCCGTTCTATCCGGATCTGGCGAAGACCGATGATCCGACTTCAGGCTTCGTGCTGACGGTTTATTCGCCGCGCTTCTCGACCGGCTATTTCCCGCAGCGCAATCGCTTCACGGTGCTGGTCGAGACGCACTCGTGGAAACCGTACGCGCACCGCGTTCTCATCACGCGCAACACGATCATCGGCCTGGCCGAGCTGACCTCTGTGCACGGTGCTGCCTGGTTGCGCGAAGTGCAGCAGGCGGATGCCGCTGCGAGCAAGCTGGGCGGTGCAGAAGTGGTGCTGGACTACGCTTCCGGTTGGCGCGAGCCGTCGAAGGCCGGCGGTTCGGTGCGAGAGCCGGATGAAGCCGGCGCGCGCCGGATCGATTTTCGCGGCTACGCCTACACGCGCGAGCCTTCGGCGATCTCGGGAGCGCTCGTCACGACCTACGATCCGCGCACGCCGAAAATCTGGAACGTGCCGTATCGCGATCGTGTGCAGTCTGCGCTGACTGTTACAGCACCGGCCGGCGGATATGTCGTGCCGCCCAGCCATGCAGCGCTGGTGCAGGCGAAGCTCGCGCTGCACGGAATCGAATCCCGGCTGCTCACCACTGCAATCGCAGCTGCCGAGGTGCAGGCATTTCGGGCCGAGCGGGTCGAGTTCTCCGGCGTGCCGTTCGAGGGATGCCAGCGTGCGACTCTGATCGGACAATGGCGCGACGAAGTGCAACCGATTGCCGCCGGGTCGCTGCACGTGCCGGTCGCCCAGCGTCTCTCCCGTCTCGTGCTCGCGTTGCTCGAACCGCAGGCGCCCGATTCGCTCGCCGCCTGGGGCCTGTTCAACGCCTGCTTTGAGCAGAAGGAAGTCATGGAGCGCTATGTCGCGGAGCAGATAGCGCGCGACATGATCGCTGCGGATCCCAAGCTGCGAGAAGAATTCGAGCGCACAGTGGCGCGCGATCCGAAGTTCGCCGCTGACGCCACGGCGCGGCTGGATTTCTTCCTGCGGCGGCATGCGTCGTGGGATGTGCGCTTCAATCTCTATCCGGTTCGTCGCCTGCCGCGACAATCTGCGCAATAGTCGACCTGCACGATTCGATCGGCATCGAATTATCCAGGCAAGGTTGTCGGCTAGGATTCCTCGCGCACTACGAGGAACATCCATGTTGGCAACCATCGGCTTGGCGGCAGCTCTGGCCACGGCGGCTCGAATCGAAACGGCTTACGTTCGTTTCCCGCCTGCGAACGAGCAAGTCGCGATTCATTGCATGAAACCGCAGCACGCTCGCGCCGCAGCCGTGCTGTTCGTTCACGGCTCGACTTTCCCGACTCGACTCGCGTCCGGATACGAGTTCAGTCCGGGCGATTCCTGGATGAGCTTTGCTGCAGCCCGAGGCTACCTCGCATGCGGACTCGACTTCGCCGGCTATGGCGCATCCAGTCGGCCCGCGGCCATGCTCGAAGCCGCGAATCACGGACCGCCTGTGTTGCGAGCACCTGAGGCAGCAGCGCAGATCGCCGCTGCCATCCAGTATCTCCGCGAGGTTCGCGGGCTCGCCGGCGTCCATGTGGTCGCGCATTCCTGGGGCACGATTCCGGCCGCGACGTTCAGCGCGGGGAACGCCGCCGGGTTGAAGTCGCTCACCTTGTTCGGGCCGGTCGTGCCGGTTGGCGAAAAGCCAGCGGCAGATCCGACCCGAGGCGCGTGGTTCGCTCAAGATGCGATGGCGAGGCTCGATCGGCTGCATTTCAAGGACGTGCTGCCGGCAGGCCTGTTGTTGCTGGAGCCGACAGTCGATCGACGCTGGGCGAAAGAGTTCGTCGCTGCGAACCTGCACGTTGCAGAAGATCCGCCGGAAACCGTGCGCGTTCCGGAAGGCCCGGGTCAGGACATCGATGAAGCACAGGCCGGTATGTACCCGTACGTTGCCAAGGACGTGCGAGTCCCGGTCTTCGTCGTGTACGGCAACTACGATTCGATAGTGAACACTGCGCAGGCCGCCACCTTTCTTGCTCGCTTCAGCGGCAGCCCGATGAAGTGGCAGCTACAGATCGACGACGGCACCCACGTCATGCACCTCGAGCGGAATCGGCGTTCGCTGTATGAGAGCGTCGCGGCATTCATTGCCGCGGTGGAGGCGTCTAATTGACGTGAGCGATGGCGCTCACGAGCGATACGCTTGCCGGCCCACGCCCTGCACGGGAATGTCCTGCGCCGCCAGCACTTCCTGCTGAAGAGCGAACATCGCGGCGGCGGCTTCGTCGATCGCCTTCACGAACGCGAGTGAGCCTTTCAATATCGGCGCGAGCCGCGCCTTGTCCTGCACGCGCGCGGGCGGGTACTCGTGCTCGACGACGAGATAGGTGCTAGCCGGATCGATCGACAGCAACTCGCGGGCGGCGAGCTGGTGGTCGAGCCAGTCGACGCTGCGATTCTGCAAGTAGGCGAGGGGATCGTGTCGTGCAGTGCCGGGGAGCTCGTGCTCGGCGAGCACGGTTTGTTTCTTCCAGGCGTTCGCCCCGTCCTCCGGCGCGCTCGACAGTCGTCCGTTGATCCAGTCGCCGCGACCCATCGTCTGGCCGCCGTAGCCCCAGGCCGAGACGCCGCGCGAGTCGATGACCTGACCCTTCACGTGGAAGCCGCCGATCAGGAACGCGTAGCCTTCATCCTTGAGGTACTGGAACACCGAGCGCGTGTCCTGCCCCATGAGAATGGCGTGCGAAGGATCGTAGTGGATGCGGAACTGATCGCCGACTCCATGCTTCTCGCAGAGGCGATGCAGCGCAATCCACGGACCGGGTGCGTACGCGAGGTTGTTGTGCCAGTGGTCGAGGGATGTCCAGCCCGGCATCGGGCATTGCTCCACGCGATACGTCAGTCCGCGCGCCTTCGCTTCCTTGAGCAGCGGGATGAACACCTCCTCGAACATGACGAGGTTCTCATCCATCTGCAGCTTGAAGTTGCGCCCGACGAAGCCGCAGACCGCGTCGGTTCCCAGCAGCACGGCAGTATCGAACACTCGCAACATGAACTCGTGCTTGCGGCGGCGCGCGTCCGCATCGTCCGCGAGCATGTTGTCGAAGTAGCCCACGTCGGAAAGACCGACGTTGCTGGCACGCATGGCGCTGAGCACGCGTGACGCCCGGCGCGCATCGAACGGACGGCGCAGATCGAGCGTGTTTGCGACCGGGTCGAGCATCGCTGCTGCCGGCACATCGCTCAGAGACGGATGCAGGGCGGCGGAGAGCTGGATGTTGGGAGCACCGACGTCTCGTGCGAACTGTAGCCATTCCTCGATCGCCAGGTCGGGATCGGGGTCGCGCCGTTCGCGCGGGGTCAGCTCCTGAAGCGCGGCAGTCAGCACGCTTAGCTTCATTGGCCGAGGAGTGAAGTCTCTGACGGTCATGGTCGGGATGATGCGCAAGGAGCCCGTGCGCCGCAAGCGCCGCTGTTGCACACTCCCATGCTCCAGTGACCCGGGCTCGAACATGACACTCGCACCAAGACATACCCTCTTGTCCCTGATCGCGGTATTCAGCGCGTCCGCGTTCGCGGCGGATCATGCCGGTCCGATCGATCCGCAGCGCCTGTCGCAGACGGTCAAGGAGCTCGCTGCCGACGAGTTCGAAGGCCGCGCACCCGGAACACCCGGCGAGACGAAGACGATCGAATGGCTCACGAACCGTTTTCGCCAGCTCGGCCTGGAGCCGGGCGGCGAACGCGGCAGCTGGACGCAGGCCGTGCCGCTCGTTCGCACGCAGATCGGCTCGCCAGCGAAACTGAGCATTGCAGTCGAAGGAAAGGAACGCCTGCTGACCCAGAGCACCGACGTCTACGTCAGCACGGTCCGCAAAGTGGACCGCGTGTCGATCGAGGCAGCGCCTGTCGTGTTCGTGGGCTACGGGGTTACCGCTCCCGAGCGTCAGTGGGACGATTACAAGCAGGTCGATCTGCGCGGCAAGGTCGCCGTGTACCTGATCAACGATCCCGACTTCTACGCCCAGGCCGGCGAGCCGGTGGCCGGCCGCTTCGGCGCTCGGCGCATGACCTACTACGGCCGCTGGACTTACAAGTTCGAAGAAGCCAGTCGTCGCGGCGCCCTCGCGGCGCTGATCGTTCACGACACCGAGGGCGCCGGCTACGGTTGGTCGACGGTCATTGCCCCTGCGGGCGAGAACTACGACATCGTGCGCGAAAATCCCAATGAGCGGGTGCTGCTGCAGGGGTGGCTGGCGAGAGCGGCTGCGGACGAAATCTTCAAATCTGCCGGGCTCGATCTTGCCGACCTGAGCGCGCGGGCGCGGCGCGCCGATTTCTCACCCGTCGAGCTCAAGAACGTCCGCTTCGATGCGAGCTTGCCGGTGACGGCGACGCTGGCCGAGAGCCGCAACTTCCTGGCCAGGATCCCGGGCAGCAAGCGGCCCGGGGAAACGATCATGTTCGCTGCTCACTGGGACGCCTATGGCATCGGTCCACCCGATGCACAGGGCCACCGGATCCGGCCGGGTGCCAATGACGACGCGCTCGGCCTGGCCGGTGTGCTCGAGCTTGCGCGTGCTTTCAAGGCAGAGCCGCAACCGGAACGCACGCTGGTGTTTGCCGCGTGGACCGCCGAGGAGCGCGGCCTCCTCGGGTCGCAAGCCTACGCGGCAAAGCCGCTGTATCCGGTGGCCAAGACCGTCGCGAACCTCACGCTCGATATTCTGCAGACAGCTGGCCTCTCGAAGGACGTGCTGCTCGTGGGTGCAGGGCAGAGCGAGCTGGAGGACGACCTGGCACGCGCGGCAGCGGCGCAAGGTCGCGTCGTCACGCCGGAGTCCTTGCCGGAACGCGGGCTGTTCTATCGCGCCGATCACTTTCCTCTGGCGCGCAAGGGCGTTCCCGTGCTGCTGCTGATGGGAATCAGCGGGGCAGCGGACCTGCGCGAAGGCGGACGCGAAGCAGGCAATCGCTGGCTCGAGGGTTACATGCGCTGCTATCACCAACCGTGCGATGCCTGGGATGCGAGCTGGGATTTCCGTGGCGCTGCGCAGGACGTCGAGCTGTTCCATACGATCGGCAAGAGTCTCGCGAATTCGACGCGCTGGCCGCAGTGGCGGACCGAGTCGGAATTCTTCAAAGAGCGCGCGACGTCGGATGGCGAGCGCCGTTGATGCAGCACGCCGCAGTCTCGTTCTGCTGTTAGCATTGACGCTCCTTTCACAGGTGAATCATGAACACTATTCGACCCTACGCCTTGCTCTTCGTGGTGTTGACGCTGTTCGCCGCCGCATTCCAGGCAGCCGCGCACACCGGCGTGCAATCGACCACGCCGCCCAGCGGCGCGACCCTCGAACAGTCGCCACCGGTCATCGAGATCCGATTTCACGCTGCGATCAATCTGACCGCCGTCGTGGTGGTCGATGCGAGCAAGGCGGAGCGCAAGCTCGAATTCACGCCGCACGGCAGTGCGGCGACCTTCCAGCTGCCGAATCCGCAACTCGCGGCGGGTCACAACGAGATCAAATGGAAGGGGCTGTCGAAGGACGGTCATGTCGTGACCGGTACGCTCGTCTACGAGATCAAGCCGAAGGAGGCGAAAGCCTCCTGAAATGCTCGAAGCGCTCACCGCACTGCTGAAGATCGCGCTCTATGCGGGGCTTCTGTCCAGCAGCGGGGCGGTGTTTGCCGAAGCCACGCTGCGCCCGGTGCCGGATGAGCTGGCGCAGCTCACGAGGCTCGGGCGGCTGGGCACAGCGCTCATCCTGCTGACGTGCCCGTTCCTGGTCCTGGTGCTGATTCTGCGATTGGGCGGCGAGTTCGACGACGCCACGTTGTCGGCCGTATTCCTGTCCAGCTCCGGTGCGGCGCTCTGTCTGCAGGTGACTGGGGCTGTGCTGTTGCTGACGACTTCGAGCGACGATTCGATGATCGTGCGGCTCTCGTACGCGATGCTTCCGATGCTCTCATTTGCGTTCAGCGGGCACGCCGCAGCCATCGGTCCGGTAGAGGGATCGGTTGCCGTAGCTCACGTGTCCCTCGCTGCATGGTGGGCCGGATCTCTCTACTTCCTCCGGCGCGCGTGCCTGCACTCGCAAATCGATCGCCTCGGCACGGTCGTCGCGCGCTTCAGCGCGATGGCACTCAGCCTGACTGGCGTTCTGGTCATCGCGGGACTTGCGCTCGTGATGATTCTCGTCGACTTCAGCAAGGACCCCTGGTTGTCGCCGTATGGATGGATCCTCGCTGCCAAGCTCAGCGTCGTCGCGATGCTGTTGGCGCTGGCCGGCTACAACCGTCGCCGGCTGACGCCTCGCTTGCTCGCTAGCGACAGCACCGCGATGCGCGCGTTGCGCAAGACGATAGACATCGAGCTGATGCTGATCGCCTTGATCCTGACGATCACGGCGATTCTGACGACCTACTCTTCGCCACCCGACTAGCAGAGCTGCGCTGCCGCCATGACAGACCATCGAGTCAAATTCGACTTCACCGTTCACTTCACCAATGGCGGCAGCCTCTCCGCCGAGGACTTCCGCCTGGACATCCCCGATGCGGATATCGCGGACGAGCAGCTTGCTGCGTATCTGATCGCTGACATGCGATTGCTCATGGCAGGGCGGGTCGACATCTCGAACAAGGAGATCATCGCGGAGCCGCACAAACGCGGTGCAATCGATACCCGCGACCTTCCCCGCAAGACGATCGATCTCTCCTCCGGCGAGCTGTCCGTGGAGGAATTGCTCGGCCTGGCTGCGACGAATTCACTGCGCGTCATCGCCAGGAACGGCGAAAGCTATGTGATTTCGCGTCTGGTTGTGTGAACGAATCTTCATGCGATCTTAAGGATCGCCCCGCGCGCGCACGCCTAACATCGTGCGATGGCACGCCGTAAGACCGAAGTCTTCAGCATGTCGTTTCTCGATTGCATCACCTGTGCTTTCGGGTCGGTCGTGCTCGTCTATGTGCTGGTCAATGCGCAGGGCGGACTGCGTCACATCGCAGAAACCCACCAGGCTCACGCGGAGGTCTCCAAGCTCGAGGAACAAGTGCTGGAGGGCTATCAAGAGCTCGTCGTGCTGCGCAACTCGATGCAGCAGACCGACGCGGAGCGCGTTCGCACCGAAGGACTCGCGCCGCGCGTGATCAATGAAATCGCCAAGACCAAGGAGGAGCTCGCGGACTCCGACAAGGAGACTCTGTCGAAGCGCGAAGCCATCGAGCGGCTCAAGGCGGATCTCAAATCTCTCGACGAAGGACAACGGCGCCTGGAGGGCGGCACGCGCAGCCCCGGGCCGCGCGGCACGAGCCTGCGCGGCTTCGAAGGCGAGGGCGAGCGGCACTACCTCACCGGGCTCAAGGTCCAGGGCCAGCACGTGCTGTTCCTCGTCGACAACTCGGCCAGCATGCTGGACGAAACTCTCGTCAACATCCTGCGCGAGCGGAACATGTCGGATACCCGCAAGCGCCTCGCCGAGAAATGGCAGCGCACGATCTCGATCACCGAATGGCTGATGGCGCACGTTCCCGAGGCCGGCAAGTTCCAGATTTACACCTTCAACACCAAGCCGTCGCCGTTGCTGAAGGGTAGCGAAGGCAAGTGGCTCGACGGCAATGACGCCGACGCGTTGAACGGCACGATGACCGCTCTCCATGACCTGGTGCCGCACGACGGCACCAGCCTCGAAAACGCGTTCGATGTGATCAAGACACTCATGCCGGCACCCGACCGCGTGATTCTCATCACTGATGGATTGCCGACGCAGGGCCCGACGCCGCCGTTGATTCGCAAAACGATCGACGGCGACGGTCGAATGCGGCTGTTCGAGCACGCGATGGCCAAGTATCCGCGCGGCGTCCCGCTCAGCGTCGTCCTGTTACCCATGGAGGGCGAGCCGCAGGCGGCGAGTGCCTTCTGGGTCGCGTCGCGGCGCTCCGGCGGCGAGTTCCTCGAGCCGGCGAGGGACTGGCCATGAGGTTGCCATGGCGCGACGACTGAAACGCCGCGAAACCGAGATCTTCAGCATCTCGTTCCTGGACTGCATCACCTGCGGCCTCGGCTCCGTCGTGCTGCTGCTCATTCTGAGCAACATCCGCACGCCGATCGAGGAGTCGCGCGAGGAGTCGCAGCAGCGAATCCTGAAGCTGCAGGACGAGCTCATCGAGATCAAGGGGGAGCGCGAGATCCTCAATCGGGATTTGACCTCCCGCGAGGAGCAGCTATCGGACGTCAAGGAACGCATTGCACGGCTGAAAGGCGACCTGAGCTCGATACGCGGCAAGTACGCTGCTTCCCACAAAGACTCGGAAGTCGCCAATCAGATCGAGGGTCAGCTGGTCGCTGCCCAGGAGAAACTGACGGAGGAGATGAAGCGCTTGTACGCAGGCGCGCAATTCAAGCGACAGAAGGGCGACATCGTCGGCGGCGTGCCGGTCGACAGCGAATACGTCGTCTTCATCATCGATACCTCGGGCAGCATGTTCAACTACGCCTGGCCGATGATGCTCGACAGCATGCGCGAGATCCTCAGCATCTATCCGCATCTCAAGGGGTTCGAGGTCACCAACGACGTCGGCACGCACATGTTTCCCGGCTATGCAGGCAAGTGGATCATGGACAGCCCGTCACAACGGACGATGGTGATCGAGCGGCTGCGCACCTGGAATGCATTCTCGGCCTCCAATCCTTCGCAAGGCATCGTCAGCGCGATCCGCACCTACTGGGCGGCGGACAAGAAGATCAGCCTGTACGTGTTCGGCGACGAGTTCACCGGACCCTCGATCGATTCGGTGGTGAAGGCGGTGGACTTCGTGAATCGCACCGACGCGACCGGCGAGCGCCGCGTGCGGATTCACGCGGTCGGCTTCCCGGTGACCCCGCAGGCGCCGCAATATACGAGCATTCGCTTCGCCGCCTTGATGCGCATCATCTGTCAGAAGAACGGCGGGACCTTCGTCGGCATGCACGAGGCCGAGAACCACTCGCCGCATTTCAGCTAGACGGCAAGGCCGGGTTCCCCGATCATGATCGCGTGACCCGAATAAAATTCTCCCTGGAGCGACCCGACCTGCTGCGCGCGCATGCGAGCGCGCAGGGCTTCGATCCTCATCTGCACGATACGTTCAGCGTCGTGCTGCTGCACACGGGCAGCGCGACTCTGCGATTGCGTCGAGGAATCGTGCCAGTGCACGCCGGCGACGTGGTCATTTGCAACCCGTTCGAAGTGCACGGTGTCGGCAGCCCGCACGCGAGCGTCGAGTATGACGTTCTGTATCCTTCGATTCGTTTCGCTCGCGAATGCCTGGGGAAAGCTGTCCGTGGCGGATTGCTGCCGGTACTCCGCACGATCCTGCTGCGACCGTCCCGCACGACTCATGCGTTGTTCGAAGCTGTGCGGGCGCGCGACCGCACCGCTGTGGCGGCCGAGAACGCCCTGAGCGGTCTATTCAGAGAATGCAAGCTCGATGACGCGGACCTTCCTGGACGCAGCTTCGATGCTGTCAACGCGGCGTGTCAGATCATCCACGACCAGTACGCGCAGCCGCTCGATACCGAGCGATTGGCGCGCTGCGCCGGTCTGCACACATCCCATTTCATCCGCGTGTTCCATCGGCTGACGGGGCTGGCTCCGCAGACCTACCTGCGACAAGTGCGCGTAGCGCGCGCGCGGCAGCTCATTTGCGCCGGAGCAGAGCTGGCGGATGTTGCTTACATGACGGGCTTCTTCGACCAGCCGCATCTGACGCGCGAGTTCAAGAAGATTCACGGCATCACGCCCGGGCGATTCGCGCGTGAAGTGAACGGCTGAGCGTCGCAGAGCAGATTCGGCCACTGCGCAAATCCGGTACAAGAACGGCTGTCCTGCCGGCAGCTACGTTGCGCACTCCAAATCGGAAGGAGTTGCGGAATGGCAGGATCCATCGCGGCCGGCAACCGGCGCGACTATCGGCTCACATCGATCGATCTGCTGCGCGGCCTGGTGATCGTGATCATGGCGCTCGACCACGCGCGCGATTTCTTCATCACGTCGATGACGATGGATCCGTTGAACGATCCGAACGCCAGCGTGCCGCTGGTGTTCAGCCGCTGGATCAGTCATTTCTGCGCGCCGGTCTTCGTCTTTCTCGCCGGCACCAGCGCCGGGCTCATGACCGCGCGCAAGAGTGCGCTCGACCTGTGCAAGTTCCTGCTGACGCGCGGGGTGTGGCTGATCTTCGTCGAGATCTTCGTCATCTCGACGATCGTGACCTTCGCGCCGGGCGGTATCGCGCAACTCGACGGCAAGACGCTGGCTTTCATGCAGGTCATCTGGGCTATCGGGGCAAGCATGGTGGTCCTGGCGTTCGTGCAACTGCTGGGGCGCACAGTGTGTCTGACACTCGGCGCCGTGATCGTGCTGGGTCACAACGCCCTCGACAGCATCTGGCCGGCGAGTCAGGGCCTGATGGACGCGAGCCCGCCGCTGTGGGCGGCGCTGCACGTGCCGATGTCGAAGGCGATCGGGCCGTTCCATTTTATTTTTCTGTATCCGCTGCTGCCGTGGATCGGCGTGATGCTGCTCGGCTTTGCCGCCGCGGTGCTGTTCGAGCGCAGCCCGAGCGAGCGCAATCGGCTGCTGCTGCAATGGGGATTCGGGATCACCGCGCTGTTCGTCGCGTTGCGGCTCATCGACGGTTACGGTGAGCCCAATCATTGGCAGGCGCAGGCCAGCGGCGTTGCCACGCTGATCGATTTCCTGAACACCACCAAGTATCCGCCGAGCCTGCTGTTCCTCGCGATGACGCTAGGGCCGGCGCTGATTCTTTGCTCGTTCGCCGACAGGATGCGCGGGTTTCTCAGCGGCGCGCTCATCCTGTACGGTCGCGTGCCGTTCGCCTTCTATGTGGCGCATTTCTTCGTGCTGCACGTTCTGGTGCTCGGGCTGGGCGCGCTGCAGGGCCACTCGATCCGTCAGCTGATGACTTTTCCGCCGTTCTTTCCGCCTGGCTACGGGCTGTCATTGGCCGGCGTTTATGCAGTGTGGCTGCTCGTCGTCGTTCTCTTGTATCCGCTGTGCCGCTGGATGGCGAGGCTCAAAGCCAACAGCCGCGCGTGGTGGCTGAGTTACTTGTGAGTCACTGCCGACTCTTTGACCACGAATCGGTCGTAGACGATGAGCGCGAGCGACGTGGCGAGCCCGATCCCGCATATCACGAACCAGAGCCGCGCTGGCGTGTGGCGCACGTCTCCGAAGTAGCGAACCAGCCGGCCGCCGATCTGCCCGGCGATCAGAAACCCGATCGCGATCGGCAGGAATGCGTATCCCATGAACACGCCCTCCTGGCCGCGTGGCGCGAGGCGTGAGCAGTACTCATAGAAGCGCGACGCCTGCAGCGCCTCGCCCAGTGCCACCACGAGCAGCGTCGCCGCGATGAACACGGAGCCGCCGCCGAGCAACAGGATCAGCCAGGCCATGCTCGTCACGGCAACGCCGACTGCCATGGTCGGCAGCGGACGCCACTTTCTCGTGAGCCACGCAACCAGCACAGTCGTAGTGATGACACCGAAGCCTTCGACGGCGATGAGCGCGTCGATCGGCGCATTCGGGTCGACGTAGCCGCGAACGTAGAGGGGCAGGGCGATGTAGACCTGCCAGAACACCACGTAGAAGCCCGAGAAGATCAGCAGGAAGGCGACGAACCGGAAATTGCCGAGCACGACGACCATGTTGCGCAACGTCGCGGCGACACTGGTCACCTGCGAACCTGGCGGCTGCGTCGGCTCTTTGAACGTGAGGAGCGTCACCAGCAACATCGCGAACGAGAAGGAGCCGCTCATGATGAACACGGCCTCGGGACCCAGCGATGTGCGGACGAAGCTGGCGAGCAGCGGCCCCAACATGCCGCCGACGTTCACGATCGTGTAGTAGATCGAGAAGCCCAGCGAACGCACGTTCTCGGCCGAGGCTCGCGCGGTTGTCCCGGCGACCACTGGCTTGACGAGTCCCGGGCCGAGGGCCGGCACGATGAGGATGACGAGCACGACCCAGTACAGCGGCAGAGCTGCGCGGGCCGGTGCCAGCCACTCACCACCGATGGACGCGAACAGGAAATAGCCCGCCGCAAGAATGCCGTAGGCGGAGGCCAACGTGCGCCGAAAGCCGAACCGATCCGCGATCGCGCCGCCGAGGATCGGCAGAAACCAGACCACGAAACCGAAGATCCCCTGGATCGAGCCCGTCTCGGCCTCGCTGAGACCCAGGCGCTCGTGCAGGTAGATCGCCAGCACGGCCTGCAGGCCGTAGTAGGCCAGCCGCTCGAACAGCTCCGTGAAGTTCGCAACCCAGAACGACCGCTCGAAACCGGTCCGGATCTCCCGCCAGCGTTCGCCGAAGCTCACGGTGCTCCCCTTTTTTCCCCAGATGTTATTGGTGGCTGACTGCGGGTACTCTCTCGCGTCGGCGCGCAAAGGTACAACACATGAGAGCTTCCGTCCCGATGTTGCTGGGTCTGTTCCTGCTGAGCTCCAGCGTGAGCGCTGTAGCCGAGCCGGCGCGGCCGGCAGCCGAACCTGCAAGCGGCGGGGCGGCGACGTTGCCGGTGTCCCGCCAATTCGATTTCAAGTCTGCGATCAATGGCCGCAGCTACCGCGTCCAGGTTGCGATCCCGTTCGCGCCAGCGCCGCAGAACGGCTACGCAGTGCTCTACATGTTGGACGGAGATGCTTATTTCGGGACCTATTCCTTCGCCGCCCGCATGCGGGCGTTGCTGGGCGAGCTGCAGCCCGCCGTCGTCGTCGGGATCGGGTATCCGGAGGGCGAAAGCGACCTGAAGGCCGTGTTCGTGCGCCGGCAGTACGATCTCACGCCGACTCCGATCGATCCAAAGGAAGCTGCGCAAGCCGGGCTGTCGACTGACCCGGCTGCACTGGGCGGAGCGGACGCTTTCCTGCAGGTCATCGAGCGCGAAGTCAAACCGCGCGTCGCGGCTCTGCTGCCCGTCGACTCGAGTCGCGGCATCCTGTTCGGGCATTCTCTCGGCGGTCTGTTCGCCCTGCACACGCTTTTCACGCATCCCGAATCGTTCAGAACCTATCTGGTGTTGAGTCCCTCGATCTGGTTCAACCATCAGGTCGTGCTTGGCAACGAGGCGAAGTTTGCGGCAGCAGTGAAGAGCGGCAAGATCGCTCCGCAGGTTTTCGTCGCAGTGGGCGGCGATGAGGAGACGCTGCCGGTGGCGCTGCCGCCGGGAATGACGCGCGAGCAGGTCGTGAAGTCGGTCGCGGAGGCGTCCATGATTCGCAACGCGATGGATCTCGGCGAGCGTCTCAAAGCGCTGCCGGGCATCGCGGGCTACGCTGCCCGATCGCGCGTTTTCGATGGCGAGACGCACATCAGCGTCCCGTGGGCGTCGGTGGGTCCGTTCCTGAATTTTGCCCTCGCCCCGGCGAAGTCTGAGAGGTAGAAATGGCTGACAACTCTTCGCGCGCCATCATCGTACTGGGCGTGCTGCTCGCATTGGGCATGTCGGCGGGCGCGTATCTGCTCGGCTACCAGGCAAAGCAGATCGGCGGCGGCCGGCAAAGCATCTCGGTGAAGGGCCTGGCGGAGAAGCCGGTCAAGGCCGACGTAGCCGAGTGGACCGTTGGCGTGCATGTGGTAGGCGCGACGTTCGCCGAGGCGCTGCAGAAGTCGCGCGCTGCGCTTCCCGACCTCAAGCGATTCCTCCTCTCGCAAGGGTTCGACCCGAGCGTCATGCAGGAGTCAGCCGAGCACGTGATGGAGTACTACGTGCAAAAGGAGACACCGGATGGCCGCGTGCGCAATGTTCAGCAGGGCTACCAGGCCTCTCAAGACATCGTGCTGACGAGCCCCGACCTGGCAAAGATCGGGACCGCCTATCGGGCCATCGTGCAGTTTCAGGCGGAAGGACACCCGATTTTGCACACCGCGCCGCTGTATCTGGTATCGAATTTGGAAGAGGTGAAGATGTCGCTGATCGGTGCGGCCACCGACAATGCCAAGGTGCGCGCCGGCGAATTCGCCAAGCACGGCGGCGTCGAAGTCGGTCACATGCGCACAGCCTCGCAAGGCGCCTTCTACATCCTGCCCACAGGCGCCAGCACGGAAGTCGACGACTACGGTTACGGCGGCACGTATGACAAGAGCACCATCGACAAGATCGCGCGCGTCGTGGTGACGATCGAGTATGGAATCGAGCACTGACGCCAGGCTCGTTTTCGCACTGCTCGGCTTGCTGCTTGCCCCGCTGGTCGCGCAGGCACAGCAGGAGATGCCGCTCTACACGGGCGAGATTCCCAACTCGATCGCGGCTCCCGATGAGGAAGCCACCCGCGACCCGAATGAGCAGTACCTGTTTCGCTTGAACGTCTCGAGACCGACGCTCACTGTCTATGAGCCGCGCTCGCGCGATACGAAACGAGCGGCGGTGATCATCCTGCCGGGCGGTTCGTACCGCGGCGTTTCGATCGTCAAGGAGGGCCACGATGTCGCTCGTGCCTTCAATGACATCGGCATTACCGCGTTCGTTCTGAAATATCGCACGCCAAGCGAGCGGCACATGCTCGACAAGACGCGCGGGCCGCTGCAGGACGCGCAGCAGGCGATCCATGTCGTGCGCGATCGAGCCGACGAGTGGCGCATCGATCGCAGTCGCATCGGCGTCGTGGGCTTTTCGGCGGGCGGCCATCTCGGTGCAACGGCCGCGACGCAGTTCGACCAGCCCGTGCTGCCGGAATGGCGCTCCGCGAATTTGCGCCCGGACTTTCTGATCCTGATCTATCCCGTCATCAGTTTCGGCGACGAGCTTGCGCACCGGACCTCGCGGGAGCAGTTGCTTGGCTCCGCGCCCGCACCGGATCTCATCAAGCGTTACTCGAATGAGTTGAACGTCACGGCGCGCACGCCGCCCGCGTTTCTCGTCCATGCTGCGGATGACGCCACCGTCGCGGTCGGCAACAGCATGCGCTTCGCCGAGGCGCTGCACGCGCAGCACGTCGCGGTGGAGTTGATCGTGTACCCGTCAGGCGGTCACGGTTTCGGATTGAACAACCCTGCGACGCGCGACCGTTGGATCGACCGCTGTGCGCAATGGCTCGAAAGGCAGGCTTGGACGTCCGGGCAACGCGAGGCTGAGTGATGAGGTTGACCGAACTCGAAACACCCGCGCTCGTGCTCGATCGCAGCAAGCTCGATGGCAACCTCGAGCAGATGAGCGCACACATCCGCGGGCTCGGCGGCACGCTGCGTCCTCACGTGAAGACTGCGAAGTCGATCGATGTCGTGCGCCGGGCGCTGCGTGACACGCCTGGCGGCATCACCGTCTCGACTCTGAAGGAGGCGGAGTATTTCCTCGCTCATGGCATCCAGGACATCACCTATGCCGTGGGTATCGCGCCGGCGAAGTTTGCTCATGTGTTTTCGCTCCTGCGAAGCGGAGCCCGTCTCAAGGTGATTGCCGACAGCGTCGCGGCGGTCGAGCAGCTTGCGCAGGCAGCCCGTGCGGCCGGTGTGCGCGTGCCGGTGCTCATCGAGCTCGATGTCGATGGGCATCGCTCGGGTGTGAGCCCGGATTCGCAGCTGTTACTCGATCTTGGACAGGCATTGACCACCACGACCGGCGTCATGCTGGCGGGCGTGCTGACCCACGCAGGCGAGTCGTACAACTGCAATGGTGCCGACGCGCTTGCGCGCTTTGCTGAGCGCGAACGTGCCGGTGCAGTTGGCGCCGCGCAGCGCCTGCGTGCCGCAGGGCATGAGTGTTCGATTGTATCTGTCGGATCGACGCCGACCGGAACGTTCACGCGCGATCTGAGCGGCGTGACCGAAGTGCGCGTCGGCGTCTACATGTTTCAGGATCTGGTGATGGCGGGAATCGGCGTCTGCGGTGTCGAGGACATCGCACTCTCGGTGCTCGTATCGGTCATCGGCCATCAGAGCGAGCGCGGCTGGATCATCACCGATGGCGGCTGGACGGCCTTGTCGCGTGACCGCGGCACGCAGAGCCAGAGTGTGGACCAGGGTTACGGTCTGGTGTGCGATGCGGGTGGGCGTGTACTCGCTGACGATCTCATCGTTCGCTCGACGAACCAGGAGCACGGTATCGTCGCGCGACGCGACGCAGGGCCGATCGATCCGCAGCGCTTTCCGGTCGGCACGTTGCTGCGTGTATTGCCCAATCACGCATGTGCAACGGCGTCCGAGCACGCGTGCTATCACGTCGTCGATGGGACTGCGCCGGAAGTGGTCGATCGCTGGGAGCGTTTCTCAGGATGGTGAGCAGCAGTTGCTGCACATTACCCGCCAGGTAATCGACCGGAACACTCGCGATCGCCAGTCTATGGCTCGTGCTGAAGCTCTACCACGCCCCGCGCACGCGCTCGATTCGTATTCGCTGGCTGCTCGAAGAGCTGCAACTGCCGCACGAGCTGGAGCGGGTCGAGTTCCGGCCGCAGAAAACCACGTTTGCGCAGGCGACGCCCTTCGGCCGCTTCCCGGTGCTCGTCGACGGCGAGGTCGTGATCGGTGAGTCCGGCGCCATCCTCGAATACATCCTCGAACAGTACGGAGCCGGCCGGCTGGCGCCGGGCGTGGCAGCGCCGCAGCGGGGCGAATTCCTGCAGTGGGTGCACTTCGCGGAAGGCACGGCTTTTGCGCCGCTCGGCGTGCTGATCTGGCACGGCATCTACCGTGGCGACGCCGAGAGAATTCCCGTAGCGATCGATGCCGCTCGCGACAGAGCGCGTTCGGCTCTTGAAGTCGTAGAGCGGCACCTCATGACTCGCGACTACTTGCTTGGGCCAGAGTTTTCCGCCGCCGACATCATGCTCGGCTTCACACTCGTCGCGGCGCAGGTCGTCGGCGTGCTCGACCTGCGCTACCCGGCGACGAACTCATATCTCGCGCGCCTCACCGCACGTCCGGCTTTTCAGCGCGCGACAGCCGACTGATACGCTTCGCTGCGCTCAGGTTGACGCGACGGGCTGCGCTCCTGTATATAACCATAAGGTTATTAAAGCAGCCTGTTATGCAATCATCCGACCGCCTCGACCTCACTTTCGCGGCGCTAGCCGATCCCACGCGGCGCGCCATCCTGGCGCGCCTGGCGAATGGCGAAGCCTCGGTTCAGGAGCTCGCGGATCCTTTCGACATGAGTCAGCCGGCCATCTCCAGACACCTCAAGGTGCTGGAGCGGGCAGGGCTCATCTCGGTGGACATAGACGCACAGCGCCGTCCACGCCGCCTGCAACCGCAACGCCTGGACGAAGCCGTGGACTGGATCGAACGCTATCGCAAGGTCTTCGAGCAGAACTACCAGCGCCTCGATGCGCTGCTCGACGAGCTCAAAAGCAGGCCGGCGCAACGCAAGCGGGCCAGAAAATAACGCACAGTACCGAGGAGAATACGATGCCCAAGCCTCTCGAAGTCACACTGCCGAGCGATCGCGAAGTGCGCGTAACGCGCACGTTCAACGCACCGCGCACCTTGGTGTGGGACGCGCACACCAAGCCCGAGCTCATACAGAAGTGGATGCTCGGTCCGCCGGGCTGGAGCATGCCGGTGTGTGAGATGGACGTTCGCAAGAACGGCAAGTATCGCTGGCGCTGGCGTAACGACAGCAGCGGCAAGGAGTTCGGCTTTCACGGCACGTTCGAGGACGTCAAAGCTCCGTCGCGGATTGCCCACGATCAATATTTCGATCCGGGCGATGTTGGCGGCTCGATGCCTGCGAATGATCCGGCGCAGATCACCCTGGAGCTCAGCGAGTCCGGCGGTGTAACGACGCTGGTCAGCACCATGCGCTTTGTCTCGAAGGAAGCCCGCGACGGCGCCGTCGGGACCGGCATGACTGACGGGATGGAGATTGGCTACGCCCGTCTCGACGGCATGTTCGCCGGGAAACCAGCTTGAAGGAGCAGCCCATGAGCAAGATTTCTCCGCACCTCTGGTACACGGACAAGGCCGACGAGGCAGCGGCGTTCTACGCTGCGATCTTCCCCGATTCGCGCGTGGACAGCGTCACTGCCATCGCGGCGGACAATCCGAGCGGAGCAGCGGGATCCGTTAAGGTCGTCGAATTCACCTTGTGCGGCCAGAGCTTCCTCGCCATCGGCGCAGGTCCGCACGATCCGTTCAACGATGCGATCTCGCTCCACGTCACCTGCGAGGATCAGGCGGAGATCGACCGCTATTGGCAGGCGCTGCTCGCCGGCGGCGGCAAAGCTGTCGCGTGCGGTTGGTTGACCGATCGTTACGGTGTCCGCTGGCAGATCTCGCCGCGCAAGCTCGGCGAACTGATGAAGAACAAGGACCGCGCGGTCGCCAGGCGCGTCGCGGAGGCCATGCTGAAGATGGTCAAGTTCGACATCGCTGAGCTCGAACGCGCCGCGCGCGGCCCATAGCGCCGGTGCGTCGGGCTAGGGGCTCGATGCGATCGAGTGCAGGAGTGCGGTCAGCGATTCAGGTGCCGTCACGTGCGGCGAGTGGCTGGCATCGATCACCATGCGTCAGCAATCGGCCGTCTGCAAGGGCTATGATGCTGAGCATGAAGAACGCACTGATCGGCGCGGCGCTCGCTGCGATCGCGGTGGCTCTTGGCGGATGCGGCCAGGAGCAGGAGCAGGAGCCGGCGCCCGCTGTCGCACCCTCGGCGGCATCGACTGCACTCGAGCCGCTCATCCGGCAGTACGCCGATCTCGAACGCAAGGCTGAGGATGACGAATCCGATGGCCCACTCACTCTGCACGACGTTTCGTCGGAGAGTTTCGAGAAGGAGCTCGACAGTCGGCGTCAGCTGCTGGAGCAAGTCCGGCAGATCGATGCCAGCGGCTTGTCCCGGGAAGAGGATATCGACCGCCGCCTGATGATCGGTCTGCTCGAATCGACGATCCACACCGCGGAGGCGCGCCGGGTTTGGGAGAACGATGCCTCGCTGTACGTGCCCGCTGGTCCAATCGGGCGCGCGCTCGAGCCCACGGCGCCCGGCACGCCGCAAGAGCGCGCGACTGCGTTGACCAAGCTGCTGGAGCAGGTACCTGCGCGCATCGAACAAGGCCGCAAGAATCTCGTCAAGCCGCCGCGCAGCTATACCGAGTCGGCAATCTTCCAGACCGAGGGCACGATCAAGCTGCTGCGCACGGCTGCGCCGGGTCTCGCCAAGGAGGCGGGCGAGCAGGGCAAAGCGCTGAGCGCTGCTGCGAGCACAGCGCTCGCAGCGCTGGACGGTTACCGCAAGTTCCTGCGCGAAGACTTGCTGCCGCGCTCGACCGGTACGTGGGTGCTCGGCAAAGAGAACTATGACTATGTGCTGAAGCATCGCTGGTTCCTCGACGCCGATGCCGACACGATCCTCGCGCGCGGCAAGCAAGCCTTCGAGGAAACCGAAGCGCTCGCGCAGCAGGTTGCACAACGCATCCAGCCCGGCGCGAAGCACTGGACGGAAGTTTACGAAAAGCTCAAGGACGATCACCCGGCCGCCGACGGCATCAAGCAGGCATATCAGACAAAGATCGATGCGGCGAAGGCGTTCGTCATCGAGCGCAGGATCGTGACGCTGCCGCCGGGTGAGCGCGTCATCACGATCGACACGCCACCGGCGATGCGCCGCTCCTCGCCATTCGGCACGTTCCAGTCGGTCGATCCGTTCGGCGACGGCCGGGAGGGCAAGCTGGTGCTGACGCCGATCGAGGAGTGGATGACGCCGGCGCAGCGCAACGACCGGCTGCGCTCACACCATACTGCCTGGATTCCGATCATCGCCGTGCACGAGGCCTATCCCGGTCATCACGTGGACGGACTGATTCGCCAGGCGAACCCGCGGCTGCTGCGCAAGGTCGTGAACGAGTCGATCATGTCCGAGGGCTGGGGACTGTTCACCGAAGAGATGATGTACGAGCAGGGTTTTCTGCAAGGCGATGACGTACGCCTCACGCAGCTGCGCAACCGTCTGTGGCGCGCTGCGCGCGTGATCATGGATGCCAGCCTGCACACCGGCAAGATGACGTACGACGAAGCCGTGACCTTCCTGGCCGACAAGGTGCGTTTCGATCGCTACGCAGCCGCACTCGACGTCGACATGTACACAGTGCGGCCGACCTACGTGCTCGGCTATCTGATCGGCATGCAGGAGATCGAAGGCATCCGCAGGGACTACGTCGCGAAGTACGGTGAGCCGACGCCGCCCAGCGAATTCTACGATCGCCTGTTGAGCGTCGGCTCGATTCCACCGGCGCTGGTGCGCGAATCGCTGTTTGCGCGCAAGGCCGAAGAAGTCGCTGCAAAAGCGCGATAGGAGCGAGCGCGAGCTCAGAAAATGAAGCGCAAGCAGTCGAGCAGCAAGCCGTCGGGCTCAACGAAGTCCCAAACCTATTGGGTGTTGCAGCGGAAGCAGCTGCGCACTCTGGTCTCGCAGCGACGTTTGGAGATCATAGATCGTCTGGTCGCTGCCGGACCGTTGGCCGCCAAGGAGCTGGCGCGGTTGGTCGGTGCACAACCCTCCGCTCTCTACCACCACCTGCAGCAGCTCATGCGGGTCGGCCTGGTCGTCGAGGCGGGATATCGCGTCGCGCGGCGGCGGCGCGAAGTTCTGTATATGACGCGGGCGCCGCGCATCCGTCTCTTTCGAGCGCTCCGCGATCCGGGCAACGCGCGGGAGATGATCCAGATCACTTCCACGATGGCGCGCCAGATGAATCGGGATTTCCGGCGCGGTATCCGCTCGCCCGAAGCGCGGCCGTCCGGGGGGCAGCAGAATCTCGGGTTCGCACGCCTGGTCGCCTCGCCGAGCCCAGAGACCCTGCGTCGTATCAATGGCTACCTCGCTGAGATAGGCGAACTGCTGTTCACGAGTACCGACACGCGTTACGCGCCGATTTCTCTGGCGTGGATCATGGCGCCCGTGCAGCGGCCGAACACCGCCGGTGGCGCAGGTCGAACACGCAGTAAGCAATCTTCGCGACCTCGCTCCGCATCGCGCTAATCCTCTCACCGCCGATTCTTCATGCGGACACTCTTGTGTCCGATTTGTCCTGTTCAATAAGTTTTACACAATTGAACAGAACGATCAGTGCGCGCGTTGAATCGCGCAACTTGAAGGTGTAACGTCCTTCGGCATTCGAATAACAGGGGAGTTCTTCCATGAAGGTTCAAGAGCGCCTGCTCGCAGCCACGATCACTGCGATGCTGCTTTCGGTTCCGCTGGCGGAGGCAAAGGACGCGGTGCCGAATCTCGGCGGCGGTCTCGATGAGCTCGCCGTGCCCAGCAAATCGCTGCTGCGTGCTGCGGCTCCGGAGCTCAGCGCCACGCATCCGGTCAGACTCGATGACGCCGGTCGCGTTCTAGTGCGCATCTCACTCAATGGCAAGGTGCCAGCCGCCAGTGTCCTGCAAAGCCTGCGTGCCACGTCGGGCGTCGCAGTCGCGGCCTCCGATCTCAACTATCGCGCCGGCGTAATCGAAGCCTATGTGCCGACCAGCGGACTGCGGGATCTGGCACGCAAGGCCGGAGTGCTCGCGGTCGTTCCGTCGAGCCTCATGGTCACGAACGTTGGCGTCGCTGATAGCCAGGGCCTCGTGCAGCACCGCGTGAATCGCATCAAGGGTGTCGATGGCAAAGGCATTACGGTCGGCGTGATGTCGGACAGCTTCGACACGGCGCCAGGGGACATCAGAGCGGCAGACGACGTCGCCACCGGCGATCTGCCTGGTCCCGGCAACCCGTTCGGCAACACCGAGCCGGTCGTGGTCTTCGAGGACTGGGTGCCGGGCGCCACCGACGAAGGCCGCGCCATGGCGCAGATCGTGCACGATCTCGCGCCGAAGGCACGCCTGGGCTTCGCCACGGCGAATGGCACCGAACTGAATATGGCGGACAACATCCGCTCGCTCGCCGGGCTGCCGGGTGGATCCAAAGCCATCCCCGGCTTCAAAGCGGATGTCATCGTCGACGACATCGTCTATTACACCGAGCCGTTCTTCCAGGACGGCATCATCGCGCAAGCAGTCGACGAAGTGGCTGCAGCAGGCGTGTCGTACTTCTCGTCCGCGGGCAATCGCCCCGCGACTATGGGCTACGACTCGAAGCTGCGGATCGTGCCCGCGTCGGAGGCGGCGAACTCCGGGCTGAATTTCGCCAATGTACCGCCAGAGCTGTACGCCGGCGGCTTCCACAACTTCGACGAGGGCAGCGGGGTCGACATTTCGCAGACCGTGCAGATCGGCGGCGGTTCGCGCATCGTCATGCAGTGGAACGAGCCCTACGACCCGGCGCCGCCGACCCCGGTCGGCCCACCCTTGGCAGCGGGCACGGGCACCGTCCCGCCAGGAGGCGACACTCGGTTCACGTTCCAGGGTACTGCCGGCACGGTGGTCGAGATCTTCGCGGATGCCGATAACACGACGACCGGCACCCCGAATCCCGATCTGACACTGGAAGTCTTCGACCCGAACGGCAACTCCATCCTGTTCGTCGATAACACCACCAATCCGGAGTCGGCCATTCTGGAACTGTCGCTCAGCGGTACGTACACCGTCGTCGTCGACAGCTTCCAGCCCGACCAGTCGGGCGACTTCGTTTATCGCGTGCAGCAGGTGTCGATCGAAGAGCGCGTGCTTACGGACTACAACCTGCTGTTCTTCTTCAATGGCAATTTCGTCTTCGCCAGTGCGGAGCAGAACCGCTTGACCAACCGGCCGGTGGAGTTCATCCAGCTGCCGGGCGCGCTGTTCCAGATCGTCATTGCGCGGGCCAACACGCCGCCGGCGAAGAATCGCAACGTCGCAGATCGCATCCGCTACGTCGGCTTCAGCAGCGTGCAACCGCTCGAGCACTTCAGTTACCACGGTCCGATCACCTATGGACACAACTCGGCGAACGGCGCCAGCGGAGTGGCGGCTTACGCCGCGTTCGCACCGTTCGTACCGGAGCCGTACACGTCGTCCGGGCCGTCGACCATCTATTTCGACAAGCACAGTAAGCGCCTGCGGCATCCCGAGATCCGGCAGAAGCCGGATCTGGCCGCGATGGATGGCGCCAACAACACGTTCTTCGGCGACGACGCGGACGAGGATGACGACGATCAGCCGAACTTCTTCGGCACGAGCGCCGCTGCACCGCATGCTGCCGCGATCGCGGCGCTGGTGCTCGACGCGGCCGGCGGACCCGGTAAGGTGAAACCGAAGCGCATGCGCGAGATCCTGCAGAACAGCGCGTTCCGTCACGACCTCGATCCATACTGGTCTTCGGGCTTTGCGCTCTCGAAATGGAACCTGCTCGCGGTCAACGCGCAGAGCGACTGGTGGACGAGCGTCAGTCGCACCGATCCGAACGTGTTCACGTTGACGAATGTCGGCAACAAGCGGCTCAAGAGCTTCTCGCTCAACCTCAGCGATGCGAATCCGACGGAAACGCCGGACGGGTTGGTGTTCGACACGCGCCCGGGGCCGAACGGTCAGCCGTTCGTAATCGGGCGCACGCTCGGTCTGACGCCGGCAGACGTCACGGGCACGCCCTCGATCCCGGCTGGTCCGCCTGCCGTCGCTGGGCAGTGGAGCCAACTCGACCTCACGTTCAAAGCAGGCTCGTTCCGCAGCGGCGATCTGCTTTCCTTCGGCATCGATCGCGACGAGGCCGATGGAGCCGGGGCGCTGGGCACTGCAAACGGCAGGTCGGCCGACCTGCTCGGCGACGGTGTGCTGATTCCGTCGGGTGAAGTGCTGCGCAGTGGCGCCAGGTTCTTCGGCACATACGAAGACGGCAGCCGCTTCAGCGGTGAGTTCTTCAACCTGATCGGCAGGGGCTGGACCGACGTCGACGGGTACGGCTTCATCAATGCCGAGGCGGCCGTCCGGATGGTGCAAAAGAAATAGGAACTGCATCCCCGTGGGTGGGCCAAGGATGGCCCTCCGACGAACCGCTCCGTCAGCCTCGCTTGGCCTGCTCGGAGCTTTGGAAATTGACGCTGATGCGCACACCGATGGCCGGGTCGCCCTTCGGTACGCAATGCACCCAATCCTCCTGGCAGCGTCCACCCATGACGATCAGATCGCCGCTGTGCGGCTCGAAGCCGATGGACGAGCCGCCGGCGCGCGGCTTTAGCAGAAATCGACGCGCCGCGCCGAGCGTCAACACCGGGACGATGCATTCGGGTCGGCGGCATGAGAACCGGTCCCGATGCCAGCCGGTGCTGTCGCGACCGTTGCGATAGAGGTTCATCCACAGGTTGTCGTACTTGACGCCGTAGTGGTCGGAAAGCGCGCTGGCGGCATCGATCAGCGCTCGATGCGGCGCGCTGTCGACGCTCTGATATTGCGCAGTGAGCCGCGGCTCGAGAAAAGTCTGTTCGAACATTCGCCGGTAGTGCTGCTGCCACGGCACGGACTCCAGGAGCTGCTCGAGCAGCTCCTCACCGCCACGCATCCACGCCGGCACCAGCTCGATCCACGAGCTCGTATCGATAGCGCTCCGCTTGGCCGTCGTGAATGCCCGATCGAGCCCGAGCGGATTGCGCGCGACGAACAGATCCAAAGTTTCCAGAACGGTTTCCTCCGGGCGCAGCAGACCATGCCGCCGCCGACGCCGCTGTCAGAATCTTTAGCGAGGGGATCCGTGTACGATGCACGCAATGGGGCTCGATCGTTGTTACAACATCGCCGACCTGCGCGAGCTTGCGCGGCGCCGCTTGCCGGCGCCGCTGTTCCACTACATCGACGGCGGCGCTGACGACGAACGATCGCTCGCACGGAACACCAGTGCGTTCGATGACTACGAGCTTCTGCCGCGAGTATTGCAGAACGTCGCAGAGATCGACCTGTCGACCTCGATCCTCGGTACCAGAATCGATCTGCCGTTCTTTCTTGCACCGACCGGGATGTCGCGGCTGTTCCATCGCGACAAGGAACTCGGCGTCGCGCGTGCGGCGGGCGCGTATCGCACGCTCTACAGTCTTTCCACGATGGGGACGACCAGCATCGAGGACATCGCTGCGCTCGGCACCGGGCCCTGCATGTTTCAGGTCTACATTTTTCGCGACCGCGGCCTGACCCGCGAGCTGGTGGAACGCTGCCGCGCTGCCAAGTACCAGGCGCTGTGCCTCACGGTCGATACGCCGCTCGCGGGCAATCGGGAACGCGATCGTGTCCACGGCATGTCGATGCCGCCGCGACTGACGTGGGCCAGCTGGTGGAGCTTCGTCACGCATCCGGCGTGGGCAGCGGGCATGCTGCTGCATCCGGACTTCAAGCTCGCGAATGTCGCTCATCGTGTCGATGCCATCGGTGCAGGCACGATCGGCCTCATCGATTACGTCAACCAGCAGTTCGACCGCAGCGTCACCTGGAGTGATGCCGCATGGCTGGCCGAGCAGTGGGGCGGTCCGTTCGTCATCAAGGGACTGCTGAGCGCGCAGGATGCTCGACAGGCTGCCGACATTGGCGCGACCGCCGTGATGCTCTCGAACCACGGCGGGCGACAGCTCGACGGCGCAGCGCCGCCGGTCAACTGCGTACGACCGATCCGCGACGCCGTCGGTGATGCACTAGAGATCATCGTTGACGGCGGCATCCGGCGCGGTACGCACGTGCTCAAAGCGCTCGCGCTCGGCGCGGACGCCTGCTCGATCGGCCGCTCATATCTATATGGCCTCGCGGCGGGCGGGCAGCGGGGCGTCGAGCACGCGCTGCATCTGCTGCGCGAGGAGTTGCGGCGTGACATGGCGCTGCTGGGCTGCCAGCGACTGGACCAGTTGAGCCCGGAGCTGCTGCTCGAGCGCCGCAGTTAGCCGATATGGCATGGCTTTGCAGGCTGCTGCAGCGGCCGGTACCCTTGCGAGTGCTACGATCATCGAGTAATGGTCGGTAGAGCGGTTTACAGAGGAGCATGATGAAACGACCTGACATGAAGGCCAGCGCAGCCGAGCCGGCGGCCAAGCCCGTCCATTTCCTTCGCAAGATCATCGCCGACGACGTCGCCGCTGGCCATGCGACGGTCCGCACGCGCTTTCCGCCCGAGCCGAACGGCTATCTGCACATCGGGCATGCCAAGTCGATTTGCCTGAATTTCGCCATGGCGCAGGAGTTCGGCGGCGCCTGCAATCTGCGCTTCGACGATACCAATCCCGAAAAAGAGGAAGACGAGTTCATCGAGTCGATCCAGCGCGATGTCCGCTGGCTCGGCTTCGAATGGGACGGGGCACCGCGCTTCGCCTCCAGCTACTTCGATCAGCTTCATGAATGGGCGATTCACCTGATCAAGCACTCGAAGGCCTACGTCTGTCATCTCACGGCCGAAGAGACGCGCGTGTATCGCGGCACGTTGACGGAGCCGGGCAAGGACAGCCCGTATCGGAATCGTTCGGTCGAAGAGAACCTGGCGCTGTTCGAGCAGATGCGCCGCGGCGAGCTGCCGGAAGGTACCTGCGTGTTGCGCGCGAAGATCGACATGGCCGCGCCGAACATCAACCTGCGCGACCCCACGATGTATCGCATCCGGCACGCGCATCATCACCAGACCGGCGACAAGTGGAAGATCTATCCGACGTACGATTTTGCACACGGCCAGTCCGATGCCATCGAAGGCATCACTCATTCCATCTGCACGCTCGAGTTCGAAGACCATCGGCCGCTGTACGAGTGGTACCTGAGCAATCTGCCCGTGCCTGCGACGCCGCGGCAGTACGAATTCGCGCGCCTCAATCTCAACTACACGGTGGTGAGCAAGCGCAAGCTCAAGCAGCTCGTCGAGGAGAAGCACGTCTCGGGTTGGGACGATCCACGGATGCCGACTCTCTCCGGCTTGCGTCGCCGCGGCTATACGCCGGCAGCGATCCGTAACTTCTGCGACATCATCGGCGTCACGCGCAGCGAAGGTGTGGTCGATGTGGGCATGCTGGAGTTCGCGATCCGCGATGACCTCGACAAGCAGGCGCCGCGTGCCATGTGCGTGCTGGCGCCGCTGAAAGTGACGATCACGAATTTCGACGCGAACGTGCTCGAGCACTTCACCGCGCAGCTCCATCCGCAGAAGCCTGAGATGGGCACGCGTGAGCTGCCCTTCACGCGGGAGCTGTATATCGATCGGAACGATTTCCGCGAGACGGCAGAGAAGGATTTCAAACGGCTCGTGTTGGGACAGGAAGTGCGGCTGCGCAACGCATATGTCATTCGCGCCAACGAGATCGTGCGCGACGCCGCCGGGGAGATCGTCGAGCTCAAGTGCACTTACGACCCGGACACGCGCGGCAAGAACCCGAGCGACGGACGCAAAGTCAAAGGCGTCATCCACTGGGTTTCGGCCGCGCATTGCGTCGACGTCGAAGTGCGCTTGTACGATCGGCTGTTCAGCGTCGAATTTCCCGAAGAGGACAAGTCGAAATCGTTCCTCGACTTCATCAATCCGCAGTCGCTGACGATTCTCAACGGCTGCAAGGCTGAACCGTCACTGGCGAATGCGACGTCCGACACACGCTACCAGTTCGAGCGCGAAGGTTACTTCTGCGCCGACAGCGTCGAGTCGAAGCCGGGCAAGCTCGTGTTCAATCGCACGATCGGTCTGCGGGATTCGTTCGGGAAGTAGGTCTGCATGATTTTCTACAAGACACTCGCCACGGCGTTGATGGCTTCCCTTGTCATCGCGACGTCTGCATCTGCCGCAGACGCTACCTACGACATAGTGATCGTCAACGGCCGCGTGATGGACCCCGAGTCAGGTCTGGATGCTGTCCGCAATGTCGGTCTGCGCGCCGGGAAAATTGCGGCCATTTCGACCGACGCGATGCAGGGTAGCCGCACTTTGGACGCCAAAGGACTGGTCGTCGCACCCGGCTTCATCGATCTGCACGAGCACGGCCAGAAGCCGGAGAACTATCAGTTTCAGGCGCACGATGGCGTAACCACGTCACTCGAGCTCGAAGCCGGCACAGCCGACGTCGCCGGCTGGTATGCGGAACGCGAGGGCAAGTCACTCATCAACTTCGGCGTGAGCATCGGGCACATCCCCACGCGGATGAAAGTGATGAAGGATCCTGGCACCTGGCTGCCCACTGGCGATGCAGCTCATCGTGCGGCCACTGACGCCGAGCTGGCGCAGATCGATCAGCGCATTGAAGCCGGACTGAAGCAAGGTGCGCTGGCTGTCGGCATGGGCATCAACTACACGGCGGCGGCATCGCGCGGCGAAGTGCTGGATGTCTTCCGGGTTGCCGCCCGGTATGGCGCGCCGGTGCACGTCCACTTGCGTTACGCGGGCGACAAGCCTCCCGAGACGGGTCGCGCTGCGCTGGCGGAAGTGCTTAGCGCTTCTAGCGAGACCAAAGCGCCGTTGCACGTCGTGCACGTCACCAGCATGGGATTGCGTGATACGCCGGAACTGATCTCGATGATTCGCGCCGCCAAGGCGCGGGGCACCGACGTGACGACTGAGTGTTATCCATACGTGGCTGGCAGCACTGGTCTCGAAAGCGCCTTGTTCGATCCCGGGTGGCAGGAGCGGATGCGAATCAGCTACGGCGATCTGCAGTGGGTCAAGACCGGCGAGCGATTGACCGCGGAGACTTTCGAGCGCTACCGCAAAGAGGGCGGGCAGGTCGTCATCTTCATGATCCCGGAAAACGTCGTGCGGCTCGCGATCGCGGATCCGATGGTGATGATTGCGAGCGACGGCATGCCTGCTGCGGGCGCAAGCGTGCACCCGAGGGGGCAGGGCACCTTCTCCCGCGTGCTCGGCAAGTACGTGAGGCAGGAGAAAGCATTGGATCTGATGACGGCGCTGCGCAAGATGACATTGATGCCTGCCCAGCGTCTGGAGCAGCGTGCTCCAGCATTCAAGACAAAAGGCCGCCTCGAAGTGGGTGCGGATGCCGATATCACGGTCTTCGACGCGAATCGTGTCATCGACAGGGCTACGTTCGAGAAGCCTCTGCAGTACTCGGACGGAATTCGCTTCGTCCTGGTCAACGGCGTGGCCGTGGTCGACGACGGGAAACTCGTGGACGGCGCCTTTCCTGGACGCGCGGCGCGCGCGTCGCTCGTCGAGTGATCCAGGTCTGCGTCTAGATCAAGTCAGACCTCATCACAGGGAGGAAGGATGCGGAACATCGTGACGCTAATAGTGATTGCCGGGCTCGCATGGTACGGCTACACGAGGTACCAGGCGGCGGCTCATCGAAGCGGGGGACAAGCAGCGCCTGCTTCTCAGTTCAATACGTCGATCACCGAGAGTGCCTCAGCATTCACGTGCGACGGGCGGACCCGTTGCTCGCAGATGACGTCCTGCGCGGAAGCGACATATTTCATCGAACACTGTCCCAACACCAAGATGGACGGGGACAACGATGGTGTCCCGTGTGAAAGCCAGTGGTGCCAGTAAAGCTTCCAGGCTCCGCGTCTATTTCGTCTGCAAGCCTCTTGTTTTGAACAGCGGCTCGCCAACACTCCAGGCGCTTGCCCAAGCGAGCGCGCCATATAAGACGAGCGCCTGGACTGCGAACGCTGCCGGGCTCGCCGGGTCCTGCGTGAAGGGCGTCATGATCGTCAGGAGCACAAGGACGCCGAGGAAGATCCGGTTGCGCTGTTTCGGGAACGTTGTGTCGGAGCGTTTCGATCGGCTGAAGAGCATCCAGCCACCCAGGAGCAGCAGCAGTTCGAGCGCAAGCACGACAGGGACGTTGTTCCACAGGCCCAGGCCGAGCTTTACGGTGTCGTTGCCGGCGATCGAGAGATCAGGCGTGTGGACCGGCAGATCGAGTATGAAATGCGAGAACACGGCGAGTCCGAGCCACAACGATTCGCGCCGTGGCAAGCGAACGACGGCGGCGACGATGCCGACGGCGACTGCCCAAGCGAGCGACCCGACCAGACTGTGAGTGATCGGCATGTCGTACAACCGGTAAGGGTTGTAGCTCGTGTACTTGTGCACGATCTCCATGTGCTCGACGCCGCCGAGCACAAAGACGCTGAAAAGAACGTCGAGTGCCTGAACCGCGAGGAAGTACGCGGCGAGAGGCGCCTTTGGCGCGATTGTCTTGGCGGCGTACGCTACGCTGTAGTGACCGATGAACATGGACGGACCGCGTCTGGCTGATTCGCGGTGATTATTGCTGAAGAACGACAATGGTAGCCATCGCAATCGTCACCTTGATCATTGGCCTGCTCTTGACGTACGTCGTTCTGTCGCGCGTGCGATCCATGCCTTGTCCGATATGGCTGAGTTGGCTGGTCGAACTGGACAACCCGTTTACCAAGACCAATCGAGCAGCAACGATCATCCAGCATCTGGGGCTCGAGCCGGGCATGGCAGTACTGGATGCAGGCTGCGGACCTGGGCGGCTGACTGTGCCGGCTGCGCGGCAGGTCGGTCCTGACGGCAGTATCGTGGCCGCCGACATCCAGTCGGGAATGCTGCGCCGGGCAAAGGACAAGACGGACGCCGCGGGGCTGACCAATGTACGCTTCATTCAAACGGCATTGGGTGAAGGCAAGCTCGAGCGCAACAAGTTCGACCGCGCGCTGCTGGTTACTGTCCTGGGTGAGATTCCAGATCAGGAATCGGCGCTGCAGGAAATATTCAGCGCGCTGAAAGCCGGCGGTATTTTATCCGTGACGGAAATAGTCTTCGACAATCACTATCAATCGCGCGAGACGGTGCAGCGACTCGCGGCTGCATGCGGTTTTCGCGAGAAGGCATTCTTCGGCAATCGCCTGGCGTTCACGCTTCATCTGGAGCGACCTTCTTAACCGAGAGTCAACCATGACCAACATACGAATCCCGAAACGCTTCGCGGCCGTAACGCTCGCCTGCCTGCTCGTGCTGTCCTTCGCGCCTGCCCGGGCCGACGGCGTTACGGCGATTCGCTGCGGCCGGCTCCTCAACCCGGTGGACGGCTCCATCACCCCGAATGCCGTCATCGTCGTCAACGGCGAGCACATCGAGCAGGTCGGAGCCAACGCGAAAATCCCCGATGGCGCACGGGTGATCGACCTGTCGGCCTATACGGTCTTGCCGGGTCTCATCGATAGCCACACGCACATCCTGCTGCAGCCCGAAGACGAGCGCGGCGCACCGCCCGTCATCACCAAATCGCAGGCCTTTCGTACGGTGCAAGGCGTCGCCGCCGCGCGAAAGGATCTCGAAGCCGGCTTCACTACCTTGCGCGACGTAGACAGCGAAGGCGCGGGTTTCGCAGACGTCGCGATACGCGATGCGATCAATCGCGGGATCGTTCCGGGCCCGCGCCTGTTGGTTTCGACGATGGCGCTCACGATCACCGGCGGCCACATGAACAATGCGGGACTGAATCCCGACATCTACATTCCCGAGCCGGCATCGCTTACGGACTCGCGCGAGGCGATGGTTGCCGAAGTACGCCGCCAGGTGAAGTACGGGGCCGACTGGATCAAGCTCTATGCGACCGGCACGCTGCGTCACGTCGACGCCGCCAGTCTCGAACCGCTGGGTCAGGTCTCGCTCGACGACGTGAAAGCGGTCGTTGCGGAAGCGAAGCGTTGGCATCGCGACGTTGCGGCACACGCGTACGGCGGCGAAGGCGCAAAGAACGCCATCCGCGGCGGCGTGCGCTCGCTCGAACATGGCATGATGCTGGACGACGAGGCGCTCAAGCTCATGGTCGAGCAGGGGACATACTGGTGCCCGACGTTATCGGTGTATTTCCCGGAGACTGAAGAGGACAACACCGAGGTGCGCCGCAGGATCCTCGCCAGTCACAAGAATGTGTTTCAAAAGGCGATGAAGCTGGGCGTGAAAATCGTCTTCGGCACGGACGTCGGTGCCTTCGAGCACGGCACCTCCGCCCGCGAGTTCGTCCGCATGGTCGAGTACGGCATGAAGCCCATCGATGCGATCCGCTCCGCGACCGTTCGCGCTGCGGAGCTGCTCAGGCTGGAGCGCGAGATCGGCACGATCGAGGCGGGCAAGTTCGCGGATGTGATTGCAGTCGAAGGCAATCCGCTCGATGACATCCGTACCCTGAGCCGGGTCCAGTTCGTGATGAAAGCCGGACAGGTGTACAAGTCACCGCGCTGACGCGGCGTCGCGCCGGTAGCGCACGGTGTACGTAAGCGGCTTCGGCAAGCGTGGACTCGTGATCTGGACCTCCAGCGTCAATCGCTGCGCGTCCTCGGGGCTGAACGAGTTCACCCGTTGACCGTCCTCGGCCTTGAACGTCTGCACCAGCCGGGCATCCTCGACGCGAGCGAAAACGTCGAACTGCTCGCCGTCTTCGCCGGTCCATTTGACCGCGCTGCCGTCAGCCGGCATCTCGGCCGGCTTGCGCTCGTCGAATCTCACGCTGATCGTCTCGCCCTGGCGACTGATGACGATGCGCTTAGCCATCGAGTTGGTCTTCTTCAGCCTGCTGCGCGCGATCGGCCGGGTCAGGAAGTTCATGTCCGCGACCGCGGCCTCGATCGCCTTCTGAATGCCGGCGTCGGACTGCTCATCGTTGACGAAGACTCCGACCCAGGAGGGGTCCTCGGCGCGAGCCGCCGTACTCAGCCCTAGAATGAGCAGCGCGGCGCAGATGTAGCCTGCAGATCGTTGCACGACGGCCTCCTGTTGCTTCATGGCATGGTACTGTCTTGCGCAGCATGAACCGGCAGCGGGAAATGGCTTCTGCATTGTGCGAGCTCCTCCCACAGCATTGCGTCCTGTGGAGCGCCGAGGATACGCGACCGTACGAATGCGACGGGCTCATGCTGCATCGTCAGCTGCCGATGATTGTCGTCCTCCCCGAGACAGAGGTCGAGGTCGCGCAGGTGCTGCGGCTCTGTCACGCGCGCGGGGTGCCCGTGGTACCACGCGGCGCTGGCACTGGTCTGTCGGGCGGCGCGTTGCCGCATGGCGAGGGTGTGCTGCTGTCCCTGGCGAAGCTCAACCGGATCATCGAGGTCGATCCGCTTGCTCGCACCGCGACTGTCCAGCCGGGTGTTCGCAATCTCGCCATCAGCGAAGCAGCCGCGCAGCATGGTCTCTACTACGCCCCCGATCCGTCGAGCCAGGTTGCGTGCACCATCGGCGGCAATGTCGCCGAGAATTCCGGCGGCGTGCATTGCCTGAAGTATGGACTCACTGTGCACAACGTACTGAGAGTGCGTGGTGTGACCATGGAAGGCGAGTCGGTGGACTTCGGCAGCCTGGCGCCCGATGCGTCGGGTCTGGATCTGCTCGCAACGATCATCGGCTCCGAGGGCATGCTGGCGGTTACCACAGAGGTAACCGTGCGGCTCGTGCCACGCCCGCGCCTCGCACGCTGCATCATGGCAAGTTTCGCGGACGTCGGGCACGCAGGCGATGCCGTTGCTGCCTTGATAGCGGCTGGCATCATCCCGGCCGGGCTCGAAATGCTGGATCAGGCCGCAAGCCGGTTGGTAGAGCCGTTCGCGAATGCAGGCTACGACCTCGAGGCCGCGGCGGTTCTGTTGTGCGAATCCGATGGAACGCCGGAGGAAGTCGACGCAGAGATCGAGCATATGTGTGCCGTGCTGCGCGAGGCACGTGCCACCCGCATCCAGGTATCGAGCGATGAAGCGGAGCGCCTGCGTTTCTGGGCCGGCCGCAAGAACGCCTTCCCCGCAGCAGGCCGCGCTTCGCCCGCGTATTACTGCATGGATGGGACCATTCCGCGCAAGCGGCTCGGCGAAATGCTCCGGACCATTCAAGCGCTGGAATTGAAGTACCAGCTGCGTTGTCCCAATGTCTTTCACGCCGGCGACGGCAACCTGCATCCGCTGATCCTGTTCGACGATGGCGACCCGGAGTCGGTCGCGCGCGCCGAAGCGTTTGGCGCCGAGATCCTGGAGCGCTGCATCGAGATCGGCGGCACCATCACCGGCGAGCACGGCGTGGGCGTCGAGAAGCTCGATCAGATGTGCTCGCAGTTCGACCCCAGCACGCGCGCTGCCTTCGTCGCCGTCAAGTGTGCTTTCGATCCATCTCGGCTGTTGAATCCAGGCAAGGTAATTCCGACGCTGCACCGCTGCGCGGAGTATGGCCGCATGCGTGTGAGCTCGGGAAAGCTCCCGTTCGCGGAGCTGCCGCGCTACTGATGGTCACCAACGTCAGCAGTCAGGCAGCCGTGACCGCCTTGCGCGAGGTCGTATGCGAGGCTGCGGCGAAGCGGGCCCCCTTGCGAATTCGCGCCGGCGGCACGAAGGATTTCTACGGCAACGCGACGACGGGTTCCGTTCTCGATCCGCGCTGCCACTCAGGCGTCCTGGCCTACGAGCCGAGTGAACTCGTCATCACGGCGTGCGCAGGAACATCTTTGGCGGAGCTGGAGAACACGCTGGCCGAGCATGGCCAGATGCTGGCCTTTGAGCCGCCGCATTTCGGTAGCACTGCGACTCTTGGCGGATGTATCGCGGCCGGGCTCGCTGGCCCGCGCCGCACGGCATATGGTCCTAGCTACGGCGGCGTGCGCGATTTCGTGCTCGGGGCTCGCATGCTGGATGGGCGGGGCGAGGTTCTGACCTTTGGCGGCAGCGTGATGAAGAACGTGGCGGGCTACGATCTCGCGCGTCTGCTCGTTGGATCGCTCGGTGTCCTGGGGGTCATCCTCGAAGTGTCGGTGAAGGTTCTGCCGCAGCCAGCGGCGCAGCTCACGCTGAGCTTCGAGCTGGAGCAACAGGAATCCCTGGATCGGCTCAATGCGTGGGCGGGGCAACCTTTACCGTTGTCAGCATCGGTATGGCACGAGGGTGTGTTGAGCGTCCGGTTGTCGGGTAACCGCGCTGCTGTGACCGATGCACGTGGCCGCCTCGGCGGCGAGCTGATGGAGGCCTCGAGCGCGGATGAGTTCTGGGCCAGTATCCGCGAGCAAACGCATCCGTTCTTCGCAGGTGCGGAGGCGCTTTGGCGCGTATGCGTGCCGTCGACAATGCCGGCCAGTGAATTGCACAGCACTCCGCTGATCGAGTGGGGCGGTGCACTCAGATGGTTGCGAACGTCGCGGGCGTCGCAGGAAGTCCGAGCGGCTGCACAGCGCGGAGGAGGGCACGCAACACTATTCAGAGGCGATCCCAGCTACGACGTGTTCACGCCGTTGGCCGCGCCGTTGATGACAATCCACAGACGGCTGAAGTCTCACTTCGATCCAGCCGGCATCTTCAATCCGGGACGTCTCTATAGAGAGCTCTAGCGAGAAGGCAGTGAAAGTACAGCTTTCGAAAGACCTGCAAGGCACCCCGGATGGCGCTGTCGCCGCCGACATCGTGCGCAGCTGCGTACATTGCGGGTTCTGTACAGCAACTTGTCCAACGTACCAGCTGCTCGGCGACGACTTGGATAGCCCGCGTGGACGGATCTATCTCATCAAGGAAGTGCTGGAAGGAGCGCAGCCCAGCGAACGAACACAACTGCATCTGGACCGCTGTCTCACCTGCCTGGCCTGCGAGACGGCTTGTCCATCCGGCGTCCAGTACGGACGCTTGATCGATATCGGCCGCCGGCTGGTCGAGGAGAAGGTCGATCGCTCCTGGGGATCCAGACTCAAACGCGCTGCTCTGAAGCGCGGATTGACAGGAAGGCTGTTCGGCCCGGCGCTCAGCCTTGGGCGATGGGTTCGTCCACTGCTACCACACACTTTGCGCCGCAGGGTCCCGGTTCAGCGAGGCGATGCACCGTGGGCCGGCGGGCGCGCACACGCGCGCCGTATGTTGCTGCCACCGGGATGCGTTCAACGTTCCCTCGCGCCAGAGATCGACGCCGCGACGGCACATGTGCTGGATGCGCTGCAGATCGAAGCAGTGATCCCGAAGCCGGCATGCTGTGGCGCCATTCGCCATCACCTGGGTGACGATGCGCTCGATGAGATCCGTCGCACCATCGATTCCTGGTGGCCACACGTCGAGAGCGGAGTGGAAGCAATCGTGATGAATGCTTCGGGGTGTGGAGCGATGGTGAAGGAGTACGCGTACTTTTTGCGCGACGATCCGGGTTATGCGCCAAAGGCGGCCCGCATCGCCGAGCTGACGCGCGATCTGGCGGAACTGTTGCCGGAACATGCCGAACAACTGGCGCAGCAAGTCAGGCGGCACGAAGAACGGGTGGTGTTTCATCCGCCCTGCACTCTGCAGCATGCACAAAAAGTTCGCGGCGCTGTCGAGAAGACTCTCGAGTCGCTTGGTGCGGTCGTGCTGCCGTTCGCCGACAGCCATCTGTGTTGTGGGTCAGCGGGAACGTACTCGATCCTGCAGCCGGCGCTTGCCGAACAGCTGCGCGAGCGCAAGCTCGAAGCGCTGCAGGTACCGCGACCGGATGTGATTCTGTCTGCAAACGTCGGCTGCATAGTCCATCTGGCAGGTGCATCGCAGATCCCCGTCCGTCACTGGATTGAATGGATTGCGGCGCGACTGCCGGCGAAAGGAGCCTGAATGTTTCACCAGTTGGTCACGCCGGTTGGCGGCAGTCTGATCTGGTCGTGCCTGGTCGCGTCGATTCCCATCGCGGCGGTGCTCGTTCTGCTCGGCGTGTTCCGACGGCCAGCGTGGCAGGCCTCATCGGCCGGTCTCGCAGCGGCACTCGTGCTGGCCATCTATGTTTGGAAGCTCCCCGCGGGCAATGCGCTCAGCAGCGTGTTTGCCGGTGCCACGTTCGCCCTGATACCGGTCATGTGGATCGTGTTCAACGCTCTGGTGCTGTACAACGTGACCGTCGTTTCCGGCCGCTTTCAAAACTTTCGCGACTGGATGCTCGACCATCTGCCGAACGACCGCCGCGTGGTGCTGGTCGTGATCGGCTTCTGCTTCGGCTGCCTGCTGGAGGGAATTGCGGGTTTCGGCACGCCAGTTGCGATCACCAGCGCTCTGCTGATCGCGCTGGGCTTTCCGGCGCTCGACGCTGTGGTCTTCACCTTGATCTTCAATACGGCTCCGGTGGCGTTCGGAGCCTTGGGTGCTCCAGTGACGACGCTCGGCGCAGTCACGCAGCTCTCCGATACGACGCTGGGCGCGATGATCGGTCGGCAGCTGCCATTTTTTGCGTTGTTGTTGCCCTTCTATGCCGTCGGTCTCTACGGTGGCGTTCGCGCTATCAAGGGCGTGTGGCCGGTGCTGCTGATTGCAGGGGCGTCATTCGCGAGCGGTCAGTTCATTGCTTCCAACTATCTCGGCTTCGCGCTGACTGATGTCATCTCTTCGGCGTTCTCGCTGATCGTCACGATCGCGTTCCTCAAGGTCTGGCGGAACCAGCCCGATCCGCAGTTCTCGCTCGCTGCAAAGTCCATCCCGACGCCAGCGCACTCGGCTGCGCCGGCCGCCGGCTGGATTCCGTGGATCATTCTGGCGGCCACTGTCGTGCTGTGGATTCATCTCCACGTCAATCTCGTGGGGCAGGTTGCCGTGCACTGGCCGCGGCTGCACGAAGAGGTGTTCATCACCATCTACGACAAGCCGTATGCGGCGATCTGGACGTTTCAACCGCTCGGAACGGGCACGGCCATCCTTTTTGCAACTGTCATCACGGCATTCGTGGTAAGGCTCAAGCCTCGCCAGGTCTCCGGAGTTCTTCTCACGTCGCTGGCGCAGGTTCGCCTTCCTGCTTTGACGACGACGCTGATCATCGGGCTTGCATACCTGATGAACTATTCCGGCATGACGTACACGCTCGGTGTCGGCGCGGCGTCGGCGGGCGTGCTGTTTCCGCTGTTGTCTGCGTTCCTGGGTTGGCTCGCAGTCTCCCTGTCGGGCAGTGACACTTCAGGTAATGCGTTGTTCGGAAATCTGCAGGTCGTGGCCGCGCGGCAGCTGGACCTGAACCCGGTGTTGATGGCTGCCACCAATTCTTCCGGCGGCGTCTTCGGCAAGATGATCTCGCCGCAGAACATCAGCACCGGCACATCGACGAGCGAGCTCAAGGGGCGCGAGGGTGACGTATTCGCGCGCACCTTCAAGCACAGTCTCATCCTGACGCTGTTGCTGGGGCTGCTCGTGTTGCTGCAGCAGTACGTCTTCCCCTGGATGATCCCGTCTTAGTCTCACCAGATACGCACGCGCGCCGCCGGCTCGAGGTACAGGGCTTGGCCTGGTCGCACGTCGAACGCGTCATACCAGGCGTCGAGGTTGCGAACGGTCGCAATTCGAAAGTTTTCCGGAGCGTGACCGTCGGTGGCGATCTGGGTGCGCAGCGCTTCTTGCCGCGCCTTGCTGCGCCACGCGCGCGCGAAGCCGATGAAGAACTCGCGGTCCAGCTGTTTCACGTACTGCGGGTCGCTGGCCTTGCTGCCGAGCGTATGCCGATAGGCGTCGAACGCAGCGGCGAGGCCGCCGAGATCGGCTACATTCTCGACCAGCGTTTGCTTGCCGTCGATCGCTGCGTCGGCAAGCGGGCGGTAGTTGGAGAACTGCTTCACGAGCGGTCGGGTTGCCGCTTCGTAGCTGGCCATGTCTTCCGCTGTCCACCAATGAGCCTTGCGCCTCGCGGCGTCGTAGTCCGCGCCCAGCGTATCGACGAAGTGGCTGACCTCGTGACCGATGATCGCGCCGATCGCGCCATAGTTCATGGCGTCCGACGCAGCCGGGTCGAACTTCGGTGGCTGCAGCAGCGCTGCGGAAAAGTTGTACGCATTCTGCTGAAACAGCAGGATCGCGCCCGCGGTTTGCGGCGCAATCCACCATTGCCTGGTATCGACTGGCCGGCCGACGCGCGCGAGTGCTTGCTCGTAGTTCCAACCCGCCAGCCGCTGCAAGTTGCCGATGGGATCGGCGGCGTCGACCCCGAGGCCGTCGTAGTCTTCCCATTTCTCCGGATAGCCCACGCCGAAGTAGACGGTCTGCAGCTTCGCCAAGGCTTGTTGCTTGCTGGCGGGCGAGAGCCAGGTCACCGCTGCGACACGCTGGCGGAAGGCCTCGATCACGTTGCCCGCAATGGCTTGCACACGGGCCTTTTGCTGCGGCGGGAAATATCGCTCGGCGTAGAGTCGACCGAGCAGACCGCTCATCGCCTGCTGAGTCGCCGGCAGCGCTCGCTGTGCACGCGAACCGGGTTGACTCGAAGCTTCGCCACCACGAAGCACCGGCGCCTCCTCGGCAAAGGCGCGCGGCAACACCTCGACGTGTGCGTGAATGACGTGGAAGCGAAGGTAGTCGAGCCACGTAGCCAGCGGCTGCGAAGCGACCAGTGCAGCGGCTCCTGTTACCGCGCCAGGTTGCCAAACGACGAAGGACTGTTGCTTCGACAGCTTCGCCGCGGCGAAGAACGCGTCCCAGTCGATGCCGGGAGCCTGGCGCGCAAAGTCGGCGCGCGTCCACAGATTGTTGGCGTTGCGTTCGTCGCCAGATGCTGCGCGTGTTGCATGAGTTTGTGCGATGGCCACTTCGAGTGCCATGACGCGTGCAGCTCGTTGCTCCGCCTGATCGAACCCGGCAAGCGCCAGCATGCGGCCAATGTAGCGCTCGTATCGGGCGCGCAGGGCCTGGCCGTCGGGCGTGGTGCTCAGGTAAAGGTCGCGATCCCCGAGACCGAGACCTCCTTGCAACAGGAACGCGACATGGTTGGCTTCGCCTTGCAGGCCAGGCTCGACTGACAGGCCCAGCAAGTGCGCCGAATCGTAGATGCCCAGGTTCAACGGGTCGACGTCGGCACGCAATGCGCTGCCGAGGAATCGTGTCAGTGCCGTTGCGTCGCCGATGACGTTGATGCGTTCCATCGTGGGGGCGAGAGGCGTGACGCCCCGCGCTTCAATCGTGGCCTCGTCGAGATAGGCCGCGCGAAAATTCGCGACCTTGCGCGCGTTCGACCCGACGGGTGCGCCCGCTGCATCGTCGACCAGCTGGTCGACTTGTCGGCGGGTGAGATCGTTGATCTCGTTGCGCGCGTTCCAACGTGGCTGGCCGTCGGGAATCTGCGTCGCCTGGAGCCAGGCGCCGTTGGCAAAGGCGAAGAAGTCGTCACCCGGTCGGATGTCAGCAGCCACGCCGGCTTCGACGACGGGTCGAGGTTGCGCCTTCGCCGTGCAGATGCCGGGAGCTGCTGCGGTCAATGCGCAGGAAAGCGCAAGCGTCAGCGTGCCGCGAATGCCAAGGGTGCTGGTCAGCATGATCAGAGCTCTCCGGATGTGCCCCGATGCTAAGGCGCAGACCGGCCGTCTTTGCGACACGTTTGGATCAGGAACGGACTACTATCGGGACCCATGCGGACCGCTTCTGGAATCGTCGCGGCGAGCGCGTTGCTGGTCGCGCTGGTGTGCTGCTCCTATGCGATGGCGCAAGAGTCGATCGACTCCCGCCAGCTCAATTTCCAGCTTCTCGCTGCGGCGCGTGCGGGTGATGCGGCCGCGGTCGAACGCCTGGTGCATGCCGGGGCGTCGGTCAAGACGCGCAATCGCGTCGGCGCCACTCCTTTGCTGGAAGCAGCCCGCGGCGGCCACACCGCCGTCGTGCGCACGCTGCTCGCGGCGGACGCGGACGTCGACCAGGCGAATCTGGAGCAAGCCACTCCTCTGCTGGAAGCCGCTCGCATCGGCCACCTGGAAACGGCCACGGTGTTGATTCAAAGCGGCGCGGACGTGAATCGGGTGGATCTGCAACTGCTCTCGCCGCTCATGCACGCGGTTTATGGCGGGCACACGCCGCTAGTGCGGCTGTTGATCGAGAGTGGCGCGCAGGTCGATCTCGTCGACCGTACCGGCAAGTCCGCACTCGTCTACGCGGCAGGCTCCGGAAACGTGGAGATTCTCGCGCTCATTCTGGATCGCAAGGTCGATCCCAATGAAAAATTCCAGAACGACCTGACCGCGCTCATGTGGGCGGCCGGCTACGGCCACGTCGATGTCATCGAACTACTGCTCGCACGCGGCGCGCGCGTGGACTTGCGGGACAATCGGGGCATGACCGCGCTCATGATCGCCAGCGCCCAAGGGCATCTTGCGGCCGTGCGCAAGCTGCTCGAATCCGGAGCTGACAGATCACTCAAGGATCGAAGTGGGAAGACTGCACGCGATCACGCGGCGGCCGCCGGCCATGCGGAGGTCGTCAGTGTCCTGTCGCCTACTGGATCTCCGCGCCCTGCGAGCTCTGATACACAGTGAGCGACGCGAGATGGTCTGCGAAAGCCGCGATCTCCTGCTCGCTGAAGGTGGCGAACAGCGCGACCATGGCCGGTGCATTGGTCCGCACCTTGTTCTTGAAATCGAGCATCGTGCGCTTCAGGTACTCGGGGTGTTGTCCTGCCAGACGCGGCACGGCGCTGTTGCCCCGAAAATCACCCAGGTGGCACCCGATGCACCCCGCGGATTCCTCGGCGCGCCGCGCGATCTCCACATTGGCGCTCTCGGCTGCGTGACCGATCGTCGGCCACTTCTGCTTCGAGAAGAACTGGGCGAGCAACTTCATCTGCTCGGGCTGCAGCGGCTGGACCAGCGGTCCCATGATGTCGCTGTGCCGCGCGCCGCTCTTGAAGTCCTTGAGCTGCAGGTACAGGTAGTAGTACTGCTGGCCGGCCAGGATCGGGTTTTCAGGCATCTTCGACGCGCCGCCATCCCAGTGACAGGCAGTGCAGGTCTGAATCGCCTCGCGGACCGCAGCGAATTCGTCCTGCGCCGCTGCAGGCGACGCCAGCAACAGCGTCGCCACCGCAAGTGCGATCCGCATCCCTTTATTCTGATAACGCGAAAGCAAGGATGCTGTTGCCACGCTTGGCATCGATTTGCACGTTGCCGCCGGCGGCAACCACGATGTACTGCTTGCCGCCGACTGTATAGGAAGCGGGCGGAGCGTTGACGCCCGCGCCGCACTGGAAACGCCACAGCTCGCTGCCATTCGCCGAATCGTACGCTTTGAACCAGCCGTTGGCCTCCCCGGTGAACACTACGCCACCCGCGGTTGCAAGAATTCCGCCGATCATCGGTTGCGGGGTCTTCACCTGCCAGCGGATCTTGCCGGTGTTGTAGTCGACCGCCGTGACGTTGCCGGACTGCTCCTCGCCCGGAATGACCTTGAACGCGCCGCCGAGCCAGAGCTTGTTACCGCCCGGATAATCCGACTCCTCGACGTGGTAGGTCATGGGTTGATGCAGGTTGATGGCGTACGCCGTGTTTTGCGTCGGATCGATCGCCATCGGCGACCATTCGACGCCGCCGTTCGCTCCCGGCAGCATGCGCGCGCCTTCCTTGGTCGGCAGCACCCAGCGTCCCTCCTGCGACACCATCGGGTCGGAGTAGCGGATCAAGCTGCAATCGTCCGCGCGATGTACGTAGACGTAGCCCGTCTTCCCGCCGTGGAGCAGTCCCTTGACCGGCTTGCCGTTCTTGTCGTTGACGCGCGTGATGATGACCGGGCTGACCGCATCGAGATCCCAGACGTCGTGTGCGATGTACTGGAAGTGGCACTTGTACTTGCCGGTTTGCAGATCAACAGCGACCAGCGAGTTGGTATAGAGGTTGTCGCCCGGCCGAATCGCGCCGTACAGGTCGGGCGAGGGGTTGCCGGCGACGAAGTACACGATGCCGGTTTCACGATCGACCGCCATGTTCTGCCACACGCCGCCGCCGAGCGTTTTGTACGGATCGCCGGCCTTCTTGAGCTGCGCCTTCTCCGCCTTGATATCGCGCTTCATGTCGAGTCCGGTGGCGTCCTTGGTGGCCCACACGCCGACTGAGTTCTCCGGGATCGTGTTGAAGGTCCACAAGAGCTGGCCGGAATTGGCGTCGTAGGCTTTCACGAAGCCGCGAATTCCGTACTCGCCGCCGTTCGTGCCGATCAGCACCTTGCCGTCGACGACGGTGGGCGCCATGGTTTCGCTATAGCCGAGCTCCGGGTCTGCAATCTGCTGCTCCCACACTTGCTTGCCCGTCTTCGCGTCCAGCGCGAGGAGCTTGGCGTCGAGCGTGCCCATGTAGAGCTTGTCGCCGTAAGCGAATACGCCGCGATTGTTCGGGCCGCAACAGAAGGTCGTGATCGGGCCCATGTTGTGCTTGAAATGCCAGAGCTGCGCGCCGGTCTGGGCATCGAGCGCGTACACATGATTGAACGAGGTGGTGACATACATCACGCCGTTCGACACGATCGGGGTCGTTTCCATCGACTCGATGATCTCCGTCTGGAAAATCCAGGCGGGACGGAGCTTCTTCACGTTGGCGCGAGTGATCTGCGCGGCGGGGTAGTAGCGCGTCTGATCGTAGTTGCCGTTCGTGTGCAGGAAATTCTGCGAGTCGCGCGCGGCCGCGTCGATCATCGCCTGGCTGACGGGAGCCGCAGGAGCTTCCGCTGCATCGACGCTCGCAGCGGCGAGCGACAACAGACTCAGGCCAGAGATGACTGCGAGTGTCTCGATAGTCGAGAGTGTACGCGTCATGGGATCACCCCTTTGTGTTCGAATCGGTCAGAGCTCCGACAGCAGCTCTTGCATCTTGGCGCGGTAGGCCTCTTCGCTGATCAGGTTCTTGTCCCGGAGTTCCTTGAGGGTCTTCAGGCGTTGCTCGATGTCCACGCCGGGCTTCGTCGCTGCAGTTGCTGCCGGAGGCGTCACTGCCGCCGGCGCCTGCGACACAGCAGCTGCGCCCGATGCGACAGCTGCGCTGTCGATCTCGACCCAGTCGTTGCGCACGCCGCCTGCAGTCGAATGAAGCTCGACGCCAGGACGCGCCGCGAGGATCCAGTCATGTTCAGCATCCTTGCTGCGCGAACCTTCCCGACGCGGGGTGAAGTCTTCCGTGCGTTGACCGTAGACGCTGCGCTTCCGGTAGCCTGACTGCAACTCACCAAAGATCACGTTGATCTTGCCGTCGACATAGAACACGCGGCCCGCGTTGACGCCGGGGTCCTTCACCAACCCGCCAGCGGCCCGCGGATGGCTGCCGATCGTACTGAACGTCACGTCCTGCCGCGGCCCGGCTTTGGCCAGTCCCGCAGCGATTCGCGGAGCGAGGTTGCGGAGTTCCTCGGCGGTGAAAACCGACCGCTGCGTTTCAGCGGCCGTGTCTGCGTCCACGATGCGAATTCGCAGCGCCGCGAGCGCGCTGCTGATGGCTTCGTTCGCAAGCTGGGCCGGATGAGCGTTCGGCGGCGCGGCTGCGTCATCCTGCGGCTCGAGCTTCACCCATTGATCGTTGGCCGACCACAGCACGACTACATCGCGCGGCGCGTCCGCTGCGCAGGTGATCGCCGCAACCAGCGCCAGCACACCGCTCGCTATCACGAGTTTCATTGTTGTTCGCTGTCAATAGAAAAGAATCGCGCCGATCGCAATGGCAGTCTCTTTGGCTTCGGCCCCACTGTGCGCCGTGGCCTTCGTCTGCGTGTATTCGGCGACCAGATTCAGGAACGAAGTCAGCGGATGATAGATGCCGAGCACGACCGACTCGTTCTTCGAGACCAGCGCTGAGCCGGGTAGATCGGCCGCGCCGAGATCGAGATTGCTCTCGCCGGCGCTCACGCCGATCTTGGTGCCGATGCCGGGGAGCTTGAACGTGGCCTGCACATAAAAGCCATCCGAGTCGCGCTTGTTTCCGCCCTGATCTACGGCATCGAACAGAAAGCCGGTGGTACCGAGGCCTTCGCCTTGGTAGTAGTAGGCGACGGCCTCGAAGCCGGCAAGACCGACTTTGGCGCCGACGTCGTAGCCGAGCGCGTCCTCGTTGCCGAAGCCGCCGGCGCTCTTGATCTGCTGGGTGATCGCGCTCACCCAGATCTTGCCGTTGAAGTTTTTCGGATCGCCGAAACTGAAGGCCGCCTTGCCCTCCAAGCCGTAGGTGCTGCCCTCCTGATTGAAGTCGGCGGCATTGAGGCTCTGGCCGGACAGATCGACCAGGCCCCACGGGTCAACGACCGCCACGTTGAATTGGAAGCCACCGAACTTCGGCGAGGAGTATTGGATCTGACCCTTCCAGTCGGCGTACACGTAACCGACGCCGATGCGACCGAGCGAAGTGTTGCCGCCACCGCGCGTAAGGTCGGACACCGTGCCGACGCCCAGCAGTGTCATGTCGGACAAGATTGCGTCCGAGCCGAACAGGCCCAGGTCGCGACCGATCCTGATGCCGCCCCAATTGCCGGACCACTCGAGGTACACCTGACGCAGGTTTTCCGAGTTGAGGCCGAGGCCGCCGTCGAGCGGGGCGCCGGTAATCGCGTTCTGGTTGCCGCCGTCGATGCCGGGCTGAAAGCCGATCATGACGCCGTACTTGTTGTCGCCGTCGGTCTTTTCCGCATGGAAGCCGAGCCACGAAGGCAACAAGCCGGTGCGGATGTTGTTGTCGTTGTAGTCGCCGCCCGAGAGCGAGCCGCAGGCGAGCCCGCCGCCGATGATGGCGCCGCTGGCCGGGGAATCGCATTTCACATCGCTGGCGAATCCGTTGATGTTGCCGCTGAAGTCGATCTTCCATTCGCCCACTTCGATCGCGTCCAGCGCAGCTGCGCCCTGCGAGGCCAGCAGAAGCGCCAAGGCGCCGGTCGACGCAACGAGCCGTTTATCAACTTTCATGGTGAGTTCCCCTGCTGCTCGAACCAAGGAGTCGCTGCGTCGCGTCCCACACGCGTCGCGGACGTCAGCGAGCCAGGCAGTTGCAACGACCATGCCAAGCGCGTGACGACCGCTACGCACGATTTACAGCCGGCCGCGAGCCGTGGTTGCGTTCGCAACTGTTTGGATGTGCAATCGGCGCGCATATGGGCAACAAACCCGGGCTCTACCTCGGCCTGACCAAGACGCATCCTCAGTACATCGCAGCGGTGGAAGCGCTGGGACGTGCTGTTCGTGAGAGTGGGCCGCTCGATTCAAAAGCGCTGCATCTGGTGCAACTGGCTGCCGCTGCTGCGATCCGCTCGGAAGGTGCAGTGCACAGTCATGTGAGACGCGCCCTCCAGGAAGGAGTGACGCCGGATGAAATCCGCCATGCCCTGATTTCACTGACCAGCACGATAGGATTTCCGAACGTAACCGCGTCGCTCAGCTGGTGTGAGGACGTGTTCAAGGCAGCAAAGACGAAGTCAGCCCGATGAAGCACCTCTGGTGCCTTGCGTTGGCGGCCGCGTTGGCGAGCGGCGCTGGTGACGCCGAGAGCCTCACGCGTGAGCAAATCCAGCAACGCCTCGCAAGTCCTCCGGCAGACTTCAAGAACCTGGAAGCTCCCGGCGCGAACCTCTCCGGCATCGACTTTGCCGGCGCCAGCTTGTTCGGTGCGAACCTCAAGGGAGCCAACCTGACCAATGCGAACCTTGCGCGCTGCAACCTCAACGTAGCGATCCTGCGGGATGCCGTGCTGGTGAATGCCGATCTGCGCGAGGCGAAGTTGTTCTCCAGCGTTCTGGCGCACGCAGATCTGAGCAAGGCTGATCTCAGAGGCGCCCAGATGATGGGCAATTTCGAGCGCGCAACGCTCGATGGCGCGAACCTGGAGCGGGTGCAAGGCGGCGCCGACATGCGCAATCAGCCGATGGGTCTGGTCCGCCTCGTGCTGGCCGGGGCACGTCTCAAGGGCGCGCGACTGGCGCAGGCCAATCTCTCGCGTGCCGATCTGAGTTTCGCGGATCTGCGCGAAGCCGACCTGAGCGGTGTCGACTTGACGCGGGCAACGCTGACGGGTGCGGACTTCACCGGTGCAACGCTGACCAACGCCACGCTGGACGGAGCGCAGATTCAGCAGGCGATCTTCAAAGGCGCAGTCGGCATGGAAACGTTGCGAGGGCTGGATACGGCCGAAGGCCGCGACACCGCGATCTTCGACCGCTGATGAGCGGACCGCTCGCTACCACTTCAAGCGGGCGCCGACCCAGGCTCCACGAGGCGGGCCCGCGCCGAGAAAGCGGGCATCCGTGAATTCTGCGAAGACCTCACCGGGCTGGCCCAGCACGCCGAAGGTTTCGTAGTCCTTGTCGAAGACATTCTCGACGCGCGCGAACAGCATCAGGTTGTCGCTGACATGCCAGGCGCCGCGCAGGTTCAGGATGGCGTAGCCGGCGGTCCGGTCGAGCAGATTGGCTTCGTCGCCGCGCAGATAAACACCCGAGCGCACGAGCACGTCCGCGCCCCACTCGAAACGATCGCTCACTGAGAAGTCGATGCCGAGGTTGGCCTGGTGTTGCGGAATGCCAGGAATGCTCGAGCCGGAGGTCACCAGCAGCTTGTCCTCGCCCACGATCGCGGAGGAATCCGGCGCTGCCTCGAAGACGGGATGATTCGGGCTGTTGACGATGAAGTCATCGTCGAACGTAGCCTCGAGGTAGCTGTATTCGAAGAACCAGTGGAAGCGCTCGAGACGCTGCGACAGGCTCAGCTCGATGCCGGTGCGCAAGGTATCGCCCACGTTGTCGAAGAAGCCGACGTTGGCCTGCGCTCCGCCGGTGGTCTGAAACAGGATGTCGTTGTGATTGCGGGTGTAGAAGCCGCCGACGTGCCAGCGCAACCCGTCGTTGCCCGCACTGCGCAACCCGATCTCGGCGCTCTTCGCCACGACCTGCTCGAGCGGTGGATCGGCGAGGAATGCATTGGGGAGATTGCACGGTGCATCCTCGCTGGCGCATGCCAGCTCGACCGGCGAGGGAGCGCGCGTCGATTCGCCGTAACTCGCGTAGAGGCTCAGTGTCGGGGCGAGGCGCCACGTGATGCCGACGGCGGGGTTGAAGCGACTGTAGTCATGTTTGCCATCGAGCTGCGGATTGTCGCCGCTGCGATCGGACAGCTCGATGCGGGTATCGTCGTAACGACCGGAAACCGTCGCGGCGAGGTTGTCAGTCAGCTTCAGCGTATCGAGGAAATACGCACTCGCGCTGCGCACATCGCTGCCAACGGCAGTCGCGAACTCCTGCGCGAAGATTCCGGTCCTCGTAGTGGCGCGATTCTCGGTCAGGCTGGCCACCTCCAGTGCCGAATCGAACCGCGTCTTGCCATTGCTGTAAGCGACTCCGAGCGTGATGTCGTTTTCGGCGCCGAACAGCCGCGATTGCACGCTGAGCTGTGCCGAGCCGCCGTAGCTTTCCTGTTCGCGCCGGCCGATGTTGTTGATCGCATTCAGTTCGCTGCCTTCCACTTCCGCGGGAATGGGTTGACCCTCGAGATCGAGGACCGGCCGGACGTCGTCATTACCTCCCGCTGAGCACTGGTCTTCCTCGACCAGAAATTCGCCGCCGTCGAGCTCGCATGCGTCGAACACGGTGCCATCGCCGTTGAAGGTGTCGGTATTCAGGCGCCGATAGAACGTGTTGCCACTGATGCGCAACGCATCGGAGAGGGTGCGTGAGCCTTCCAGGACCAGCGCCGCGTGCTCGTTCTGCGTCACGTCCGGATGAGTGAACACAGCAGCGCGATCGATTGCGAGCAGCTCGGCTGGTGCAGGGCCGTTGCCGCGCAGCTCGGTGTTTGCGTAGGCGGCGCTGAGGTCTGCAGTCCAGTTCGACTCGTGCCGGCTCACGGCACCGTACAGGCGCAGTGCCTGCGACTTCGAATCCTCGCGCCAGCCATCTTCTTGCAGATAGTCGGCGTCGCCATAGAACCCCCAGCGTCCATTGTTACCGCCAGCCTGGACGGATGAGGCGAGGCGGCCAAACGATCCGTCGTAGATCTCGGCCTGTGTACCTTGGTAGCTGAAACCGTTCTTCATCTGCACGGACAGTGCGCCGCCGAGGGTGTTCAGACCGAACACGGGTTGTGTCCCGGCCAGCAGTTGCACGCTATCGATTGCCGACATCGGGATGAGGTCCCAGTTCACCGTATCGCCGAACGGATCGTTGATGCGCACACCGTTCTGGTAGACGGCCAATCCCTGCGGCAGTCCCAGCAGCGGCGATGCGGTGAAACCGCGAAAGTTGAAGTCGGGTTGCAGCGGGTTGTTCTGAGCATGATTGATGCTCACGCTGCTGAACTGCCGGTTCAGGAAGTCCGTCAGATCGAACGATTGCGAGCGTTGCAGCTGCTCGCTGAGGGCGCGCTGCACATTTGCCGGAACCAGCGCGGGATCGATGGCGGTGCCATAAGGCGCCACCACGACGACTTCCTCGAGCGGAGCAGGAGTGGCGGCCATCGCGCACGTGACGGCGCCGCTGATGCAGAAGGCGCACGTGAGAGCTTGCAGCTTCACGTCTCGTCGATCCAACCGCGGGCGCGTGCCGCATCGAGGAATTCGATGATCTCCGCTGGGCGTGTGTGCGGGTTCGAACGGCGCACGACCTCCGCCACGACGCCGTCGCGATCCCGGGAGCCGTCGCACAGCCGCAAGATAGCCGCAGCAGTCCGATTGAGCTGGACCGGGCCATTCGGACTCAGGAGCACCATCACTGCGTCCTTCGCCTCGTCGCCCTTGTTGCTCTCGAGACGGATGCCTTGCGCAAGTCTTACGCGTCCGCTCGGTCTCGACATGACTGGATCCCGCTGCAAATGCAGAGGCGCCTCAACGGCGCTGGATTTGCAGAGAAGCAGGTACCGTGCCAGCGACTAGGGCTCGATGCGCGAGCGCTGTTCCGCAATACCGAGCCGCCGGCAGCGACGATACAAGGTGTTGCGGCTGATGCCGAGCTGGTGGGCGGCCCGCGTCATGTTGCCATCGCACTCGCGGATGGTGCGCAGTAGCTTCTCGCGCTCGCCGGACTCCGGTGGGCCGCCGTGGACCGGCGGCGCGCTGCCTTCCGTGCCGCCGTCGCGAACTTCGCTGGGCAGATCTCTCAGCCGCACGACCCCGCCATCGCAGATCGCCAGCGCAGTGCGGATCACATTGCGCAGCTCCCGGACATTGCCTGGCCAGTTGTAGGCGAGCAGTTGCTCGAACGCATCAACCTCGATGGCGGCGGGCCGACTGTCGCTGGTTTCGACCGCGAG
>DATNFA010000085.1:0-120446 GCA_035606615.1 Steroidobacteraceae bacterium
GACGCCATAGGCCATCTTGTAGAGCACCGGCTGCGAATACGCCCACAGCCAGGCGAGCGGCCACAGCAGCCCGCCGAAGAACAGCGACAGCAGGCACAGCGTCTTGATGGCCGGTGCCTGCGGGTGATGCCGCTTCTCCGCAATCTTCTCCGGCAGGATGTGGACGAGCCAGAACACCGAGATCGCGATGACCGGCGCGATGACCAGCACGACCCAGGCCATGATGTCCGCCACGAAGTCGAGCGTGTCGCCAGAAAACAGCGAAGCATGCGCAGGCGCTGCCACCGCGAGTGCAGCGAACGTCAGAAATACGACAGAGCGCCTGCTCATGCGTCGCGCTCCCGCTCAATAGCGACCGATGATGCCGAGCTTGATCTGATCGAAACCCGGCGCGCTGGTCGCCTTGTCGAGCTCGAGCCAATGCCTTTCATAGCCGAGCCGCAAGGAGATCGACGACCCCAGGTCCCAGCGCAGGCCGAGACCGACGTTGTAAGTGAGCTCGTCGAGACTCTTCGTGTCCTGGAACGTGCCGCACACGTATCCGAACCACGGATCCCACCAGCACGCCGACTGTGCCCGGCCGTCCGGGACATTCGTATCGATGAAGCTCCAGCCGACGCCGCCGGTGACGTACGGCGTGAGGTCACCCTCCAGCAGGTTGAAGTTCACGCCGACACGCGGCGTCCAGGTCTCGATCTCGCCCTCTATGCCGAATCCCGTTCCCACGATCGGCCCGCCCGGTGAGATGGGAGCCGGCGCGATGTCGGCGTTGTAATCGTAGGAGTTCCAGTCCAGGCCGAACAGCAGCTCGAAGCGCGAATTGAAGCGATAGGTAAAGGACAGCGCGAGGCCGAGGTCGTCGTCCAGCTCGGCCTTGGAGCCGCCGTCGAAGTCGACGTCCTGCGAAAACTGGTACAGCAGTTCGCCGCCGAAATCCCAGCCGGGTTGGCGGTCCGCGAGAGCTGTGCCGGCGCACAGCAACAGGGCCAGACCGATCGTAAAGCGGATTCTCATGACACTCTCTCCTGACTACTCGTTGACTTGCGCAGAGGTTTGGCCCGGCGTTGCCGCCGGGTTCACGCCGTCGGCGCGCGACGCATCGAACGCTTTGCGCAGGGCGGTCGCCCAGGTCGCGATGATGCGTCTCGCCTCAGCCGTGTTCGTTACAGAATTCGTCCATTGCCACATGTCCGTGCCGCCGCTGCGATGGTCGTAGGCGCGCGCGAGCAGCTGGCCGGTCACGGAATCGTGCAGCTGCATGATCAGCGTCATGTGACCGGCGTCGGAGGTGTACACCTTGCTGCGCCCGGCGACGTCCATCGAGACGTCCGGCGCGGTGATGTAGAGATTGACGATCGCTGCCTGGATCTCGACGACGTCTGCCGCCGCTTGCGTGACCAGCGGGTAGTTGCCCTTCTCGAGCTCCTTGCGGAAGGTTTCCGCGAACAACTCGGCGAGCTCGCTCTTGATCTTCTCGCGGTCGGGCTCGTGCATCTTGTACAGCGCCGAGCCGTCCTTCGACGGATCCCAGTCCTTCGCGAACTGCACTTCGATCGGCCGCAGGATGACCTTCGAGTACACCGACATCCGTGCCTCGGGCCGGCGGTACACGGCGTCGGCTACTTTGCTCTCGACGCGTTGCAGTCCCTCCTGCTGCGACAATTCGTCGATCGGCGACGGCTTGGTTGTCGTGCATCCGCTCAGCAGTGCGCAGGTGAGTGTTGCAGCGATGAGTGTTGATTTCATGGCAGCTCCGCAGTCAGAAGCTATAAGCGCCGAACAGCATCCCGTACCAGAACGTGTCGGTGCGGCCGGACGATTGCTCGACCGCGTCACCCGGCTCCGCGGCCGCTGCCACGAAGCTCAGGATGAAGTGATCGTTGATCGTCCAATCCATGTACCAGTCGATCTCGGTGGCGACGTCCTTGGACGTGACGCCCGCTGAAGCCGGGTTGTCTAGCTGGAAGTCGTAGAAGATGAGCCCGCTCGAGATCGACTCGGTCGGCGTCGCGTGCACGCGCAGCTGGTGCGAGATCAGGTTCGAGTTCGAGACGAAGTACTCGCCCGCGATCTCGCCCTGCCACCACGTGCCCCAGTCGGAGAAGCCGGTCAGCAGGCCGTCGAACGCTTCGTTCTCGGGCGTCGCCGGGTCGTCGCCCTCGAAGAACGCGTAGCGGTACGAGACCTTCGGCTTCCACTTGGTGTCGAGCTGGTACGCGACGAGCGCGTTCCACGCTTTCGAGTCGAGCGCGTCGCCGTTCACTTCCTCCGCGTACTCCAATTCGAACGACAGCGCTTTGAAGTTCGGGAATGGCGCGGTGAAGGCGCGCAGGTTGTGCACTTCGAGGCCGTCGCGTTGTGGCGCTACCGCCGGGTCCGCGGACCATTTCATGTACGTCGCACCGAGCGTCGTGTCTTCGCCGAACGCGTATTCGTAGTTGAAGCCGTAGACCTTGCTGTCGGAGTCCGCGTCCGGCGAGTCGTCGCGATCGAGATAGAATCCCTCGAACGTATTCGCGGCGAGCTTGAAGCGGCCGATCGCGGCGAACTCGAACGCCTTGCGGGCGCCGGTCCAGTAGCCGCCGCGCGTGCCGCCGTCCGCGGCGCCGTCCCACAGCAGCATGCCGTGACCGAGCTTGTACTGAGTGCGCCCGACGGTGAAGTCGAGCGAGTCGTTCTCGCCCATGCTCGTGCCCGAGTTCCAGCCGACGTACAGGTCTTCGACCTGGAACGAGGAAGCGTCGTCACCGACCAACGTCGGCGGGGTGCTGTACGTGCGCACGCCGACGCCGCTGACCTTGGCGTAGATTTGCGCAGTGTTGCTGGTCTTGTACGTCGCGCTGAGCGCCGGCTTGATCGATCCTTCCATCCAGTTGTCGCTCAGGTCGCCGGACGGTGTGTCGGGCTTCGGATTCGTGTACAGGGAGTCGGCGAAGCCGAACACGCCCCAGGTCGCGTCGAAGTTGAACTCCCAGTCGAGCGCCGTGGGCAGACCGGGCGGGGAGATGGGCTTCGGTTCGTCCTCGGCCGCGACGGCGAGCGGTACGCTGGCGCAGGCGGCGATCAGTGCGAGTAACCTCGTTGCATTCATGACTGACATCCTCATGTGCGCGCGCTCGCCGCGGCGGCCATCGAACGGATGAAGAACGGATACAGCGGCACGCTGATCAGCAAGGCGACCATCGCGTGCACGACGGTATCCGGATCGCCGCCGATGACTGCCCACAGGCAATACACGACGGCGGTGAGCGCGATCCATTTGTAGAGCTGGAACGTCTTGCGCGGCAGCTTCTTGTCGTAGATCACTTTGACCACCGCGACCGCCGAGTAGACATACGGCACGATGATCAGGATGACGGCGAGGTCGACGATGCGACTGAACTGATCCGCAACTGTCGGGGAGACCGTGGCGAACAGGACGATCGTCATCAGTACGCCGACGATCACCAGGCCCGCTCCGGGTACGCCATTCGCGTTGAGGCGGCCGAAGACTCGCGGGAACATGCCGTCGCCCGCTGCTGCCTGCGCCGATTGCCCGACCAGCATCATCCAGCCGCCGAGCGAACCCACGGACTTGAGCACTGCGCACGCTGCGATGACGATCGCGCCGCCGCCGCCAATGACCAGCCGCGCAGCTTCCGCGAACGGCGCGTGCGAGGTGCGCAGCTCCTCGTTCGGCACGATGCCCATGATCACGGACGAGCTCAGCACGTAAACGACGGCCGCAAGGGCCAGCCCGATGAGCGTCGCGAGCGGCACATTGCGGCTCGGATTCTCGATCACGCCAGCCGAGACCGCGGCGCTCTCGATCCCCATGTAGGCCCACAGCGCCATCGAGGCCGCCCGCGAGATCGCGTGCAGGTCGGATTGCCCGCTGACATTCCAGCCGGCCAAGAACGTGTCGGAGCTGAACCAGATCCAGCCGAAGATTGCGATCGCGAGAATCGGCAGCAGCGCGAGCGCCATCGTCCAGGTTTCCAGCGCGCCGACGATGCGCGGACCGAGGATGTTCGCGAAGGTGAGCAGCCAGATGAGGGCTGCAGTGGCCAGCACGCTGCCAGGCGGATGGGTGATTCCGGGGACCAGCTCGGCGAGATAGCCGATCGCGGCGACAGCGATCGCGATGTTGCCGATCCAGTTGCCGAACCAGTAGACGTAGTTGGTCTGGAAGCCGGCATACGGTCCGAGGAAGTCGCGGGCGTATGCGTACGGACCGCCTGGTTGCGGGTTGAGCTCGCCGAGCTTCGCGAACGTGAGGCCGAGCGCGGCGACCCCGGCGGTCGCGATCAGCCAGCCGAAGATCGCGATACCGCCGACGTGCGCAAGATTGACCGGCAACAGGAACACGCCGGTGCCGATCATGTTGCCGGCCACGAGCATCGTGGCCTGCAACAGTCCCATCTTGCGGCCCGGCGCGCTCACTTGCGTCGCGTCTCCTGGTCAGGCGCACTCGCGGCGGCCTTGCGCAGGCATTGCACGTAGTAGACGCCCTCGCGATTCTCGACACCGTGCGTGTCGTGGCCGAAGCCGGGGAAGCGCTTGTCCCACAAAGACAGTGCACGCAGATAGCCGAGATACGGGCCGTCGTTCGCACCCGTAGACTCACCGGGCATGAGCATCGGGATGCCGGGCGGGTAGGGCACGACACTGGTGGCAAGCACGCGATCCGCAAGCTTATCCAGTGGCACGTGCTCGATCTCGTCGCGCACCAGGTACTGGAACGCAGCGTTCGGCGTCATGGCCGGCACCGGCAGCGTCGAGAACGCTTCAGCGAGCCAATGCGTCTGCCGCGACTCGCGCAGCTGCGCGAACATCTGGTCGGCCAGATCGTGCAGGCCCAAACTGCCGTACACCGCCGGATAGTTCGTCGTCAGGTGCGGCAGCACCTCGCTCAGCGGCGTGTTGCTGTCGTAGTCGCGCTTGAAGTCCAGCAGCGCGTTCAACAACGTGCCCCACTTGCCCTTGGTGATGCCGATCGAGAACAGGAACAGGATCGTGAAGTCGGTGGTCTTCTCGACCTCGACGCCGCGATAGTGCAGATAGGAAGTGACCAGGCTGGCCGGGATGCCGCTCTTGTCGAGACCGCCCTGATCCGCCACGCCCGGCGTGACGATCGAGACCTTGATCGGATCGAGCATGCAGTAGCCGTCTTCCAGATCGCCGAAGCCATGCCAGGTGTCACCCGGATGCAGCACCCAGCACTCCGGATCCGTGCACAGCTGCTGCGCCGAAGCTTCGTGGAATGGAATCTTCTTGCCGGAATCCTTGCCGCGCACCGTGTCCGCGTTCCACGAGCGGAAGAACCATTGACCCTTGTCCGCGAACTGTTTGTGGACGCGACCGATCGTCTGCCGGAACGATACGGCTTCCTCGATCGACTCGTTGGTGAGCGTCGGGCCGCCAGGGCCGTCCATCATCGCCGCAGTGATGTCGTTGGAGACGATGATCGGATAGAACGGCGACGTCGACGCGTGCAGCATGTACGACTCGTTGAAGCGCGAATGCGGGATCGGACTGCGGCCGTCGCGGATGTGCAGGAAGGAGGCCTGCGACAAGGCGGCGAGCAGCTTGTGCGTCGAGTGCGTCGCGAAGATCGTCGCGCCTTTGTGATCCTTCGGATCGCCGTGCATCGCGTGTCGTTCGCGATAGAGCGGATTGAAGCGCGCGTAGGCATACCACGCTTCGTCGAAGTGGATGCGATCGACGCTCGGGTCGAGCAGCTGCTCGACGCGGCGGGCGTGATAGCACAAGCCGTCATAGGTCGAGTTCGTGATGATCGAGTGTACGGCGCGCTGCTGTGCGCCCTTGGCGACCAGCGGATTGGAGCGAATGCCGTCGGCGATCGCGTCCTTGCTGAGCCGCGCGGGCGGGATTGGGCCGATGATGCCGTAACGATTGCGCAGCGGCACGAGGTATTGCGGGATCGCGCCGGTCATGACCAGGCTGTGCTCGATGGACTTGTGGCAATTGCGATCGCATAGCGCGATCTGGTCGCGCGCCACGGCAGCCATGAAGATGACGCGGTTCGACATCGAAGTGCCGTTGGTCACGCTGTACGTGCGATGCGCGCCGAACACCCGCGCGGCGTACCTCTCGTGCTCGCCCATCGGGCCGCTGTGATCCAGCAGCGAGCCGAGGCTCCCGACGCTGATCGACAGGTCGGAGCGCAGCAGGTTCTCGCCGAAGTAGTCGAAGAACACGCGGCCGACCGGCGACTTGAGAAACGCAGTACCGCCGGTGTGTCCGGGCGTGTGCCACGAGTACTCGTACTCCTGGCTGAAGCGCATGAGCGCTGCGGCGAGCGGAGGCAGCATCACCTCGATGTAACGCCGCACGGAGGCGGCGACGCGACCGCCGACGAATGCCGCCGTGTCTTCCAGCGTCCACACGAACTCGTCGACCATTTCCATCACGTCGATGGGAATCGTCGCGGCGGCGCCGCGCTCGGCCATCAGGAAGATCGGGATCTTGTCGTTGCGAGAGCGGATGAACTGCAGGAAGTTGCGAGCGCCCGAGTGATCCTCGTCGTTCTCGCCGAGACACCAGTCGACCAGCACGACGTGGAATGCGGAGTCGGCAGACGCGGCCGAAATGCCGTCCTCGGCGGAGGTCGCTTCGACCACTTCGATGGAGCGGGCCTGCAGCTCTTGAACGAGCGTGCGTGCCGCACGCCCCGCGGCCCCCGTGGTGCCGAGCTCGTCATCGACCATTAGCGCGCGCATGCTGATGCGCTTGATGCTTCGCTGGATCATCGTCTTCTCCGTCGATCAGTCTTGCAGCGTGTTCCACACGAAAAACGCGCGGGCCTTCTCGTCGAACTCGCCGCACCACTTCGAGTACAGCGCTGCGAAATCGCCCGAGGCATACGAGCGACTCAGCGAGCGATCGACCAGCGTGCGGAAGTCATCATCGCCGTGTGCGAGCAGCAGCCCGGCCGGCTCATGCGTGAACATGCGGTCCAGGATCTGCGTGTTCTCGCGCGTCTTCGCGTCGAGCTCCTGCAGAGTGCCGAGCATCACGACGCGGTCGCCGAAGACGACATCGACTTTGCCTTCGTTGAGCTCTTGCAACGCCTTGCGGTAGTCGGAGATGCGCACGATGTGTGCGTCGACCTGCAGGGTCTTGGCGCGTGCGTTCAGCCACGTCTCGGCTGTCGTGCCGGCCACCACGGCCAGCTTCGTCTGCTCCAGTACATTCGCTGCCGGAGTGCCGCGCCAGATCGCCTTCTGCGGGCGAGCTTCCGACAGGGCTGTACGTAGTGAAGCCGGCGCGTTGCTACGCACCGCGGCGCGGTTGCCGCCGGCAAAGATCGGCAGCGAGAAGGATGCGTGCTCTCTGCGACCGAGCGTTTCGCTCATCGGCGCGCACAACAGATCGATCTTGCCTTTGCTGACCGACGTCAGGCGCTCGTCGGCATTGATCTGCACCCAATCGACAGTCAGGCCGGGCAGCGCGAGGTCGCGCTTGATGTCTTCGGCGATTTTCTTGCACAGCGCGACGGAATAGCCGTCTGGCGCACCGGTCCCGGTGGCTGCGGAGAACGGCGGCGCATCCTTCAGGAAGCCGAAGCGAATGTGGCCCGTGTCCTTGATGCGATCGATCGTCGCGGCGCCGGCAGGTGTCGGCGCGAACAGCGCGCAGGCCAGGATCGCGACGCCGATGAGCGCGTGAGCTGCCGCCGGACCACCTACGCTGGCCGCGGCCGGTGCGGGCGTCGACGGCGTAGTCGGAGTTGGCGCAGTGCGCGAGGCGGCCGCGGTTGCCGTTTGCGGCAGGCCGAAGCGCGGTGCGATGAAGCCCCAGATGATATACGCGATGCCGAGCACGAGCATGCCGCCGAGCACGGCGTCAGCACCTGAGGCATACAGTGCGAACACGCTATAGCCCATCGCGGCCGTAGCGATCACGGTGTTGCGGATGTAGACGTTGTCCGGCACCTTTTCGCGCTTCATCATGATCATCAGCGCGGAGAGCGCGACGACGTACGGGATCACGTTCGTCACGACCGCGAGATTCACCAGTGCGCTGAATTGCTCACTGAGCGACGGCGAGATCGTGGAGAGTGCCAGCAGTGTCTGCACCACGCCGAGCACGATCATGCCGGTGATCGGCGCGCCCATGCTGTTGGTCTTGGTGAAGAACGCCGGGAACATGCGCTCTTCGGCGGCGGACTTGCCCGTCTGCGCGATCGTGAATTGCCAGCCGAGCAGCGAGCCGAGGCAGGCCAGCACGGCGAGGCCCATGACGATCGAGCCGATCGTCGGGTTGAACATGTGCGCGTAGGCGAGTGCGAACGGACCGGTGGAATCTGCCAGCTCGGCATTCGGCACGATGCCCTGGATCACGGTCGTCGACAGGATGTATACGACCGCGGCGCCGAGCGTGCCGAACATGCAGGCGAGCGGCACGTCGCGCTTCGGATTCTCGACTGCGGCGGAGTTCTGTGCCGCCGACTCCATGCCGAGGAACGCCCACAACGTGAGCGAGATGCTCGAGCCCATGCCGGCGCCGAGACTCAGGCCCTGCGGGTTCCACGCGGCCCCGAAGGTCGCGCCGCTGAACCAGAACCAGCCGATGATGCAGAGAAGCCCGACCGGGAGGATGACACCCCAGACGGTGATCGAGCCGATCTTGCCGGTCACGCTCGGTCCGCCGAAGTTCGCGACCGTCGTGAGCCACAACAACCCGATCACGCCGATGCACGTGGCGATCGGTGTCGAGGACAGCCAGGGGAAGAATCCCGCGAGGTAGCCGACCGCGGAGATCGCGATCGCGACGTTGCCGATCGCGAGCGACAGGAAGTAGAGGAAGAACACCTGGAAGTAGCCGCTTTTCCCGTAGGCGTCCTCGGCGTACGCGGCCATGCCGCCGGCACGCTGGTTGAAGAGGCCGGCCTGCGCGAAGCCGTAGGCGATCGCCATCGAGCCGACTGCCGTGACCACCCAGGACAGCAGCGAGATCGCGCCGACCTGGGCCATGTTGGTCGGCAACATGATGATGCCCGAGCCCATCATGTTGACGGCCACGATGAACGTGAGCTGGGTCAGGTTCATCTTTTTCTGCGGGGCTGCTGCCATGACGACTCTCCTGAAGCTCGCGTGACGTCACTCACGCACGACGTAGGTGTGAAACTGGATGCGGCCGCCGACCTGCTCCTGGTAGACGCCCTGCACCTCGTAGTTGAAGCCCGGGAAGCGGTTGAACGATTCCTCGAAGGCGCGGAAGTAATCGAGCATCGGTTTCGCCTTCGCATCCCAGCGCTCGCCGGGAACGATGACGCCGATGCCTGGCGGATAGATGAGCGCGAGCGTCGCCGCGACGCGGTTCGTCAGCTCGGTGAACGGCACGTAGTCGACTTCGTTGCCGACCAGCTTGGCGTACGCGTCCTGCGGCGGCATCGCGAGCTCAGGGAAGCTGCTCGCGCGGAAGCACTGCTTCTGCAGCTCCTTGACGTTCGCCTTGCGATAGAACTCGTGCATCTCGTTGCACACGCGGCGGATCGAGTAGCCGGCGTAGCGCGCAGTGTTCTGCGCGTACAGCGTCGGCAGGACTTCGCCGAGCGGCGCGTCGCGATCCCAGAGATTCTTGAACTTGACCAGCTTGGCGAGCAGTGCGCCGAGCTTGCTTTCGTCCTCGGCGGGCGTCATCAGGAACAGGATGCTGTTGAGGTCGCACTTCTCCGGCACGATGCGCTGCTCGCGCAGGTAGTTCGCGAGCACGGTCGCCGGCACGCCCCAGTCGAGATAGTTGCTGGTCTTGCGATCGATGCCCGGCGTCAGCAGCATCAGTTTGTTCGGATCGACCATGGCCTGGCCGGGCGCGTAGCCCTGGTAGCCGTGCCACGCGGCCTTCGGATCGAAGCTCCAGCACTGCTGCTCGCGCTTGATGACTTCCGTCGGCAGGTCTTCCCAGCGCGCGCTTTCGACGTCCTTCGTCAGCTTCGAGCCGCGGATCGTCACGACGTCCGGCACGAACGGATCGAAGAACCACTTCTCCTGCGCGCTCGCCCCGGTCTTCTCGTAGTGCCGCGCCAGCTCGCGCAGCCGTTTGCGCGTCTCGATGCCCAGCTCGATGCAACGATCCCACAGCATCTCGCCGGCCTTGCCGGCGTGCACCTTCGCGTTGACGTCGAGCGAGGCGAACAGCGGATAGAACGGCGAGGTCGAGGCGTGCTGCAGGAACGATTCGTTGAAGCGCTTGTGCTCGATGAAGCGCTTCTGACCTTTGATGTGCTCGTCGCGCTTGTGGATCTGCGAAGCCTGCGAGAAGCCCGCGCCTTGCTTGTGCACCGACTGGGTGGAGAACAGGCCCGGCGATGCCGGCCCGAGATTCTCCAGGTGCATCGGGCTGTGATCGTTGAACAGCGGGTGGAAGGCGTTGTAGCCGATCCACGCTTCGTCCCAAAGCACGTAGTCGCAGAGGTGACCGATCTTCTCCATCACCTTCTTGACGTTGTACACCGTGCCGTCGTACGTCGCGAGCTGAATGCAAGCGAGGCGGAACGGTCGTTCCTTGTCGGCGCGGCCGCCCGCGAGCGGCTGGTTGCGAATCTGATCGCGCAGGTAGTGCTCGTCGAGCGCGTCCCAGTCGATCGCGCCGATCATGCCGAATGGATTGCGCGCAGTCGGCAGGAAGATCGGGATCGCGCCTGCCTGAACGAGCGCGCCCTGGTGCAGCGACTTGTGATTGTTGCGATCGAACAGCACCAGATCGCCGCGACGCAGGGCTGCGTGCGCCACGACTTTGTTGGAACTGGAGGTGCCGTTCAGCACGAAGTACGTGCGATCGGCGCCGAACACTTGCGCTGCGTGCCGCTGCGCCTCGACGGCCGCGCCGACGTGAATCAGCAGATCGCCCAGGTCGACGTCGGCGTTGCACAGGTCGTTGCGGAAGATCTGCTCGCCGAAGTGCTTGAAGAACAGCTGTCCGGCGGGTGACTTGCGATAGAACTCGCCGCCCTGATGCCCAGGGCATGCGAACGAGATGTTCGCCTCGGCGTCGTAGGCCATGAGCCCGCCGAAGAACGGCGGCAGCAGGCTGGTGCCGTATTCGACGATGCTCGCAGCGACTTGCTTGGCGTGGAACGCCGGGGTCTGCTGGCCGAGGAAGATGCAGCCGTCGACTTCGCCGATCACCTCGGGTGCAAGCGCCTGCGACAGCCTGCGCGAGTCCGCGAGGGCCCACAGCGGCGTGCTGAAACCTGCGCCGCGCACGGCACGCACGAGTTTGCGAGCCGGCTCGAGCCGATCGCCGTCGATCGAGACGATGTAGGCGCCGGCGGAAGCGTCTTCGAGCACGTCGCGGTCGTAGCCGTTGCTGACCTCGACCTCGAATCTTTCGGCCTCGAGTCGCGCGATCAGCGCGCGGACTTCCGGGTTCGCCGCATCGACGAGCGCGACCACCTTCAGCAGCTTGTGGAAGGGGATCGGAATCGTCGGCGGCTTGGCGCTGTATTCCATCATTTGCGCGGCTTCAAGCACTGAACGTGAAAGACGCCGTCGTGCTCTTCGGCGCCCTCGACCTCTTTCGCGAAACCTGGGAAGCGGTGGCCGTACTCCTGCAGCGTGCGCAGGTATGTGAGCCAGGGGCCGTCGGCTGGACCGATGTTCTCGCCGGGCATCACGATCGGGATGCCAGGCGGATAGGGAATGACGCCGACCGTGACGACGCGACCGGCCATCTCCGTGACCGGCACGCGCTCGACGTCGCCCGCCATCAAGCGCTGGAAAGCCTGGCGCGGCTTGAGCTCGGGGCGCGGCAACGAAGCGTAGGCTTGTGCCTGCCAATGACCCTGGCGGCTCTTGCGCAGGTGTTCCCACATCTCATCGCCGAGATCCTTCAACCCCATCCCTGCATAGCGTTGCGGCGCTGCTGCCGCGATCGATGGCAGCACTTCCGTCAGCGCCGCGTTGCGGTCGTAGTCGACTTTGAAGTCGAGCAGCGTATTGAGCAGCGTGCCCCACTTGCCCTTGGTGACGCCGATCGAGAACAGGAACAGCACCATGTGATCGGTCGTGCGCGAGGGCACGATGCCGTGGCGCCCAAGGTAGGCGGTGACGATATCGGCCGGAATACCGGTCGCTTCGAACTGCCCGTCGCTCTTCATGCCCGGGCACATGACGCCGACCTTGATCGGGTCGAGCATGCACCAGTTCTCCGGCAGTCCCTCGAAGCCGTGCCAGGCCTCGTTCGGATGCAGCACCCAGCAGCTCGGGTCGTTGGCGAGCATTTCCTCCGAAGCGTCGACGAACGCAACGCGCTTGCCGCTGGCGGTGTCGCGCACTTCCTCTGCATTCCAAGGTGCGAAGAACCACTGGCCCTTCGCTTTGAACTCGCGCTGCCCGCGCGCGAGCGCGAGACGACAGGCGATTGCTTCGTCGATGGTTTCTTGCGTCAGTGACTGGCCGGCGGGACCGTCCATCATGGCGGCTGCCACGTCGTTCGAAGCGATCAGCGCGTAAAGCGGGGATGTGCTCGCCTGCGCGCAATACGCTTCGTTGAAGCGCGAATGCTCGATCGCCGAGCGGCCGTCACGGATGTGGATGTACGAGGTCTGCGAGAGCGCCGCGAGCAGCTTGTGCGTCGAGTGCGTCGCGAAGACCGTCGGGCCGTCGGACGGATGCTTGGCGGGATCGCCGCGCATTGCAAACCGACCGGCGTACATCGGGTTGAAGCGCGCGTAGCCGTACCACGCTTCATCGAAATGAATTCGATCGACGCTCTGCGCCAGCTGCTTCTGCGCTTCGTCGGCGTTGTAGCACATGCCGTCGTAGGTGCAGTTCGTCAGCACTGAATAGACGGCGCGTTTCGCGCCGGCAGCTTTTGCCAGCGGATTGTCCGCAATGCTGCGGGCGATCGCTTCGGGCCCGAGACGATCCGGCGGGATCGGTCCGATGATGCCGTAGCGGTTGCGCGTCGGCCGCAGGAACACCGGGATGCCGCCGCAGATCGCGAGGCCTTGCTCGATCGACTTGTGACAGTTGCGATCGCAAAGCGCGATCTCGTCGTCGCCGACGCAAGCGGACATGATCGAGCGATTCGAAGCCGACGTGCCGTTCAGCACCGAGTACGAACGGTGCGCGCCGAAGATACGCGCGATGTTGCGCTCACTCTCGCCGACCGGCCCGGAGTGCCCTAGCAGCGAGCCGAGGGCGCCGCGCTCGATCCCCATGTCCGTGCGAAACAGGTTCTCACCGTAAAAATCGAAGAACACGCGCCCGACGGGGGATTTAAGGAACGCGACGCCCCCTTGATGACCGGGGGCGGCCCACGAGTACTCGCGCTCGCGCTCGTAGCGCGCGAGTGCGGCAGCGTAGGGCGGCAGCAGAGATTCGAGATAGCGTTCGACGGCTGCCTGGACGCGCCCTGCGATGAACGGCGCGGTGTCGTCGTGGATCCAGATGAACTCGTCGGCGAGCGTCGCGACTTCGACGCCCACTGTGCCGGCGATCTTGCGGCTGGCCATGAGGAAGATCGGCAGCTTCGCGTTGCGCTTGCGGACCGCGCGCAGCACATCGGTTGCCTGCTTGTGAGCAGTGGCGTCATTGCCTCCCTGCGACCAGTTAAGCAGCATGCAGTGGACGCTGGCGTCCGCTGCCGCCACGCCGTCTTCGCAAGAACCGGCTTCGGTGACGTGAATTCCACGCTCAGTGAGCTCATTTGCCAGGGCTCGCACGCTGCGCGCCGCAATGCTCTTACCTTCCGCGAGCTCGCTATCGACGATCAGTACCTCGCGAACCAGCGGCCCGGATCCTGTGCGCAGTTTCATCTCAGCCTCCGAGTGCAATCGCGGCCACTACCAGCGCCGAACCGATGAAGAGAAAGGCGACACCGGCGATCCATGGTCTGCTGACCGTGTAGCGCGCCCACCAGTAGCCGGTGAAGAAGAGCAGGGCGATCAGCACAACGTTCGAGACGCGCAGCGCGAAGCGCGCATCGTCGATCAGCAGGAACGGGATCGCCGCAGGAATGCTGCTGATCACGACCAGGAAGAAGCTCACCACGGCGCCGAGCCAGTCCTCGCGCGTGATCGAGTTTCGCCTCTCCGCCTTGCGCGCGACGTTATCGACGATGCGCTCGTAGAGCGCCTCCGTCTCGCGCGGGCTCAGCAGGCCGCCGAGCAGCGGATTCAGTTCCTCGGCGATCAGGGTGACGGCGTCGGCGCGGTGCGTCGCGCGCTTGATGGCGAGTCCGATGCGCTGTAGACGGCCGCGATCGAACAGCTGGCCGACGAGGTACAGCGCGGCATCGATGATGCCCCACGCCACGTTGCAGCCGATCACGGCGATGAGCAGCTCGCGTGCACCGGCCTTGCCTTCGTCTTCGATCATCAGGCCCGCACCGAGCGTGAACGTCAGCGTCATGATCAGACCGAACAGAATTTCCGCGAGCGACGTCGACGGATCCAGGTACCGGTGCAGCACGGCCATGCGATCGGCCGCCGTTGCGAACGGAACCTTTTGAGCAAAGGAGGGAGACTGTCGTTCGCCGGAGCTCATGGCCCGGTCGAGAATACGAAGTGTGTTGCCCAGCGGCATGCGAGCAGGGGGCGCGCGGTTTTGCACCTGACCGCTACCTGGTGCTTGCAAGCAACATGAGCGCGCGCTGCGCCGCTCAATGCCTCCACATCTGCCCGCGCTGCCTATTGTGCTGTTGCGTCTCGTCTGCGCATTAACGGAAATTCATGCGCGGAGTGGCCTCATGAGCGGCGATCACGAAACGAAGCGGCTGCGCGACGCTCACGAGGGCAGCGCGCCGTGGCGACACTGGGGTCCGTACTTGAGCGAGCGCCAGTGGGGCACAGTGCGGGAGGACTACAGCGACGACGGGAATGCCTGGAGCTATTTCACGCACGACCAGGCCCGCTCGCGCGCCTACCGCTGGGGCGAGGACGGCCTCGCGGGAATCTGCGACGACCGGCAGCGTCTGTGCATCGCGCTGGCGTTGTGGAACGGCGCCGATCCGATCGTGAAAGAGCGGCTGTTCGGGCTCACCAACAGCGAGGGCAATCACGGCGAGGACGTGAAGGAGTACTACTTCTACCTCGATTCGACGCCGACGCACTCGTATCTCAAGTACCTGTACAAGTACCCGCAGCGCGCTTTCCCGTACGACGACCTGGTGCGCAGCAATCGCGCACGGCGGCGCGACGAGCTGGAGTACGAGCTGCTCGACACAGGTGTCTTTGGCGAGAACCGTTATTTCGACGTGTTCGTCGAGTACGCGAAGGCGTCTGCCGAAGACATCCTGATGCAGGTCACCGTGTTCAATCGCGGGCCGGAAGCGGCGCTGTTGCACCTGCTGCCCACTTTCTGGTTTCGCAATTTCTGGACCGAGCTGGAGGGCGCCGGCCGGCCGTCCCTGGCGCTCGCAGACGGTTGCGGCACGAGCACGGTCAGAGCCGTCGATTCGGAGCTCGGCGAGCGCTTCATCTACTGCGAACACCCGCTCGAGCTGCTGTTCACCGAGAACGAGACCAATTGGCAACGCATCGCGAACACGCCGAACGCTACGCCCTATGTCAAGGACGGCATCAACGACTACATCGTGCACGGCCGCGCCGAAGCGGTGAATCCGCAGCGCTTCGGCACGAAGGCGGCGGCGCACTACCTGATCGATGTCGGCGCAGGCCAGTCGCAGGTCTTACGCGTGCGGTTGTGCAACGCCGTGCAGCGCGAGCCGTTCGGCGATGGTTTCGACTCAGTGATGACAGCCCGCCGGCGCGAGTCCGACGACTTCTATGCGAGCGTGATCCCAGCAAGCCTCAGCGCCGACGCCGCAAACGTCATGCGCCAGGCGCTCGCCGGCATGCTGTGGTCCAAGCAATTCTACTACTACGACATCGGCGAGTGGCTGAAGAAGCGCAACGGCGGCGCGCCGCGCAATCGGCATTGGCAGCATCTGCGCAATGCCGACATCATCTCGATGCCCGACAAATGGGAATACCCGTGGTACGCAGCGTGGGACCTCGCGTTCCACATCCTCGCACTCACGCTCGTCGACGCAGACTTTGCCAAGTCGCAGCTCGACCTGATGCTGCAAGGGACTTATCTGCATCCCAACGGGCAACTGCCGGCGTACGAATGGAACTTCGGCGACGTCAATCCGCCGGTGCACGCCTGGTCGACGATCTTCACGTATCGACTCGAAGCCGCCGCGCGCGGCGAGGGTGACGTCGACTGGCTCGAGCGCTCGTTTCACGGACTGCTGCTCAACTTCACCTGGTGGGTGAACCGCAAGGATCGCTCCGATAAGAATGTCTTCGAAGGCGGCTTCCTCGGGCTCGACAACATCGGCGTGTTCGATCGCAGTGCGCCGCTGCCGACAGGCGGGTTCCTCGAACAAGCCGACGGCACGGCCTGGATGGCGCTGTTCTGCCAGAACATGCTGGAGATCGCAGTCGAGCTCACGATGCATCGCCCGACGTATCTGCGCATGTGTCAGAAGTTCGTCGAGCACTTCCTGTGGATCGCCTCGTCGATGTTCGCCGAAGGCGAGGGCGGGATGTGGGACGAGCAGGACGGATTCTTCTATGACGTGCTGCAGCTGCCCAATCGCGCGGCGCAGCGACTGAAGGTTCGCTCGATGGTCGGTCTGCTGCCGCTGTGCGCCGTGACGGTGTTCGACGGACGACTGCGCGAACGCTATCCGGCAGTGTCAGCGACGATGCGCGACTTTCTCGACTCGCATCCGCAGCTGACGCGTGTCATCCACGATCCGGCGCGGCCGGGCTGCGAGGGCAGACACATGGCGGCGGTGCTCGACGAGACGCGCTTGCGGCGCGTGCTCGAGCGCATGCTCGACGAGGGCGAGTTCCTGAGCCCATTTGGCATCCGCTCGCTGTCACGCGCTCATGAGGCCGAGCCGTTCGTGTTCCCGGTCGGCAATCAGGAATACCGCGTGTCGTATCTGCCAGCGGAATCCGACAGCGGCATGTTCGGCGGCAATTCGAACTGGCGCGGCCCGATCTGGATGCCGGTGAATCTGCTGATCATCAGAGCATTGCTCCAGTACTACAGCTACTACGGCGATGGCTTCACCATCGCCTGTCCGACAGGTTCGGACAAACGCATGACGCTGTATCAAGTCGCGGAGGAACTAGGGCGACGGCTCGATGCGATCTTCCTGCGCGATGCAGACGGTCGCAGGCCGCTGTATGGCGGCGCCGAAATGTTTCAGAAGGACCCGCTGTGGCGTGATTACCTCCAGTTCTACGAGTACTTCCACGGCGACAACGGCGCAGGGCTCGGTGCGAGTCATCAGACGGGGTGGACCGGCATCATCGCGCGCGTCATGCAGATGTTTGCGACCCTCACAGCGAAGCAGATAAGAAGCGTCGGCGTGCGGTCCACAGTACAAGGCGACTACGAAGATTCGGCAAGAACGCGTCCGCCGCCGCTTACACGTTCGAGCGAAGCGAGAGACTCCCCGCGCTGACGTGGTGGGAACATCGCGCTAACAAGCGCTACAGACATGTGTTAGCTTGACGCCGCCGTCGACTGCAGCGTCATGAGCTATATAACGATTCTCTGGTCCAGCTGCGCTGCCGCAGCGTTGTTGCTCGCTCTTCTGCACGGCCTCGCATGGACATACGACCGCCGCGCGTATGCCAATCTGGCATTCGCCGTCGCAGCCGTGTGTTTGTGCAGTGGCGCAGCTCTCGAGCTTGCGATGCTCCACGCCCGCACGCCGCAGGAGTGGGGCGATCTGGTGTGGTGGATCCAGTTGCCGATCTTCGGGCTCGCGGTCGGGATCGCACTCTTCCTGCGGTTGTATTTACGAGCCGGACGCCCGTGGCTGCTCGTTTCGCTCATCGCACTGCGCAGCGTCATTCTGCTGCTGAATCTGGTCAGCGACCCGAACATCAACTTCGAGCGCATCGATTCGATCAGGCAGATCGACTTCCTCGGCGAACAGGTGACGGTCGTGGCGAGTGCGGTCACCGGCCAGTATCAGTGGCTCGCGCTGATTGCTGTGCTGCTGTTTCCGCTGTTCGTTGTCGACGTGGGGATCACAGTCTGGCGCCGTAATGGTGCGGGCGATCGGCGCGTCGTGGCTGTGATCGTCGCACCGGTACTCGTCACTGTCGCGCTCTCTTCCGTTCTCACGCAGCTCGTGATCTTTCGTGTGGTCGAACTGCCGATCCTGCTCGTTCCGCCGTTTCTGATCGCGCTCACGGCCATGGCGGTCGAACTGAGCCGCGACGTGCTGCGCGCCTCGCGGCTCGCCCGGGATCTGCGCGAGAGCGAACGACGCCTCGACATGGCTGCCAGCGCCGCCGGTGCCGGGCTCTGGGCGTGGGATGCCGCGACCGGACGCGTGTGGGCGACCGCGAGGGCGCGCGACGCGATGGGACTCACGCTGGACCGCGACATAGCGGTGAGCGACATCCTGAGCAGGGCGCACGTCGACGATCTTCCGGAAGTGAAAGCCGCGGTCGAGCAGGCGGTCAAAGGCGGCGGCGAGCATGCTCTGCAGTTCCGTGTCGCGTCGCCCGAGGGCGGCACGCGCTGGGTCGTCATGAGCGGGACCGTGGATGTACAAGACAACGGTGAGCCCGAGCTCGCGCGCGGCGTGGTGCGCGACGTGACGAGCCAGCGTCAGGCGGAGGAGGAGGTCAACGAACTGCGCCAGAAGCTGGCGCATGCGGGCCGGGTCACGATGCTCGGGCAACTGGCGTCCGCCCTTGCGCATGAGCTGAGCCAGCCGCTCAGCGCCATTCAGCACAACGTCGAAACCGCGCAGATCCTCCTGGGCAGGAATCCTGTCGACATGAGTCTGCTGCGCGAGATCATCGACGACGTGCTGCGCGACGATCGGCGTGCGGCAGATGTATTGCAACGCCTGCGTACCTGGCTCAAGCAAGGGCGCATCAATATGGAAGTCGTCCGCGTGCACGAGCTGGCGCAGGATGTGGTTGCGCTCGTGCGCGCCGACGCCACGACCAAGCACATCGCAATCGACATCGCGGTGCCGGGTACGCTGCCGCCGGTGCGCGCAGATCGCGTGCACCTCTCCCAAGTGCTGCTCAATCTCATCATGAACGCGATCGAAGCAGTCAACGCCGGCGAGGGGCCGCAGCGGCGCGTGTCGATCGAGGCGCACGTCGACGGGGATCATTGCTGCGAGATTTCGGTCACCGACACCGGTCCGGGGATTGCGCCGGATCAGCTCGATCGGATCTTCGAGCCATTCGTCACCGCCAAGGCCAACGGCATGGGCATCGGCCTTTCCATCTCGCGCTCGATCGTCGAAGCGCACGGCGGCAGGCTGTGGGCCGAGAACGGCGCGCGCGGCGCGACGTTCCACTTCACCGTGCCGTTACAGGGAGCCGCTACTGTCGAGTTGGCTCAGCCGGCTTAGGCGCTGGCGCCGCCGTCGACAGTTTGCACTGACCGAACACGATGTAAGCGCCCTCGCGGTCCGCAATCGCCATCGTCAGCCGTCCGGTCGTGCGATGGACTGTCGCGCTCCACACCAGCTCGAGACTCGTGCCCTGCAGGACCAGCGACTTGGTGTTGTAGCTGAAGGACTGAATCTGCATCGCCTCGTTGCGATACGGAGTCTTCATCGACATCTTCTCGACGTCGATGTGCAAGTTCAGCTTCTTGCCGGGTTCCGGCTTGAGAGGCTTGCAGGTCTGTTCGGTCGGCAGACAATCGTGGCCAGTCGTCGGGGCACAATCCATCGGCTGTGTACCGTTGAAAGGTTCGGCGCCGAGCGCAGCGGCCGATCCGAGCACACCGATCGCAAGCAGACAGAGTTTGTTCATGAGCAGGCTCCCGCAAGTTTGCGCTTTCGCGAGCACGTTGCTACGAGCGGGACGTGCTGCGGATCCGTATCGCGGGCAGTCAAAAGGCTTCGCCGACCGCGAGTGAGAACGTGCTGTCGTCGCGGCCCCAGGCCCAATCTGCACGCAGGTTGAGCGGCAGCGCCTTGGTCAGGCGGAAGCGCACGCCCGCGCCGCCGGCGGGCAGCCACGAGCCGGTGTCGATGTCGCCGAGTGCACCCGAGACTTTGCCGGTGCCGCCGAACGCGACGAAGCCCCAGCGCGGCGTTGCTTGCCAGCGCCACTCCGCCTGGAGCGCAACCATGGACTCGCCGATGTAACGACCGGGCGTGTAGCCGCGCAGATCGACTCCCGAGCCGAACCACGCGAGCGCGAAGAAGGGCGCGTCACCGTCGACGATTTTGCCGGCGAGGCGCAGCGCCAGCACATGGTCCTCGCCGAATCGCCGATAACGGTTCCATTCGAGTTCGAGCGACTGGTAGTCGCTGCCGCTGCCCAGATCCTCGCGCGCCACCAGGGCTTCGGCCTGCGCATACTGGCCGGCGCGTGGATACAGATCGTTGTCGCGACTATCGATCTCGCCATTGAGCAGCAGGTTCGAGATGTCGATCTGCACTGGCGGAATGACATCCTGCAGCGCCGGCGGTGACGAGTTGCGGATCCGCACATCCGTCGTGCCGCTCATGAAACCGGCTCCCAGCCAACCGTTCGCACCCACCCGGACGGCACCTTGCAACACTCCGCCGGTGAGCTCTTGGCCAAGGGAAAGCTTGTTTTCCGCACCGCCGGTCTCGAGCTCGACGTCGTAGAGCAGGTCGCCCGTGGCGAGCGCTACAGTCGTGCGGAATCGCTGTTCAGACCAATAGCCGCGGTGCGCGGCAAGCGCGGCCCAGCTGCCCCCGTCGGCGTACATGCCTGCGCCACCAGCGACGGAGTGACGCGCATTGCTGTCGTTCGCGCTCGCGCCGTAGAGGTAGCCTGCTCCGAGCACGATACCGACGCCGAGCAACTCGTTGCGAAACGGCAGGGGCGCAACCACCCAGTGGCCGTCGTCACCCGATTGCGACTTCGGAGCCTGACTCTCCATGTCCTCGAAGATCCGCAGGCTGTTCATCGCGCCGCTGGGTTCGGCAGAGGTCGAGGGCGCAAGCACGACTTGTGGCCGCGACGGCCAAGCGGAAGATTCCTGCTGTGCAAGCGCGCTGTTGCTTGCGACTGCAATGACAAGCGCGATCACACCCTGCGACCGCCATGGCATCGAGAGCGCTATTTGGCCAGTTTCGGCTCGACCGTCACCGCAAGGGCCTCGACGTAGGTCAGCTCGACCTCGTCGCCCTTCTTCAATTCGGAGATGAACTTCTGCGCTTTCGGATCGACCACGTCGACGGTGCGCGTCATGCCCGCCGGTCCGGTGAACGTCACCGAGTGCGTAGAGTTATCGACTGACTCGATCACCACCGTCGTCTTGACTTTGTTGCCCACGGCCGCGCCCGGACGCCCTGAACCTTCCGGCATGCGTGCGGTACCGGTCGTTGCATCGACCGTGCCGATCGGCGTGCCCGTGCCCTTCTTCTTGAACTCGGCGGCGAGGCCCTCGTAGTACGTCACAGCGACTTCGTCGCCGACCTTGATCTTGTCGAAATTGCGCACCTCGGCGGGGACCTGGATCGTTCTGACCTCGTCGCCCTTTTTCAGCTCGACCAGGCGCTGCTTCGCATCGATGCGCGCCACTGTTGCCGAAATCGTCTGCACTTTTTCGGTCTGGACCGGCGCGGGTTGTGCGAATGCGCCTGCAAACACGAATGCAGCGAGCGCGCCCAACGGGAACAGCAGGTTCGGCTTGATCACGGCTCTCTCTCCAGGAGGTGGAATTCAAGCGAATGGTGCGAGCATCGTAGGGCAACTGCAGTACGTAGCTGGGGCACAGATGCCGCATGCTTGCGCGTAGCGTCTTGCTCGCGCGGCTGTCGCATGATGCGCGTCATCACGCTTATTCGACGGGACAAAATTATGCGCCGCGTCGCCGCTGCTGTCGCAGCCTGCTCAATGCTCGGTGTCGCGCACGCCGCCGAGGAATCATCAGCCGTCGAGCGCAACCCGCTCGAGTCCAAGTTCATCGTCGATGTCGGCTACTTCTTCCTGGCGACGGACATGCGCGTGCGTGTCGACGGTGAAACGAGCGACGAGGTGGGCTCCGATGTTGACTTCGACGACACGTTCGGCATCGGCGACTTCGATCGCTTTCGCGCGGAGGGCTCCTGGCGCATTGCGCCTCGGCACCTGATCCGTGCGATGTTCTTCCAGAACAACCGTAGCGCAACGCGCTCGATCGAGCGCGAGGTCAACTTCCAAGACGAGACGTTCCCGGTGGGCGCGACGGTCGATGCGCATTCCTCGCTCACGGTCGCGCAGCTTTCGTACGAGTACGCGTTCCTGAGGCGCGAGAACTACGAGCTCGCCGGTGGGATCGGCATCCACTACGTCGACATGGATCTGACTCTGGATGCGACGATCGCCGCGCAAGGCAATCAGGCATCGCGGAGCGCGGATGTGGGCGCATCGACGCAAGCACCGTTGCCGGTGCTGGGGCTCAGGTGGATGTGGCGCTTGCCGCACAACTTCTACGTCGCTGCGCAGGCACAGTACTTCTATCTCAAGTTCGATCCGTATGCCGGCAGCCTCACCGATCTGAAGGCTACCGTCGTCTGGCAGGCGACCGATCACGTCGGCATCGGTGTCGGCTACAACGATTTCGGCTTCCGCTTCGACATCAACGACAAGCGCGACTTCGACGGCCGCCTGCGCTGGAACTACGGCGGGGCGATGGCCTTCGCGACCTTCATGTTCTGAGTGTTCGGCGCGCGGGCCGGCGTGACGAACCACTTATCCTGCGGCACGACCTTCGGCTGCTCCGGGTCGCCCTCGTAAGCAGGCGTCATGATCTGCACGCCGTACTCGTTAAAGACATCGAGCACGTTCCGATGCAACTCCGTGTAGCGCTGCGGCAGGAGCTTGGCGGAGTCGACGTAAGCATTCAGCTCGTAGGTGACTGCGAAATCGCCCAGCGCCTTCTCCAGTACGAACGGTGCAGGTTCGCGCAGGACCCCGCCAGTCCGCTCCGCCGCCAGCTGCAGCATCGCCTCGACCTGGCGCCACGGTGTCTCATAGCCGATGGAAACGGTCGTGTGCAGGATCAGGCCATGCGAGCGCGCGAGCTTGCTGTAGTTGACGACGTGGCTCTGCAGCACCAGTGAGTTCGGCACGACTACTTCCTCGTTCTTCGGCGTGCGCAGGTGCGTGACCATCAATCGCACTTCACTCACTTCGCCGGTCAGGTCGCCGACGGTGATCCGATCGCCGACGCGAAACGCGCGACGATACGTCACGGTGTAGCCCGCGATCAGGCTCGCCATCGCCGAAGAAGCGCCCAGCGACAGCATCAAGCCTGCGAAGATCGACAAGCCCTGGAACGCGGCGCTGCCGGATCCCGGAAGGTAGGGATACGCAATGACCAGCGAGAGCAGGATCACCAGGATCCGCACAATGTGATAGGTCGGTTGTGCCCACTCCGCGTCGAAGCTGCGCAGCGGCACGCGGCCGGCGCCGACAGCTGCGAAGAACAGCCCGAGGAGCTTCAGCAGGTAGCGCACCCCCAGGAAGAACAGCACGAGGAAGATGAGCTTGGGGATGTACGCGAAGAATCCCGTTGCCATCGACAGTATGGGCTGCACCACGAGATCCAGCAGCCGCTCGGCGGTGCTGCGGGTCCACGGAAACTGGCCCAGCGCGAACGTGCCCAGTGCATAGAGGATCGTGGCGATCACGATCCAGCGCAGCACGCCCAGGGCGCCGTCGAGCGCCCGCCAGATGCTCTCCGCCCTGACGACCTCGAACGATTGAATGCTCAGGCTGTGAACGCGTGCCCGATAGCGCTGGTCTAGCCCCAGGCGCGCGCGACGAAAACCAATCCAGACGAGCCACATCGCCAGCGCCGCGAGTGCTGTCGCGGCGCCGGCCACCACTGCGGATTGCACCAGTCGCTCGGGAGTGCGTTCCGCCCGGTAGCGGGTGATGGCCTCGCGGATTCGCACCGCGCGCACCAGTGCAGCGTCGGGCAGGGAAACTCCTTCGAGGAGAGCATCGGCGTCGATCACGCCGACCAGGTGCCTGTTGCCCGCGACGATATCGATGCGACTCTCGCGCTGCTCGGTTTTGATCGAGTTGGCAGGAATGTGCAGATCGTCGGCAACGGCGACGATCCGGTCGCTCACCTTGGCCGCGCGTTCCGCCGCAGGAAACGACGCACTCCCCGCGACACGAAACAGCTCTACGCCATCGACGATGATCGCTGCTGAATCCGGAGCGGCTTGCGCGTCGACGTCGCCGCCCGCCGGCTCCGCGGCCATCACTGGCCGCAGCAGCAGACAAGCGATGATGAGGAGTATTCGCGTCAGAAGCGCCACGCTCCTGTCAGCCACAGCGCGTACGCGTCGTCGACTTCGTCGATGTCGAAGAACTCGTACTCGATCTTCGTGTTCAGATGCTCGAAGAGCGTCACGCCCACGCCTACGCCGTACGTCACCGCTTCGCTGCTGCTGGAGCTGTCGAACACATTGCCGTTGTTCGGGCCGACGTTGTCGAAGTCGACGTGCAAGTCGACGTCGTGGTAGTAGTAGCCGAGCTTGGCGGACAGCTCGAAGATGCCGAGCGGCAGCGACCCCACCGCGTAGGCCCCGAAGCCCGCGAGGTCGACCTCGTACTGCCCGCTCGTGCCCGTGGCGTCGAAGTTGCCGTTCGGAGCGCCCAGGTCGATGTAGTCAGCCTCCAGCGCAATGTACGGGTTGAACCGCCAGCCCAGCACGAACTTCCAGGCGGAATCGTCGGCATCGAGATCCTGGAGCACGTCGCCGACTCCTTCGAGACTGTCGATCTTCACGTCGAACTGCCCGATGCCGGCGCCGATATAGAAACCGGACGTGTCCGGTTCCTGCGCGGCAGCGGAATGCGACACGCCAAGTGCCAGTAGTACGACCGTGCTCGAAGCGAGAAATCTGCAAACACTCATTGTGTTGAACATGATGCACCTGCCTATTTGGATGAAGCTGCTGCCGGCGGCTGCACCGGATACTTCTCGAAGATGTCCGCGACAACGGAACCGATCGCGGCACCGGGGTTATCGAGCATCGTCTTGGTGAGCTTCGCTTGCGCGACGCCCTGCCAGACCAGCTGCTTCTTCGTGGAGTCGACCAGATCGATCGCGAGCGTGCCCTGCTGGTAGTGGGTCGTGTACACGTCCTGCGGATAGCCGCCCCATGCTCCATACATGCCGGCGCGGTAACCGTAGAAGCCGTAGGACGCCGATGTGCCCGTGCTCTGCACCTCCGTGCGGTTCTCGACGTTGGTGCTGAAGTTCACCAGCAGCTGCGGTTGCGCAGCTTCCTGATAACCGCGCTTGGTCAGCTCTGCGCGCGTCGCGTCTTTGAGCCGACCGGTCAACATCGTTGCGTACTTCGACTTGTCGGTCGTCAGCTGTTCGAAGAAGCCGAAGGTCTTGTAGGTGGTGAAATCGATGGACGGATCGGCGTCGGCACGAATCGTGGGTCCACTGGTGCACGCCACCGCGAGCGCGCAGCATCCAACTGTGATCACGAGCCGCATGAATGTCTTCTGCAACATGGCGCCACTCTCCGCACTGCCGGAATAACAGCGCCTGCACTATCAAGTAAGCGGCGGTACGCGAGCCATACGGACAGAGGGCAGGCGCGGGCTCCAGTAGCGATAGAGCAACGCGCACAGCACTGTGACGAAACCGAGTACGAGGATCAGGACGAGCGCGAGCTTGAAGACGTGATCGATGATTCCGTTCACCTCTTGCGTCGCCGCACGCGTCACGCGCTCGACGTCCTTGCTCGAAGTGTTGAGCTGAGCCAGCAAAGCTTGCACACGCTCGGCTGCTGCGGCCAGATCGCGAGCGGTCGCTGCGTACTCGGTGATGTCGAAAGGACGCTTGGGCGTAGAGGCATTGGCAGACGCGGGCTCGTCGGGCTGGAAACGCGCAACGAACGCATCCAGCGCAGTCACGGTGCCGGTGACGGACTGAGACGTTTGCGTGCCTGCGTTCAACACGTCGCGCACGCTTACGAGCAGCGGTTGCAAGCGATCCTGTTCCGCATGCAGCGCAGAGGCGAGCTCGGTGATGATTGCATGTCGCTCGCTTGCGATGATCTCCGGTGCGCGAGCAGACAGCTGACCCATCGCTTCGGCGGCGAGGCTCAGACGATCGATGTTTGCCAAGGTCCGTTCCGCCTCGGGCATCGCGGCGAGCTGGTACACGAGCCGCTCGATTTCCATGTCGAGCAGGCTGGGCGCGCGTTGCAGATAGTAGATCGTGCGCTCTGCAAGCTGACGCGTCTGCTCCAGCTCGCGCACGGCCGGGTCGAGATTGCTGAGCGGATCGAGGCCGATGAAGCCGAAGAGGCCGTTGCTTTCCTGCTGCTCTTTGCCGCGACGGAGCTCGAGTGCGGCGAAGTCCGCGAACCGCACTTGTGCCACCGAACGTGTGGTCGGGTTCTCGGCGCGCCAGCGATCGATCGCTGCGCGAACTTCTTTCGCCTGCTCTGCATTGAGCACGCCATCGACCAGCGACCACGATTGCTGCTCGAGGTGGCGGTGCGCGTCCAGCAGGGCGCGCGCCCGCTCGCCATAGTCCTCGATCAATCGATCTTCGACGACCGCGCGACTCAAGGTTGCCAGCACGACCATGTCGAGCGCGTTGATCGTCGGATTGGCGCCGCTGGCGATCGTGTAAGCGGCGGTCGCCTGACTGACGCGCCAGTTATGCGCTCGCAGCCGCACCTCAGGCGGGGTGGATTGGAGGTCCAGCTTGGCGATCGGATCGCTGATGCGTCCGGTGTAGTCGTCCGCAAACCGCATGACCTTGAGCTGCAGCTCCTGCAGCTGCGCTGCGCGGACTTTGGACTCTTCTCCAGGCGTCAGGCGCTGCACCGTGGAGCAGCCGACGACGGCCGCGAGCAGACAATGCCCCAGTGCGAGCACGAAGCACAGCCGAAGCCCGGACATGGACGACCATGCTCCGGGCTGCAGTCATTGCAGCAATACGTATGCAAGGCGCCCTCGACACCCCGCCTTCGGATGCTCGGTCTACTGGGTGCACATATATATGTAGGCGCGCTGGAGAGCAGCGAGAGCAGGAGGCGACCCCATGAGCACCAAGATAATCACAACATTGTCCACGGCGTGTCTGATCGCGTGCGCTTCCGCTGCGTCCGCGCAGAGCAGCGTGGACCGCTCTTTTTCGGCCGTTTCGAACAACTGTGACTCGATCACGTGGTCCGAGAAGGCAGTGGCGACCTATCCGACGATCGCCTCGGCCTGCCAGGGCGTGGAAGAACGCAACGGCAAGAAGTACGTCAAGTTCCAGGGCACGGTGAAACGCACCGAGAACCAGGGCCAGCGACTGGTCGTCAACTTCAAGGATGGCGGCGAAGTCACGCTGACGCCGCCGGCGGATACCAACGTATACGTCAGTGGCAAGAAGGTTCCGGTTGCCGATCTGGCGCCGGGCGACGAGCTGAGGTTTTATGTCTCCGAGGATCGCCTCGCTGCGCAGTTCCCGGAAACGGAGTCGGTGTCTACGCGCTATGTCATCGTGCCCATCTACGTCCGGGACACCACTCGGCTGGCGTCGCTGCCATCAACAGCGGGCCCGCTGCCGTTGCTTGCGCTGAGCGGCTGGCTCAGTTTGGGTCTTGCGGGTCTGTTGACCCTGTATCGCCGTCGTCGCTAGTTAGTGCCTCCCCTGAGGCGACACGGCTCCCGTCGCCTGCCGGCTTTGCGCCGGCAGGCGTCTTTTCCGCCCGGACGATGAAGCGCTGCGGCGCCGAGCCGACGAAGTAGAACGGATAGCACGTCACCAGCGTGATCGCATGCTTGGAAGTTGCGGCGAGCACGCTTACGTCCGTCGGATCGACGATAGTCGTCGCAACGATTCGATACGTCTCGGTTCCGTCGAGGCGCTCCAGCAGCAGCACGTTACCGACGCGCACGTCTTTGAGCACGCGGAAGAAGCCATCGCGGTGCGCGGCGATACCGACGTTGCCCGGCTCGCCGATATGAGCCGTTCCCTCGATGCGGCCAGCGCCGCGATTCAGGTTTTCCTCGCTGGTGCCTTCGAAGACCGGTACTGCGAGATTCAGCGAAGGGATGCGCAGAACCGCTTCCGGAATGCCATCGGCATGCAAAGTGGCGCGGTAGTGCGCGATGCGCTCGCGTGACCAGGTCGACATGTCGACATGCTCGGTCGCGGCGATCTCGGCTATGGGGTCCGACTGAGGCGCCGCTTCTGCCGGCATGGCTTGTTGCTGTTGCAGGTCAGCGCGCAACGCGTCGAAGCTCTCGATGCCTTGCTCCCGGCCGTACGCGAACCAGGAGCGGCCCGCTGCATATGTGACGAGCAGCGATACGCCAACGGTCCAGGCCAGGATCTCGATCGATCGCGCTACCTTCATCGTCAGCTTCCTTTCGCAAGGCTCCAGGCGCCGTCGCTGGCGCGGCACGCGGTCCACGTGCGCGTCGTTGCCCTGTGCTTGGGCGAGTAGACGTTGGTGCGCACGCGCCGGCACTCATCGAACCCCTCGACGCGCGGTTGATCGATCACTTCGAGGCGCGCTCCCACGCCGGTTTTTGGATTGGACCACTCGACCGGTGCGGCGGGCTGCGGCGCATCCAGCAGCGTGTTCACGACCTTGAGGTAGTCCTGCAGATCCTGTTCGTTGAAGTCGACGAGCGCCTTGTCCTTGAGCAGCGAAGTCCAGTCGGAGGACCAGGCGGCAGGTGCGAGGAGCAGCAGTGCGATCAGGGACAGCAGCGCATTCCGGTTAGCGGGCCGCACGGCGCGTCAGCCGATGACCCGCGCCAGGATGTCCCGTTCGCGCGAGTGACCCGTGTCGGTGAGCGACTGCAGGACGGCGGGAGCGACCTGCGATGCCAGCGGCTGCCCGATGCCGAGGCTCGAGAGCGCAGATTCGTAATCGTCCATGTTATCGAGCGGCCGGGTCACGATGCCGCGCAGCTTGACCTCCTGCATGATGCGGTCGGCGTTCGGAATGGACTCGGCCAGATCGTCGAAATCGGGCTTCGGCAACCGTTCGCGGACGAATACCAGCAGGGCTCCCAGTGCGCCGCGTACCTGCGTCTCGTTCAGCCCGAGGCGATCCTGCAGCAGCGGCACGATGCTCTGGCCGGGGGGCGCGGCCGGCAGCTGCAGCGGGGCAAGGAGGAGGGCACCCAGACATGCCGCGATCGGCAGGAGGTTCCAGTAGCGCGCGCGGTGTTGCGAGGTGCTCATCGACATGTCCGGGGGCCGAACACACCCCATATATATGTAGCCGCGGGACCCCTTGGCCATACGCACAAGGGGCGCGGGACGCACCAGGCCTGATCGTCCGCTAGTTCGCGGTCAACACCTGCTCCAGGTAGGACTGCGCCGCGTCCGAGTCGGACTGCGATAGCCAGAAGATGGCGCGCTTGCGCTGCTCGCGCGACTGCGATCGGTCTTCGGCGATGGTGATCAGCGCTTTCGCCGCGCGGTCATCCGGCAACTGCGCAAGGGCGATGATCGCGCGCTCGCGCACGTCATCGTCTGTCTCCTTCCTGAGTGCCGCGAAGATCGCGCTTTCCGTGTCCGGCGCGCCGAGGTGGGCGAGCCAGAACCAGGCTTGTGCGCGAACCTCGGACGCCCGGTCGGTATTGCCGAGTCGGATCAGATCGGCAGACGCGCGCGGCGCTTTGGATTGCGAAAGCGAGAAGGCCGCGTGCTCGCGAATGTCTGCATTCTTGTCGTTGAACATGATGGAAGAGGTGATCTCCGCGCCTTCCTGGCCGCGCAGCAAGGCCATCCAGAAGACGGCTTGCTTGCGAGTCTCGGTCCGGGCGTCGTTGCGGGCGATGCCGGCCAAGCCATCGCGTGCGAGATTGCCGCGATTCACGGCGAGCGCGGCCAGGACGTCTTCCTCGACCCGATGACGCTTGTCAGCGCCTGCGTCGCGCTGCTCGGCCAGATTCACCAGCCACCGCGCGCTTTCGTCTTCGGCTACCCGGCCAAGGTCGCGCATCGGCGTTGCGGTCTCCACCGGACAAGTCGCCGACAACGCCCGAAAGCGGTCGAGCTTGCCGCCGCTGGTGCGTGCATAGATGCGAACGAGGTCGGTCGTCGAGTGGTCGTGGCTGCCATAGCTTTGCTGAGTGGCGTCGAGTCGACAGGCACTGCGCGGTGCATCGCGGAAGTTTCTGCTGTCGCTCCAGCAGCAATAGTCCGGCGCGCCATCGACGGCGGCGACTTCCCAGCTGGTCCAGCCGTCACGAGCCAGCGTCAACTCGGCTGACAACACCCGCGGCCCGAATGTGAAAGAGGCCAGGCACAGCGCGGCTGCGCCGATCGAACAATGTGCGAGTTTCATTTCTTGCCCTCCAGCGCTGCGTCGATCGCCTCCAGCGCGGCGTCGCCGTCCATCATCGTCAGCGTGCGTAACAACGCTCGCTTTTCCTCCGGCGTCGTCGCGGCTCGGTACAGCGCGAGCACGCCTTTCTCGTCGTCGGCGATCAACAGACCCTGCAAGGCGGCGTCCTTGATCTCCCGCTCGGTGCTGCGCGTATAGATCTCGTGGAGTGCGGCCCTGGCCGCATCGGTGCTGACGATGCCGATCTTTTGTACTGCTTCGGTGCGGACCTCCAGATCACCGCTCCCCTCGGCGATCTTGCGCAGGCTCTGCAGATCGCCGCTGATCGCATAGGCCTCCACCAGCTTGCCCGAGGCGTTCGGCCGATCGCCGAGCTTGCGCAGCTCGTCGACTGCGCCCATCACGCTGAGCATGTGAATGGCCTCGCTCGCTTCCTCATCCGACTTGGCATTCAGCGCTGCCTGGTACACCTCTTCCTTGCGCCCGGCGATCATCCAGGCTTCGAGCACTTCCTTCTTTACGCCGTCGTTGCCGGCCTTGTAGACCTCCAGCAGTCCGGCGAGCGACTTGTCGTTGCCGCCGATGCCGATGCTGCGAATGGCCTCCCTGCGCAGGGCGGCATCCGGCGAGCGGCTGGTTTGCAGCAGAATCGCGCCGGCTTCCGGCGAATCGATCTGGCTCAGCACGAACAGCGCGCGCTGCTTGATCAGCGTCGTCTGCGGTCCGGCCAGCACCTTCTTGATGATCGGCAACGCGCGCTCGGGTGGCTGCGCCATCAGGCCTTCCATCGCCGCGAGCGCGAGCTGCTCCTGCTCGGTGGGCTTCTGTGCGAACGTCAAGCCGCTCGCGACGAGGAGCAGCGCCGTCAGGATCGAGTAAAGAGAACGCATAAGGTTTCCTGGGCTAGAGCGCAATCGGTTGCGCGGGGGTTGAGGGGTCGGCTGCGGCCTTCAGCCGCGCCTGCATGACTCGCAATTCGAAGCTGAGCTGCGCGATGTCGCCCGCGGATGTCTCGCGGCGCTCATCGGTGAGGCTTTCGAGAATCGGCGTGAACGCGCGCAGCACGCGGGCGAGCTGCGGCTCGTTGGCGCGATCGGCTGCCAGCGCGTACATGCGGTTCTGTTCGATGATTGCCTCGACCAGCCGCGCCCGCTCGTCGGGCTGTGCGGTGTCGAGTTTCGCGAGCCGCTGCTCGGTGTTCGCGAGATGCCAGCGCAGCCCGCGCTCGTACGCGACCGTTTCGGGCGGCGCGCCGGCGGCTTGCGGCGAAGTCGGCGATGGTTGGTCCGCGATTTGCTCGGGCGCCGGCTTCATCGAGACCCAGACTGTGAACAGGATCGCCAGGAGCGCGACGGTTGCCGCTAGTGCTTGCCAACGAAAGGAAGGGCGCGCACGCGAGCGCGCCATCAATGCCCCTTGCCAGCGTTGCTGAATGTGCGCGGGCACGGGAACGTCCGGCAGCTCTGCCGCCGTGTCGAGTTGCGCGACGAGCCGATGCAATCGCTGCGCGAGCTCGGGCTGCTTGGCGAGCGCGGTGGCAACTCGAGCACGTTCGGTCGCGTCGAGCCCGTCGCGATAATAGTAAAGAAGCAGGTCGTCGTCGGAGATCATGATTCGCCTCGCCATACATGCAGATCGACGCGCAGCTTGCGAACCGCGCGGAACAGTGCCTGCTTGGTGTTGTTGGCGTTCGTTTGCAGACTCTCGGCTATCTCTTCCAGCCGCCAGCCTTCGATGTGCTTGAGCACGAAGGTCTGGCGCTCAATCGTCGTCAGGCGTTGCATCGCTGTGATCAGGTCTCTGCTCAACGCTTCCTGGACGTATTCGCCATGCGGCGAGTTGGCTGCCATCAGGTATTCGGTGTCGAGCGACTCTTCCAGCGCTTGCGGCCGGCGCCGGCGCATCAGGTCGATGGCCGAGTTGAGCGCGATGCGGTGGATCCAGGTATCGAGCTCGGATTTGCCGCGGAACTCATCGCGCCGATCCCAGGCCTTCAGCAGCGCTTCCTGGACCGCATCCGCGGCGAGGTCGGCGTCCCGGGTGATTCGCAGGCACGCGTTGTACCAGCGGACACTGCGCTCGTTCAGTACGGCGTGGAAGGTGTCGGGCCGGACCCAGGACTTGAGTGAGGTGAGCACCGAACTTAGACGGCCGGGCCGCCAAAAGGTTAGGGTGCCAACTCTAGCCTCGACCGGCTACCACAACCCGTCTTTCGTATAAGGCTCGGTCCAGAGAGTGAGAGTCAGCATGACGGCCTTGGCCCAGGCCGCCTGCATGCGTTCGAGCCGGTCACCGCTGACGCCGGCTTGCATCAATCGCTGCCTCACGCAGTGGATGACCGGGATGGAGAACGCGAGGACATAGCGTAGCGGCACATGCGACGGCGTGTTCGCCCCTTCGGTGCGGTTCTTCTTGTCGGGAGTGTGGCGCAGCCCGATCTCGTGTTGATAGTCGAGCCACGCCTGATCGAACGGCCGGCTGCACAAATCGACGACCCATTGCACGAAGCGTCGCTTGACGCCGGCCTTGTATGCGTCGTCCGGCTTGCCATCCGGGCCGAAGAACCAGCGCGCGAGATGCTCGTGCGCGCCGATGATGGCGCGCCACTCGTCGACCATCGCCTCCGCTTGCGGCCGCAGAATTTCGCCCGCGTCCAGCAGCGCGCGGCGATCCGCGTCGTCGAAGCCCAGCGTTTGCTCGAGCCGGTGCAGGTCATCGAGCGTGACCGGCGAGCGTGCGACTCGTCCGTAGTCGTAGCCTGGAATGTTCATGGGCGTGCCTCCAGGGGCGAACGCAATCGCGCTCGTGCGGGTTCCGCTGAGTCGGAGATCTCCTGCCGGCATTTCTTGCAAGGAACTCGGCTCACGAGCGCGAATTGAGGCGACATGGCGGACGATCTCGACTCGCTGCTGAAGATCAGTCTGGATGAGCTGCGAATGCAGATGCTCGGCACGCAGGTGGCTTTCGGTTTCCAGTTTCAGTCGCTGTTTCAGGACCGCTTCGACGTCTCCGATCCGACACGGCGTGCGGCCGCCCTGACGGGCCTGATATTCATGACCCTCACGCTGGGGTTGCTGATCGCAGCGCCGGCTGTTCATCGAATCGCGGACGGTGGCCAGGCGTCCGAGCGCACGCGGCGGTTGACCATGTCGCTGGCGCAGGTTGCGCTGATCACCCTGGCCATCGGCCTCGCCGCGGCTGTGTTCGTTGCAGTCGTGACCGCATTTGGTGTGCACGCGGGATCGATTGCTGCGGCGATCACTGCCTGCGTGACTCTCTTCGCCTGGCACGGCTGGGGCAGGCTTCTGCGTTCGAGCACGAGGCAATCGACCATGAACGAGACCACGCGCTGTACGAATGTGCACGACAGAATCGACTATGTGCTGACGGAATCGCGAGTGATGCTGCCTGGGGCGCAGGCGCTGTTGGGATTTCAGCTGCTCGTGCCTTTGATGAAGTCGTTCGAATCACTGCCAGCCCCGGCGCGCACGATACATTTCGCGGCGCTGGTCCTCGTGACGATGACGGTCGTGTTGTTGATAGCACCTGCGGCTATCCATCGCATTGCGTTCGAGGGCGCAGACGATCCGCGATTCCTGCAGCTCGCCTCGCGCCTCGTGACTGCAGCGCTGGTTCCGCTCGCGCTCGGTGTGGCGAGCGAGCTGTACGTCGCAGGTGTACGCCTCTTGCCGGGCTCGCCCGTCGTCGCGTGGACGGCTGCGGGCGCTGCCTGCGTGCTCATCGGGTTCTGGTATGCGCTGCCGCTTGGCTTGCGGGCCACTGGAGCGAAACAGTGAATCTCATGGACCTGGCTGCGCACGATCCGGACTCGGGGCTGGTCCGCGTCATCATCGATACGCCGCGCGCCAGCCGCAACAAGTACAAGTTCGATCCCGAGGTTGGGCTGTTCAAGCTCAGCCGGGTATTGCCGGCGGGCATGTCGTTCCCATTCGATTTCGGCTCGATTCCGGGCACGCGCGCAGAGGACGGCGATGCCTTGGACGTCATGGTGCTGAATGAAGCACCGTTGTTCGCGGGATGCCTGGTTCTGGTTCACCTCATCGGCGTCATCCGCGCGAAGCAGACTGAGCGCGGCAAGACGATCCGCAACGATCGGTTGCTCGGCGTGATCGAGACGCCGGTGAACAAGCCCGTCATTCGTGACGTGAAAGCGCTGCCCAAGGAGCAACTGCGAGAGATCGAGCATTTCTTCCGTTCGTACAACGAGGCGCAAGGCCGGCGGTTCGTCGTGACGGGACGTGCCGGGCCGCAGGCCGCGCAACGGATACTCAAGCGCGCAATGCAGGAAGCAGCGTGACCGCGATGATGAGCATGCCGGTCGTGACAGTGATGGCGCCGATGATTCGCGCGACGCGCTCTCCCGCCGGCATGAGACGCTCGACCGTGATTGCAACTGCCACGACAGCCATCGCGCCCACATTCATGACGCCGATCACCAGCAGGATTGCGATCAGACCGGCACAGCATTGGGCGCAGTGAACACCGAGGCGCATGCCGTAGCGCCATGCTGAGGCGTCATCGTCCGGCAACGCACGGGCGCAGACTGCCTGAGCCCGGCAGCATGCGAGATGACGCAGCTTCCAGCGAGTGAACTGCAGAGAACCGGCGATCAGCACGACCAGCCCCGCTGCGAGTGGCGCCGCACGTGCCATCGCCGGCTGTTGCATCTGAATGGCAGCCACCGCGAAACCGAGCGGGAAGACGGCGGCTCCGATCAGCGTCCATACGAAGAAGTATCCGGCTCCAACCAGCGTGGTCAGCCGACCGAGTCGCAGGTCGCTTGTCGCAACGGACGTCTGACGATAGCGCCACAGCATCGGGGCGAGCGACGGCAGCATCATTGCTACCATCATCACTATCCACATGCCGAGGAACATCACGGCCGCGCCGGGCCACGATTGGCCCGGCATCCGCATCCACGCCATCGACATCGTCCAGCCGCCGGGCATGGGCATGCCGCCCATTGCCGACATCGATGCACACCAGATGACAGTTACCGCAGCACTGACAGCCAGCAGCAGCGCAGAGACTGCAATGAACCAGCGCGCCTCGCTCATCGCCTGCCGTATTGGTCGTGGTGACGCCACCAGAAGTCCGGCTCGTTGCGGCCCTTCGGCGCTCGGTCGAGCCACTGATACCCGCCCCAGAGGCCATCGAGTCCGCGCGCAAACGCCGAGTACGTGTGATAGACAACGCCGTCCTCGAGTGCGAACGCGCTCATGCCTGGCCGCTCGCGAACGTACGTGGCGATCTCCGTGCCGGTCTGTCGAGCGCCCTCGGCAGGTCCGTCGGCTTTGGCCAGTGCGGCTTCGTCCGCGGCGTCCTGGCGCCGATAGTTGTATTCGGTACCGCCGGCACGCTGTTGCTCCGGTGTGATGGAGACGGTGAAGTCGGCATTGAAGTCAGTGCCGGAAGACGAGGCCCAGGGAAACGTCCAGCCCATGCGTCGCTTGAAGGCTTGCAGCTTGTCGAGCTGTCCTCGCGAGATTGCCCAGAGCATGACGTCATGATTGGCCAGATGGACGGCGAAACCGTTGAAGCCGTCCGCGATCGCCGAGCATGCCGGGCAACCGGCCTCGTAGTCCGGCCCGAACATGAAGTGATAGACGATGAGTTGCGAGCGGCCTCGAAAGAGGTCGGGCAACGAGGCGCTGCCCTCATCGGTCTCGAATCGATACTGCTTGTCGATTCGCACCCATGGCAAATCCTGGCGCTGCCGCGCCACTTCGTCGCCGCGCCGTGTGAGCTCCTTCTCGGCGTCCAACAGATCCAGGCGCGCCGTGCGCCATTCCTCACGTGTTCCGACCCGGTGTTTGGTCATGGCTGTCTCCTGCTTTCAGCACGACAGCGGATCGTTTGTAACGGCGATTTGTTCCCGGGTTACGTCGGCAGTTCTTGCAAAAAAACCGGCTGAGCGTGCTCCAGAATGGCTTGACCTCAAGTCGACTTGATGTTGCAGAGTCGTCCAATGAGATCGCGCAGCCTGGTAGTGCTCGGCATCGTCTGCCTCGTGCTTGCCTCGTGCACGAGGATTCCAACACCGCAAGAGGCGAACGAAGTGATGCGGATGCTGCAGCATCACGGCCGCTGGGCGTGGGCACCGGCGGTCGCGCTCCTCTGGGCCGACGTCGTTCTGCCGATACCCCAGACCGCGGTGATCGCCGTGCTCGGGCTCATCTATGGGCCGCTGATCGGCGGACTGGTGGGCAGCTTCGGCCTGATCACCGGCGGCTTGCTCGGCTATGGTCTGATGCTCACGTCAGCGCGGCGCTTCGCGCAACGCTTCGCGGGCAGGTCGCTGCAGAAGATGGAGGGTTTCTTCGAGCGCCGCGGCGCCTGGGCGATCATCCTCACTCGCAGTCTGCCGTACAGCACCGCTGAGGCTGCCGTCTTTCTTGCCGGCCTCGCGCGCATGCCGCTCGGACGATTCCTTGTCGCGCTGACCGTCGGTAGTGTGCCGATCGCCTTTGCGTTCGCGGCCATGGGAGCCGGCTGGGAAGACCAACCGCTCCTGGCACTCGCGGCGAGCTACGTCCTGCCGATCCTCTTGCTGCCCATCGCGCTCTTTCTGCTGCACTCACGAGAGCGATGACAGATGTCGACGATATCCGATCGAGCGCCTTTCGCTGCGAACGTCGCTGCCTTCGCCCTGTTCATCGGCTCGCTAGTGATTTTTCCGAACCGCTCGCAGGGTTCCACAGCGCTGATACTGGCGCTTTCAGGATGTGCCGTAGCCCTGGCAGGCGTAGCTTTGGTCCTCTGGTCCCGTGCCGAGCTGGGCTCTGCGTGGAGCTTCTTGCCGAAGGCAGATGTTGATACGGGCCTGATCACGACCGGTCCCTATCGGCGCGTTCGGCATCCGATCTACCTGGGCCTCACGCTGCTCGCCACTGGCACCGCGCTCGCCTTCGGCAGCTGGTCGGCGTTGCTGATCGTGTCGTGCGCAGTCGTACCGACCTTCGCCTGGCGCGCGCACACAGAAGAGGTTCAGCTAAGCCGCATATTCGGCGAACGCTTTGTCGCGTACCGCGAGCGAACCCGCATGATCATTCCTTACCTACTTTGACCTCTTGCGGAAGGATGCGAACAGCACGCGTCAATGCATGCGCACTGCCGGCTTTGTGCCGACGCGTGTCGTAACTGCGAGCGGGCGTGTCAGGAAGCGATGGCGGACCTGGTCGGTCGGCAGGCGCACTGACGGAGTCGCCAGGAGATGGCGCTCGCCGAGCCACGACACCGCGCGCTGTAGAGCCGGCTCGTAGTCGTGCACGGGAAGCGTTGCATTGAGGTCGGTCGAACGTTTCATGGCTGTCGTCCAGGCTGTATCACTGGGTGACATCCTCGGGCAGAACCCCGCGCCGATAAATCCAGCCCGCGGACATAGACTCTTTCCTCCATTTCATCGCTATAGTCGGTGAATGCAAGTTGTGGCTTTTTATCGCAATCCAGCGTGGCAACTGGAGCTGCGGCAGGGTGTTCGGGCCGCGCTCCCCGCGGCACCGGGCGTCGTCGCGTGGGGTCTGGTCACGGGTGTCGCGATGGTCAAGAGCGGCCTCGCCGTGCCCTGGGCGATCGCCATCTCGCTGCTGGTTTATGCAGGCTCCGCGCAGCTGGCGACGCTGCCGCTGATCGTGGCAGGTCAGCCGTTCTGGATCGTTGCGCTGGCCGCGTTCGTCACCAATCTGCGCTTCGTCATCTACAGCGCTTCGCTGCGGCGCTGGTTCGAGACGTACTCGCAGCGTCGCCGCGCCGTGCTCGGCTACTTCACCGGCGACTTCACCTTCGCAATGTTCATGGAGCGAGTGCGTCGCGAAGGCGAGTTCGCGCATCGCGACGCGTGGTTTCTCGGTGCGTGCGGCTTCAATTGGGTGGTCTGGCAGGTGACATCGATCGTCGGCATCCTCGCCGCTACCGCGATTCCGAGCGAGTGGGGACTGCAATTCGCGGGGACGCTTGCGCTGCTCGCGCTCGCCATTCCGCTTTGCCTGGAGTGGCCGGGACTCGCCGGCGCAGCCGTCGCTGCACCGATCGCGGTGCTGGCACGAGGTCTGCCGTTCGGGCTCGGCTTGTTCGCCGGCATCGTCGCCGGCATCTGCGCAGCAGTTGCGGTCGATGCGGTGGTCGGACGACGCAAGGCGACCGTGCAGCGTGAAGGAGACGAACTGTCATGAACGTCAACATGCTGCTCGTGACTATCGGCATGGTGCTGGCGACGTTCATGACTCGCGCCGCGCTGTTGTTAGCGGGTCAACGCTTCAAGTTGTCGCCTCGCGTCGAGGCGGCACTGCGCTTCGCGCCCGCTTGCGCGTTGGCGGTGTTGATCGTGCCGGAAGTCCTGGTGCAGGCGGGCACGGTCAATCTGTCCTTCGACAACCCGCGGCTGGCGGCGGCACTCGCGGCAACGGCATTTTTTCTGTGGAAACGCAGTATGGTCGGTTGCATTGTCGTGGGCATGCTCGTCGTCACCGCGTTCCGCTTCGTCTGAGGTCGCACGTGCGGCGGGACGCCGCAGACCTGAGCCGCTGCCGGCTCATTCCAGCCGGGCGGGCGCGGGCCCGCCCACCGGAATCTCCATCAGGTCTTCGCCGAAGAACAGGTTGCCGGCGTAGACGGCGGACATTTCCCGGATCAGGCGCTCCCTGACTCCTGGCACGTCCATCTGCTCCGTGACGTGGCTCACCACGAGATTGCGCACGCCGGCTGCGTGGCCGAGTCGCGCAAGCTCGAGATGGCCCATGTTGTGCCGGTCCATTTCGGGACTGAGCGCGGTGCCGCTGATGAAGTGACACATGTGCACCAGGACGTCGCAATCGCGCGCGAGCAGTTCCATCGCCTTGCAGGGTCCGGCGTCGCCCGAGTAAGCGAAGCTGGCGCCGTCGGCCTCCATGCGGTAACCGAAACATTCCAGAAACGGCTGCGCGTGCAGGACGGAGCGTGCATGCACGCGAAAGCCGTCGCAGTCGATGGCTTCGCCGCTGCGCAGCTCACGCACGACGGGCTTGGGCTTGTGTCGCGGCAGCGTACCGCCGCGAGCGACGTAAACATCCTGGCTCATGCGCAGCTCGGTGCGTGCCGCGAGGTCGGGAGCGAACAGACCGCCTTCACCGATGATCGCTTCGGTCATCTGTGCCGTGTACGCAGGACCATACACGCGCAGCTCGGGGATGCGGCCGGCGCCTTGATCCCAACGCGTCATCAGCAGCCGCACATAGTCGAGGCAGTGGTCGTAGTGCAGGTGGGTGAAGAACACATCGGTTATGTCCACGGCGCGAACGCCTGCCTCCAGCATGCGGTGATAGGCGCCGGGACCTAAGTCGAACAGCACCTTGCGCTGCCCGGTCTCGACCAGGTAGCCGGAGCTCATGCGCTTGAGCGATGGAGTAGGGGTGCCGGTGCCGAGCAAGGTGATGCGCATGGAGTTCGAATCGCCGGTTGCGTTCACTGATTACTGCATAGTATTGTATTTAAAACTACACATCTAACTATCGCATGCAAATAGGCGCCCTCAAACGGCGATTGCGGACTCCCGGCGGGCCGAAGTACGCGCGCGTGCTCGACGCGCTCAGCAATGCGATTCACAGCGGCGAGCTCGAACCCGGCCAGCGACTGCCGGCCGAGACTGCGCTCTCGGCGCAGCTCTCCGTAAGTCTCGGTACCGTGCAGAAGGCGTTGGGCAAGCTCGCCGACAGCGGTCTGGTCGTGCGCAATCGGCGCACCGGGACTTTCGTTGCGGACCGCCGTTCGCAAGCGTCGGAGGCGTGGGTCTATCGTTTTCGCGATGCGCGGACCGGCGAGCTGCAGCTGCCGTTCGTGCGCGTGCTCGAGGTCGCGCAGGACAATTCGCGTGGTCCGTGGCGTGACCTGCTCGGCGCGAAATCCTGCGTAAGGGTCGACCGGTTGCTGTGGATCGAGAACGATCCGCCGGCATTCACGAGCGTGTACTTCGCGCTCGAGCACGGCCGCGTGCTGCTCGACGTGCCGCTCGAGGAACTGCACGGCTCCTCGGCTCACCGGCTGATGGTGGAGCAGTTCAACCTTCCCACGCTGCGAATCGAGCACCGCATCGGTTGTCGCAAGCTGTCCGATGACGCGTGCGAGGCGCTGCGTGTGCCAAAGGCCTCGCTCGGTACGGTGTGGGACGTGCACGACTTCTCGATCGGCGAGCGGCCGATCCTGTTCCAGCGCTTGCAGTTGCCGCCGGGACATCGGCCGCTGGAGATCGGCGAAAGCCTGGTGTCGGCGCCGACGCGCCCCTCGCGAAGTCGCACTGCGTGATGTGGCACGCGCTCCCGATCGCGGGGCTCGTGCTGATCTTCGTGCTCGGGACGCTGCGCTCGATCAATCTCGGCATTCTGTCGCTCGCGGCGACTTTCATCGTCGGCACGCTGCTGACTCGCGAAAGTCTCGCGGCCATGTATGCGGGTTTCCCAGTCGACTTGCTGATCCTGCTGGTTGGCGTCACCTATCTCTTTGGAGTTGCAGCCAGTAACGGCACCATCGAGCGCGTGGTCGCCGCTGCTGAGGCACGCGTGCGCGGACGACGCGCGCTGATTCCGTGGGTTGTGTTCGTACTGGCGGCGGTCCCTACGATGGCGGGAGCGCTCGGGTCGGCCGCTGCCGCCATGCTGGCGCCGATCGCGCTGCGCCTCGCGGAGCGTTGCTCGCTCGATCGACGCATGATCGGGTTGATGGTCCTGCATGGCTCGGCTTGCGGCAACTTCTCGCCGCTCAATGCGCTCGGTGTCATCGTCTTGCAGGGCGCAGCACGCAACGGCTTCGAAGTGTCCGCAGCCTCGGTATTTCTAGCCAATGTCGGCTACAACGTCGTGCTCGGAGCGGCGATCTTCGTCTGGTTCGGCGGCTTGCAGCCCGGCAAGCGCGCCGGGCCACCGCCGCCGCTGGAAGTCGAGGATGCGCTCAAGCCTGCGGCGACGACCGGCGTGGCTCATGTCTCCACGATAGTTGCGCTGCTGCTCGTAGCCGTGCTCGCGCTCGGCTACGGCTGGAGCATCGGATTCGTGGCGCTGCTGGCCGCTGCAGCACTCCATGTGCTTTTTCCGCAATCCAGTCACGGCGCAGAGCGCAGGATTCCGTGGGATGTGGTGCTGCTCGTGTGCGGCATCGTGACCTATGTATCAGCTTTGCAACGCGCAGGCACAGTCGATGCGATCGGCTCGGGCATCGTCGCGCTCGATGCGCCGCTGTTGAGCGCACTGCTGATCTGCGTAGTAGGGGCGGTGACCTCGGCGTTCGCATCGAGCGCCGGCATTCTGGGCGCGATGATCGTGCTCGCCGCGCCGTTCATGGCGCAGGGCGCAGTCAGCGTGTCCGGTCTGGTCATCGCGCTGGCAATCTCTGCAACCGTGGTGGACTCCTCGCCGTTCTCGACGGCCGGCGCCCTGGTCGTTGCCAATACCACAGTGGCCGAACGTACTGTCGTGTATCGCGGCTTGCTCGCGTGGGCGGCAATCATGGTGCTCACCGCGCCGCTCGCGACCTGGCTGCTGTTCGTCGTGCTCGCCTGAGCTCTCTTCCCCCGCTTGACACGTAGCGAACTTAGGATAACGTAGTTCGTATACGATCTATTAGATAATCGCGGCAGATCGGCTGGCAGACCGCAACCAAGGGGGATGACATGAACGAGCAATTCGCTTCCTCACTCCGCAATAGCATGGTGACGCTGGCAATCCTGTCGGCGCCGCAGTACGCGATGGCCCAGGAGCCGCAGCAGCAGACGCTGGCAGAAGTGGTGGTCACCGGCTCGCGACTGGTGCGCAGCGACCTGAGCGCGCCGAGTCCGGTCACTGTCATCAACGAGGACGCGGTGCAGCTGTCCGGCGATACCACCGTCGAAGCGGTGATCAACGAGCTGCCGCAACTTTCGGCCGGCAACAATTCCAGCGTCAATTCGGCCGGCGGCTCCGGCGTGCTGACTGCCAATCTGCGCGGCCTCGGCGCGGTGCGCACGCTGACTCTGGTCAACGGCCGGCGATTCATCCCGGCTAACAGCCAGGGCAGCGTGGACCTGGCGACGATTCCGACCGCGCTGGTGGAGCGCGTGGAAATCATCACCGGCGGCGCTTCGGCTGTGTACGGCTCCGACGCGATCGCCGGCGCCGTGAACTTCCTGCTGCGCGATAACTTCGAAGGCCTGCAGGTTTCGACGCAGTACGGCGAGACGTCCGAGAGCGACGGGCGCCAGGTGCAATACGACGCTTTGTTCGGCAGCAACTTCGACGAGGGCCGCGGCAACGTCACGGTGTATGCGTCGCACGCGAAGCGCGACCCGGTGTTCATGCAGGACCGCGACTTCTCCCGGGTGCCGCTCAATGCGGCGCTGGGGCCCAGCGGCTCCGGCAATATTCCCGGCGGACGCGTCAGCCTGAGCGCCGCGCAGATCGCCTCGCTGAACGTGGGCGGCGGACCGGGCGTCATTCCCGTCGGAGCCGAAGGCTGCACCACGCCAGTCAGCTCGATTCGCTTCGGCGCCAACGGCCAGGTGCTGCGTCATTGCGATCCGGAGACGCTGTACAACTATGCCGCGGGCAACTACCTGCTGCGGCCGTTGGAGCGCACGCAGTTCTCCGGTCTCGCGCACTACGAAATCAACGAGGCGGCCGAAGCGTATGCCGAAGTGCACTATGCACTCGCCGAGAACGAGTTCCAGCAGGCAGCTGATTCCTTGGCGATCGTGACCGGCAGCAACCCGTACTTCGAAGTGTTGAACTACGCGACCAACCCGGTGCTCTCGCCGGCGGTGCGCGCCATGTTCGTCAACAATCCGCAGATCTTCGATCCGGACGGCGACGGCAATGCGCGCATCTCCGGCGGCATTTCGCGGCGCGTCGACGAGCTGGGACTGCGCAATTTCGCCTTCGAGCGCAACACGATCGGCACCACGCTCGGCTTGCGCGGCGATTTCGCGATGGGCGAGCACACCTGGCGCTGGGACGTGTTCGGGCAGTACCAGCGCTCGCGCACCGACGAGGCGGTTCACAACACCATGTCACCGGCACGGCTGTCGCTGGGCCTGAATTCCACCACCAATTCTGCCGGCCAGGTCGTGTGCGTCACTGCGGTGTTCGGCTGCGTGCCCGTGAATCCCTTCGGCATCGGTTCCATCTCGCCCGAGGCGGCGGCCTTCATTTCGCCCGCGCGCTCATCCTCCGACAAGTTCGAGCGCTCGGTCGCGGGTGCATCGCTCGCCGGCGAATTCCTCAAGCTGCCGGCAGGTCCGATCTCCGCCGCGGTCGGTTACGAGTACCGCTCGGACGACTACGAGTTCCTGCCTGGAGCGACCGACCTGGCGAAGGAGTACGGCTCCGCCTCCCGCGGCATCACCGCGGGCGGCTACGACGTCTCCGAGTTCTTCGGCGAAGTGCGCGTGCCGCTGCTCAGCGATCTGCCGCTCGTCAACGTGCTCGCGCTGGAGGGTGCGATCCGCTTTTCGGACTATTCGAACATCGGCTCGGTCGAGACCTGGCGCGCCGGGCTCGAATGGGGCCCGGTCGAGTGGCTGCGGTTCCGCGGCGCCTACAACGTCGCCATCCGCGCGCCGAATATCAGCGAGCTGTTCGCGCCGATCCAGGAAGGCTTCTCGCCGGGCAACGATCCGTGTGCAGCCGTGCGCAGTCCCTCGCAGGCGCAGAAGGATTTCTGCGTGCAGCAGGGCGTGCCCGCGGCAGAGATCAACAACTTCGTGCAGGCGGCACTCGGCTTCAGTCAGGTGTCCGGCGGCAATCCGAACCTGAAGGAAGAGACGTCCGACACGATGACGGTCGGTGCGGTGCTGCGCTTCGAGCGCCTCAATCTCGCCGTGGATTACTACGAGATCGAAGTCGAGGACGCGGTCGCGACGATCAATGCGCAGACGACGCTCGACGTGTGCTATCAGCTGCTCGACGCCAACAGCGAACCCTGTCGCGCCATCACTCGCTTGCCCGGTAACGGCCAGGTGTTCCAGGTCCGCGCGAGCAACAGCAACATCGGATCGTTGTCGGTCAAGGGCGTGGATCTGAGCGCCGACTACACGTTGCCGCTGCCGGACGCGGTGGCATTCAGCGGTGGTGCCGATCTCACGCTGCAGCTCCAGACCGGTTGGCTGTTCGAGCGCGTGAGTCAGCTAGTCGGCGCGGCACCGATCGACTGTGCCGGATTCTTCGGCTCGTGCACGGCGCAGGGCGCGGGCGGCTCGCCCGCCTTCAAGGGGATTTTTGCCGCGTCGTACAACAGCGGGCCGGTGATGCTGCGCACGCAGATCCGCTACATCGGCGGGCTCGATCCGCTGGCGAACATCGCAGCCTCGACGCCGGTCGTCGCGGACGCGGTGACCTACGTCGACTTCGCGACGACCGTGCAGGTGGGCGAGAAACTCGAGCTGTACGGCGGCATCGACAACGCATTCGACGAAGGCCCGCCGCTGCTGACCTCGAGCTGGGGCGGCGACGCCAATACCGACGTTACGATGTACGACGTCATCGGGCGACGCTACTTCGTCGGCTTGCGCGCGCGGTTCTGAGCGCTGCAGAGATGAGCGTGGAGCGCTGACTCACCCCCGTCATGCGTTCCACGTTCTTCTGCATCGACGGTCACACGGCTGGCAATCCCGTGCGACTGGTCGCCGGCGGGGCGCCGCTGTTGCGCGGCGCCAGCATGGCCGAGCGCCGGCTCGATTTCATGGAACGGTTCGACTGGATCCGGACCGGACTGTGCTTCGAGCCGCGCGGCCACGACATGATGAGCGGCGGCTTTCTCTATCCGCCGACGCGCGCCGACGCCGACGTCGGGATCATCTTCATCGAGACCAGCGGCTGCCTGCCGATGTGCGGCCACGGCACGATCGGCATCCTCACCTTCGGGCTCGAGCACGGGCTCATCCGGCCGCGGACGCCGGGCGAGCTGCGCGTCGAAGTGCCTGCCGGTCTGTTGCAGGTTTCCTATGTGAGCGAGGGCAGCCGGGTTGCGTCCGTGCGCATCCGCAACGTGCCGAGCTACCTCGCTGCGAGCGCTGTGCAAGTGGAAGTGCCGGACTTCGGTCCGCTGCTGGTCGATGTCGCGTACGGCGGCAACTACTACGCCATCGTCGAGCCGCAAGGGCCGTATGTCGGCCTCGACTCTCTTGGCGCGAGCCGGCTCATCGATCTCAGCCGCCGGGTCCGTGAGCTCGTCCGCGAGCGGATCCAACCTGTACATCCGCTCGAAGCGTCGATCCGCGGCGTCAGTCACGTGCTGTGGGCAGATCGGCCGAAGAGCACCGGCGCGGATGCGCGCAACGCAGTGTTCTACGGCGAGCGCGCGATCGATCGCAGCCCGTGCGGTACCGGTACCAGCGCGCGCATGGCGCAGCTCGTCGCCCAAGGCAAGCTGCGGCAGGGCGACCGCTTCGTGCACGAAAGCTACATCGGCAGCCGCTTCATCGGTCGTGTCGAGGAGGAGGTGCAGCTCGCCGGACACCCGGCCATCGTGCCGTCCATCGAAGGCTCGGCGCGCGTCACGGGTATGAACACTCTCTGGATCGACGATGCCGATCCGTTCCGGCACGGATTTCAAGTAATCTGAGCGCACCTGAAGCTTCGAAGAGTGAGTTCATGAGCTCCGTCCAGCTTGACATCCGCACGCTGTCCGACCGCTTGGTGGACGTCGTCCGCGACTTCATCCTGTCGGGCGCCATCGCTCCCGATGTGCCGATCCGGCAGGATGCGCTGGCCGCGGAGCTGCGAGTCAGCAAGATTCCGCTGCGCGAGGCGCTGGCCAGGCTGGAGCAGGATGGCCTGGTCGTGTCGTACGCCAATCGCGGCTTCTTCGTGCGGCCCATGTCGCCGGAGGAAGCCGAAGAAATCTACGCGCTGCGCATCAGGCTGGAGCCGGACGCCGCGGCGTTTGCATGCCTCAAGGCGGACGACGCTGACCGCGAGCGCGCGCGGCAGGCGCTCGCACTATTCGACATCGACGCCGCCGCGCAGAAGCCGACCGTCGGTGGATTGAATCGCGCCTTCCACCTCGCGCTGGTGCGCCCGGGCGGCCAGCGGATCACGACCAACATCGTGGCGCGCCTGCACGTGCTGGCGGACCGTTACGTGCGCAAGCACCTGGAGCCGAAGGGCCGGTTCCTGAATGCCGAGGCCGAGCATCACGAGATGCTCGAAGCCTGGGTGAAGCGCCGCGACGCGCGCGTGCGCAAGCTGATCACCCAGCATCTCGAGCATACGCTGGCGGACCTGCGCACGGCGCTGCGTCCCGCGGCGGTGCAGGGCGCGGCTGCTGCCAAGAAGCGCGCGCGACGTTAGGAATCTCCCGGGCTAGTGGTCATATATAGTATCTCGTATACTATCTCGCCCATGATCACCCACATCCGCCGGCCTGCGCTGTGCCTGGCTCTGTTGCTCGCCGCGCCGCTGTGGGCCGCGGAGCCGCCGGTTGACGATCCGATTCCAGCGCGCACTGAGGGCACCGGACCCTATGCGCGCGTCGTGTTACGCAACGTCACCATCGTCAACGGGACCGGCGCGCCCGCGCAGGGACCGTACGATGTGGTGCTGGCGCAGGATCGGATCGCCGAGATCCGTTCGATCGGCAATCCGGGCGCGATCGATGCGAGCAAGCGCGCCGAGCGCGGCGACTATGAGCTCGATCTCACCGGCTACTACGTGCTGCCCGGCTTCGTCGACACTCACGTGCATCTGCACAGTCTCGCGGATGGTCAGAAGGTTCCTTCCGACTACATCCTGAAACTGTGGCTGGCGCATGGCGTGACGTCCGTGCGCGAGCTCGGCAACGATCGCCCGATCGAGTGGCTCGTCGGCATCAAGCAGCGCAGCGCGCGCAACGAGATAGTTGCGCCGCGCATCGACGTTTATCCATTCTTCCACGACATTCTGGGCACCATGCCCAACGACGCCGAAACCGCGCGGCGCGCGATACGCGAGGCGAAAAAACGCGGCGCCGACGGCATCAAGTTCCTGATGGCCGAGCAGGACGCGCTGTACGCGGCGCTCGACGAAGCCGAGAAGCTCGGCATGCGCACGACCATGCATCACTCGCAGGGCGCTGTCGCCTACGCCAACGTGCTGCAGACTTCCGCTCACGGGCTCGACTCGATGGAGCACTGGTACGGTCTGCCCGAGGCGATGTTCACCGATCGCACGATTCAGGACTGGCCGGGCTCGTACGTGAACAACGACGAGCAGATGCGCTTCGGCGAGGCGGGACGCCTGTGGAAGCAGGCGGCACCGCCGGGCTCCGAGACCTGGAACAAAGTGATGGACGAGCTGCTCGCGCGCCATTTCGTGCTCAGCCCGACGTTCACCGCGTACCTCACGAGCCGCGACTTCATGCGCATGAGCCGCGCGCAATGGCACGAGGAATACACGCTGCCGTCGCTGTGGGACTGGTACCGCCCGAGCCGGATCAATCACGGCTCGTACTGGTTCGACTGGACCACCGAGCGCGAGATGGCCTGGCGCGAGAACTATCGGCTGTGGATGCAGTTCGTCAACGAGTACAAGAACCGCGGCGGCACAGTCACGGTCGGCAGCGACAGCGGCTACATCTACAACCTCTACGGCTTCGGTTACGTCCAGGAAATGGAGCTGCTGCGCGAGGCCGGCTTCAGTCCGCTCGAAGTCATCCATGCAGCGACGCAAGCGGGCGCGCGCACGCTCGGCCATGAAGACCAGGTGGGCACGGTCCGCGTCGGTCGCAAGGCCGACCTCGTCATCGTCAAAGGCAATCCGCTCGAGAATCTCAAGCTGCTGTTCGGCACCGGCACGCTCAAGTTGAACGACGCCGGCCAGGTGGAGCGCGTCGGCGGCGTCGCGTACACGGTGAAGGACGGCATCATCTATGACGCCCGCAAGTTGCGCGAGGAACTGCGCGACATGGTCGCGAAGCAGAAGGCGCAACGTAACATCCCACCCGGTCCGATGAAGATCGAGACCGTCGACTCATCCCGGTGAGCCTCATGACCACTACTCACACTCGCACGCTCGTGCTCGCGTTCCTGTTGTCGGCGCCCGCTGCGCTCGTCGCGCAAACTGCGACGAACGAAGCCGAGCAGCGTCTCAAGGCGCTGTATGACGCCGAGTGGGAGTGGCGGCAGAAGGAAGAGGCGCGCGTGCCCGGTGAATTCGGACGCCACGCGGCCGACGATCATCTGCCGCGCGTCGATGCAGCCACGCAGCAGAAGCGGCTGGAATACTGGCAAAAGACGCTGAGCGAGCTCGACAAGATTCCCCTGGAGCAGTTGTCGCCGCAGGAGAAGATCAATGCGCAGGTGTTCCGCGCCGTGATCGACGAGGAGGTCGTCGACGTGCGCTACAGGACCTACGAGGCGCCGTTCAACGCGGACACGTTCTTCTGGACCGGCTTTACGCCGCGCGAAGGCTTCAGTAACGCCGAAGAGTATCGTCGCTATCTTGGCCGCTTGCGCGATACGCCGCGCTACTTCGACGAGCAGATCGTCAACATGCGCGCCGGTCTGAAGCGCGGCTTCACGGTGCCGAAGGTGTCGGTGACCGGTCGCGACCAGACCATCGAGCCGTACCTGAAGCCGGGTGAGACCAACCCGCTGTACCTGCCAATGACGATGATGCCGTCGTCGATCCCGCCGGACGAGCAGGAGAAGATGCGCGCCGAAGCGCGCAGTCTCATTGCCGCGCTCGTGCCCGCGTATTCGAAGCTGCTCGACTTCATTCGCAACGAGTATCTGGTGAAGGCGCGCACGACGCTCGCCGCCGAGAAGCAACCGGACGGCAAGGCCTACTACCAGGCGATGATCGAGAAGTTCACGACGCTCGATCTGACGGCGGAGCAGATTCATCAGATCGGCCTGAGCGAAGTCGCGCGCATCAAGGGCGCGATGCAGACGACGATGCAGAAAACGGGATTCAAAGGCACGTTGCCCGAGTTCATGACGTTCCTGCGCACCGATCCGCAGTTCTATGCGAAGACGCCGCACGAGTTGCTCGCCGACGCCACGTACGTGCTCAAGAAGATGGACGGCAAGCTCAAGGACACGATCGGTTTCCTGCCGCGCTATCGCCATGGCGTGATCCCGGTGCCCGACTCGCTCGCGCCCATCTACACCGGGGGTCGCGGCGGGCTCGAGAACTGCATGTTCAACACGTACAACCTGCCGGCGCGTCCGCTGTACACGCTGCCGTCGCTGGCGTTGCACGAGTGCACGCCGGGTCACAGTTTTCAGGCAGCGCTGGCGCTGGAACAGCCCGAGCAGCCGGGGTTTCGCAAGGAGCAGTATTTCTCCGGCTATGGTGAGGGCTGGGGCTTGTACACCGAATGGCTCGGCGGCTACATCGGCATCTACGAGACGCCGTACGAGGAGTTCGGCCAGCTGACCTACGAGATCTGGCGCGCCGCGCGACTCGTCGTCGACACCGGCATCCATCACTACGGCTGGAGTCGCGAGCAGGCCCTCGCGTATATGAAGGACAACGTGCCGCTCTCCGAGCACGAGATCACGACTGAGGTCGACCGCTACATCGCGTGGCCTGGGCAGGCGCTCGCCTACAAGCTCGGACAGATGCAGATCCTGCGTCATCGACGCGAGGCGGAACAGGCACTCGGGCCGAAGTTCGACCAGCGCAAATTCCACGACGCGATCCTCGCGCTCGGCGCAGTGCCGCTGCCGGTGCTGGCGGAGCGCATGGCCAAGTTCATTGCCGATGGCGGCGAGAATCCGCCGACGCCTTCCACTGGAGTCTCCCCGTGACGACGAAATCACTCTGGCAGGGCGTGTACCCGGCCGCGACGACGCAGTTTGCCCCGGACTTTTCGCTCGACCTGCCGGCGTGCCGGCGCACCGTTACCGCTCTGGTCGATGACGGCGTCGACGGACTCGTGCTGCTCGGCACGGTCGGTGAGAACAATTCGCTGCGGCCGGAAGAAAAGCGCACGGCGTTGGTCGCGGCCGTCGAAGCTGTCGGCGGACGCGTACCGTTGGTTGCGGGTGTTTCCGAGCTTTCGACCGATCGTGCGGCCGAGTTTGCGCGCGACGCCGAGAAGATCGGCATGAATGGGCTGATGCTGCTGCCAGCGATGGTTTATGTGCCGACGCCGGAAGAGCTGTACGCGCATTTCAAGACCGTCGCCGAAGCGACGTCGCTGCCGATCATGTTGTACAACAATCCGCCAGCGTATCGCGTGTCGATCGAGCTGGGCACGCTGGAGCAGCTGGCGAAGATTCCCAACATCGTTGCCGTCAAGGAGAGCGCTCCCGATCCGCGACGCATCACCGACATCATCAACGCCTTCGGCGATCGCTATACGCTGATGGCGGGGCTCGACGATGTGGCGCTCGAGGCGCTGCTGCTCGGTGCGAGCGGCTGGGTGTCGGGACTCACCAGCGCGTTCCCGCGCGAATCCGTGGCGCTGATGCGGGCCGCGCAGCGCGGCGATTGGATCGAAGCGCGACGCATCTATCGCTGGTTCATGCCGCTGCTGCATCTCGATGCCGATCACGACCTGGTGCAATCGATCAAGCTGGCGGAACAAGTGATGGGTCGCGGCTCGGAGCGCGTTCGCATGCCGCGCATGCCGCTCACAGGCGCACGCCGCGCGGACGTGATCTCCAGAGTCGAGCGGTGCGCGAAGCTGCGCCCGACCCGGCAGGCCGGCGTCGCGGCGTAGTGATGAACGGCATCCTTGGTCCGCGCAAGCCGCTCGAGATCCGTGGGCCGCACGAGCCGGGTCGCACGCTCAAAAAGACGCTGAGCTGGCCGCATCTCGTTGCGCTCGGCGTCGGTGCGATCGTCGGCACGGGAATCTATACGCTGACTGGCGTTGGCGCGGATCGCGCCGGCCCTGCGGTCATCCTCGCGTTCGTCGTTGCCGGCGTGGTCTGTGCATGCGCCGCGCTGGCGTACGCAGAGCTCGCAACGTTGATACCAACCGCGGGCAGCGCCTACACGTACACCTACTCGGTGATGGGCGAAGCGCCGGCATGGATCGTCGGTTGGAGCCTGATCCTCGAGTATTCGCTCGCGTGCAGCACCGTGGCCGTGGGATGGTCGGGCTATCTGATCGGATGGCTGCAAGCTGCGGGCATACATTTACCAGCCGCGTTGCTGTCCGGGCCGCATGCCGGCGGCATCGTCAATCTGCCCGCGATCCTCGTGGCACTGGCGGTTGCCGGACTGCTGATCTCCGGAACTCGCGAGAGCGCGACGCTGAACATCATTCTTGTTGTGATCAAGATGACTGCGCTTGCGGTGTTCGTGCTGCTCGCGCTGCCGAACTTCAACGCGGACAACATGGTGCCGTTCGCGCCGCATGGCTTCGGCAGCACGCCCGATTCGCACGGTGTGACGCGCGGTGTCATGGCCGCTGCCGCGATCGTGTTCTTCGCGTTCTACGGCTTCGACGCAGTCGCTACGTCCGCGGAGGAAGCGAAGAACCCCGGTCGCGATCTGAAGATCGGCATCATCGGCTCGATGGCCGTTTGCACGATCATCTACATCCTGGTCGCGATCGCTACGGTTGGCGCGGTCAATCACACCCAGATCGCTGCCTCGGGCGAGCCTCTCGCATTCGTGCTGCGTACGCTCAACCATCCGCTGGCAGCGCGGGCAGTCGCGCTCGCTGCGCTCATCGCGCTGCCATCCGTCATCCTCGTCATGATGTACGGGCAGAGCCGCATCTTCTTTGTCATGGCTCGCGACGGCCTGCTGCCGCGCAGGCTCAGCGTGGTGTCGTCGCGCAAGGGAGCGCCGGTGCTCATCACGGCGATCACCGGCGTCTTCGTCGCAGCCTTCGCCGGCTTTCTGCGTCTCGACGAAATCGCCGAGCTGGCGAACGCGGGCACGCTGGCTGCCTTCATCGCGGTCGCGGCGTGTATGATGATTCTGCGCAAGCGCTCGCCGGAGTTGCCGCGTATCTTCCGCTGCCCCTGGCCGACGGTCGTCGGCAGTCTGGCGATCGTCGGCTGCATCTATCTGTTGTTCAGCCTGCCGTCGAAGACGATCTCCCGCTTCTTCATCTGGAATCTGCTCGGCATCGCGGTCTATGTTCTGTACGGCCGCGCGCGCAGCGTGCTGGTCAGCGGAACCGTTCCAGATCGAGCGGCTTGAGGTCGACGTCAGTCGCCTCGCCGCGTGCGAGCGCTGCAATCAGCTCGCCCGTGACTGCCGCGAGCGTCAGACCGAGATGCTGGTGGCCGAAGGCGTAGAGCAGATTCGCGGTTCGCCGGCTGCGGCCCAGCGCTGGCAGATAATCGGGCAGGGTGGGGCGCGCACCGAACCATTCGCTGTACGGTTCGCGCAAGGGCAGGCCGAGCTCTGCGGCATGGCGTCTGAGGCGCGCCCACTTGCGTGGATCGGGGGGCGACTCGGCGCGCGCGAACTCGACGAAGCTGGCAGCGCGCAGCCCGGAGCGGAACGGCGTGACGATCATCGAGCGTTCCTCGAACACGACGGGCGGCAGGCCAGCGGGCCACGCGGCGTCAGCAGACTGAATGTGATAGCCGCGCTCGGCAATGATCGGAACAACATAGCCGAGCGGTTCTAACAGCGCGCCGGATGCGACGCCTGCAGCAACCACCACGATATCGGCATGCAGCACCTCGCCGCCTTCGAGCATTGCGGCGGTAGTCGAGCCATCGACCACGAGCCGCTCAACGCGAGCGGTGCGCTCGGAGCCGCCCGCGTGACTGAGATGCGTGCTCAGGCTGTTGGCGAGCTCGCCGAGATCGAGCACCTGTCCGGTGCCTTGAAAGCGGATCGCGCCGGCGATCGGGCGTGACACTTGCGCCGACAGCGTCGCGATTTCTTCGGCCGTGGCATCGCGGAAAGTTGCCGTCCCTGTGTCCGTGTTGCGCCACGCTGCAAGCCCGGCGTCGGCTCCGGCTGGCGTTTCCCACACGACGAAGTGTCCGTCTTCCGCGATCAGGTGTTCCGCGCCAGCGGTTCGCGCCAGCTGCCGCCAGGCTGGAATTGCACCGCGAAGCAGTGATCGCAGCGTCGCCTTGCCAGTTGCAAAGCGAACGGGGGTGCTGTTGCCAACCAGGCGCAAGGCGAACGGCAGCCAGACATCCAGGTCGCGTGGCGGCAGCGACAGAGCGCCGCCGCGGAAAAACAGCCGCCGCGGCAAGTTGCGCAGGGTTTTGCGCGAAGCGAGCGGCTCCACTTGTTCGGTCGCAAGGTGACCCGCGTTGCCCCAGGAGGCTGCACGGCGCGTCGTTGCTGGATCGACGATGGTCGTGCGCAGGCCGCAGAGCTGAAGGTTCAGTGCGCAGCTCAACCCGACGAGCCCGCCGCCGATCACCAACGCTTCGCTGGGCATCGGCTATTCCGGCGGGTGCCGCTTGAGGTGATTGATCAGGTCGTCGCGGACGCCGCTGATGTGACTCGACAGCAGTTTCAGCGCCTTGGCGCGGTCCGCGGCTTCGCACAGGTCGATCAGCTTGATGTGCTCCTGGTGCGCCCGCTGGCGGTTCTCCTCGGCGAGCGACAGCTGGATGCGCACGTAGCGGTCGAGGTTGTCGTGGATCTTGCGGATGAACTCGAGCGTGATCGGGCGCTCGGCCGCTGTATACAGGGCTTCGTGCAGGCTCCAGTTGTACTCGCCCCAGCTCTGGGGCGGGGCGGTGTCCATCGTCTTGACGATCTCGCGAGCGCGAGCGATCGCCTGCGGCGTGATCTTGCCGAGGGCGCGCCGCAGCAGGTCGACTTCGAGCGTCGCGCGGATGTCGAAGTATTCCTCGATTTCGCTTTCCGACAGACGCGTGACGACCGCGCCTTTGTACGGGATGTTGGTGATCAGGCCTTCGGCTTCGAGCAGCTGGAAGGCCTCGCGCACCGGGATGTGGCTGACGCCGAGGCGCTTGGCGAGATCGTCCTGCCGCAGCTGTTGTCCCTGGCGGTACGTATTCGACATGATGAGCTCGCGCAGGGCATCGGCCACCTGCGCTGCCAGGGAGCGGCGTTCGAGCGGAAGCGGTCTGGTCATCGAGCCTCGTAAGTGAGCCGCCGAGCGATCGTGCGCGGCTATCATATATACGAAGGGCCAGGGCGCGATATTCCGATAATTGTAGATCGTATACTGACTACCGTATATTAGCCCGCCATGGGGTACGTGCGTTCGTTCTGCCTGGTACTGCTGTGCCTGGGCTCGCATGCAGCAGGACACGCCGCCGCGCCGCCGGGCGCGATGTGGGTCGAGGAGATCGGCCTCGAGCGCCTCTCGCAGCGCCGCGGCACGCCGCGCGTCGCCCGCACGATCCGCGATCAGCCGATCCGCCTCGGTGGCGTCGAGTTTCCGCACGGCATCGGCACGCGCTCCATCAGCGAATTCGTCATTGACTTGAAGCGCAACGCCACCCGCTTCACGTCCACCGTCGGGATCGATGACGAAGTCCACGGCAACGTCGGCTCCGTCGTCTTCGAGGTGTGGGTCGACGACAGGCGCGTCGCGACGAGCGGCCTCATGCGTCCGGGCGATGCACCCAAGTTGCTCTCGGCCGATCTCAAAGGCGCGCGCGTTCTCACGCTGCTGGTAGATGACGGCGGCGACACCAGCAACGACGACGAGGTTGCGTGGGGCGGGGCGATGATCGAGTTGCTGCAGCCGGATGGCGAGCGTCCTACCGCGTACATCCCCCCTGCGGAAGAGTTGCCGCGCATCGCTGCACCGTCGACATCGCCCCGACCTGCCATTCACGGTGCGCGCGTTACAGGAGCGACGCCCGGACGTCCGTTCCTGTTCCGCGTTCCTGCGACCGGCGCTGCGCCGCTGCGATTTTCTGCTGATGGTCTTCCGGCAGGGCTCGCCATCGACGCGTCCACCGGCATCATCTCCGGCACGATCGAGAAAGCGGGCGAAAGCGTGGTGAAGCTGGGTGTACGCGGACCCGGCGGCGCAGCGAGCAACGAACTGCGGATCGTCGCCCGCAAAGGTACGCTCGCGCTCACACCGCCGATGGGCTGGAATTCCTGGAATGTCTGGGGCCCGGCCGTGGACCAGGAGAAGGTGCTGCAAGCTGCGCAGTGGCTCGATCGCAGCGGACTCGCGGCACACGGCTTTCAGTACATCGTCATCGACGACGCCTGGTCAGGAAAACGCGGCGCGGACGGGAAGATCCTCCCCAACGAAAAATTTCCGGACATGCGCGCATTGGCGGACGCAGTGCATGCGCGCGGCCTGAAGCTGGGCATCTATTCTTCGCCGGGACCGAAAACGTGCGAAGACTTCGCCGGCAGCTGGCAGCACGAAGCGCAGGACGCCGCGACCTACGCTGCCTGGGGCGTGGATTTTCTGAAGTACGACTGGTGCTCTTACGAGGAGCTCATTCGCGGCGATCATTCGCTCGTCGAATTGCAGAAGCCGTACATCGCGATGCGCGACGCGCTGGCGCGAGTCGATCGGGACATCGTGTACGCGCTGTGCCAGTACGGTTACGGCGATGTGTGGAAGTGGGGCGCCGAAGTCGGCGGACACCTGTGGCGCAGCAGCGGCGATCTGCTGGACCAGTGGGCCAATCTGGAGAGCGTCGGCTTTCGGCAAGCGGGACGCGAGCGCTGGACGCGTCCGGGCGAATGGAACGACACCGACATGCTGGTCGTCGGCACGCTGGGCTGGGGTCCGAATCTGCGTCCGTCGCGCCTGACTCCCAACGAGCAGGTGCTGCATCTGTCGCTGTGGGTGTTGCAAGCCGCGCCGCTGTTCATCGGCGCAGATTTGTCCAAGCTCGATACGTTCACGCTCTCGCTGCTCAGCAACGACGAAGTGATCGCTGTCGATCAGGACCCGCTGGGCCGCGCCGCCGGACGCGTCTGGTCCGACGCGCGCCGCGAGATCTGGGCACGAACGCTCGCGGACGGCACGATGGCGGTCGGGCTGTTCAATCGCGGACTGCAGCCGGCGGAAGTGACCGTCGAGTGGCAGCAGCTTGGATTGCAAGGCCGACAGCCGGTCCGCGACCTCTGGCAGCGACGCGACCTCGGTGTGCTGCAGGAGAAATTTACCGCTACAGTGCCTCGCCACGGCGCGGTCCTTCTCAAGGTCGGTAAGCCCAGATGATCGGACGTCGGCAATTCCTCGCTGCCGGCGGCAGCGCCGTCGCGCTTGCTGCCACGGGCGTACGCGCGGCCGGCAAAACGAGCAGCGCAGCGACGCGTCCCAATATCGTCGTCATCGTCGTCGACGACATGCGCTTCGACGAGTACGGCGCGGGCGGTCATCCTTATCTCGAAACTCCGCAGGTCGACGCATTAGCCGCTACCGGCGCGGTGTTCAGCAACGCCTATCACACGACGCCGTTGTGCTCGCCGAACCGCGCCTGCATTCTCACAGGCCAGTACGCGTCTCGTCACGGCATCATCGACAACACGTCGCGCTCGTACGCGAGTCACCGGCTGGCCACGTTCGCGCACGAGTTGCAGCGTGCGGGCTATGAAACTGCGCATGTCGGCAAGTGGCACATGGGGAACGACCCGACGCCGCGTCCCGGCTACGACTATTGGGTGAGCTTCGCCGGACAAGGCGAAATCCTCGATCCGGAGCTGTTCGAGAACGGCCGCTTGCAGCGCGTTCCGGGCTACATCACCGATCTGCTGACGGATCGCGCAATCGAGTTCGCGACTCGCGCGCGCAGCAAGCCTTTCATGGTCTACATCGGTCACAAAGCCATCCACCCGCAGATCGTGCAGCGTGACGATGGCACGGTGGATGTCTCGACCAACCAGGGATTCATTCCCGCCCCACGGCATCGCGGCAAGTACGCGGGCAAGGTATTCAAGCGTCGGCCCAATTACGGCCTCTCCGCGGCGGATCGCGCGGGCAAGCCGGTGCTGGCGGCAGCGTTGGATGCGAAACATTCCAGCGGCATCGCACGCCAGTTCGGTCCGGAAGTGCTCGATGAGCAGGTGTCGGAGGAGACGATCCAGTCGCGCGCCGAGATGATGCTCGCCGTCGACGACGGCCTCGGCCGCCTGCGGGCAGCTCTGGAGGAGAAGGGACTCTACGAGAACACACTGTTCGTGTTCATGAGCGACAACGGCTCGTTCTTCGGCGAGCACGGCCTGAGCGTCGAGCGCCGCTTCCCGTATGAAGAGTCCGTCAAGTCGCCGCTCGTCATCTCGCATCGTGCTGCGATCGAGCCACGACGCGTCGACGCATTCGCATTGTCGATCGACATCGCGCCGACGCTGCTGCAGGCGGCGCGCGCCGAGATCCCGCACTCGGTGCAGGGGCGTTCGTTGCTGCCGCACGCACTCGGCAGTCGCGAGCGGGGTCGCGAAGCCTTCCTGATGGAGTACTACGGACACGAGAATCCTTTTCCGTGGATCGCCAACATCGACTACCGCGCCGTGCGTCTGGGTCGATACAAATACATTCGCTGGATACGCGAGGACGAGGCGCATGAGCTCTACGATCTGCAGACCGACCCGTACGAGTTGCGCAATATCGCCGCAGATGCCGCGAACGCAGCGACCGTGGCGCGGGCTCGCGAGACGATGGCCTCGCTCGTTCTGGGTTCACTCGGTCTGCCGGTCACGCGACAGCTGTAGCTTAGCTGTGATTCGCCGATCGTCGTTCGCTCTGCTGCTCGCGTGCTCGTGCGCAGGTGCCGTTGCCGCTGACGCACCGGAGCCGACGCCGGCGCCGAAATCGTTCGTCACGAAGCACGAGATCCAGATCGCCGGCAAGAAGCTGCGCTATCGAGCCATCGCAGAGGAGCTCGATGTCGCCGACTTCGAGGGCAAGCCGCAGGCGCGCATCTTCTCGACGACGTATCTGATCGAAGGTGCCGCCGACGCCCGGCATCGACCGGTCGTATTCGCCTTCAACGGCGGTCCCGGCTCAGCGTCGATGTGGTTGCACATGGGCTTGCTTGGCCCCAAGCGCGTGCGCGTGCCAAGCGACGCCAAGGACGACGGTGCGCCGCCGCTCGACATCGTCGACAACGCGTACAGCCCGCTGGATGTCGCCGACGTCGTGCTCATCGATCCGGTAGGCACCGGCTATTCCCGCGCGATCAACGGTCACGCCGACAAGGAGTTTTGGGGCATTGCGCAGGATGCCGACGTGCTCGCGAACTTCGTGCGTCAGTGGCTGACGCGCCAGCGGCGCTGGGATGCGCCGAAGTATCTGTTCGGCGAAAGCTATGGAACGACGCGGGCAGCTGCGATGACGCGCGCGCTCGCGCAAGAAGAGTTCGGCTCGGTCGCACTGAACGGCGTAGTGCTGATGTCCGCCGCGCTGGATTTTCAAGGCCTGCGTCCGCTCGCGCACAATGGCCGCGTGTCGCAGAGCTATCTGCCGACCTATGCTGCCACTGCCTGGTATCACCACAAGATCCCCGATGCGCCCGATCTCACGAAGCTCCTCGCGGATGCGCGCGAGTTCGCACTGACCGACTATGCAGTCGCGCTCGCGAAAGGTCAGCGCATGTCGACAGACGAGCGTGCGCGCGTGCGCAGCCGTCTAGCGTATTTCACCGGGCTCTCGGAGCAGTATCTGGAGTCGACCGACCTCGATGTGCAGCCGTTTCGTTTCATGAAGGAGCTGCTGCGCGACCAGGGAGTGGCGGTCGGCCGCCTCGATAGCCGCTACGTCGGCCGTGATTTCGACGCGGCCGCCGATCGCTTCGATGCCGATCCCTCGCAGTACGGTTTCGGCGCCGCCTTCGCCACGTCAGCGTTGCAGTATCTGACCGTCGACCTGGGTGTCGACATGGGGTCGATGCGCTACGTCGCGCTCAACCGCGGCCGTATCAAGCCCGACTGGGACTGGAAGGTGCCGGACACGGAGCGCTGGTCGATGGGCATGAATCCCGAATGGCCGATCCACGTCAACGTCGCGCCGATGCTCGGCGACGAGATGAGGCGCAACAAGGATTTCCGCGTGCTGCTGGCGATGGGCTACTACGACCTGGCGACGCCGTTCTTCGCCGTCGAGAACACCATGTACCAGACCGGCATGCTCCCCGAGCGCGTGACCTTCGCGTATTACGAGGCAGGACACATGATGTACGTGCACGAGCCGTCGCTGACGAAGCTCGCCGCGGACGTTCGCCGCTTCATCGCCGGGGATCGCTGACCCATGCAGCTCATCGCCATCGACTGGGTCATCCTTGGCGTCTACTTCGTTTTCGTGCTCGGCATCGGTTACACGCTGCGGCGCTACATGCGCACCAGCACCGACTACTTTCTGTCCGGCCGCTCGATCCCGGCGTGGGTCGCGGGCCTCGCGTTTCTGTCGGCGAACCTCGGCGCGCAGGAAGTGATCGGCATGGCGGCGTCCGGCGCGAAGTACGGCATGGCGACCAGCCATTTCTACTGGATCGGCGCGATCCCGGCGATGGTCTTCCTCGGCGTGTTCATGATGCCGTTCTACTACGGCTCGCGGGCGCGCTCGGTGCCCGAGTATCTCAAGCTGCGCTTCGACGAGAAGACCCGCGGCTTGAACGCGATCTCGTTCGCGGCGATGACGATCTTCTCGTCGGGCATCTCGATGTATGCGATGGCGCTGCTCACGAACCTGCTGCTCGGCTGGAGCTTCGGCTTCAGCATCTGGGTCTGCGCCGGCGTGGTGCTGCTCTACATTCTGTTCGGCGGACTGACCTCGGCGATCTACAACGAAGTCCTGCAGTTCTTCCTGATCGTGTTCGGCTTCGCGCCGCTGGTATTCGTCGGCTTGCAGCGAGTTGGCGGCTGGCACGGGCTGCAGACTGCGCTCCAGGAGGTCGCGACATCGCGAGGCTTTGCCGACGGCGCCTGGACCCATACCTGGAGCATCACCGGCGATGCCGCTGCCAATCCGATGGGGCTCGAGTGGTTCGGCATTGCGATGGGGCTCGGCTTCGTGCTGTCGTTCGGCTACTGGTGCACGGATTTCCTGGTCGTGCAGCGCGCGATGGCGGCGAACTCGATGTCCGCCGCCCGCCGCACGCCGCTGATCGCAGCAGTGCCGAAGATGTTGTTTCCTTTTCTCGTGATCGTGCCGGGCATGATCGCAATCGCGCTGACTCAGCACGCGGACACGAGCGGCTTCGCCTTGCCGCTGAAAGCGGACGGCGCGCTCAACTACGATCTCGCAATGCCGATGCTTCTCGTGCACTACTTCCCGCACGGGCTGCTGGGACTCGGCATCACCGCCTTGTTCGCGAGCTTCATGTCGGGGATGGCCGGTAACGTCAGCGCATTCAACACGGTCTGGACGTACGACATCTATCAGGCCTATCTGCGCAGCGGCGCGAGCGATCGCCACTATCTCAACATGGGCCGCATCGCAACGGTCGTTGGCGTGTGTCTGTCGGTGGCGGCGGCTTATGTCGCGAATCGCTTCAACAACATCATGGACATGCTGCAGCTGTTGTTCGCATTCGTGAATGCGCCGCTGTTCGCAACGTTCCTGCTCGGCATGTTCTGGAAGCGCGCGACCGGTCACGGTGCGTTCTACGGTTTGCTGGGCGGCAGTCTTGCAGCAGCGTTGCATCACGGACTCACGTTGCCGCGCGGTGCGTCGAGCGGCGTGAAGGGCGGCTGGATCGCGGTGCTGGACTCGTATCCCAGCGAGATGGCGCAGAACTTCTGGACTGCGATCTACGCGTTCACCGCCTGTTTGCTGCTGACCATTGCGATCAGCCTGCTGACCAAACCGCGCGACGAGAAGAGCCTCGTCGGCTTGGTGTATGCGCTGACGCCGCGCGAGGTCGACAATGAAGCTGCTTGGTACAAGCGCCCGGCGCCAATCGGATGCGCAGTGCTGGCCGCGATGATCCTGCTCAATCTGCTGTTCTGGTAGGAGCGACCATGGGACTCGACGTGCGACTACCGATCGGTCTCATGTTCGCGATCATAGGCATTCTCCTGAGTGGTTACGGTATGCTCGCTGCCCGCACCGAACATGCCAGCCTGAACGTGGCCTGGGGTCTCGTGATGCTGGCGGCCGGTGCACTCATGCTGTGGCTCGCTCGGAGGTCAAGGTGAAATCGTTCGTTCCCGCCCTGCTGTGCATCCTCATCGCATCCGAGGCAATGGCCGACGCCCCGCCGCCGCCGCCCGATCCCGCGCAAGTCAAGTTCCAGTGGGGTGTGAAGATCCCGCTGCGCGATGGCGTGAAGTTGAACGCGACCGTGTACACGCCGCGCGAGCAGAAGGAGCCGGCGCCTTGCGTCTTCACGCTGACGCCGTACATCTCGCAGAGCTACCACGATCGCGGCCTGTACTTCGCCTCGCATGGTTATCCGTTCCTGACCGTGGACGTTCGCGGCCGGGGCAACTCGGAAGGCCAGTTCCGTCCGCTGCTGCAGGAAGCGAAAGACGGTCACGACGTCGTCGAGTGGCTCGCGCAGCAGCCGTACTGCAACGGCAAGGTCACGATGTGGGGCGGCTCGTATGCGGGCTACGACCAGTGGGTCACGGCCAAGGAATTTCCGCCGCATCTCGCGACGATCGTCCCGGTCGCCTCGCCGTACGCCGGCATCGACTTTCCCATGCGCGGCAACATCGCCTCGCCTTATCTCGTGCAATGGCTGACGTTCACCAGCGGCCATGCATCGCAGGATCGCATCTTCGGCGACGATAAATTCTGGAGTGCGAAGAATCGCGAGTGGTTCGAGTCGGGCGCGCCGTTCAAGCAGTTCGACGAGATCGTCGGCAATCCGCTGCCGACCTTTCAGGAATGGATCGCGCATCCGTCGATCGATGCGTACTGGGACAGCTACAACCCCACTGCCGAGCAGTACGCGAAGCTGTCGATCCCGATTCTGACGATCACCGGCAGCTACGACGGCGATCAACCGGGCGCAATGGAGCACTATCGGCAGTACATGAAGCACGCGAGCCCTGAAGGCCGCGCGCGGCATTACCTGGTCATCGGTCCGTGGGATCACGCCGGCACGCGCACGCCGCAGGCGCAGTTCGGCGGATTGACGTTCGGGCCGGCGAGCCTGGTCGATCTGCCGAAGCTGCACCTGGATTGGTACGCGTGGACGATGCAGAGCGGCCCGAAGCCGCAATTCCTGCAGAAGAATGTCGCGTACTACGTGATGGATGCGGACAAGTGGCGCTACGCAGACACGCTCGAGGCAGTGACTGCTGAATCGCGTCCGTACTATCTCGACTCGGTTGCGAACGCCACGGACGTGCTCGCGGCGGGCTCGCTCGCAACGGGCAAGGGCAAAGGCAAGCCCGATCAATACATCTACGATCCGCGCGACGTGAGCATCGCTGCGGTCGAAGCGTCGACGGATGTGACCTCCTACCTGGATCAGCGCGTCGTCAACGCCGGGCACGGCAAGCAGCTCGTCTATCACACCGCGCCGTTCGAGCGCGACACCGAAATCACCGGCTATTTCAAGCTGTCCGCGTGGCTGGCGATCGATCAGCCCGACACCGATTTCGGCGTGACCGTCTATGAGATTCGCACGGACGGCAGCTCGATCATGCTGGCCAACGATGTGAAACGGGCGCGCTATCGCGAAGACCCGCGCACGCCGGAGCTCGTGAAGACACGCGAGCCGCAGCGCTACGACTTCGACAACTTCACGTTCACCTCGCGGATGCTGCGCCAGGGCAGTCGACTGCGACTGATCGTCGCCCCGGTGAGCTCGATGTACAGCCAGAAGAACTTCAATTCCGGCGGCGACGTTTCATCGGAATCGATGCGCGACGCAAAAGCGGTTACGGTGAAGCTGTATCACGACGGCGCGCATCAGAGCGCGCTGTACGTGCCTATGGGGCAACCATAAGAAAGAACTTGGACAGGATGAACAGGATTTACAGGATCGGCAAAGGCGTAAAGATGTAAGAGCCGCCGGGTTCGGTCCTTTCATCTCGACATCCTGTTCATCCCGTTCATCCTGTCCAGTTTCTTCTCTCCGGGAAATCCGAACGTCAGGCTAGCAAACGTCGTTTCGTAGTCGGCGTCGTCGCCGTCCGCGAGTCGGCGGGTCCAGACGACGCTGACGAGCCACTTGCCGTGCGTCGGCATCGAGAAGCTCGCCATGCCGGCGTCGTCGGTCAAGGTCTGGTTCGCGCCGGTCAGGTCCTGCTCGAGGTTCATCAGCTTGACCAGCGCGCCGGTCAACGGACGGCCTTCGTACAGAACGCGCACTGGCAATTGCGCCGGTTGCGGCTCCGCGTACGGACTGACTTGCGGGACGATTTCCAGCTTGAAGCCCAGCGGCTGCGTCACGTGTCGCTGCGCTTGGCGGCTGTGACGTCCGACCAGCACGATCGACTTCGCGGTGCGGCTGTAGCGCTCGAATCCATCCACGTGCATTTGATGCGTCCGCGTCCGGTACTGCAGCGCCGGCGTCAATCCTTCGGCTTCGAGGTACTCGTTGAAGCGCCCGGCCGATTGGCGGCTGTACGCGCCCGTGTCGGTTTCGAGAGCGACCAGATACGCGCCCGGCTTTTCGAGCCGGGCGCTGCCACCGCGCATGTCGACTGCAGCGCCCGTCGGACCGATCGCTTCGAATCGGGTGATTCGTTGCGGCGGTATCGGCGATTCCTGCCGCGAGCGGCTGTCACCCACTTGCAGAGTGACCGAGAGAGCTGCCGGCGGCGCGAGCCAGAATTCACCGGGCTGCACCCAGAACTCATGCGCCGCGCCGTCGCGTGCCAAGCAGATACCGATCAGCAGCACGAGCACCGCCGCACGATTGCTCATCGGTCTGTCCCTTCGCCTTCGGGTGCTGCCAGGAACGGAAACGTCGTCGACGAGTGCTCGCGCTTGTCGCGCGTGAGACCGTCGTCGATGCCCACCGGCGTGCCATTGGCCAACAACGACCGGTACACATTCGCCGCGGAGTACGTTGGCGTCCTGCCTCCGCAATCGTTGTCGGCTGTGCTCGGACCCGTCAGCGTCGCCAGCTCGACTGCGAAGAACTCCTTGCAGACTCCGAACGCGCTGTTGACCCAGAGTCGATCGTCGGCGAGGAGCGCCGCGAGCTCGTGATAGCGTCCCTCGGTCGCGCTCTTGCTCGCCGCCAACTGATTACCGCATTTGCCGTCGAAGCTGTCGTAGAGACCGAGGTTCTTCTCGATCTCCGGCACGAAGCGCGCCGCGGTCGCGGGTGTGGCTCGGTTGTAGTCCTCTTTCAACTTGTCGCTGACGGCCGCAGTTGCGAGCGTGCCGAGCAGCGCGTTGCCCGTCAGCGGACGGCCGACGCGATCGAGCTGCCCGTCCTGCGAAGACGTCGTGGCCCACACGCCCAGCAGCGGCCCCTGCTTCGCGACGCGCTCGACGTCGATCGCTACGACGAGCGACGCCGGCGTCCAGCCTTCGAGCAAATCGCTCGCGGCGCCGCCGTCCGTGTGCCGCCATTCGGAGAGAATTGCTTCGGTTGTCGGCGCGTCGAAGCTCCAGCACCCGGCTGCGTCCGGCCTCGCTCCGTCACGCACCGCTGCAGCAGCTCGTTGATAAGCTGCGCGCGTTCCCTTTACGTTGTTGAAGAACGGATCGTCGCGTTTGCCGGCGAACACGCGCAGCGGCGCAGCACCGTCCGCCCGACAGTCAGCTGACTGATCGGCTTTGAATCGGCACACGATCGCCGTCGTGCCCGTGGTCGCGCCCAGGCGCTTGCCGCTGTCGATGTGGAACGTGTACTCGACCTTGTCCGAGAACGACTGCGCCACGACCGTCATCACGAGGTTCAATTGCTTGCCGTCGGGCGACGTCCACGCGTACAGGTCGCCGATGTCCGCCCGCGGATTCATTGCCACCGTAGGGCTGTCCAAGTGGTCCGACGCGCGGACCGCGCCGGCACCGAGCGTACCGATCGCACCGGCGGCGAGTGCCGCCAACATCTGTCCCAGCTTCTGTCCAAAAGAAGTCGAATCGACCATGACCGCGGCTCTCCTGAAGTGCCATTTGATGGGGCATAGGAGGCCTGAGCCGGGGGCCGGTCGCTATCAAACTCTTTAGCGACTTGTCTGTCTCAGTTGGTAATAATCGTCTTCAAGCCATGACCGAGCTGAACGTCAAACTGCACCTGGATACGGCGACCGCGAACGTTCGCGACATCGTGTGTGGGGGCGGCTGTCGGCACGCCAGCGCCGTGGAGTGCGCCCAGACTACTTTCCTGGTCTTCCCGTATCGCGGCGTCTACGTGCGGCACGTGGGCCGCGATGACTCGGTGGCGGAAAGCAATCAGGTGCTGTTCTTCAACGAGGGTGAGGAATACCGCATCAGTCATCCCGTCGAAGGCGGCGATGCGTGTCTTTCCATCGGCGTAGCCGCGCAGTGGCTCGACGAGCTTGCTCCGCAACAGCACCTGAGCGATCGCACCGGGCTGGCATTCCGCCGGCAGCGGTTGCGCATCGACGAGAGCGCGCAAGCGATGGTCGCGACGCTGCGCTACAGCCTGAATCGCAACGTCGCGGAACCGCTGGAAGCTGAGACGCTGACCCTGGCGCTGATTCGCCGGGCATTGGGCGAACGGACCTCGCCGGCGGCTGCCGCCAGCGTCGGGCGCCAGAAGCTGGTCGATCGCGCGAAGTTGCTGCTGTCTTCCGACCCGATGCGGCGCTGGACCTTGAGCGAGATCGGGTCAGAGGTCGGGGCTTCGCCCGTGTATCTCACCCAGCTGTTCCGGCAGATCGAAGGCATGCCGCTGTACCGCTATCAGCTGCGGCTGCGCCTGGCCTGTTCCCTCGATCTGTTGGGACGGTACGACGATCTCACCCGCCTGAGCCTGGACCTGGGCTTCTCCAGTCATAGCCACTTCACTGCCGCGTTCCGGCAGGCGTACGGGCGTACGCCGGCGGAATTCCAGCGGTCAGTCCGCCTGCGCTGAAGCAGGGTCGGTTTCCAACGTCTGCCGGAAGTCGGGCTGAAAGCCCGACCTGCAGGTCTCCTGCACAGCGCAATTGGAGGATAAACGGTCGCGATCAGGTTGACGATTCTCTGGATAGGATTACTATCGCCTCACAAGGATAAGACTTGCACAAGCAGGCAGCCGCGGGCGGCGAGATCCAATCAAACGAACAGGGGGAGAGTCACGATGAGCGATACGAGCAAACTCTTGCGCGTCGGCTCCGCCGGCGCGCTGGTGCTGCTGCTGGGCACGACGACCAATGTGCTCGCGGCCGACGACCGGACGATCGAGGAGGTCATCGTGACGGCGCAGAAGCGCGCCCAAGCGTTGATCGACGTGCCGCAATCGGTGAGCGTCGTCGACGGCGGCGTGCTCGAGCGCCAGCAGGCCACGAACTTCCAGGACTACCTCAAGCTGGTCCCCGGCCTGCAACTCAGCCAGACCACGCCCGGTCAGGGCCGTCTCGTCATGCGCGGCATCAACACCGGCGGTGTCGCTTCGACGGTCGCGGTGTACGTCGATGAAACGCCGTTCGGCTCCAGCAGTGGCCTCGTCAACGGTGCGGTGCTCGCCGCCGACTTCGATACGTTCGACATGCAGCGCGTTGAAGTGCTGCGCGGCCCGCAGGGCACGTTGTACGGCGCCAGCTCGCTTGGCGGCGTGCTGAAGTTCGTGCCGAACCCGCCGCAGACCGACAGCACCGAGGCGCGAGTGCGCGTCAGCACCGAGAACGTGGAAGGCGGCGAGATGGGCTACTCGGGCACCGGCATGCTGAACGTGCCGCTCTCCGAGACGTTCGCACTGCGCGCGACCGGCTACTACCGTGACGTCGGCGGCTTCATCGATTCGATCGGCACAGCCGGCTCGGATCGCGAAGAGGACATCAATGGTTCGACCAGCTACGGCGGTCGACTGTCCGCGCTCTGGGCGCCGAGCGACGCTTTTACTGCGCGGCTAACCGCGAGCTTGCAGAAGATCCGCAACGACGCGGGCGGCGACATCGAGAGCGATCCGAATACGCTCAAGACACTGCATGGCGGACCGACCCAGTCGCAGTTCGTGCCGGAGTTCAGCGACTTCGACTACCGCGTGTACAACGCGACGCTGGACTGGGATCTCGGCTTCGCCACGCTCACGTCCGCAACCAGCTACAACGAGCTCGAAGAGCCGTTCCGCTCGGACCTGACGTCGCAGTTCAGCGCGCTGCTCATCGGCGCGTTCGGCTTCCCGCCACACGAGTTGTTGCAGAACCAGACGACCAAGTATGACAAGGTCACGCAGGAGTTCCGCCTGGCGTCGCCTTCCAACGATAAGTTCGAGTGGCTGCTCGGGGCCTATTACACGAAGGAAAAGGGCGACATCCTTCAACATATCCAGGCGGTGGCGCCGGGTACGCTGACTCCGCTTCAGCTCGGCCAGCTCGGTGATGCCACGCTGCATTCGACTTACGAGGAGATCGCCGGCTTCGTCAGCGGCACGATTCATTTCGGGGACAGCTTTGACCTGACGCTGGGCGGCCGTTACAGCACCAACGACCAAGACGCACACCAGGTTTCGGGCGGGGCGCTGGCGGGCCTTCCCCAGGATCTCACGGCGCATTCCTCCGAGGACGTGTTCACGTATTCCGTTGCGCCGAAGTGGAAGCTCGACGAGCACAAGTCGCTCTACATTCGCGTGGCCACCGGCTTCCGGCCCGGCGGACCGAACGTAGTGCCGCCGCCGCCACTCGCGCCGTCCACTGTCCCGCGTGTCTACGACTCGGATTCGCTCACCAGCTACGAGGCGGGACTCAAAGTCGAATCCGCCGATCGTGCCTACAGCCTGGACCTCGCTCTGTTTCACATCGATTGGAAAGACATTCAGCTGTTCGCGCAGGTCAATGGTTTCGGCGTCAACGTCAACGGCGGCGATGCTGCGAGCTACGGCTTCGAGTTCACGGGCAGCGCGTACCTGGCCGACGGCTTCAATGTGTCGTTGAACGGCGCGCTGACAGATACGCATCTCATAGACGACACGCCGGCGTTGTCCGGCGGCAAGGCCGGCGACCCGCTGCCGTTCACTCCGGAATGGAGCGCGAGCCTGAACGCGAACTACGAGTGGTCGGTCGGCGCGCAGGCGATGGCGTACATCGGCGGCTCGCTGCGGCATCTGTCGGATCAGACGGGGTCCTATAACCAGGCGTTCCGCACGGCCCACGGCCGGCAGCGCACGGTCGAGTCGTACGACGTGGTCGATCTGCAGACGGGCGTGGACTTCGGTCGCTGGACGCTCGAGCTCTACGGCAAGAATCTCACGGACGAGGACGGCAAGACTTCGACGGGCGCGGTCGGCAGCATCCCGCAAGGCGCACTGCCCACGGGCGTGATCCGACCGCGGACGTACGGGTTGACCATCGGCTTCAATTTCTAAAAGAGCCGGGATGACGCTCATACCGCCAGCGACGGATCTCGTTCGTCTCGATCTGCCGCGGCCGTACCTGCTGTTTCTCGGCGACGTCACGGAGGCCGGCTATGCCAAAACGGCATTCGGCCTCCGCGACTGGGCTCGCGAGCAATGTGTCGGCGAGTTGTCGTTCGCGAATGCGATCAGCGTCGGCCTGCCGAAGCTGACGCCCGCGGAAGCGCGGGCCTGCGGCGCGCGCTCGATGGTGATCGGCGTAGCGAATGTTGGCGGGCGCATCCTCGACAGCTGGCTGCCATCGCTGCTCGAAGCGCTGGCGGCCGGGCTCGACGTGGTCAGCGGCATGCACGCGCGGCTTGGCGCGAACCCTGTGCTTGCAGCCGCGGCGCAACGCCATCATCGCCGCCTCATCGATGTGCGGACTCCGCCGCGGGATATTCCGATCGCCAGCGGCCGCAGGCGCAGCGGTAGGCGGCTGCTGGCGGTAGGCACCGACTGCGCTCTCGGCAAGAAGTACACCGCGCTCGCGATTGCCCGTGCGCTTCAGCAGCGCGGCATCGACAGCGATTTTCGCGCGACCGGTCAGACCGGGATCATGATCGCCGGCAGCGGCATTCCGATGGATGCAGTCGTGTCGGACTTCGAAGCCGGAGCGGCGGAGCTGCTTTCGCCGGCTGCCGCGCCGGATCATTGGGATGTGATCGAAGGGCAGGGCTCGCTGTTCCATCCCGCTTACGCCGCAGTGTCGCTGGGCCTCCTGCACGGCAGTCAGCCCGATGTCATCGTCGTGTGTCATCAGCCGGGCCGCACGCACATGCTCGGCCATCCGCAGTTCGCGCTGCCGAGCATCGAAGAAACCATCCAACTGAATCTGCGCCTGGGCCAACGCACCAATCCGGCGATTCGCTGCGGCGGCGTGAGTCTCAATACTTCGCAGCTGTCGGAGAGCGAAGCGCGCGACTTGATCGCGGCGGAGAGCCGCAGGCTGCAGCTGCCGGTCGCGGATCCGATTCGCGGCGGACCTGAATTCGAACGACTGGTCGACCACTGCCTGGAGATTGCATGAAGCTCATAGTTGCGCTGGCTCTCGCGGCCCTGTCACTGCCGCTCGCAGCGGCACCTCCGGCGGACTTCGACGCGCGCGTCGAGAGCATGCGCGCCAAGATCGGCGTGCCCGGCCTGGCCATTGCGATCGTCGAGAACGGCGAGGCCACGCTCGCGCGCGGTTATGGCGTGAGCAAGCTCGGGGCGGCGGAGCGGGTCGACGGCGATACGATTTTCCCCACGGGCTCGACCGGCAAAGCCTTCACGGTCGCTGCGCTCGCGACACTGGTCGACGCGGGCAAGATCAGCTGGGACGACAAAGTCACCGATCGTTTGCCCGGCTTCCAGATGTACGACTCGTGGGTCACGCGTGAGATGACGATTCGCGATCTGCTGGTCCATCGCAGCGGCCTCGGCCTCGGTGCGGGCGATCTGCTGATGGTGCCTCGGGGCAGTTATTCGCGCGCCGAGGCCGTCAGGCGGCTGCGCTTCATCAAGCCGGCCACGAGCTTCCGCAGCGCTTACGCGTACGACAACGTGCTCTACATGGTCGCGGGTCAGTTGATCGAAGCGGTCACGGGCCAGACTTGGGAGGACTACGTGCGCGAGCATGTGCTCCTGCCCGCGGGAATGAGCAAGTCCACGAGCGACAGCGATCGTCGTTTCGCGACTGTCAACCGCGCATACCCGCACGCGCGGCCGGGTCGAGTGCGCGGCACGGGTCCGTTGCAGTTGCTCGATGAGCGCGACGAGCTTGGACGTGCGGCCGCGCCGGCCGGAGGTCTCGCGATCAGCGCGAACGACATGGCCAAATGGCTCGTGCTGCAGCTGGCGCACGGCAAGCTTCCGAACGGCGAGCGTTTGTTCAGCGAGGCGGCGCACGCGGCGATGTGGAAGCCGGAAGTGCTGCAACCGACCGGCCCGTTGCCGGAACCGCTCAAGCTCGCCGAGCCGATGTTCCAGGCGTATGCGTTGGGCTGGGGCGTCCGGGACTATCGCGGCGTGAAGATCATCACGCACGGCGGCGCGGTGCTCGGGTTCCAGAGCGTGGTCACCTTGATCCCGTCGAAGAACATCGGCTTTGCGATCGAGATCAACAGCGAGGACGGCGAGATCGTGCTCGGCCTGATGTACGAGCTGCTGGATCACTACCTCGGTTTCGACCGCAATGACTGGCCGGAGAAGTATTCGGCGTTCAAGCAGGAGCGGCTGGCTGGCGCGCTCAGAGCTCTCGATGCACCGACAGCGAAGGCGGCCAAAGTCGGGCCGTCATTGTCGCTCGATCGCTACGTCGGCACCTATGCCGATCCGTGGTACGGCAACATCGAAGTGGGCGTTCGCAAGGGCGCGCTGACGATCGACTTCAAGCCGACGCCGCGGATGGCCGGCACGCTCGAGCACTGGCAGTACGACACGTTCGTCACGCGGCTGGATGACAAGACCATCGAGCCGGCGTACGTGACGTTTTCGCTGGATGCGGATGGGAAGGTCGACCGGATCACGATGAAACCGGTCTCGCCGCTCGCCGACTTCAGCTACGACTATCAGGACCTGCTGTTCGCGCCGGTCCCCAAGAAGTAGCGGCTACATCCGGTACTTGCTCAGTACCAGCCCGTCTTCTTTGAGCTGGTTGTGACAGGCGAAGCAAGCCTGCGGCGTGGGTGCTGACGCCGGCTCCTGGGTGTCCTTCACGAAGCGCTGGAAGCCCCAGCCGCCGGTCGCCGCATAGCGCTTCGAGTCCTTGACCATCACGTCGACCTGGCGCCGCGGGCCTTCGAGGAAGGCGCCGTCCTTCTCCGCCCACTCCAGCCACTCGAACACGATCACCGATTGTTCCGGAAACTGGCGCGTGCGATAGCCGGCCATGGCTTCCTTGTTCGCGTAGACGTGATGCAGCCCGCCGAGGCTGTCGAAGTTCTTGTGCTGCGGGCCGATGACCCCGCTCTTCACGTGCGACCACGTGCGAAAGTTCTGCGGATACGGAACGGTATCTGCGCCGTAGACGGAGCCGCCGACGACGAGTGCGAGGAGCAGTGCTGTGCGCTTCATGTGAGTATCGTACCGCGGCGCATTGCGCTGCACTGGCCACATTCGGACGCGGTTCTCGCACGGATGGCCACGGGCAAGACCAAGCGTGCTCTGCCTGCGACGAACGCCTGGTTCTCAGCTTTGTGTGCTAAAAGCGCCGGACATGCTACTCAGCGAGGGTCCACCCATGAGCGAGTCGCCCCTGGACCATGACGAGCTGGTGCTGCGGATCAGCCGCGACCTGGCCGACAGTTACGACGAAGAGCTGGAGATGGAGATCGAGGATCACCATCCGTTGCCCGGCACTCCCCAGACGACCGATGCCCACGAGGAAAAGGAGTATCGGCGGCACTACTTCAGCCAGCTGTTCCGGATGCAGGCCGAGCTGGTGAAGCTGCAGGACTGGGTGGTCGCGGCCCGCGAGAAGATCGTCATCCTGTTCGAAGGGCGCGACGCGGCGGGGAAGGGCAGCGCGATCAAGCGCATCACGCAGCGGCTCAATCCGCGTGTGTGCCGCGTCGTGGCGTTACCCGCGCCGAACGATCGCGAGCGCACGCAGTGGTATTTCCAACGCTACGTGCCGCACCTGCCGGCAGCGGGCGAGATCGTGCTGTTCGATCGCAGCTGGTACAACCGCGCCGGCGTCGAGCACGTCATGGGCTTCTGCACGCCGGACGAGTACGAAGAGTTCTTCCGCTCGGTGCCGGAGTTCGAGCGCATGCTGGTGCGCTCCGGCATCCGCTTGCTCAAGTACTGGTTCTCGATCACCGACGAAGAGCAGCACCTGCGATTCCTGGGCCGCATCCACGATCCGCTGAAGCAGTGGAAGCTGAGCCCGATGGATCTGGAATCGCGCCGTCGCTGGGAGGATTACACCAAGGCCAAAGAGATCATGCTGCAGCGGTCGCACATACCCGAAGCGCGCTGGTGGGTCGTGCAGGCTGTCGACAAGAAACGCGCGCGCCTGAATTGCATCGATCACCTGCTGAAGCAGTTTCCCTACCGCGACATCGAGAAGTCGCAGGTTGTGCTGCCCGACCGCGAGCGACGCAAGGATTATTCGCGGCGGCCCGTCCCCAAGGAAATGCTGGTGCCGGAGATCTATTAGTCGGCATTCAACCCGAAGGGGTCAGGTGCACCGCGAGGCACTGTGCGAGCCGCTCGCGATCTAGCGGCTTGCTGAGGTGATCGTCCATGCCCGCTGCCTTGCACTTGAGGTCGTCGTCCTTCATCGCGTTCGCGGTCAGAGCGACGATCGGGATGCGCCGTGCGGCGGGCTCGCGCGCGCGGATCTCGCGGGTCGCTTCGTAGCCGTCGAGTACGGGCATCTGGCAGTCCATCAGGATCAGGTCGTAATAGCCGCACGCCCAGGCATCGACGCCTTCGCGGCCATTGCGAGCCACGTCGACCGCGTAGCCGAGTCGCTGCAGAAAGCGCGTTGCGACTTTCTCGTTCACGGCGTTGTCTTCCACGAGCAGGATGCGTCGCTCGCCGCGCGGCTGCAGAGCGGCGGCGTCGACGGGCCTGGGCTGCGACTCAACCTGGTCCATCGCCGGCAGTTCGAAGCCGGCAGTGAACCAGAACGTCGAGCCCGATCCCTCGCGGCTTTCGACGCCGACGTCGCCGCCGAGCAACTCGGCGAGACGCTTGACGATGGACAGGCCGAGCCCGGTACCGCCGTAGCGACGAGTGGTCGACGCATCGACTTGCGTGAACGGCTTGAACAGCGTGTGCAGGCGATCGGCAGGGATGCCGCTGCCCGTGTCGCGAACAGAGCAGCGAAGCAGGACGTGTTGCACATCGCTGCTCGCGACCGAGAGAGCGAGGGTCACACTGCCGTGCTCCGTGAACTTGACGGCGTTAGCGCAGAGGTTCACGAGTATCTGCCGGAAACGATCGGGGTCGCCATTCAAAATAGCAGGCACGGCCGCATCGATCGCTACCTTCACCGCCAGTCCCTTCGCCTGTGCGGCGACGCCGATCGCGCGCACGACGCTGTCCACCACCTCGCGCGGCGCGAACTGCCGGGACTCCAGTTCCAGCTTGCCGGCCTCGATCTTGGAGAAGTCCAGGATGTCGTTGATGATGACGAGCAGCGACCGGGCGCTGTCGCGAATGGTCTGCGCCGTCTCGCGCTGCTGCGGTTCGAGCTGCGTGTCGAGCAACAGCTCGGTCATGCCGAGCACGCCGTTCATCGGCGTGCGGATCTCGTGACTCATGTTGGCCAGGAATTCGCTCTTCGCCTGAGTCGCGTCGATCAGCTGCTGATTGATGCTGTACTGACGCACGAAAGCCAGCGCGATCACGATCGCCGAACCGACGACCGTCGCGAGCTGCACGGAGCGCATCACGTTCGGCACCGCCCAGACGATTGCGACACTGATGACCGCCGCAGCGACCGCGACTAGCGGGATCATCCGCAGCCACGCTTCGCAGCGGCGCTCCCATGCCGGATCGGGATCCGGTGTCGTGCGCCAGATGAATGTGCCGTAGCCGAGTGCCAGCGTCACAGCGGAGAACGCGAAGTTCAGCGTCGTACCGAACTTCGGCAGGCTGATCGGCACGTTGGCATTCCACATCATCCACGCCATGCCGTTGCCGACCGACGCGGCGAGAAACAGCAGAAACCGCGCGTCCAGGCGCAACCGTAACGTCGGTGCCAGGACCAGCGCCACGCACACTGGCGTGAACAGAACGATGGGATAGGCGACCAACTCGATGAGCCGCCACGGCTCCATCATCTCCTGACGCGGCAGATACAGATCCAGCGTCAGCGTGAGCACCACGAGAGCGAGCGACGTGACGTCGAGCAAAAAGGGCCGCAGCGGCAAGCGCGGCTCCTTGCGCATGACTGCGATGACACCGATCAGACTGCACGGACCCAAAGCGAGATACAGCTGGTCGCCGATTTTCGGCACCAGCGTGTCGCCGGTGAAAGCCCAATACACGTAGTCGAGATACGCGATCGCGGTAATCGTCAGGCCGATCGCGAACCAGCGCCGTGCCGTGCGATCCGGTCCCTCGACCTGCCACACGCCAAGCCACGCGAGCACCGCAGCTGTGACGTACGCCACAGTCCAGTGCAAGCGATCGAACAACTGTGAAGCAGTTATGTCAGTCGCGGACAGGCTGAGAGCCGACATCGCGCAAACCGCTGCGCTCGCCGCTATCAGGAGACCTACGGCGAGGCGCTGCGGACTTACTTTGAACGTAGGCAGGCTCATCCATCTCTGTGACGACCAACGCGCGCCAATCTGAAGAGCAACTCGTGCATCGTTCAGGGGCTGTCGCAGAATTTTCTCAGTCAATCTCCGACAGGTTGTAAACCGTTCCTATTTTCCCAGCGAGACAGCGCTGTCATGCTCATTCGCATCGACTGTCATCGCAGTCTCGCCGAAGTGTTGGGGGACATCATGAGCACGAATTTGCGTATCGCTGCAGCGATCGTCGCGGCGATCTCCACTCCATGCATGGTTCAAGCGCAACAGACCGAGCCGCCGCCGCCGCGCGACGCCGGCAGCAATCTCGAAACAGTTGTAGTGACCGGCAGCGCGATCTCGGGCGGCGTGAAGAAGCTCGAAGCGAGCTACAACATCGTCACTGCGAACGAGGACGAGATCCGTAATTCCAATCCGAAGAGCGCAGCCGATCTGCTGAAGATCTCGCCGGGCATGTGGCCGGAGACGAGCGGCGGTCAGACCGGCGCGAACATCGAGATCGCCGGCTTCCCCGGCGGCGGCGACGCGCCGTATTTCACGACGCAGCTGATGGGCTCGCCGCTGTACGGCATGCCGACGCTGTCATTCTTCGAGACCTCGAGCATCTTCCGCCTCGACGATACGATCCGCTCGGTCGAGATCCTGCAAGGCGGCCCGTCGGTCGTGTTCGCGGGCGGCCAGATCGGTGCGACGGCGAACTATCTGCTGAAGACGGGCACGGACGAGCCGACGGGAAGCCTCGGCCTCACCGTCGGTGACGAGAGTCTCTATCGCGTCGACGGTTTCTATGGTTTCAAGCTCAGCGAAGGCTGGTACGGCAGCGTCGGCGGTTTCTACCGCGTTTCCGATGGCGTGCGCGATCCGCAGTTCAATGCGGACGAAGGCGGCCAGCTCACCGCGACGCTCAAGCGCGAGTCCGACAAAGGCGACCTGATCCTGTATGCGCGCTATCTCGACGACCTGAACCAGTTCATCACGCCGATTCCCGTGATTCAGACCGGCACCGATCAGTTCCACGCGTTCCCCGGCTTCGATCCGCTGGACTCGACGTACAACAGCAAAGCCCTGCAGCACGTGGTGTTGAACGGCGCTCCCGAAGGCCCGAGGCGCGCGGATCTTGCTGACGGCCGCGGCGCGCAGATGCTGTTCCTCGGCGCCAACTACGATCTCGATCTCGACAACGGCTGGTCGATCAGCGACAAGTTCCTGTTCAACACCGGCGACGTCGACACCAATGCGCTGTTCTCCGGCTCCAACCCCGACACGCTGTTCGGCACGCTGTACACGACGCCGAGCAACCTCGGCGGCCTGCAGCTGCCGCTGAACTCGGCGACGGCGAACTTCGTCGGCGGCGGCGCGGTGCCGACCGATCAGGAAGTGATCAGCCAGGGGTGGTGGTCGATCCACAAAGACCTGGAGCAGTACAACAACGATCTGCGCATCAGCAAAGAGCTGTTCGAGGACAACACGCTGACGATCGGCCTGTACACGGCCTATTACACGATGGAAGACAAGTGGGTGCTGGGCAACCACATGCTCATGACCAACACGCCGAATGCAACGCCGATCACGGTGACCTATGTGCAGGGCGGTCAGACGTTCCAGCGCACCGACGCGCAAGGCTTTCTCGACGAAGGCGGCTTCAACATCGCAGAGGCCGGTCACGCGTTCAACAAGGCGCTGTACCTGTCCGACTCGTGGCGCGTCGACAAGTGGCTGCTGGACGCCTCCGTGCGTTACGAGAATCAGGAAGCCACCAACCGCGTTTGCCACGTCGCCAACATCGACACCGATGGCAATCCGCTGACTGTGTTCAACAACGCCACGTCACAGTGCACCGGCGCGCTGGACATCACGGATTACGATGAGGACTTCACATCCTGGACTCTCGGTGCGAACTACAGCTTCACGGACACGATGGCTGTCTACGGGCGCGTCAACCGCGGCGGACACTTCCTGGACTTCGACAACGGCATCCGCGGCGCGACCACGGGCAATACGGATCCGACGCAGGTCGTCAAGAACTACGAGGCCGGGTTCAAGTTCGAGAACGACCTGCTGTATGCCGACATCAGCGCCTACTATCGGGACTTCAGCGGGCTGCCGTATCAGCAGACGACCCCGACTGGGGCGCCGACCGGCGCGCGGCTCCACTACGGTTCGGAGTCGAAAGGCGTCAACTTCATCGGCTGGATCAACCTGGTCGAGAACTTCCGCTTCCGCGTGATCGCCAACTATCTCGACGGCAAGTACTCGGATTTCGACGCCTGCTTCCCGTTCACCAACGTCGTGACGGGCAATGGCTGCGCGCCGATCGAAGGAGAGCAGTTGCAGCGTCAGCCCAAGGTGCGCTACATGCTGACCCCGAGCTATACGCTGCCGCTGCCGTGGGGCGACATCGAGGCGTACGTCAGCTACACGCACGTCGGCGATCGCACGCAGGATCAGTCGGGCCTGCAGCAGCTGGGGTCGTACGAGACTTGGGACTTCGGCATCGCGGCGAGCGTGGGGGACAACTGGCTGTTCAGCTTGCGTGGCACGAACGTGACTGATGAGCTGGGCCTCACCGAAAGCAACTCGCGCATCTTCGGCACCGCCGCCGGCGCCGGTGGTGTGCTGCTGGCACGTCCGATCGAGGGCAGCGAAATCAACTTCCAGGCGAAATATCGATGGTAACGGTGTGCGGCTGGCGCTGGCTCTCCTGCTCATAGCGGCGTCCGCGAACGCAGCGGCGCCGCCGGCGCCGCTGCAGTTCCGGATCAGCGAAGGCCGCATCCTCAATGCGTTCTATCAACAGGGACCTGTCTCGACTCACTTGCTGCTGAGCTCCGGCACGCAGCCGCGCGTGCTGGTCGCTTTCCCCGCGGGCAACAGCGGCGTCGGCGTCTGGTTCGAACCGACGCAGGCGCCGGTGCGCTGGACGTTGGGCAGTCTGAAAGGCGTCAGTCGGCCTGATGCGCAAGGCAGAGTCCTGCACGGAATCGAGGCTGACGCGACAGTTGATGCGAGTCTCGTCGTGCGCGACGCGGTGCTGAGCAGCGTACGCGTGCTGCGGGATTATCAGATCAATGGAACATACCCAGTCGAGGTCAAGAGCGTCCCGAAGAACACAGCAAAGACGCTGCAGTGGTCGCGCCCGCGACTCGACGGCGCCCCCGGTTACGCACTGTCGATCACCGTCGACAATGGTGAAGTCCGTGGCGGCAACGATGCGCCACTGACGCTAGCAGCGTCGCGAGCTGGCGAGCCGCTCCGGCTGCGCATCACGGCATTGACCGGCGAGAGGCCGCTCACGCCGCTCGGCGATCACTTGCTCACCAAGAACGCCAACGACGATCCGCGCAGCCGCGAAGTACTGAGCTTCCTGAGTTACCAGGAGAAGTTCCTGGCCGGCTCGTGGCGCTTCGACACCTATTTCGGCCGCGACACGTTGATGTCGCTGCGCTTGCTGCTGCCAGTGCTCGCACCGGAGGCGTTGGAAGGCGGGCTCACGGCAGTGCTGCAGCGGCTGGCGTCGAACGGCGAAGTGGCGCACGAGGAAGATATCGGCGAGTTCGCCGTCTTGCGTCATCGCAAGCAGGGCGAAGGAGTGAGCGATGCGCCGATTTACGACTACAACATGATCGACGACGACTTCATGCTGGCGCCAGTCGCTGGCGCGTACCTGCTCGACCACGAGCAGGGTCGTGGGCGCGCAAAGGCATTTCTGGCACGACGCATGTCGAACGGCGAGACCGTCGGCGCTGCGCTGGTCCGCAACTTCACCTGGGTCGCGCAGTCCGCGCGCGCTTTTGCGCATGCGCCGCAGCCGGCGAACCTGATTTCGCTGAAGCCGGGTCTCAGCTACGGCCAGTGGCGCGACAGTCAGGACGGACTCGCGGGCGGGCGCTATCCGTTCGACGTCAACGTGGCATTCGTGCCGGCCGCAATGGCCGCGATTGAGAAGTTCGTGCTCAGCGGGATGCTCGAACCGTATCTATCGCCGGAACAGCGCAGGGCCCTCTCGAACGCCGGCAACGTCGCCGATGTGTGGTCGCGAGAGGCACCCGCGTTGTTTCGCGTGCAAATCAGCGAGGCAGACGCGCGCCGGCAGATCACCGCTTATGCCGCGGAGCTCGGCGTGAATGCGAAGCCGGCCCTCGATGCGCTGCCTCGCGGCGAGCTCGTCGTGAACGCGATTGCCCTCGATGCGCAGTTCAAGCCGATTCCGGTCGTGCACTCCGATGGCGGCTTTGCGTTGCTGCTGCAGAACCCGCCGCCGAGCGTCGTCGAGCAGCTCGTCGACGCCATGCTGCGTCCTTTCCCGGCCGGCCTGCTGACCGACGCGGGTTTGCTCGTTGCGAATCCGGCGTTCGCCGACGCCACGCGACAGCATCAACTCGGGCCGACTGCTTATCACGGCACGGTGACGTGGTCGTGGCAACAAGCCTTGTTCGCCGCCGGTCTCGAGCGGCAGATCGCGCGAGGCGACTTGCCGGCGCCGACAATCCAGCGCTTGCGTATGGCGCACGAGCGACTGTGGTCGGTGATCACGAAGACCCGCGAGCTGCGCGCTTCCGAGCTTTGGTCATGGCGCTACGTCGCGGGCCGTTACGAGCCGGTGCCGTTCGGTCAGAGCACCGGCGATGTCGATGAGTCCAATGCAGCCCAGCTGTGGAGCACAGTCTATCTCGCGATCCCGACGCCGGATTGTCGAGCGCTACGGTGCGTCGTCCGCTCCATGGATCAGTCACTCGAGCCGCGCCCGCAGGCGCGGCGTAAGGAAGTCGAGGAACGCGCGCAGCTTGCCGGTGAGGCGTCGCTCGCGGACGTAGAGCAGACTCACCGGCGCTGGAGCGGGCTCGAACTTGTCGAGCACGATGGTCAGCCTGCGCGCCTTGACCGATGCGGCAATCTGATAGCCGAGCACGCGCGCCAGGCCGACACCGCAAAGTGCACCATCCAGCGCCGCTTCGGCAGTATTAACGACGAGGCGCGAGTGAACGCGCACTGATTCGCCGTTGCGAAACCTCCATTCGTCTGCGCCGCCCAGTGCTGCGAAGGTGATGCAGTCGTGCTCGGCCAATGCCGCCAGTGACTTCGGCGTGCCGCGCTTCTTCAGATAAGCAGGACTCGCGCACACGACGGTGCGCGTCTGCCCGACGCGAGTCGCCACGAGCGAGCTGTCCGGTAATTCGCCGATGCGCACGGCAAGATCCAGGTGCTCGTCCATGAGACTGAGAGGGCGATCCGTGAGCACCAGCCGCAGATCGACTTCGGGATGTGCGGCGAGGAATGCAGCTGCGACCGGCAGCACGTGCAGCCGGCCGAAGACCACGGGTGCTGTCACAAACAGCTCGCCATGCGGCGAGTTGTACTCACCCGTCGCGCCGCGCTCCGCTTCGGCGACTTCCTCGAGAATTCTGCGGCACGCGAGCAGATAGGACTCGCCGACGTCCGTCAGCACGAGCTTGCGCGTAGAGCGCAGCAGCAGCTTGGCATCGAGATGCGACTCCAGCTCGGAAATCTTGCGGCTGACGGTCGGCAGCGGCATGCGCAGCTCGCGGCTCGCGCCGGAGAAACTACCGGCGGTCGCGACGGCGACGAACACGGACATCGATGCGAGGCGGTCCATCCGGCCTTCCAGGAAATGAGAGAGTGTCTACAAAGGATAGTGGATAGTTTCAGCCGGTGAAAGGTCGTAATTTCTCCTCCGTCGCGCCACCCGGCGCTATTCACAACCGCAAGAGGAGAACTGTCATGTCCCGAATCGCTACCCCCGCTACTGTCGATGCCGCTCCGGAAGCTTCCCGGTCTTTGCTCGAAGCTGTCGGCAAGCAGCTCGGTATCGTGCCGAACCTGTTTCGCATGGTGTCCAACAGCCGAGCGGCGCTCGAAGGTTACGTCGGATTGATCGGTGCGCTGGGCAAAGGCTCGTTGCCCGCGGCGACACACGAGCGTATCGCGCTCGCTGTTGCCGAGTTCAACGAGTGCGACTACTGCCTGTCGGCGCACACGTATCTGGGCAAGAACGTAGCCAAGCTCGACGACGCCGAGATCGCGAGCAATCGCCTGGGCAGATCGCAGGACCCGAAGGCCGATGTAGCAGTGCGCTTTGCGCGCAAAGTGCTGGAGCACCGCGGTCGCGTGAGCGACGAGGACGTGCGTGTGCTCAAGGCCGCCGGCTACACGGATGCACAGACCGTGGAGATCGTGCTGCACGTGGCCCTGAACGTCTGGACGAACTACGTGAACAACGTGGCGCAGACGGCGATCGACTTTCCGGTCGTCACCGCGCGTAAGGTTGCATGAGTGTCAGCGTGCGGCAGCCTTGAGCCGGTCGTGGACGGTGACGGCGCCGTCCACGATCTCTCGCCAGGCTGGCACGCGGGCTACGATGGCGGGCAATTCCTCCGCCGGCACCGGCTTGGCAAACAAATAGCCCTGCGCGAAGTCGCAGCCCAGCTGGCGCAGCGTGCGGACCTGACCGGTCGTTTCTACGCCTTCTGCGATCGTGACCTTGCCGAGCACGTGCGCGATGGAAATGATCGCTTCGACCACCGAGCGGGAAGTGCGCTGGCTCGCGGACTCGATCACGAACGAGCGATCGACCTTCAGCGCGTCGGTCGGCAGCTCGCCCAGCACCGACATCGACGAGTAGCCGGTGCCGAAGTCGTCGATGGCGATGCGCACGCCCATCCGGCGCAGCGTCTCGAGCCGCGCGTTGACTTCCTTCTGATTGCCGGCCAGCGTCGACTCGGTCACTTCGATTTCCAGCGACTCGGCGCTCATGGCGTAGCGAATCAGGGCAGCGCGGACCTCGGCGACGAAGCGGTCGTCGCGCAGCTGCCGCATCGACACGTTGACGCTCATGTGCCCCAGATCGATGCCTTGCTCGCGCAGCTTCTGATAGGTGGCGCAGGCTTCGTGCAGCACCCAGGTGCCCAGCTCATCGATCAGCCCGCATTCTTCGGCCACTGCGATGAACTCCGCCGGCGACACGAAGCCGAGTTGCGCATCTTTCCAGCGTGCCAGCGCTTCCACGCCGGCGAGCGAGCCGTCGTTGAGATCGACTTGCGCCTGATAAGCGAGGCTCAGACCGCCGGAGCGCAGCGCCACGCGGAGCCGCTGCTCGATCAGCAGCCGGCGTTGCGCGTCGCGATTCATGGTTTCTTCGTAATACGTGATGCCGCCGCGACCCGACTGTTTCGACCGATACATCGCGATGTCGGCACTGCGCAGCAGGCCCTCGGCGTCGGTGCCGTCCTGGGGATAGATGGCGAGGCCGATCGAAGCCTGGACGAAGCAAGTCGCGTCCTGAACGACGATCGGCTCGCGCAGTGCAGCCTGCAGGCGCTCTGCCAGCACGTGCGCCGGCGCCTCCGCGGGCCCCGGCGCGAGCAACACGAACTCGTCCCCGCCGAGGCGCGCGAGCGTATCGCTCTCGCGCACGTGCGTGCCGAGCCGTTTGCTCACTGCGAGCAGCAAGGCGTCGCCGGCCGAGTGGCCCATCGAGTCATTGACGTTCTTGAAACGGTCGAGGTCGATGTAGAGGAGCGCGACCTGACTCTGGGTACGCTTGGCGTGCGCAAGCTCGCGTTCCAGGCGGTCTTTGAAGAGCTGGCGATTCGGCAGGCCTGTGAGGTCGTCGTAGTACGCCTGTTTCAGCAACGACGCCCGGCGCTGCTCGCTGCCGAGCGCAACTGCGAATCTGCGCGCGAACGCTCGCGCGTGGCGTGTGCTGCTGCCGCGCGACTCCGGATCGGCGAGTAGTAGAGCACCGCGCAGATTGTCCTCGACCTCGATCGGCAATCCGTACAGCAGTTGCAGGTTGCCATGGGCGTTGAGCTCGGCCAGCGCCGTCTTGTGCACGTCGATCTTGCCGATCAACGCATCGAGCGTCAGCGCGCTGGTCCGCAGGCTGCGTACGTTGGATGCTGCCGACGACGACCACCAGATCACAACAGTCCCTGGCTCTCGCCCAGCGACGGCGACTGCGACAACAGGCGCATGCAGCAGCGCCGGCAGCGCCGGCAGGATCTTCGCCACCAGAGTCTCGGTCGACGGATCGTCGAGGATCATCCGGTCGATCTGCGCCAGCGTGCGGAACAGCTCGAACTGCCGCGAGAGGCCGCCCGCCATGCGATTGAACGCTTGCGCCAGATTGCCGTACTCGTCCTTGCTGTCGATCGTCACATGACGATGTACGCCGCGACGGCCCATGTGTTCGACCGCGTCGGTCAAAAGCGCCAGCGGCCGATGGCTGCGACGGATCTGCACCGTGCTCAACAGCAGGGCGATCGCGATGCCGATGAGCGTGGCGATCGGCAGCGTGCGCTCGAAGGAGTCGAGGGCGCTGAGTGCAACGGATGCTGGCTGCTGCGTTTGAACCGACCAGCCCGCGGCCCCATAGCGAGGCGCGAGGAACAGCGACCACTCGCCGGTCAGCGACTTTGCCGCTGCGTCTGCGACGGCATCTTCGTCACCGACGCATTGGAGCGCCTCGGCGGCCGGCCCGTGCACGCAGATTCGCATCGAATCCAGGTAGACGGCGTCGGGATTCCACAGATAGGACGGATCGAGTGCTGCAGTAATCTGCAGTCGGCGAGGCCCGCGGTTCTGGCTGACCGTAATTCGGACTTCGGTGCCCTGCAATGTCAGCGAAGCCTGACGCAAGAGCGGGCCGCGCTGCGTCGGTGCGGCTCCATCCGACACGACATCCACGACCTTGAAGTGCGATGAGCTGAACGCCCGGATGTCATCCAGCGGCAATCGGTCAGCGAGGCCCAGCGCTGCTATCTCCGTCAGCGCCTCATCCGTCTGCCGCATTCGTTCGAATACCAGCAGTCCGTAGCTCTTGCTGGTGCTCTCGAGGCGGGTCGCTGCATCGTTGCGCAGCTTGGTTCTGACGATGCGATCCGCCACGAGCGCCGAAACGACGATGGGCACGATCGCGCACAAGCAGAAGAGTGCGAACGTGCGCGCAGCCACGCGCGTGCCCAGACCGGCGAAGCGCGTGCCCGGGGCGTTCATCAATAGTCCGTGGCCAGTCCGACGAAACCGCCGTCGCGGGCCCAGATCACGTCGTCCTGGCTGGATCGCGCGGTCAGCGGCGCAACTGACAGACCGTCCTTGCCCATGCTGTAAAGATCGAACTCGCTGTTGAGCGGGTGCAGGTTGTGGTCCTTGCGGATCCTGCCGGTGACGCCCGGCGCGGGCGAGTTGAAGTTCAGGTACTCGTAGTCCTGCCCCCAGGGATCCTTCGGGATCGTCGTGTAGATGTCGCTGAGGCTTTCCGGCACGGCGAAGTGCGTGGTCCGATAGCGCTCGATCTGCTGCGCGATCGTGATCAGGTCCCGGGCGCTCTGTTCGATCTTCTGGCGCTCCAGCACCAGCGCATAGGAGGGCACGGCGACAGCCGCCAGCAGGCCGACGAGCGCTCCGGCCATGAGCATTTCCAGCAGGGTGAATCCCCGGCCGCGGTTGCGTGGCGGCGCATGGGAAAACGTTGGTAATCGCTCGACCGACATAGGTCTCGATATGCTAGTTACCGGCCCGGAGGGTGTATCGGCCGATGTCGCAAAAGCGATCGATGCGACCGCCTGCGAACTTCGGAACTGTGACGTTCATCGATGCCGGCGGTGTAGGACCTAGCCCGTGCTCGGGGTTTGTCCTAGGCGCCAGCGATTGCGGCGTGGAATTCGCAATACTATGTCGCATGAATCCGCCGACCCGCCGTGAGCTGCCTGTCGTCGAGCGCACAGCCGCGAGGCTGGTCGTGCTCGACGCTGCGGGCCGCGTCCTGCTGCTGCACGTGCAGGATCTGAGCAATCCGCAATTCGGCACTGTGTGGGAGCTTCCCGGCGGCGGCATCGAGCCGGGCGAGACCTACAGCCAGGCGGCCCTGCGCGAGCTGCGCGAAGAAACCGGAATCGAAGTCGCGCCCGAGCGTATCGAGGCGCCGCGCTGGCGGCGGCAGATCGAGTACGTCTATCGCGGCACCTGCTGGCATCAGCACGAGCTCGTCGGGCTCGTCCGGCTGGACGCGTCGTCGCCGGGCATCGACGACTCGCTGCGCGTCGGCAACGAAACAGAAGACGTGCTCGGCGCGCGCTGGTGGTCCATCGAGCAGATCGTGGCCAGCGACCAGCGGTTTTATCCGCTGTCGCTGGCCACTGCGCTGCCGCGGTTTCTGCGCGGTGAGAGCATCGAAGAAGAGCTCGAACGCTGGCCCGGTGCTGGCTAGACCGCCTCAGCCGCTCGACACAGCGCGAGCAGAGTTTCCTGCGTGCTCTCGGGGTCGGGTGCCTTTTCCGGCGGTGTCCACGTAATCGGCGAGCCGGCTGCGATCAGCAATCGCGCAACCGCCACGTGATCCACGCCAGGACCGGATCCGTGACGCCATCCTTCGGCAGCCCAGAGGAGCGGTGTTCCCGCGAACATGCCATCCAATGCGTCGACCGCTGCTGCGTGAGCAATCAGAACTCGCGTGGCTTCGGCTCGACCGCCCATCGCCGTGCGATGCAAGGCCGTTACGCCGTCGTGGTCGCCGACGTTCGGATCGAATCCGCACGTCAGCATGGTTTCGAGCACGGCAGCGTCACCGCGCTCGGCCGGCACCTGCATCATGAGGTGATGTTCTTTGCGCAGTTGGCCGCGCAGCTCCGGATTGCTTCGGAGCATCGCCTCGGCGCGTGCGCGATCTCCGCGGGAGCAGGCGGCGACGAAGCGATCGAGAGGCGAAAGCTCGTCCTTTGCTCCTTGCCCGCGGAGCCAGGCAGCGACTGCTTCGTTGCCGTGCAATTCGGCCAAGGTGAGCGCAGTGCGACCGTCGGTGCGCCGCTGATGGAGATCGGCGCCGTGTTGCGCCAGCAGCTCCATCATCGGCACGTCCCATCTCTGTGCGGCGACGTGAATCGGAGCATCGCCGTGCTGGCTCCAGGGCAGGTTCGGATTTGCGCCGTGCTCCAGCAGCCAGCGCGGCCCGGCCGGATCGTCAGCCCAACTCAAGATGTAACGCAGCGGCGGCACGCCGCCAGGAATACCGTTGGGATCGACCTTGAAGCGAGCCAGCAATTCGAGCGATGCGAGATGACAGCCGCCTGCAGTGATGTGCAGCGACACGCCGTCGGTCGGATTCGCTCCGGCTTGCAGCAATACTTCGGCGAGCGGCAGATGAGCCGTCCCGCATAGTGCTCCCCACAGCGCAGTGCGCGGCAGCTCCGGATGCCACTGCCAGTGATACTCGGCGTTCGGGTTCGCACCGCGAGCGAGTAACTCTTTGGCGATCGCTACCAGGCCATCCGCACGAGCAGGCTGATCGCGATGCAGGCAGGTATGGCATACATATAAGAGTGGCTCCCAATCCTGGACGCCGCCGGATTGCGTCGCCAACGCTGGCTGCGCACGCAGGCGTTCTTGCACACGCTCCGCATCGCCGAGCACGAGTTCCGTGTAAAGGTTCGCATGCGCGATACCTGGATGGAGCGCGAGCAGCCGCATCGCGCGAGCTGCCGCGCTGCCGGTTGCGCAGCGGACGAACTCATCGACGGCCGCGGCGAAGGACAGCGAGCGTTCCTCTACGTGCTCGCGCAGCGCATTCCACGACTCGAAGCCGTGCTCGCGTGCGAGCACCGATTGGGCGTCATGCAAGGCGAGGCCGAGAGCAGCGAGCTCGGTGCTGGATTTGCGAGCGAAGGCGGGGAGAAGTCGAAAGCGTTCCAAAGCGCTCGCGTCTGCGGCACGCGCGGCATGCAGCAACGACTTGGCCTGCTTCTTGAGCTGCTCGAGATTCGGCCGCTCGGGGAGCGGCGCTGAAGACTGCGACGTCATAGAACCTCCATGCTTACGCCTGGGTTCGCATCAGGCAGCACGGGGTAGACGTGCAGTGGAATCGGTTGTGGAGCAGTGGGCTTGGCCCTTCGCGCGAACCCGCGGGCGCCTGCGGCGCACGAGGGCTAGTCAACTGCAGATCGCGGGAAGTGTCAACCGGCGACTACGTCAGGCGTTGCGGCTGCTCGGTGGGTTGGTGCCGGGCCAATTCGTCACTGAGCGTGCGTGCGATGGCGGCGATTCCTACGGGCTTTTCGCAGTGCCGGGCGGCGTGGAAGCGCGCCGGAATCTCGCTGCGCTCGTAACCGGTCGTGAAGACGATGGGCACTGCACGCTTCACGAGCTCGTCGGCGACGTCGAAGACGAACGCGCCTTCGACTTCGATGTCGAGCAGGGCAATGTCGAGTTGCGGGTCCGCGCGCAGGAGCTGGAAGGCGTTTTCGATCGTGCCGGCTGGCCCGACGATCTGTGCGCCGGCGGCCGACAGCGTTTCGGCAAGGTCCATCGCCGTGACGCAGTCGTCCTCGACGATGAGGATGGATCGTCCCCGAAGCGGTGTTGGCACCTTCGCTTGCATCGCCGAGCCCTTCTCCCCAGTGGCGACTTGGTTATGCGGACCGTGAGCCTAGAGCGCGCGCCGCGCCGCGCTCAATAACATGTGTGAAAAAGCTGGAAAGTCCCTACTGCGGCGCTTGGCGACGGCGCGGGCGCTCGGACGGCTCCCGGCCAGGATACAGGTAGTCGGAGGTAAACATCGCAACCGACTGAAGACCCGGGAAGTCGTGGATTTCCAGCAGGCCGCTCGACAGCGAAACCAGTCCTTGGCGACGCAGCTCCTGCAGCGTCCGGTTGACGTGCACGGTGGAGAGGGCCAGCGTGTCGGCCAGCTCGACCTGCGTCAGCGGCAGCTCGCAGCGGCCACCGTCGGTCAAACCCACCATCTGCATGCGGGTGAAAATCTCGCAAAGCAGATGCGCTAGCCGCTCGATCGCGGTGCGCTGGCCAACGTTGACCAGCCATTCTCGCGCGATGATTTCTTCCTGCAGGGCCAGCCAGCACAACGCGTGGCCAAGCCGCGGATAGCGAGCGATCAGCTCCAGCAGGGCATCGCGCCCGAACAGCACTACATTCGCCGCAGTCAGTGTGCTGATGGTGTGCCTGGCCGCGGGCAACAGCAGCTGACGGGAATCGCACAGGTCGCCGGGGATCAAATAGCTGACGATCTGGCGCCGGCCGTCCGGCAGCACGCGAAAGGCGTAAGCGAAACCGGACAGCAGCAATCCGATGTGAGAAGCGCTCGCGCCTTCGCGGACCAGGTCCTCGTGCGGGCGATGCAGCCGAACCGCCCCGGCGGCAGCCTCGACCGCCCGGGCCTCCTCCGCGGACAGCGCCTGCCAGGCCGACAGGCGTCGCAGCAACCTCGCCGTGGTGGGCTCGATGCTCATAGACATGCAGACTCGACCGCTCGGCACAGCGCTACCAGGTCTACGGGTTTCTCCAGGCGAACCGCGTCAGCCAGCTCGTCCGGGATCATGGATGCATCGTAGCCGGTCGCGAAGATGGCAGGAATGCCGCGCGCGCGCAGCTCGGCCGCAATCTCGAAAGCCATGTGGCCGCGCAGGTTGATGTCCAGCACGCCGCAATCGATACGCTCGTCGCGGATCGCGGCCAAGGCGGTCTGGACATCGCGCGCGGGGCCGATCACGTCGGCACCGGCGGCGCGCAGTGCGTTGCACAGTTCCAATGCGATGAAGTAGTCGTCCTCGACTACGAGCACGCACAGGCCTTGCAGCGGGCGTTCCTGAACTGCCTGTCCCATCACCGGGCGCCTCCATATGCGGCCTGCGATGGGCGCAGCTTGATGTCGGCCGCGCACGCTTCCAGCGGGACGTCGATCTCGCAAACCACACCGCCGGGACTGAACATCAGGCGCGTTCTGGCGCCAAGCTCGTACGGCAACGTGCATTCGATCAGCTCCTGGCCGAAACCCCGCCGGCGAGGCGCGAGCGATGCGATGGTCGTACCACTTTCGAGCCATGTGATGCGTAGACGCGGCAACTGACCTTCCGCGATTGCCCAGGTGACTGCCAGGTGGCCGTGCGGCGTCGCGAGCGAACCGAACTTCAGCGAATTCGTTGCCAGCTCGTGCACCGCCAGCGCCAGGCACTCTGCGCCTTTGATATGCAGCCGCACTACCGGGCCTTGCATCGAGTAGCTGCGCTCGGGCACGGCGCTCGCAATGAGCTCGGCCCTGACCAGCTCTTCGAGCTCGACACCGGCATCGCCGGCAGTCGTCAACGCGCCCTGCATGCGTCCTACGGCGCCGATGCGAGCGTCGAGATGCAGCGCGAAGTGCTCAGGCGATTCGGCTGTTTCCTGCGAGCGGCGAATGATGGAGCGCGTCTGCGCGAGATTGTTGCGCAGACGGTGCTTCAGATCCGCCGCGACCCGATGCTGATCACGCTCGCGCGCGGCGTACTCTTCGTCCTTGCGCCATGCGCTGGCGGCCAATCCCAAGCCCTTTGCCAGCAGCTCGAGCGTGCGCGTGCCCTGCCCATCGGTGGTTCGTCCCGGCTGCCAGAAAAATGCCACGGCGGGATGACTGCTCGCCGCATGCAACGGCACGATCAGCGCGACGCCGACGCGCAGCTGCTCGCCCGTCGCGAGTGCAATGAAATCTTCCTTGCCCCACAGCGTGCGCGAGCCGGTGGTCTCGCCCCGGAGCAGCGGCGCTGCAGCCCGGTACAGTCCAGAGTTGCGCAGATCGCAGAGATCGATTTGCCGCTGCTGCGCCAGCGCTACGACACAACGCTCGCCAGTCGCCGACAACATGCACATGCCGTCAGCGTCGGCCAGCTCATGTGCCGCGCGCATGACGATCTGCACGGAAACCTCCTGCTCGCCGGCAGAGGTCAGTTGATCGAACACATCGCCGAGATACCGCTCTGGGTCCATGAAGTGACCATCTCAAATGAGGTTGCGAGCGAGTGCCTAACAGCCTAGCGGCAAATCTGTTGGTGACGATTAACTCATGTTAATGCAGTGGCGCGCCTGTCGGGAACGCTGCCGGCGAGCGGCGAGTTTTTTGCTGGTGGACATCGTATTGGTACGACACGCGACGTGCGCGCAGATGGGCAGTGTGCTCCTCGGGCGCAGCGTCGACCTGCCGCTCGACGAGCGCGGTGAGGGCCAGGCACGTGTCGTCGCCAAGCGACTACTCGCATTTCCCGATCTAGTGGTCGAATCCAGCCCGCGCCGCCGCGCACGCCATACGGCGGGGATCATCGCTGCGCAGAGCGACACAGTCGTGCGCATCGCGCCGCAAATGGACGAAGTCGATTTCGGCAGTTGGTCCGGCCAATCGTTCGAGGCGCTGGCGAGCGATCCTCTGTGGCAGCGGTGGAACAAGTATCGCGGCGTTGCGCGGACGCCGGCCGGTGACAGCATTCGTGACGTGCAGGCACGGGCGCTGGCGCACTTCCGCAAGCTGGAGCACACGGTCGGTGACAAGACGATCGCGATCGTTACGCACGCAGAGGTGATTCGCGCGGTCGTGCTGCTCGCGTTGCAGGCGCCGATCGACGACTACCATCGATTCGAGATCGGCCCCGCCTCGTTGACCCGGCTGACCGTCGAGGACACTCAGCTGAAGCTCGAGGCGGGCGAGCTGGTGGGGGCTCACAGCGGCTTCGGCTGACTCCCTGCGTCGATCAGCGTCAGCTGTATCGTGCACACGAGGCCATCCGCTCGCAGCTCCCGCTGCACGCGGGCTCCCGGAATCGCATGATCGATGAGATCGCTACCGAGCCCCGGCGGTGGCGACTTCGCGGGCAACGCACCACCCGCTTCGTGCCACACCAGGCGCAGGTCGCGTTGACCGTTATTTTTCGACACATCCCAGCGCACGCTGACTGTCCCGGACTGCTGAGCGAGTGCCCCATATTTTGCGGCGTTGGTCGCCAGCTCGTGCAACACCAGCGCGAACGGCGTCGCCAGCTCGGACGGCAGCGAGAGGGGCGGGCCCTCGATCTGCAGTCGCTGGGCGTTACCGGAAGCATAGGGCTGAAGCTGCGCTCGCGTGAGCGCGCGCAGGTCGGCGCCCTGCCATTCGGACTGCACCAGCAGTCCGTGGGCATTCGCCAGCGCTGCAAGGCGGCCAGTGAAGCTCTCGACGAAGTCCGCGGGCGAGCGGCTGGCAATCTCAGTCTGATGCGCTATCGATTGTACGACTGCCAGCGTGTTCTTCACCCGATGCGTCAGCTCGCCGAGCAGCAACTGCTGGCGCTCCTGCAGTGCTTTGCGTTGCGTGACGTCCCGAGTGGTTTCCAGCACGAGTCGCTGCCCATCCACGTCTTCGAGGTCGAGCCGTGCTTCGACTGTCAGCATGCGGCCATCTTTCGCGCAATGGCGCAGCTCTCCATCCCAGTGTCCTGCCGCGATCAGCTGGCCTTTCATCTCTTGCAGAGTTGAGCCCGGCACAATCGTGTTCAGCAGCCGCTCCGGGGGCATGCTCACCGCCTCGTGACGCGCATACCCGTACAGCTCCTCGCAGCCGCGATTCCAATCGATGATGCCAGCGTCGAAGTCCCACACGAATATCGGCTCGCGCGACAGCTCCACCAGTCGTTTTTGCTGCCGCAGCTGTCGCTCACCAGTGCGCAGCGCTTCCTCGACCGCACGCCGGTCGGTGATGTCGACGAACGTGATGAGTACGCCGTCGATCCGATCGTCGACCGTGCGGTAGGGCCGCATGCGGATGTCGAACCAGCGATCGCGACGACTGCGAATCTCGCGTCGGATCGGCGTGAGCTCGCCGATCACGCTGCGAATGTCCTTGGTGAACGTGTCGTACTCGAGCTGGTGCGTGAAATCGGTGATCGGCCTGCCAACGTCGGCCTGCGCGAGGCTGAACAGCTCGGTCACGCGATCCGTGAAACGCTTGATGCACAGGGCTGAGTCGAGGAATAGCGTGCCGAAATCAGTCGCAGCCATCATGTTCTGCAGGTCGCTGTGCGCCTGCGAGACGGTCTCCAGTTTCAGTTTCAGCTCGGCGTTGACGGTCTGCAGCCCTTCGTTGATCGACTGCAACTCCTCCTTGCTCGTTTCCAGTTCCTCGGACATCCATCGCCCCTGTATGGAAGTTCAGCGAGTACCTTATGCCGTTGCGCCAGGGCGCGCCAGCGGCGTGTCGATCACATTCGGACTACCTTTCGGCGGCGCCTCTCGCCCGCTTTGCAGCGCCGGGGGTAGTATCGCGCAATGATTACCAACAGCGCTTCCGGCACGAATCTCCAAGAGATCGCGGCCGACATCTATCGCATCAACACGCCCATCTCGATCCCCGGCACGCCGGGCTTCAGCTTCAACCAGTATCTGGTCGTCGACGATGAGCCGTTTCTGTTTCACACGGGACTGCGTCGGCTGTTTCCCGTCGTCAGCGAGGCGATTGCCGCCGTCATGCCCGTCTCGCGGTTGAGATACGTTGCTCTATCGCACTTCGAAGCCGACGAATGCGGCGCCATCAACGAATTTCTCGCGGTCGCGCCCAATGCAGTCCCGGTCTGCGGCCGAGTGGCGGCGATGACGTCGGTGAACGACTTCGCCGACCGGCTGCCGAAGGTGCTGGCAGACAAGGAAGAGCTGGACCTCGGGCACCACCGCATTCGCTGGTTCGATACGCCGCACGTGCCGCACGCGTGGGAGTGTGGACTTGCCATGGACATGACAACGCGCACGTTCTTCTGCGGCGACTTGTTCACGCAGGGCGGCAGTGGTGCGGCCGCCCTCACCGAGTCGGACATCCTCGGTCCGAGCGAAGCGTTTCGGAAGCCGCTCGACTATTTCGCGCATGCCCCGCAGACCCGCGAAGTGTTGGAGGCTCTCGCGCACTACGAGCCAATGACGATGGCCGTCATGCACGGCAGCGCGTGGCGCGGCAATGGAGCTCAACTGCTGCGCGCGTTGCGGGACGCACTCTCATCCTGACTTGACGGCCAGGACGGACACGCTCTTCACGCCGAACCGCTGCGTCGCAGCCTGCGCCCCGTCTGAAAGAAATCGATACTCGCGGTTCTCCTGCACCTCGCGGACTGCGAATCCGGCGCGCTCGATTGTCTCGAGATAGCGGTCGAGTTGCGCGGCGCCGCCGATGCATGCCGCCCACAGGTCGGTGTTGCACACGATGCTGTCGGGCAGCTGCAAGTCCGTAACGATGTCGGCGATCGCGAGCCGCCCGCCGGGCCGCAGCAGGCGCGCGGCTTCATCGAAGACACGGGTCTTGTCGGGCACGAGATTGATGACGCCGTTGGAAATGACGCAATCGGCCGTGTCGGGTTCCAGCCCGGTTTCTTCGATGTAGCCATCGAGGTAGGCCAGATTGCGAAAATCGTGTTGGCGGCGCAGGCGCTCGGCCTTCGCAAGCTGCTCGCGCGTCATGTCGATGCCGACGACCCGGCCGTTCGCACCGACCTTGAGCGCCGCGATGAAGCTGTCCGTGCCCGAGCCGCTCCCCAGGTCGATGACGATTTCGCCAGGTTGGAGCGCTGCGAGATGAAAGAAATGCCCGACGCCGGCGAACGATTCGATGGCTTCGGCCGGGACCCAGTCGAGATCGCTGGCCGGGTAGCCGAGCCGCTGCGCCAGTGCACGCCCCATCTCGAAATGGAAGGAGCCGCGCGGATTCGTCGCGACATCGCGGTACATCTCTTTGACCTTGCTCTGCAGCTCGCGCACATCGATCTTTGCGTTCATCGGAGCACCGTAACGGAGCTGCGCGCGCGAAGTCCCGAGGGAATGCCGGAAGTGTGCCGAGATTCAGCCGGCCGACTACATTGCAGGAACCGACGATGCAAGCCAGTCTGAGCTTCGATCCGTTTCGCTTCGAGCCCGCCACCGGCCGCTTGTGGCGGGGTCCGCAGGAAATGAGCCTGACGCCAAAGGCGGCTGCAGTGCTCGGCGCGCTGCTCGATCGTGCTGGCGAGCTCGTGCCGAAGCAGACTCTGTTCGACTCGGTGTGGCATGACACTGTCGTGAGCGATGATGCGCTCGTCGCTTGCGTCCAGGAGTTGCGCAGGGTGCTGGCCGACGATTCCCGCCAGCCACGCTTCATCGAGACACGACATCGCCGCGGCTATCGGTTCCTGCCGCGGGTAACGTCCAGCGTGCAGGCTTCGCAAGCCAGCAGCCGGCCGACAGTTGCGGTGCTGCCCTTCGAGAACGTGAGCCGCGATCCGCACGAGGAGTACTTCTCCGACGGGATCACGCAGGACATCATCACGGCGCTGTCGAAGCATCGCTCGCTGCTCGTCGTCGCACGCTCGCCGAGCTTCGCGTTCCGCGGACACACTGTCGACGTGCGTCGCGCCGGTGCGGATCTGCGCGCCGACTATGTCGTGGAAGGGAGCGTCGCCAGGGCCGGCATGCGCGTACGCATCAGAGTGCGGCTCGTCGAAACTGAGAGCGGCGCCTATGTCTGGGCCGATCAGTACGATCGCGAGCTCGATTCGATCTTCGAAGTGCAGGACCAGATCGTCGCGACCATCGCCGCGCGGATCGAGCCGGAGGTCGGCAATGCCGAGCGCCTGCGCGCGACGCGCAAGTCGCACTCGGCCTTGCGTGCCTGGGATTGCTTTCATCTCGGCATGAAGCATTTCTATCAATCGACGGCGACCGACAACCAGGAGGCGCAGCGTTTCTTTCGTCGCGCTATCGAGCTCGACCAGGAGCTGGCGCAGGCGTATGCGTGGCTGGCCTACGCGGAAGTGCTAGAGATGGTCTACTTCGATGCCGAGCCGAATACGGCGCGGCTCGACAACGCGATCGCGACCGCACGCAAGGCCGTAGAACTGGACGAGCGCGACGCGATGACGCACTTCGCGTGCGGCCGGGCGTTACTCGCGGGCAAGGTCTACGAGGATGCGATCGCCGAGCTGCAATCGGCCGTGGAGCTGAATCCCAATCTGGCGGTCGTGTACTGCGGACTGGGCGATTCGCTCGCATACGAGGGTCGCTTTCGCGAGGCGATGCCGTGCTTCGAGCGGGCGATCCAGCTCAGTCCACACGATCCGCAACGCTGGAGCTGCTATGCCTATCGTGCGCTGGCGCACCTGTTGGCGGGGGAGTTCGAGTCCGCAGTGGAGTGGGGTACGAAGGCGACACGGGTGCCGAATTGCCACTACTGGGCGTTCGCACACCGCGTCGCGGCACTCGGCTACTTGCAGCGGCCCGCGGAGTCGGCGGCAGCAATCGCAGAGCTGATGAGGCGCAAGCCGGGGTTTTCGTGCTCGTTCGCGCGGGAGCGACTGTTCTATATAAGGGAGTCGCAGCACATCGAGCGGTATCTCGAGGGTCTACGCCGGGCAGGCCTGAGCTAGTACAGATCCCTGACGTGGACTTCCAGATTCGAGTTGTTCTGCAAGATCTGCTTCAGCAGCGCGCGATACAGATGACGTTCGCTCGTGCCGTCCTCGCCTCGCCACTGCACATCGATGTCATAGCGAATGCGATCGAGGCCGGCCGTCTCGTCGTTCACGATCGAGCAGGGGTACGCCGCTACGATCAGCTGCAGGAGCGAGTAGTTCTGCAGCCGTAACCGTCCGTGCGCCGGATCGAATTGGGCGCTCGGCCACCAGCCTGATGCAGACCGCGTGAGGGTGATTGCCTCGAAGGTCACCGGGCCCATGTCCGAGGCTTCACGGAAAGCGCCGTGGGCAATTCCGGCCGCAAGCGGCGCTGACACCAGTAGCGTCGCCGCAGCGAACAGCAACGTGAAACGCTCGTTAGTGATCGGCCTGGCGCGCTCTTGGCTCATGATCGACGACAGGCGTTCATGCAGATCGCCGCCAGTCGACGCAGCGACGGTGGAAAGTCGTGCCATGATGCCCAAGCGACATGCATTCAAGATCGACTCCGCGTAGACCTCTTGCTCATGGCCTTGCTCAACAACCTCTTCGTCGCAGGCCGCTTCGCGCTCGCGCAGCAGGTTCGCGCCGATCCACCACACTGGCGGATAGAACCAGAACAAGATCTGGACGCAGTGATGAATCGCAGCGGTCAGATTGTCATGGCGGCGAATGTGACAGGCCTCGTGCGCGAGAACCGCGCGCAGCTGCGCCGGCGTCAGCGAGTGCATGACCTCGCGCGGCAGGATCACGACCGGGCGGAAAATACCGAATACGCTCGGCGGCAGGTCACTCGACGTGATGCGCACCGGAGCGGGCAAATCCACAGATACTTCCGGCGCGAAGCTCAGGCGGCCGCGGATCGAGCCCCACTGCAAAAACCACCGCAAGAATAATAGCGCCGCGCCCAGCGCCCAGATTGCCGCGGCGATCAGCAGGACCTGGGAGATCGCGGCATCGGAAGTCGCGAGGTCGCGCGGCATTGCCGGCACGAACACGGCGCTCGCGCTCTCGACCAGCGCGGCGTCGACCGGCAACGGCTCAGGCAAGGAGCGACCGAGACGATCGCCGAGTTGCTGCAACAGTGCGAGCGGGACGAGGAACTTCACTGAAGCGACGAACCAGATCCAGTAACGAACGGCGGCCGCGTTGCGCTTGCACGCACGCGCCAGTACCCACGCACCGAGCAGTACGAGCGTCGATTGCCACAGGTGGGTGAGTAGAAACGCGACCATCAGCTGCGATCCTTGCGAGTAGCGTCCTTCAAGGTTTTCTCGGCCGCCTTGATGTCGTCCAGCGTCAGCTTGCCGGACTCGATCAAGTGCGCCATGACCGACTGGGCCTGGCCGCCGAACAGGCCGAGCAGGTCGTCGACCAGGCGGCGATGCGCGGCGTCGCGGCTGATCACGGCCTCGAAGATGTGCGCGTTGCTGATCTTCTTGGCGCGGCGAACCATCTGCTTGGCTTCCAGCCGATACACCATGGTCTGCACCGTGGTGTAAGCGGGACGGCCGCGCTTCGGGAAGGCATCGTGGATTTCACGGATGGAGCAGGCGCCGCGCGTCCACAGTGCCTCCATGATGTTCAATTCCAGCCTGCTGAGCTTGGCGGAAGGCATGCGCTGAGCCTACGCCTGGTGTAAGTGGGTCGCAAGCGCTTGCGTAGCATCTACTACAAGTGTCATAGTGATTACGACGCATGTGGTCCAGATCTTTTGGAGGCAGCCATGGCCGAGCCACTGATCGCGCAGAACCCCGAGACCGGTCCGACCGGATTGCTGAAGCTGCTCGAGCAGGCCGACGGCCTGTCGATCGCGGTGTTGATCGTGCTGTCGATGATGTCGCTGGCCTCGTGGTTCGTCATCCTGACGCGGCTCTGGGACCAGCGCCTGATCGCGAAGTCGTATGCGGAGGCGCAGAAGAAGTTCTGGGCTGCGGGCAATCCGTGGGACGGGATGGCAACGCTGTCCGGGCGCGACAACGCCTTCCGGATGCTGGTCGAGGACGGCATACGCGCGGCACAACATCATGAAGGGCAACTCGCGGAGCAGGTCTCGCTGAACGATTGGATCACGGTGTCGCTGTATCGTTCGATCGAGAGCGTGGCCAATCGCCTGGTCGCCGGACTCGCGATCCTGGCGACCACCGGCTCGGTGTCGCCGTTCGTCGGCCTGCTCGGCACGGTCTGGGGCATCTACAACGCGCTGCAGCGGATCTCGCTTTCCGGGCAGACCAGCATCGAGCAGATCGCCGGGCCGATCGGCGAGGCGCTGATCATGACCGCCATCGGCCTGTTCGTCGCGGTACCGGCGGTCATCGGCTACAACTGGCTGCTGCGGCGGAACAAGCAGCTGCAAGAGAAGATGAAGCGCTTCGCCGCCGACCTGCACACGTACCTGGTCGGCGGCAAACGCATCGACACTAGCGCACCATTGAAGAGGGCAGCTTCATTGCGGTAGCAGTGCGCACCTCGGATCGAAGTTGCACTTCACCAGGCGCACGACTTCGCCGGTCTGCGGCGCGGTCTCGAGGAATACGCCGATGCCCGACGCATAGTACTTGCGCTCGATCACGCCGGGCTCCAGCGATGAGGTGTTCTGCGTGACCACGCAGTCCTTCTTGCACAGCAGCTGCGCGAGCTTCGGCGGTACCAGCTGATCGAGCTTCGGGTTCTTGCCGTACGAATAGTCGATCGAGAGGATCTTCGTTGCGTCCTCCGCATTGCCGAGCGACGACTCCTCGATATAGACCTGGCCGGGCATCGGGTTCGCAAGAAAGATGATGCCGGGCTTGTCGCCGTCGCGGCCTGCCTTGAACGAGCCGTCGATGTCGACGAGCTCGGGCTTCATCGGCCGATCGCCCTCGAACGTCTCGAACTCCGCCGTTTCCTCGCCGCAATACCAGACGGTGCCGTCCTTGGCCTGCGCGAACCAGTCGTTGGTTCCTTCGGTGATGACGCCGTCCTGGGAAACTTCGTCGCGCTGGACGATGCACCGCACGTCGTCGATCAGCTTGGTCCGGTTCAGGATCTGCACGACGTCCGTTTCCTCCGCGCTGCGGTATTCCCAGCGATTGCCGATGCCGAGCGGGAAGTAGGGGTTGGGATTCGTCAGGTTGCGGAAGTCGGTGTCGAAGTCGGCCTCCTCGAACTCCGGATCGTAGCGGCCCTCGCCGACCTGCTTGCACAGTGCCTCGCGTGCTTTGAGCTGCGCTGCGCATTCTTTGGTTGCTTCGTCGAAGCTGTCCCTGACGTCGGCGTTGCACTCGGCCCGGTCGCGACCGTCGGATTCGTTGATACAGATGCCGACACCGATCCAATAGTCATCGGCCGTCTGGCTGCTGCAAGCGCGAGACACCGCCAGCGCGGTAGCCGAGCAGAACTTACCCTGTGCGAGGAGCTCGTGGACGGTGGACTGGGAAGCCGAAGCGAGGGGTGCGGCCATAAGGGCCGGCAGCAAGAAATTCACGGTACGCATGCGCTCCTCCTGCGATGAATGATCCTGGGGAGTGTTGGACGTCGCTCGCCACCTGAATCCTTCGATGAGCCTCGGACCGTGTAACTTGCGTTACGAGACTCGCGGGTGCTAGCCTCGTTTGCACCCATGAGCTCCGCCGGCACCGCATACCTGTTCGACGTCGTGCGCTCGCCGCGCGGCAAGGCGCGCGCCGACGGCGGCCTCGCGCCGCTCAAACCCCAAGAGCTCGTTCGGCAGCTTTGTGCATCGCTCGAAGCTCGTCTCGACGACGAAGCCTGCGGACGCGCCGAGGCGTTGCTGCTCGGTTGCGTCGGCCAGATCGGCGCGCAAGGCGGCAATATCGCGCTGGTCTCGAAACTGCACAGCGGCTTGCCGGATACAGCGGCTGCTTACACGCTGAACAACTATTGCGTGTCGAGCCTGACTGCGATCGGCCAGGCCGCTGCGTTGGTCAGCTCGGGGCAAATGCACAACGCTCTGGCCGGCGGCGTCGAGATGATGTCGCGCGTCCCGTTCATGGCGGATAGTGCCGACTACTACACCGATGCGACGATGCCGGAGCGCAGTCGATACATCCCCGTCGCGCTGGCGGCGGACCGACTGGCTGAAGACGAGGGTATCGACCGTGCAGCGCTCGATGCCTGCGCGCTACGCTCGCAGCAGCGGGCCGCGGCTGCCGAGAAGAGCCCGGCACTCATTCGCTCGCGAATTCCGATGACTCGACCTGATGGGACTGCACTCGCGGTCGAAGAGTGCGTGCGGCCGCAGACGTCTGCCGCGAGTCTCGCGGCAATGCAGCCGGCTTTCGCCGAGCTCGCAAATTCCTATGCGGCTGCACTCGGACGCCGCGTCGATCATCGCCACACAATCGCGCACGCGCCACCGATTTGCGATGGCGCGTCGTTGGCACTCGTCGGTGAGCGGAACAGCTCGCGCCGTCCACGAGCTCGCATCGTCGCGTACGCCGAGAGCGGCGGCGATCCGTACGCATCGCTGCTCGCGGGAAGCGGTGCGATGGATAAGGTGCTCAGGCAAGCGGGGATGCAGCTGCGTGATGTCGACTGCATCGAGTTCATGGAAGCTTTCGCGGTGACGATCGCCAAGTTCCTGCGCGATCGCGATGTCGATCCCGAACGCGTGAACGTCGCAGGCGGCCACCTTGCAAAGGGTCACCCGATGGGGGCGAGCGGCGGAATTCTGCTGTCGACGCTGCTCGACGTGCTCGAAGCGCGCGGCGGAACGACGGGCCTGGTAGTTGCGAGCGGCGCCGCTGGTGTCGGTGCGGCAATGTTGATCGAGCGCTGCTAGTCTTTGGCAATGAGCGCTGCTCCTGCCGACACACCTCGTCGTCCCTGGCCGTTCCCGATGCGCCTGCCAGTGTTCGCGGCGCCGATGTTTCTCGTGTCGGGACCCGAGCTCGTCGTTGCATCCTGTGAGGCCGGCATTGCCGGTGCCTTCCCGACTCCGAACTGCCGCACGAGTCAGGAGCTCGATCAGTGGATGACCACGATCACGCAAGAACTCGACAGCGCTCGCGCCACGGCGAATGGACCGATCGGTCCGTGGGTCGCGAACCTCATCACTCATTCGACCAACACGCGCTTCGGCGACGATCTGGAGCTGGTGCGTCGTCACAAGCCGCCGATCGTGATCACTGCGCTCGGCTCGCCGAAGCCTGCGCTGCAGGTCGTACATGACTACGGCGGGCTGGTCTTCGCAGATGTCGTGAACTTGAATCTTGCGCGCAAGGCCGCCGCAGCGGGCGTCGATGGCCTCGCGTGCATTTCCGCCGGAGCCGGCGGTCACACGGGTCACTTGAGCGCCTTCGCCTTCATCTCCGCCGTACGTGAGTTCTTCGATGGCTGGATCGTGGTCGGCGGCGGCATCGCCGACGGCGCTGGCATTGCCGGCGCGATCGCTGCCGGCGCAGACTTCGTGTACATGGGCACGCGATTCCTGCCATCGCTGGAAAGCCGCGCCGTGCAGCAGTACAAGCAGATGGTCGTCGATTGCGGCCCGGACGACCTGGTCGTCAGCGCTGCGATCACGGGAACCGCGGCGTCGTGGCTGGCGCCGAGTCTGCAGGCCTGCGGCATGGATCCGCGCATGCTCGACGTCGCAGCTGCGCGCAACTACGACACGCGCGGCGGCGACGCCTACAAACGTTGGCGCGATCTGTGGGCCTGCGGTCAGGGGCTGCAAGTGATTCGCGCGATCGAGCCGGTCGCGACGATCGTGCAGCGGCTCGAAGAGGAATATGTACGAGCGAGCGCACGCTTCCGCGCGCTCGCGGGAGAAGCGAAATGACGACTCGGGTGTACTTGCTCGGCGGCTATCAGACCGACTTTGCCGACAACTGGGCGCGCAATGGCATGGAGATCGCCGACATGATGCGCCATACGGTCCTGCAGGGATTGGCCGAGACGAAGCTCGAGCCGCAGGACATCGAAGTTGCGCACGTCGGCAACTTCGCCGCCGAATTATTCTGCAACCAAGGTCACCTCGGCGGTCTGTTCGCTGCGTGCGATCCGGCGTTCGCAGGGTTGCCGGCGTCGCGGCACGAAGGCGCGTGCGCGTCGGGGAGCCTCGCGATGCTGGCTGCTTCGGCGGATATCGAAGCAGGGCGTTACGGGCTCGCGGCCGTGGTCGGCATCGAGCAGATGCGCAATGTGCCCGGCGAACAGGCCGCGCAGTACATCGGTGGGCCGGCGATGTGGGCGGGCCACGAGTACCAGGAAGCCCGCTACCCGTGGCCGCGAGTGTTCAGCGATGTCGCTGACGAATACGACCGCCGCTTCGGCTTGAAGCAGGAACATCTCGCGCGCATCGCTGAAATCAATTTCGCCAACGGCCGCCGCAATCGCAATGCGCAGACGCGTCGCTGGCAGTTCAACGACCGCAGCTTCACGCAGGACGAGGCTGCAAATCCGACGATCGAAGGCCGCATGCGGAAGCAGGATTGCGGCCAGATCACGGACGGCGCCGCGGTGATGTTCCTCGCGAGCGAAGCGCGTGCGCGCGAGCATGCGAAGCGACTCGGCATCGATCTCGACGTGCTGCCGTACATCAAGGGTTGGGGACATCGCACCGCGCCGATCACGTATGCGGCGAAAGTGCAGGCGAGCGCGGGCCAGCAGTATGTGTTCCCGCATGTGCGTGGCGCGGTGACTGATGCGTTCAAGCGCGCAGGCATTGTAGGGGTGGAGCAGCTCGATGGAATCGAAACGCACGATTGCTTCACGAGTACGGAGTACATGGCGATCGACCACTTCGGCATCACGGCGCCGGGGCAGAGTTGGCGCGCGATCGAAGAGGGAGAGATCGAGATCGGAGGCAGGATTCCGGTGAATGCGAGCGGGGGATTGATCGGCGCGGGTCACCCGGTCGGCGCGACGGGCGTGCGGATGGCCCTCGATTGTTTCAAGCAGACGACGGGCACGGCGGGGGAGTATCAGGTGGAAGGAGCGAAGACGTTTGCGACGCTGAATATCGGCGGCAGCGCGACGACGACGGTCAGCTTAATTATTGGTAGGTAGCTGGGGAGAAACTCTCGCAGAGACGCCAAGATCGCCAAGGGGCCGGAATTCATATTCGCTAGCTGAGACGGTTGGCGACACGGACAAGTCCATCTCTCATCAGGGCTGCGCCGAAGTTGAGCAGGTAGCCAAGTCTCTTGTCCGCGAGCCTCAGGTAGGTCAACAGCTGTTTCCTGTGCGCATTGGTCAGTCTTTCGACGGACTTCAGCTCGACGATAACCTTCTCTTCGACGACGAGATCGACGCGAAATCCCTCGTCGAACTTGAGTCCTTCGTACGTCACTGGAATCGAAATCTGTCTTTCGACTCTCAAGCCGCGCCGTCGAAGTTCGAACGCAAGGATGACTTCATAGACCGTCTCCAGCAGGCCCGATCCCACGTTCTTGTGAATCTTGAATGCCACATCGACTACATATCTTCCGATCTCGTTCTCAATCATCTTGCCTCGTCCTTGGCGATCTCTGCGTCTTTGCGAGAGTAATTCCGATTTCTGTCCGCCCGCGCGCGAATTTTGGTCCAACCTCCCTAGAATCTCTCATACGTCGGGTCCGACGTGTCTTTGCGGCCGCGCAGGACGCCAGCGGAGCGCGTGTCGATGTAGCCCAGGCACCAGCCTTCGCTCGCCGGCGTGTCGCGATTCCAGTCGAACACCGTGCGCCGGTGCGCGATTTTCCATTCGCCGTTGCGGCGCTCGAACTTATCGTTCAAGCGGCCACCCGTGAACGTGTCCCAGCTGCGGCCGTCGCGCTCCACGCGCAGGAAAGTCCATATGTATGTCTCGACGTAGGCGCGGTCGCCATCGAGCTCGATGTGGCAGTTGCCGAGCAGGTGCTGCATCACGCCCATGTTGCGGACCTTCGGAATGGCTGCATCGACATAATCGTGCGCTCGCCCCGTGAACGAGCTCCCATGCTCTTCGATAGCGTCGTCGAAGTAGCAGGACTTCAGCAGCGCGCTGTCGGCGCGATCGATCGCACGTGCGTAACGCGCGAGGACTTCACGGATGGCGTCGCGGGCGAGCATGCGATCCAATGCTGCGGCACGAGTTTCGTCGGTCATGAGCGGCTCCGGGGTTGCGTGCTGCGGGTCACTGGCATTATAAGACTGACCGGGGACGGAAAGCTGATCAGTTGCTGAAGCGGGGGGCGGATGGGGGGAATCGCGCCGGGTCTCGGGCAGAACCTGTGGGTGACCGCCGTGGTGCTGCTCGCGTGCGTCTTGTCGCTGTGGCTGCTCAGTATCCGCCTGCGCGACGCCAGCATCATCGACATCTTCTGGGGGCCGGCATTCGGCATCGTCGCCCTAGTTGGCTACATGTTGGGCTACGCGCTCGGCGACGGCGCCGGCGTCGAAGTGCGCCGCACGCTCGTCACGGTGCTCACTGTCTTGTGGGCGGCTCGGCTCGGCATCTATCTCTACTGGCGCAATCATGGCAAAGGCGAGGATCCTCGCTACACCGCTGCGTATCGCAACCGCTTTCCAACTAACCTGCACTGGCACACGCTGACCAAGGTCTTCCTGCTGCAGGGAGCCCTAGTCTGGCTGATCTCGATGCCAGTCCAGCTTGCGCAGTATCTCGCACAGCCGCCGGCGCTCGGCCCTGCGGCGATGGTCGGCACCGCGCTCTGGATCATCGGTTTTCTGTTCGAGGCGATTGCGGACTGGCAGCTCGCGCGCTTCAAAGCCAATCCTGCGAATCGCGGCCGCGTGCTCGATGACGGCTTGTGGCGATACAGCCGTCACCCGAACTACTTCGGCAACGCGTGCTTGTGGTGGGGCTTGTGGTTGATCGCCTGCGATCACCTGGTCGGCCTGGCGACCGTGTTCTCGCCGATCCTGATGACGCACTTCCTGCTGAACGTCACCGGCAAGAAGCTGCTCGAGAAGCGCATGTCGCGTGCGCGTCCTGACTACGCCGCCTACGTTGCCCGTACGCCGGGCTTCTTCCCGTGGTTTCCTCGCCGCTCCTGAAGCCGTCACGCAAGTATCGCGTCGTCCAGTGGGCCACTGGTTCGATGGGGCGCACCGCCCTGCGGCGCGTGATCGACCATCCTGATCTCGAACTGGTCGGCGTGTACGTGTACGACTCGCGCAAGGTCGGCGTCGATGCCGGGGAGATCGCCCGCCGGCCGCCCACGGGCGTGCGTGCCACCCATCGGCTCGAGGACATCCTCGCTTTGCGCCCGGACGTCGTGCTGCACATGTCGCGCATCACGCTGCCGTACGAAAAGCAGAACGCCGACGTAGTCGCGCTGCTCGCGGCCGGCATCAACGTGATCTCGACTGCGGGTTTCCACCATCCGGCGTGTCATGGACTTGCCTATGCTGGCCCGCTGCTCGAAGCTTGCAAACGCGGCGCGAGCACGCTGGCTGGCGTCGGCCTGAATCCCGGTTTCATCGCCGAGCAGGTCGCCACACTGCTCACCGGGTTGTGCGCGCAGCTGCAATCTGTCGCGTGCTATGAAGTAGCGGACGCATCGAGCATGCCGGCGCCCGAATTCGTGTTCGGGCTCATGGGCTTCGGCGCGGATCCGGCCGAGCGCGACGTGACGCGGGAGCCGATCGCCGGGATGTACGGAGAGCTGTTCATGGAGGTCCTGCACTCGGTCGCGGACGCACTGGGATCGCGCGTAGCCGCGCTGACTCCCGAACACACCGTCACACTTGCGCCGCGCGAGATTCGCATACGCGCCGGCACGATTGCGCAGGGCACGGTCGCTGCGACACAGTGGCGCTGGCGCGCGCGGCTCGAATCCGGCGTCGAGGTGCTGCACTCGGTCACCTGGACTGCCGACCCGGCGTTGCACGGCGCCAGCCATCGGGAAGCGGCTGCCTGGCGTATCGAGATCAGTGGACGTCCGAATGTGAAAGCGACTATTGCACTGGAGGACCCGGACCCTGCCGCACCGCACATGCGCGCGGCGGTGGACGCCACGGTCGCGGTCGCATTGCATGCGATCCCGGCGGTGTGTGCGGCCGCGCCGGGCTTTTTTGCCGTGCCCAGCGCCTTGCAACTACAGCGCGGGGGCGGGTAGACTGACCACGTCTCGTTATGCAAGTTAGTTCAGACCGCACGAAGCTGAACGCTACAAGAGACTTCAAGGGGGCAATGATGAGCTTCGATACCCATCGCGCGCGCACGCTTCGCGCCGTCATCTCCGGTCTGCTCGGCACCGCTGCGTTCGCCGCTTCAGTACCAGCGGTGTATGCGCAGCAGACGACTCCGACACTCGAAACAGTGACAGTCACTGCACAGCGGCGCGAGACCGACCTGCAGACGACGCCGGTCGCGATCAGCGCCTACGGCGGCGAGCAGCTGGTCGAGAACAAGATCTTCACCGTGAACGACCTGGCCGCAAACGTGCCGGCATTCTCGCTCACCGCGCTGACGCCGCTCGACGCAGAGCTGAACATCCGCGGCATCACCAACACGCGTCTGGACTCGCCGACGGCCGATCCGTCGGTCGGCACTTTCGTCGACGGCGTGTACATGGGCCGCACCGGCGACCTGAACTACGACTTCTACGACCTCGAGCGCATCGAGGTCATCCGCGGCCCGCAAGGCGTGCTGCTCGGCAAGAACGTGGTGGGCGGCGCCTTGAGCGTCATCACCGCGAAGCCGACCTTCGACAATTCCGGCAACGTGCTGCTGAGCTACGGCAACTACAACTCGATGCTCGTGTCCGGTTTCGTCAACGGCGGCCTCAACGACTCGTGGGCGAGTCGCCTTTCGTTCCAGGGCCGCAAGCACGACGGTTATGCCGAGGACATTCTGCACCATCGCGACGTCGAAGATCTGGAGTCGTATCAGGGCCGCCTGCAATTCCTGTACGGGCCCGACGGCTCGAAGTTCACCGGTCGCCTCGCCCTCGACTACAACCATGACGAGACCAACGGTCTCAACACGGTTGCCGTGGCCGGCGGCACGGCCTCGTGCGAGACCACGTACCTGCGGACGAACTGCACGCGTCCGTGGAGCAACCTGCGTCTGTATCTCGGCCTCAACGATCCGCGCAAGGACGTTGCGCAGAGCATTCAGTACGCGGGCCAGCCGCGCATCCAACAGTTCATGAAGCGCGACGGTTTCGGCGCCACGCTCGATCTTCAGTACGAGGCAACAGGCTTCACGTTCAACTCGCTCACCGGATACAAGGACGGTGAAGGTCAGCAGGTGTACGACCAGACCGGAGCAGGCCCGGAGGCGCTCGGTTGGGATACGGCGCAATGGGCACAGTACATCGCGTTCATGAACGCCACGTACGGCACGCGCGCGGCGACCTCCAACAACGGTCAGTTCCTGTTCGCGCAGCCCGTCGGCGAAGACGCGGATGTGCAGCAGTTCAGCCAGGAGTTCCGGCTCACGTCCAACGATCCGGACAGCCGCTTCGACTGGATCGGCGGTGTCTACTTCAAGAGCGACGACATCAACAAGGTCGACCGCTTCATCGGCGAGAACTTCCTCGGCAGCGTGATCCCGGGCGGCAACAACCCGTTGTCGACGTTGTCGGGCGAGAACCGCTGGGAGAACGACGGCAAGATCGAGAACTACGCCGGCTTCGCGCAGATCGGCTTCAAGTTCACCGACGCCTTGAAGCTGAGCGTCGGTGCGCGCTACACGCACGACAAGAAGTCAGGTCACGTCAGCGGCTTCGTGGTCGCGACCGGCGACCGCTTCAGCCCGAACGATCCGCGGCCGAACGTGACGATCGAAGGTCTGTGCCGCGCGCCGGACGGCACCATCATCCGCACGGCCACTGGCGGGCAGCCGGCAGCGTGCGTTGCGCCGAACCAGTGGATCTTCTCGGCAGGCACCGGCTTCGCGACCGACTACTCGCAGGAGTGGAGCGAGACCACGCCGCAAGCGACTCTCGATTGGCAGGTCACCGACACGTTGTTTACGTACGCGACCGTTGCCAAGGGTTTCAAAGGCGGCGGCTTCGACGATACGCCGGCCAACGTCGCGCAGGCGACGACGCCGTTCGATCCGGAAACTGCGACCAACTACGAGATCGGCGTCAAGACGGACTTTCTCGACAACCGCATGCGCTTGAACGCCGACGTCTTCTATATGGACTACAAGGATCTGCAGGTCACGCAGACCAACGCAGCCTGCTTGTGCAACATCACGGACAACGCCGCGAGCGCCGAGATCAAGGGCGTCGAGGCGGAGTTCCTGTTTGCCGCCACCGATCGGTTGCGGCTGTCGCTCGCCGGCTCGTACGTCGATGCCACCTACAAGGACTTCATCGAGTCTGCGATCGACCCGACGACCGGCCTCAACCTGAACAGCTCGGGCAATCGCCTGCAGCGTACTCCCGAAACGCAGCTGACCGGCGGCGTCGACCTCACTCTGCCGCTGGGTCAGCTGGGCGATGCGCTCAACTTCCGCGTGAACTACACGTGGCAGAGCGACATGTTCTGGGCGACGGACAACATCGCGAAAGAAGACGCCTACGGCTTGCTCGACGTGCGCGTCGCGCTGTCGCCGCCGAGCTCGCCGTGGGCCGTCGCACTGTGGGGCAAGAACGTGACGGATGAGCTGTATCGCGTGAACATCATCTCGTTCTTCGGCGAGGAGGTGTCGCAGTTCGCGGCGCCCGCCACCTACGGCGTCGACTTCAGCTGGAAGTTCTAGATGTCAGCCTATATCGAGCTCGTGAAGAAACTGCAGCACCTGGCGGAGCGGCGCGATCGCGCCGCGATCCTGGCGATGGTCACGCCCGACCTCGAGTACCACTATCACGTGGGCTCGAAGCCGGTGAAGGGCCCGGAAGGTCTCGGCCGCTTTCTCGACAACTACTGGGGCCGCTCCAAGGATGCCGTGTGGAAGATCGAGACCTTCGCGCAGAGCGGCGACACCCTGCTCATGGAAGGCTGGGAGGAGTACACGGACACGACCAACGACAGCCGTGTCATGAACCGCTACATGGGCGCGATGGAGTTTCGCGACGGCAAGATTGCGCGCTGGCGGGACTACTTCCAGTTGAACCGCCCGCCGGCGGCGTGAGCTGACGCCGCCGCGGGAGGGCAGATGCGCACGACTCCGCAGCATCTCGCGGCTGAATATCGCGCGAGCGGTGCGTGGTCCGAGCAGTGTATTGGCGATCTGTTCGCTGAATCAGCCGCCGTCGAGCCGGCGCGACTTGCGATAGCAGACCCCCCCAATCGCGTCGCGCTCGACGGCGCGGCGCCGCGGCGTCTGGATTGGCGCTCGCTCGCTGCGCTCGTCGATGCAACTATGGTCGCGCTCGCGGATGCGGGCCTGAAACGCGACGACGTGTTGATCACCCAGCTGCCGAACGTCGTCGAATACGTGGCTGTATATCTCGCGTGCGCGCGACTCGGCGTGGTCGTGAGTCCCGTGCCGATGCAATTCCGTCGCGGCGAGATCGAGCCGCTGTGCAAGCTGACTCGCGCACGCGCAGTGCTCACCGTGCTCGCGTTCAAGGGAACGGAGCACGCGCGTCTGGCGACGACGCTGACTGGCGGGCCGCAGGTGCTCGTGCTCGGCCGCGAGACGCCGCCAGGGACGCAAGCATTCGTTCCTGAGCCAAATCCGACCGACGCGGTCCGCGTGCTCGAGCTCGAGCGCGCGGCGAGCGTCAATGCAGACGACATCGTTACGATCTGCTGGACGTCGGGCACCGAAGGCGTGCCGAAGGGCGTGCCGCGCTCCCACAACCACTGGATCTCCGGCAGCCTGTGTCATTACGACGGCGCGCAGATTCGTCGCGGCGATCGGCTGCTGAATCCATTTCCGCTGGTGAACATGGCCGCGCTCGGCGGTTGCTTCATGAGTTGGCTGCGTGCTGCGGGCACGCTGATCCTGCATCACCCGTTCGAGTTGCCGGTGTATCTGCAGCAGATCGCGACGGAGAAGCCGGAGTATGCGATTGCACCGCCGGCGGTCCTGATGCTGTTGCTGCAGAACGAAGCGTTGCTGAATGGCGTGGACTTGTCGTGTCTGCGCTGCGTCGGCTCGGGCTCGGCGCCGCTGCCGCCGGTGATGATCAAGGCTTACAAGGAGCGTTACGGCATCGAGATCATCAACAACTTCGGCTCGAACGAAGGTCTCGCGCTGTGCAGCGGTCCAACCGAGGCACCGGATCCGGAAGCGCGCTCGCGGCTGTTTCCGCGCTTCGGCCGGCAGGAGCTCGATTGGCCGCAGCGCATCGCCAAGATCACACATACGCGCCTGGTCGATCCTGAGACCGGCGCAGAGATCGTCGAGCCGCAGCGGCCGGGCGAGATGCAGATTCGCGGGCCGGTTGTATTCGACGGCTACTTCGCGGCGCCGGAGATCACGGCGCGTGCATTCACTGCGGACGGCTGGTTCCGCACCGGCGATCTGTTCGAGATCGATGCCAGCGGCCGCTATTACCAGTTCGTCGCGCGCTTGAAGCAGCTCATCAATCGCGGCGGGGTGAAGATTTCGCCGGACGAAATCGATGCGGTGCTCGCCGAGCACCCGGACATCGCAGAAGCGGCGGCGGTGGGTTACCCGGACGACGTGCTCGGCGAGCGCATCTGTGCGGTCGTGGTGCCGAAAGCCGGGAAGGATGTGAATGTCGAAACCCTGCAGGTCCACTTTCGCGCGCGCGAGCTTGCAGTATTCAAATGGCCGGAGCGCGTGCGCATCATCGAACGGCTGCCGCGCAATCCGCTCGGCAAAGTCATCCGCGGCGAGATTGCGCGGATTGCTGCAGCCACGCAGCCACCGCTTGCCTGAATCAGCGGCTCGCGCGTGCGCTGCCGAGCGCGTTCATCACGTGCAGCGTGTCGAGGTATTCCTTGACGACCTGGATGCGCCCATCGCGCACGACGAACAGGAAATGGTAGCGGTTGTGGTACAGCGTTCCGTTCGCCAGCCTGGCCTTGCTCTCCGCCTCGACGGCGACGCGATCGCCCTCGGCGGTCATGTCCCCGACGATGATCTCCAGCCCATGCGGCAGCAGCTTGAGGTTGGTTGCCAGTCGGCGCTCCACCGTCGTCTTGTCGGCCCAGCCTGCAGCAGGAAATTCCTGCGCATGTCCCGGCAGCCACCAGCGCAAGTCGGGACCCAGCATGGCGAGCGCCGCGTCGTAGCGGGCGTGCGCGTAGTGGTCGAGGAACTCGCGGACCAGTCTCTTGTTGGCGTCGAGGCTCATAGGCAGTACCATGGGCAGTCAGTCTCGTAGTGCAACCGTCGGCAGCATACAGGCCAGCGCGAGGTAGGAACAGGATTATGCGTACGTATCGGGACGAGGCGAGTGTCGATCCGGCGGACCGCCCGACGTGGGTGGACAGCGTCGACAATCCTTACCTGCATGGGCCGTACACGCCCGTCATTTCCGAGATCACGGCAGTCGATCTGAACGTGACCGCGGGCGAGATTCCGGCCGACCTGTGCGGCGCCTACATGCGCAACGGGCCGAACCCGGTGCTGGAGCCGAAGGGCCTCTACCACTGGTTCGACGGCGACGGCATGGTGCACGCCGTGTATTTCCGGGAGGGTCGAGCGAGCTACATCCGTCGTTGGGTGCGCACGCGCGCGCTGCGCGATGAGCTCGAGAACGGTCGGGTCACGCTGTCGGGCATCATGGGCCCATTCGATCTGCCGCGCGACGGCTCACGCGCAACGAACCCCGACTACTGCAAGGACACGAGCAACACGACGCTGACGTGGCACAACGGCCGCGTACTCTCGGGCTGGTACAACGCCGGCCATAACTATGCGCTCGATCCGCTGACACTCGATACGGTGGCCGACGAGACGTTTGGCGGTGCCCTCGACGCGACGTTCAACGCACACGCGAAGTGCGATCCGCGCACCGGCGAGCTGATCAACTACGACTATGGCGACTTCAAGTCGTATCTCACTTATTACGTCATCGGCGCCGACGGCAAGCTGAAGCACAAGACGCGCGTCGAGCTGGCGGGCCCGCGGCTGCCGCACGACACGACGATCACGCCGAATTACACGATCCTGCACGACTTCCCGCTGTATCACGACGTCGACGTGCTGCGTAACACCGGCCATCGTGTCGTGGAATTCCATCGCGATGTCCCGACGCGCTTCGGCGTGATCCCGCGTTACGGCACGCAGGAGCAGATCAAGTGGTTCGAATTCGAGCCCGGCTACGTGCTGCACATGGTGAATGCGTGGGAGGAGGGCGACTGGATCACGATGGACGGCTGCTTCCAGCCGGACCCGACCATCCGCCGCGATCCGTCCGAAGGCGCGCTCGGCTCGATGCTCGCGTACCTGCGCTACCGCGGTCACTTGCGTCGCTGGCGCATGAACGTGCGCACCGGCGAGAAGCGCGAGCAGCAGCTAGACGATCTCAACGTGGAGTTCTGTCTGCCCGACACTCAGCTGTATGGCGTGAAGACGCGCTACTCGTATCACCAGCGCATTCCAACGGACGTGCAGACACTGGTGTTCGACGGGCTGGTGAAGTACGACCACGAGAGCGGGTCGCACGAAGTCTACGAGTATCCGAAAGGCTGGTACGGCAACGAGGCGCCGTTCGCGAAGAGCACGCGAGGCGGAGCAGAGGACCGCGGTTATGTAGTCACGCTCGCGACACACGGCAAGGACTACAAGTCAGAAGCCTGGATTTTCGATGCACAGCGCATCGGCAAAGGCCCGATCGCGCGCGTCGCGTTGCCGGGTCGCGTGCCCATCGGCTTTCACGCTGCGTGGATTCCCGGGCAAATGCTGTGGCCGGACAAGGCGTCGACTGCGTAAAGCACGCTCATGTCGACATCGCCGCCCGCGCATCCGCCCTGGTTCGATCCGCGCATGCCGCGGCGCGAGGACTGCGTTCTCAAGGCCATTCTCGACGATCGTGCGGCGCGCGTGCCCGAGCGGCGCATCGCGTTGTTCGAGGATGGAACGCAATGGTCGTGGGGCGAGTGCCGTGAGCTCGTGCGCGCACAGGCGGCGGCGCTGCAAGCACTCGGCGTGCGAGCAGGCGATCGCGTCGTCGCGTGGTTGCCCAACGGCCCGGCGCTGGTGCGCGCCTGGTTTTCGATCAACTATCTCGGCGCAATCTTCGTACCGCTGAATACCGCGTACCGCGGCGCGTCGCTGGAGCACACGATCAACGCCTGCCAGGCGAAGCTCGTGCTCGCGCATCCGGCACTCGTCGAGCGACTCGAGGGGTTATCGCTGCGGCACGTCGAGCGCGTCATCACAGTCGGTACCGAGGAACTGGAAGGCGACGCGCGGAACCTGGATGACTCCGTCCAGCCGCAGCCGTGGGACGCTCAATCCATCATCTACACGTCCGGAACGACTGGTTTGTCGAAAGGCGTGCTGTCGCCGTATTTGCAGCTCTATACGACTGCGACCGTCGTGTACGGCTACCTGCGCGAAGGCGAAGGGATCCTGGTGAATCTGCCGATGTTCCACGTCGGCGGTACCAGCTCGCTCATGATCGCGCTGATCCGCTCGGGCGCGTTCCATCTCGTCGACGGCTTCAGCACCGATCGTTTCTGGGACCAGGTCCGACGCGGCAACTGCACGACGACCTCGGGCCTGATCGGCATCATGGGCGCGTTCCTGATGAAGTCGCCGCCGCGCCCGGACGATCGGCAGCATCCGATCCGCTGCATGACCGGCTTTCCGGTGAACGAGCAGATGGTCAGTATTCGCGATCGCTTCGGCATCGACTATCTCACCGGCTTCAACATGACGGAGTTGTCGGCACCGCTCGTCAGCGAGCTGAACACGAGCGTGTTCGGCGCGTGCGGCAAGCCGCGCACCGGCGTCGAGTGCCGGCTCGTCGACGAGCACGACATGGAAGTGCCGGACGGCATGCCCGGCGAGCTGGTCGTCCGCAGCACGATGCCGTGGACGTTCAACTTGGGCTACGACGGCCTGCCCGACGCGACCGCACGTGCGTGGCGCAATGGCTGGTTCCACACCGGCGACATCCTGCGCAAGGACGCGGCTGACAACTATTTCTTCGTCGATCGTTTGAAAGATGCGATTCGACGCCGCGGCGAGAACGTTTCGTCACTCGAAGTCGAAGCGGCCGTGCGCTCGTATCCCGGTGTCGACGAGGTGATCGCAGTCGGGATTCCGGTCGAGTCGGAAGAAGAAGTGATGGTGGTCATCGTCGCGAAGTCCGGCGAGACGCTCGATCCGCGAGCGCTGATCGAGTGGCTGACGCCGCGCATGCCGTACTTCGCAGTGCCGCGCTTCGTGCGAGTGGTCGACGCGATTCCGAAGACCGAGACCAACAAGCAGCGGAAGTTTCCGTTCAGGGAGGCGGGAATCACGCCGGACACGTGGGACCGCGTCGCGGCTGGAATGGTGCTGAAGCGGGAAAGATTGTCAGGCTGAAGCCTGACCCACAGCCCGACCTACAGGTTGCTCCGCGACCTTCGCTGCTTCCTTCGCCAGAAACTTCGCGAGATCTTCCGGCGAATATTTGCTCTTCATCGTGTGCGGAAACGCATGCGCGCTGCGCGGGCCGCGATCGAACCAGAACGCTTCCGGTCCCTCGCGCGACGGTCGCGTCGCTGCCAGCCAGATCGCCGTATCCGCTCCTTGCTCGGCATCTCGCAGCACACTGCGCAAGCGCCGACGGAAGTTCGGCATCGCTGTCTTCACTCCGTCCGTATCCGCCCAACCCGGGTGCATCACGTAGCAGAGCAGGCCAGTAGCGCCGTGACGTTGCTGCCAGTACTTCACCAGCTCAGCTTGTCCGCGCTTGTGCACGGCGTATGCATACACGCCGTTGTACTTCTTGGGATCCTTCATGCCCATGTAGTCGAGCGTCAGCGGCGCGTTGTACATGCCGCCGGAGGACATCTCGATGATCGTCGCCTGCGGTGTGAGCGCCGAGCTCTGCAGCAATGCCTCGGTCAGCACCCAATGCGTGAGCAGGTTGGTCGCGTACGACGTTTCGAAGCCTTCCGCAGTCACGGAGAGATCGTCGAGCAGCAGCCCGACGTTGTTGACGAGCACGTTCACCCGCGCACCCCGCGCGAGGATTGCGGCCGCGGCCCGCTGCGTGTCTGCGACCAGCGAGAGATCGGTGAGAATCGGAATCACGCGGCCCGGTCCCGGTGCCTCGCGAGCGAGCGCATCGAGCTTCTGATGGCTGCGTGCGAGCGCGAGCACTGTCGCACCGCGCTTCGTCGCGCCTTCGACGACAGCGCGGCCGATGCCGCCGGTTGCGCCAGTGACGACCCAGGTCTGACCCGTGAAATCGGCGCGCAGCGGCTGCCAGAACAGCGCGCGGGCGCGATGACCGAGCGCCGAAAAACTGACGAGAAACCGGCCGTAAAAGCCGATCACCTTCTTGAGCCTGGCGAAATCCATGGAGCCCCTCATACTGCCCGGGCGCTTGCCGCATCTGGTTGATGCAGCTGGTTGATGCTCCGGGCTCGTTCGATTATAAGTCTCGTTATGCAACTGACAAGGCTCGATTCCGTTCCTTTCCGGCAGACGGACTTCCTGCCGGTGGATCTTGCGGTCGAGCGGCGCAGCGACGGCACGATCGTGCTGCGGTCGCGCATTCCGCTGCAGGAGTTCGAGCCTTGCCTGCCGCGCGTGCTCGCTACGCAGGCCGCGCGCCTCGGCGACAAGCCCTATCTCGTCCAGCGCCAGGGGCCGCAGCGTGCCTGGACGCCGCATTCTTACAGGCAGACGAAGCGGGACACGGACGCCATCGCGCAATGGCTCCTGAACCGAGGTATCGCGCGCGATCGGCCCATCCTGCTGCTGTCCGGCAACTCGATCGCCCACGCACTGGTGAAGTTCGGCGGCATGGCAGTCGGAGTGCCGGCCTGTCCCGTAAGCGCCAACTACGGCCTCATGGACGCGAACTTCACGCGGCTGCGGCACGTCGTGCAGCTCACGCGGCCGGGCGTCATCTTCGTCGAGAACGCGAAGCCATTCGCACGCGCGCTCGAGCAAGTCGACTTCGGTGATGCGATCGTCCTCACTGCGACGCCGGAAGCTGCGCCGCGCGGCGCCGCATCTCTGGCAGAGGTGCTCGCGACGCCGGCAACAAACGCAGTCGCCGAGCGAATCGCGGCGCTGCGCGGCGAGGACCATGCCGCGTACATGCTCACGTCCGGCTCCACCGGTCCGCCGAAAGCCGTGGTCCAGACCTACGCGAACATCGCCGCGAACATCGCGCAGGCGCTGCAAACGATCGGCGCGGCCGCGGGCTGGCGCGGCACGACGATGGACTGGCTGCCGTGGAATCACGTCTCCGGCGCGTTCGGCAAGATGCTCACGCTGGTCGCGGGCGGCACGCTCTACATCGACGAGGGCAAACCGGTTCCCGGTCCGCTCTGGCAGGAAGCGCTGCGCAATCTGCGCGAGGTTCCCGGCAGCTATTACGTGAATGTGCCGCTCGGCTACCAGATGCTGGTCGAAGCGCTGGAGGCGGACGAGGATCTGCGGCGGACATTTTTCCGCGACCTGCGCGTGCTGCTGTACGGCGGCGCGGGCTTGCCGCAGCCGATCTACGAGCGGCTGCAGCGCCTCGCGGTCGATACGACCGGCCAGCGAATCATGCTGATCTCCGCCTACGGTTCGACCGAGACGACTTCGGGCTGTCTCGCGATCCACTTCGAGAGCGACAAGGTGGGACTCGGCGTGCCGATGCCGGGCATCAGCGTCAAGCTCGTGCCAGTCGATACGCGCTACGAAGTGCGCATTGCGGGCCCGGTCGTGACTCCGTGTTACTTGCGGGATCCGCAACGCACAGCCGAGAGCCGCGACGAAGAAGGTTACTACCGCATGGGCGACCTCGCGGTGTTTCACGATCCCCAGCGGCCCGAACGAGGACTGGCGTTCGCCGGTCGCCTCGCGGAGGAGTTCAAGCTCGGCAGCGGCACCTGGGTCAGCGGCGGGCAACTGCGTGCCGAGTTGCTGCGTCGGCTCGCGCCACTCGTCGACGAGCTGGTTCTGTGCGGCGAGGGCTATACGAGCATCGCCGTGCTCGCGTGGCCGAACCGCGCGGCGCTGGAGAGCGCAGGCGCTGAAGGTTTGCGCGACAAGATTCGCGAACGGCTCGCCGGGCACAACGCAGCGAATCCTGGCGCGAGCACGAGCGTACGTCGCGTGCTCTTGCTACAGGAACTGCCCAACGCCGGCGCGCACGAGCTGTCCGACAAGGGCACAGTGAATCGAAGCGCGGTGCTGGCACGCCGCGCCGCGGACGTGGAGCGGCTCTACGCCGAGCCGCCGGATGTGGATGTGATCAAGGTCGAGTAGAGAAAGAATTCGAGAGTTTCTGGTTCAATTAGAAGAGGCTCACACGATGGAAATCACGAACTCGGTAGCGTTCGTCACTGGCGGCAATCGCGGTATCGGCGAAGCATTCGTGCGTGCATTCGTCGCTGCCGGTGCGCGTCGCGTTTACGTGGGCACGCGGCTACGCGACGGCGCTGCGCATCTCGTGAAGGAAGCTCCGGATCGCATCGTGGCCGTAGAGCTCGACGTGTCCGACGAGGCCTCGATCAAGCGCGCCGCGCGCGACTGCCCGGACGTCACGATCCTCGTGAACAACGCCGGACAATTTCTGATGCAGACGTTGCTGACTGCGCCCGACCTCAGCGCGGCGCGAGCCGAGATGGAAGTGAACTACTTCGGCCCGCTCGGGATGTGCCGCGCGTTCGCGCCGGCCCTGGCGCGCGGTCGGCCGAGTGCAATCGCGAATGTATTGTCCGCGGGCGGGCTGGTCGCGGTGCCGATCATGGGCGGCTATAGCCCATCCAAGTTCGCGGCGCGTGCGATGTCGACCTGTCTGCGCGCCGAGCTGGCGGCACAAGGTACGACGGTCACGGCGTTGTTCGTCGGGTCGGTCGACACGCGCATGGCGAGTCACGTGAAAGGTGCGAAGGAAAAGCCGGAGACAATCGCCGCAGCCGGGCTGGCCGCGATTCGTCGGGGCGCCGAAGAAGTCGATACGGACGCGATGGCGATCGAAGTGCGCGCGCAGACGATCCGTGAGCCCGAAGCGCTCGCGCGGCGCTTCGCGAAGCAGCTCGGCGCGACTGAGATCAAGACCGGCCGTTGAAGGTTTACGCGGGCACTCGACTAACGAGACGCGCGAACGGCGCGCGAGTCTGGTATGCCAGGAGGGTCGCGATCGGCGCGATGACAATCGCGACCAGCGCCAGCGCCGATCCAATGCGCAGCGGATCCTTGTATACGTAGTCGGTCAGCAGGCCGACCGACAACGGACCCACCGTCAGCCCGACAATGCTGTTCGCGAGATAGTAGACGGCGGACGCTTGCCCGCGGAGGTGATTCGGCACCGCCTCCTGTACGACTTGAATGGCCGTACCGCCCGGCAACGTCATCAATAAGAGTGCTGGTGCATACCAGGCCAGCGCGGTCCAGCCGTCGGCAGCCCATCCGCCCATCGCGAGCAACGGCCATGCGCTGGCCATACCCAGCACCGTGATCCAGATCGCCGGTTGCTGCACCCCTTTCTTGCCGAGCTGTGCTGCCGCCAGGCCGCCGAGCACAGTGCCGGAACCTCCGAAGATCAACAGCACCAATCCGTAGCGCAATCCAGTCTGACCCGGCGTCCAGCCGTGCACGCGAATGAACAACGCAGGAACCCAGCTGAGCACGGCGTAGATCATGGCCGAGTAGCACGCAACCGCGACGTAGTGGCGGATCATGAAATCCGCGTGCTCGAAGATGAAGCGGTCGATGCGCGTCGGCGCGCCGCTGACCCCAGCCTCGTTGCGTCGCGCGGGCTCGATGATGGTTGCGAGCAGCGGCAGCATCACGAGCCCGCCGAGGCCGACGAACACAAACGCACTTTGCCAACGATTCGAGACCATTTGGATCACGGAGCCGCCGACGATCAGTGCCAGACCTGCACCCAGCGCTGCCGCAGCCGCATACACGCCGATCGGCACAGCCCGCCGTTCCTTCGGGAAGGAATCGCTGATGGTCGACATCGCGGCAGGCGAGAGCGCGGCCTCGCCGACACCAACGGCGATACGCGCGAGAAACAACTGAACGAAGCTGGAGGCGAGTCCGCACGCAGCGGTCGCCGCGCACCAGAGCGCTGCCCCGACTGCGATCAATCCCCGTCGCGAAGTCCGATCCGCGAGCCAACCCAGCGGCAGGCCCATGGCTGCGTAGAACAAGCCGAACGCCATGCCCTGCACCAGTCCGATCTGCGTGTCGTTCAGCGACAGATCGGCTTTGATCGGCTCGATCAACAGGCCGAGGATGGTGCGGTCGACGAACGAAATGATGTAGGTGAATGTCAGCACCGCGACGGTCCACCAGGCGCGCGCCGGGCTGGGCCAGGGCAATCGCGCGTCGGTCGGAGCGCCCGGTTGATGCATCACTTGGCTCCGGATTTCTGGCCGAACAGCTGCTGGAACGCTGCCATCGCGTCGGCAAACTCGCTCGCACCTTGCATGTCGAGCAGTTCCGCGACATCTCGAGCCAGGGCCTCGGGCGTCGCGTCGGTCGGTTCCGCATAGCGCAGCCCGCGTCCTTCGACGTTGGCTGCGCGGCGGAACACGCCGCGGCCGGCGATGATCACCTGGCCGTTCAGGCTCGTCTGTTCGCTGACCATCAGGGCGACCGCGGGCGCGACGAACTCCGGGCGCATGGTGGTCATGAACTCTTCCGGCATGTTTCCCTGGCGTGAGGTCATCGGCGTGGCGGCGTAGGGCGCAATCGCGTTGGTCAACACGTTGTGCGACTTGCCTTCCATGGCGAGCGTGCGCATGAAGCCGATCAACGCCGCCTTCGACGCCGAATAGGCCGTCAGCCCGTGCAGCCCATACAGGCCGGCAACCGACGTCGAGACGACGATGCGCCCGTACCCGGCCGCGCGCATGCGGGAATATGCCGCGTGCGTCACGTACAAAGAGCCGTAAAAGTTGATGTCGAAAATCTGCCGGAACTGCTCGACGCTCACCTTGTGGAACGTCGAGCGCTGATCGACGCCGGCGTTGTTGACGAGCACGTCGAGCCGGCCCCAGGTGTCGAATGCCTGCTGCACGATCCGCTCGCCGGACGCGGGATCTTCGACGCTGTCGTAGTTCGCAACGGCTTGCCCGCCGGCCTGGCGGATCGCCTGCACGACCTCGTCTGCGCTCGACGGTTCGCTGGCCGAGAGTCGACGGTTGTTGACCACCACACGAGCGCCGCGTGCGGCCAGGTATATCGAATACGCGCGTCCCAGCCCCTTGCCGGCGCCGGTGACGATTGCCACTCTTTCGTCGAAGCGGATCATTGCATGCTCGCTCAGCTACGCCTACAGTTCGCGCGATGCCCTCGAACGCAAAAATAATCGCGGCCAGTTCCGTTACGCGCGCATTGAGTGTCATCGGCGACCGCTGGACTCTGCTGATCCTGCGAGACGCGTTCCAGGGTGCGCACCGCTTCGAGGAGTTCCGCAACCTGAGCGGCGCGGCCCGCTCGACGCTCACCAGCCGGCTGAACGGGCTGGTCGAGAACGGCTTGCTGGAACGCGTTCGCTACTCGGATGCGCCGCCGCGCTTCGAATACCGGCTCACCGCGATGGGCCTCGCACTGTACGGCGTGACCCTCGTGACGTGGCGCTGGGAGCATAACTGGGCGCCGAGCGGCGCGGGCATCCCGCGCTATCTGCGGCACAACCTCTGCAAGCACGCGATGCAGCCGGAGACGATGTGCTCCAGCTGCGGCAAGCTCGTCGAAGTGCGCGACACCGGCTATGAAGTCGTGCCCAACACCGGCCGCTCCCGTGCCGCCACGCCGCGCTTCCGGCGCCTGTCGTCGGTCAATGCAGAGAGTCATCGCGGCACCAGCTCGGCCTTCGTGCACATCACCGATATCCTTGGCGACCGCTGGACACCGCTCGTCCTGTGCGCAGCGTTCCTCGGACTGCGTCGCTTCGACGAGATCCAGAGCGGCCTCGAGATCGCGACCAACATCCTCACGCACCGGCTGAACTATCTCGTCGATCATCGCATCCTCGAGCGCCGGCAGTATTCCGAGCGGCCGCCGCGCTACGAATATCGGCTGACGCCGAAGGGCCGCGACCTGTTCCCGCACGCGCTGATGCTGATGCAATGGGGCGATCGCTGGCTGGCACCGCCGGGCGGGCCGAATCTGCGCGTGTTCCACAAGACCTGCGGCGCGCGGCTCAACGCCGTGGTCGCATGCAGTCATTGCCACAAGACGATCGATCCGCACGATGTCACCTTCCCGCCAGTGGCGGGCGAGGGCGCTGCCAGACGCGGTGCCGTCGCCGGTTAGCCGGCGCTCATTCACCGCCGCTGCGCGACGTCGAAATCTTCCTTCAATCCCATCGCTTCGAGCATCTGGCCGCGATCGTAGTATTCGCGCCAGGCTTTCACGCGCCCTTGTTCGACCTCCACGACGCCGACGACCGGCACCGCGCCGTGATGGCCGCGATAGACGAAGTCGTCGACGCGCTCGATGAACACGACACCGTCGGCGACGCCGAGGTGGCGGATGCGCAGCTCGATCTTCGA
>DATNFA010000086.1:0-12276 GCA_035606615.1 Steroidobacteraceae bacterium
AGTGCTGCCGTCGGAGTTCATGGCGGCCGCCGAGCGCAACGACTTGATGAAGAACATCGACCGCTGGGTCATCGGCGCCTCGATGACCTTCTGCGCCAGCCGCAAGGTCAACCAGCTGTTCGTGCGCCTGTCGAAGGACTCGGTGCGCGACAAATCGCTGCTGCCGTGGCTGCAGAACCAGCTGAAGGCGACGCGCGTCGATGCGCAGCGCATCGTGTTCCAGGTGAGCGAGCAGGTGTCGGCGGAATATCTGGCCGACACGACCGAGCTGGCCGCCGGCCTGCGCCGCGACGGCTTCCGCTTCGCGCTGGAGCATTTCGGCTCCGGGCGCGATCCGCGGCGCCTGCTGGCGCATCTGCCGATGGATTACATCAAGGTCGACGGCACGCTGATGCAGGGACTCTCGGTGGACCAGGATCTGCAGCAGCGCGTGCGCGATCTGGTCGACCAGGCGAAGAGCAGGAACGTCGGCACGATCGCCGAACGCGTCGAAGACGCCAACACCATGGCGGTGCTGTGGCAGCTCGGCATCGAGTTCATCCAGGGCTACTTCGTCAACGAGCCCGAATCCGTGACGATTTGACCTGTAGGTCGGGCTTTAGCCCGACACAACCTCGAGCCTCTCCACTGTCCTCCACCCTCGCGGCAACACCGCGCCACGCTGCGCTCGCTCGCCGCGATACTCCTTCAGCTCGGCGAACTTGAGCGTCATCTTTCGCTCTTTCGAGTGCACGATCAGGCTCTGTCCCGACGACACGATCGCAATCGCGGCCAGGTACTCCTCGCGGCTCGCGACCTTCTTCGAGGACAGGCCGAACATCTTGTTGCCCTTGCCGCGCGGCAGCTCCGGCAGATCCTTCACCGGGAACGCCAGCATCTTGCCCTCGGTGCTCACCACGCACAGCAGCGCATCTTCGGCAGCAGGAACTTGTGCCGGCGCCAGCACGCCGCTGCCTTCGGGAACCTTCAGCACTGTCTTGCCGGCACGATTGCGCGAATGCATCTCGCCGAGCTTCACGACGAAGCCATAACCGGCATCGGAAGCGACGACCCAGCGATCGTCGGGCTCGCCGATCAGTACGCCCGCGAACGTCGCGCCTTCCGGCGGATCGAGTCGACCCGACAGCGGCTCACCCTGCCCGCGCGCCGAAGGTAACGAGTGCGCGACCAGGCTGTACGCGCGACCGGTGCTATCGAGAAACACTGCCAGCTGCGTGCTGCGACCGTGCGCAGCCGCGAGAAACGAGTCGCCCGTTTTGTACGACAGCGTCACCGGGTCGAGATCATGTCCCTTCGCCGCGCGAACCCAACCGCGCTGCGATAGCACGACAGTGACCGGCTCGCTGGTGACCAGCTCCGATTCGTCGATCGCCTGCGCCGCGGCGCGCTCGACGATGCGACTCCTGCGGTCGTCGCCGAACTCTTCGGCGGCCGCGAGCAGCTCTTCGCGAATCAGCTTCTTCAGCCGTGCTTTGCTCTTGACGATCTTGTCGAGCTCTTCCTCTTCGGCCTTCAGCTCGCTCTGCTCGCCCTTGATCTTCATCTCCTCGAGCTTCGCGAGGTGGCGCAGTTTGGTCTCGAGGATCGCCTCGGCCTGGAGGTCGCTCAGCTTGAAGCGCTTCATCAGCACCGGCTTCGGCTCGTCCTCGCGACGGATGATCTTGATCACCTCGTCGAGATTCAGATACACCGCGAGCAGGCCGTCCAGGATGTGCAGCCGCGCGCGCACCTTCTCCAGGCGCCAGTTGATGCGCTTCGTGACCGTGTCGACGCGGAACTGCAGCCACTCTTCCAGCAGCCCCTTCAGGTCCATCACCTTCGGCTTGCCGTCCAGGCCGATGATGTTGAGATTGACGCGATAGGTGCGCTCGAGATCGGTGGTGGCGAACAGGTGCGCCATCAGCTGCTCGGTATCGACGCGGTTCGAGCGCGGCACGATCACGAGACGGGTCGGATGCTCGTGGTCGGACTCGTCGCGGAAGTCCTCGACCATCGGCAGCTTCTTCGCCTGGTACTGCGCGTTGATCTGCTCCTGCACACGACTGCCGGACACCTGATACGGCAGCTGCGTGATGACGATCTCGCCGTCCTCGATCTCGTACACTGCGCGAGCGCGGACCGAGCCGTTGCCGCTCTTGTACATCTGCCGGATCTCGGCCGCGGGCGTGATGATCTCGCCGCCGGTCGGGAAGTCGGGGCCCTTGATCTTCTTGCAGAGGTCGCCGAGCGTGCTGTCCGGCTCGTCCAGCAGCAGCACGCAGGCGTTGATGACCTCGCGCAGGTTGTGCGGCGGAATGTCTGTCGCCATGCCGACTGCGATGCCGCTCGCGCCGTTCAGCAATACGTTCGGCACTCGGGCCGGCAGCAGCGCCGGCTCTTCCAGAGTGCCGTCGAAATTCGGCTGCCACTCGACAGTGCCCTGCCCGAGCTCCGACAGCAGGAGCGCTGCGTAGCGGGTCAGGCGCGATTCCGTGTAGCGCATCGCCGCGAATTCCTTCGGATCGTCCGGCGAGCCGAAGTTGCCCTGGCCGTCGACGAGCGGATAGCGATACGAGAACGATTGCGCCATCAGCACCATCGCTTCGTACGCCGCCGAGTCGCCGTGCGGATGGAACTTGCCGATGACGTCGCCGATGGTGCGCGCCGACTTCTTGTACTTCGCCGCGGCGGACAGACCGAGCTCGCTCATCGCGTAGACGATGCGCCGTTGCACCGGCTTCAGGCCGTCGCCGATGTGCGGCAGTGCGCGGTCGAGGATGACGTACATCGAATAGTCGAGGTACGCCTTCTCGGTGAACGCACGCAGCGACTGCCGTTCGATGCCCTCGAAATCGAGCGGCGGCTGGCTCGGCATCAGACCTGCACCTCGGCGAGGTTGCCCTTGGTCTCGAGCCACTCGCGCCGGTCAGCGGCGCGCTTCTTCGCGAGCATCATGTCCATCGTCTGATCAGCCTGATCTTTCGCTTCCACCGTGAGTTGCACCAGCCGACGCGTTTCCGGCGCCATGGTCGTTTCGCGCAACTGCATCGCGCTCATCTCGCCGAGGCCCTTGAAGCGCGTGACCTGCGGCTTGGCGCGCGGATTCTCCGCAGCGACGCGATCGAGGATGCCGGCGCGTTCGGCATCGTCGAGCGCGTAGTACACCTGCTTGCCCACATCGATGCGGTACAGCGGCGGCATCGCGACATGGACATGCCCGGCGAGCACCAGCGGGCGGAAGTGTCGCAGGAACAGCGCGCACAGCAGGGTCGCGATGTGCAGCCCGTCCGAGTCCGCATCCGCGAGAATGCAGACCTTGTGATAGCGCAGGCCATCGAGCTTGTCGGAGCCCGGATCGACGCCGAGCGCGATCGCGATGTGATGCACTTCCTGCGACTGCAGCACTTCGGCGGCTTCGACTTCCCAGGTGTTGAGGATCTTGCCGCGCAACGGCATCACTGCCTGGAACTCGCGATCGCGCGCCTGCTTGGCCGAGCCGCCGGCGGAATCGCCTTCGACCAGAAACAACTCGCCGCGCTCCGGCTGCTGCGTAGTGCAGTCAGTGAGCTTGCCGGGCAGCGCAGGACCACTCGTGATGCGCTTGCGCGAGACGACTTTCGACGCCTTGATGCGCGCTTGCGCGCTGGAGATCGCCAGCTGGGCGATCTTCTCGCCGGACTCGGGATGCTGGTTCAGCCAGTGGCCGAACTGATCCTTGACCACGCCGCCGACGAACGCAGCCGACTCGCGCGAAGCCAGGCGCTCCTTCGTCTGGCCGGCGAACTGCGGCTCTTTCAGTTTGGTCGACAGCACGAAGCTGACGCCGTCCCACACGTCCTCGGGCGCGAGCTTCAGGCCTTTCGGCAGCAGGTTGCGGAACTCGCAGAACTCGCGGACCGCGTCGGTGAGCCCGACGCGCAGGCCGTTGACGTGCGTGCCGCCTTGCGGCGTCGGAATGAGATTGACGTAGCTCTCCTCGACGCGCGTCCCGTCGTCGAGCCGCCAGCAGATGGCCCACTCGGCCGCTTCCTTCTCGCCCTTGATGCTGCCGGTGAACATCTCCGGCGGCAGCCACTCGCCCGGGCCGAGCGCCTCGCGCAGGTACTCGTTGACGCCGCCGGTGTAGAACCATTCGTCCTTCTCGCCCGTCTGCTCGATCTTGAGCGTGACCCGCAGTCCGGGGCACAGCACCGCCTTGGCGCGCAGCGCATGCTTGAGCTTCGGCACCGAGAACGCGACGCTTTCGAAGAACTGCGGGTCCGGCCAGAAGCGCACCTTCGTGCCGGTGTTGTTCTTGCCGACCTCATCGACCACTTCGAGCTTGGAGCGCGCTTTGCCGTCCTTGAAGCTGATGTTGTATTCCTTGCCCCCGCGCTTCACCCAGCATTCGAGATTCTTCGACAGGGCATTCACGACCGAGACGCCGACGCCGTGCAGGCCGCCCGAGAACTCGTAATTCTTGTCGCTGAACTTGGCGCCCGCGTGCAGCCGCGTGAGGATCAGCTCGACGCCGCTCACCTTTTCTTTCGGGTGAATGTCGGTGGGCATGCCGCGGCCGTCGTCAGCGACTTCCAGCGAGCCGTCCTTGTAGAGGACGACGTCGATCTCCTTGGCGTGGCCGGACAGCGCTTCGTCGACCGAGTTGTCGATGACTTCGTGAGCGAGATGGTTCGGGCGGCTGGTATCCGTGTACATGCCGGGACGACGGCGTACGGGATCGAGTCCGCTGAGTACTTCGATGTCGGAGGCGGTGTAGCTTTGTGCCATCTACGGGCGCGGCTCAAGAATTTTGGCGCGCCGGATTCTAGCACTCCGCAAGTTTCGTCACGTTAGATCTTTAGGCGAGATCTTTCACCAGCGATTCGCGCACGTTCTCCGGCACGCTCGAGCTGGCGTGGCGATAGTTGTCGTGGTCGATGCCGGCGCCGAGCGCCGCGCCCGCCTTCACTTGCGCGCACATCGGCGCGCTCAGCTCGAAGCGCAGGAAGTGCACCGAAGAAGTCTTCTCGTCGTTCTCGCGCTCCAGGTCTTCGTCGGCGATCGCATACACGCGATCGAAGCCGGCGATCTGCACCCAGCAGCGATCCTCGACGCCTTTCAACTGCGCGAGACGCTCGCGACGCTCATCGGCGTCCGGGAACTCCAGCAGGAACGTCACCTTCCAGTTGCGCCCGTCCGGGATCAGCGGGTTGTAGGCGTCGAGCTCTTCCTGGATCGCGTCCGCCTCGAAGATGCGCTCGACGCGCAGCATCTCCTGGACCTGGTACTGCATCGTCAGCCGGTCCTCGAACGTCCAGGTCGCGTTCGGCCCGAGCGCGAGACTGCGGTTGCGCTTGTGCTCGATCACCCTGGCGCGGAATTCCTTGCGGGCCGTCGAATACTGCTCGAGGCTCATCAGGTCCTGGCGGGACAGATGCGGCGGATTCATTGCGTCAGATCCCGTAGGCCATGCGCAGCAGCTGCAGCGGATGCGTCGGCTCGCGAGGTTGCTCCAGGCCCGACTCGATCTGATGTCCGGCCATCGGGCAGTCGCTCGAATAGAAATCCGCACCGCCATCGACGACGCGGCGCACGACCGGGCGGCCGATCTTCATCGACACGTCGTGGTACTCGCGCTTGATGCCGTAGGTGCCGTTGTGCCCGGAGCAGCGCTCGATCGCCTCGACCTGCGTCTCCGGCACGAGCATCAACACGTCACGCGTCTTCAACCCGAGATTCTGCACGCGCAGGTGACAAGGCACGTGATAGCTGATCTTGCCGAGCTTGCGCGCGAAGTCGGTCCGCAACAGCCCGCCTTTGTAGCGCGCCCACAGGTACTCGAACGGATCGAACATCGCATCGCGCACCTTCAGCACCTGCGCATCGTCCGGGAACATCAGCGGCAGCTCCTGCTTGAACATCAGAGTGCACGAAGGGATGGGCGTGACGATGTCCCAGCCTTCGTCCACGAGCCGCGCCAGCTCGGGGATGTTCCGCTCCTTCAGGCTCGCGACGCCTTCCAGGTCGCCCAGCTCCAGCTTCGGCATGCCGCAGCAGTGCTCGGAGCGCGCGATCGTCACGGCAATGCCGTTGTGCTCGAAGATCGCAGCGAGATCCTTGCCCAGATCGGGCTCGTTGCGATTGCCGTAGCAGGTTGCGAACAGCACGACGCGTCCTTTCGTGTCTCCCGTCGGCTTCGCATCGATCGCTGGATGCGCAGCGGCTGCGTGCTGCTTGCGATACGACTTGCTGTGGTACTTCGGAATGTGCGCCTGCGGATGCACACCGAGCGCCTTGTCGAGCAGCTTGCGTCCCGTCTCTGTCCTGTTCACCGCGTTGACGATCTCGGCGACGACTGGAATTCCGGCCAGAGTTCCGACCATGTCGGTCGCGCTGAGAACCTTGTCGCGCGCCTTCACCGGCTGATTCTGAAACTTGAACGCCTTCGCCCGCAGCATCAGGTGCGGGAAGTCGACGTTCCACGGATGCGGCGGCACGTACGGACATTTCGTCATGTAACACATGTCGCACAGGTAGCAGTGATCGACGACGTCCCAGTAGACCTTCTTGTCGACGCCTTCGACCTCGCCGCTCGGCGAAGCATCGACGGCGTCGAACAAGGTCGGGAACGAATTGCACAGGCTGAAGCAGCGGCGGCAGCCGTGGCAGATGTCGAAGATCCGCTCGAGCTCCTTGAACAGGAGCCCTTCGTCGCGGAACTCGGGACTGCGCCAGTCGATCGGGTGGCGCGTCGGCGCCTCGAGGCTCCCTTCGCGGGAGTCGGAGGCGCTCACAGGGTCACGTCACTACGTGACCCCATGACATCGTGACTCGCTCGGCTCACAGCGTGTCCAGCGCCTTCTGGAAGCGATTCGCGTGCGAGCGCTCCGCTTTCGCGAGCGTCTCGAACCAGTCGGCGATTTCCTCGAAGCCCTCGTCGCGCGCCGACTTCGCCATGCCCGGGTACATGTCGGTGTACTCGTGCGTCTCGCCGGCGATCGCCGCCTTCAAGTTCGAGCCGGTCGGGCCGATCGGCAGTCCCGTCGCCGGGTCGCCGACGGTCTCGAGGTATTCGAGGTGACCGTGCGCGTGACCGGTCTCGCCTTCCGCCGTCGAGCGGAACACGGCGGCGACGTCGTTGTAGCCTTCGACGTCCGCCTTCGCTGCGAAATACAGATAGCGGCGATTCGCCTGCGACTCGCCGGCAAACGCGTCCTTCAGATTTTTCTCTGTCTTCGAGCCCTTCAGATTTTTCATTTCGGGAATCCTCGGTGAACGAAATCGAAACCCCAGCCTGAGTAGACCAAGTCTAATGGGGTAGAAAATCTAGTCTTGCGTGCGGGCCAAGTCAACGTCGGACGCGCGACAGCGCACGCCGCGCGGGCGCCGGCCGATTGACCACGACTGGTCGCGCATGCAAGCTTGCCGCGCACATCCCGCCCCGTCCAAACCCACTTTCAGTGAACAGCAAACCGCCCCCGGCCAGCCCAGAGCAGACTGCGGCTTCCGATTTCGAGCGCTCGCTCGCCGAGCTGGAAGCGATCGTCGAGAAACTCGAGCAGGGCGACCTGTCGCTCGACGAATCGTTGCGCCACTTCGAGCGCGGCGTGCAGCTGACGCGCGTCTGTCAGAGCGCATTGAAACAAGCCGAACAGAAAGTCGAGATCCTGCTGCGCAAGAGCGGCGCGCCGGACCAGTTCGAGGCCGCGCCGTTCGCTGCGGAAGACAATGAGCGCGACAGCTGAGTCCGTCGAGATCTCCCGCGATCCGCAATTCCAGGCGCTGCTGGAACGCTGGCAGGGCCGCATCGAGCGCGAGCTGACCGCGCGACTTCCTCCCGCGACCGCTCGGCCGACGCGTCTGCATGAAGCTCTGCGCTACAGCGCGCTCGGCGGCGGCAAGCGCGTGCGCCCGGTCCTCGTCTACGCGACAGCGAGCTCGCTCGGCATCGCCGAAGCCAATGTCGACGGTGTCGCCTGCGCGGTGGAACTGATCCACGCCTACTCGCTCGTGCACGACGATCTGCCGGCGATGGATGACGACGACCTGCGCCGCGGACGTCCGACGTGCCACAAGGCGTTCGACGAAGCGACGGCGATCCTGGTTGGCGATGCGCTGCAAGTCCTCGCATTCGAGACGCTTGCGAGCGACCCGGGCTTGCCCGCCGACGCCACAATCCGCCTCGAACTCGTCAGATTGCTCGCCGCCGCGAGCGGCACTGGCGGAATGGCAGGCGGTCAGGCGCTGGATCTCGCAGCCGTCGGTCGCCAACTCTCGCTCGCCGAAGTCGAGGAAATGCACGCGCGCAAGACCGGTGCACTGATTCATGCGTCGGTGATGATGACCGCCGCCTGCGGCGAGCGGACTTCGGAGGCGAGCGCGCGAGCGCTCGACGACTTCGCGCGCGCCATCGGCCTGGCATTTCAGATCCAGGACGACTTGCTCGACATCGAAGGCGACGCGACGCTGCTCGGCAAGGCGACCGGAGCCGATCGCGCGCACGACAAGCCGACGTATCCGTCGAGCGTCGGCGTCGAAGCGGCGCGCCGGCGCATGCACGAGCTACACGCGCGCGCCCTGGCGTCGCTCGCAGTCCTCGGCTCGCGCGCGGCGCCGCTCGCGAGCGTCTCGGACTGGCTGGTGCTCCGAAAGTACTGAGCGCTTACGATAGACTCACACTCCATGGGCTCTGCAACGCCGTACCCCCTGCTCACCTCGATCGCCTCGCCCGCCGATCTGCGTACGCTGACGCCAGCGAAATTAAAGAAACTGGCGACCGAGCTGCGGCAATACCTCATCGATACGGTCGCGCAGATGGGCGGTCACTTTGCTGCAGGCCTCGGCACCGTCGAGCTCACGGTCGCCTTGCATTATGTATTCAATACGCCGCACGACCGCATCGTGTGGGACGTCGGCCATCAGGCGTATCCGCACAAGGTGCTCACCGGACGGCGCGACCGGCTGCGTACGATCAAGCTCAAGAACGGCCTGGCGCCGTTCCCGACGCGCAGCGAGAGCGAATACGACACGTTCGGCGTGGGTCATTCGAGCACCTCGATCAGCGCGGCGCTCGGCATGGCGATCGCTGCCGCGCGCAGCGGCGAGCGTCGTCGCATCGTCGCGGTCATCGGCGACGGCGCGCTCAGCGCCGGCATGGCGTTCGAGGCGCTGAATCATGCCGGCAGCATGGACGTCGACATGCTCGTCATTCTCAACGACAACGACATGTCGATCTCGGAGAACGTCGGTGCGTTCTCGAATTACTTCGCACGCGTGCTGTCGGGCAAGGTGTACGCGACGCTGCGCAAGGGCGGCAAGAAAGTACTGAGCCGCATGCCGACCGTGTGGGAGCTGGCACGCCGCTCCGAAGAGCACATGAAGGGCATGGTGCTGCCCGGCACGATCTTCGAGGAGATGGGCTTCAACTACATCGGGCCGATCGACGGCCACGATCTGCGCGCGCTGGTCGCGACGCTCACGAACCTGCGCGACCAGAAGGGCCCGCAGTTCCTGCACGTGATCACGCGCAAGGGCAAGGGCTACGCGCCCGCCGAGGCCGACCCGATCAAGTGGCACGGTCCCGGTCCGTTCGATCCCAAGAGCGGCGTCATCTTCAAGGAGAAGGCGAGCGGCCCGTCGTATTCGCAGATCTTCGGACAATGGCTCTGCGACATGGCAGAGCAGGATCCGCGCGTGGTCGGCATCACGCCCGCGATGCGCGAAGGCTCGGGGCTCGTGGAATTCTCCAAGCGATTTCCGGAGCGCTATTTCGACGTCGCGATAGCCGAGCAGCACGCGGTGACGCTCGCCGCCGGCATGGCGTGCGAAGGCCTGCGGCCGGTCGTCGCGATCTACTCGACCTTCCTGCAGCGCGCGTACGACCAGCTGATCCACGACGTCGCGCTGCAGAAACTGCCCGTGACGTTCGCGATCGATCGCGCCGGTCTGGTCGGCGGCGACGGCGCGACTCACCAGGGCAGCTACGACCTGTCGTACTTGCGCTGCGTCCCGAACCTCGTCGTGATGGCCCCTGCGGACGAGAACGAATGCCGGCAGATGCTGTTCACCGCCGCGCAGCTCGATCAGCCTGCGTGCGTGCGCTTTCCGCGTGGCCAGGGACCTGGCGTCGCGATCGAACCTGCGATGCGAGCGTTGCCGGTCGGCAAAGCACAGGTGCGGCGCGAAGGCCGGAGCGGGCTCGCGATCGTCGCTGTAGGTGCGATGGTCGCGACATGCGAACGCGTTGCGGAGCAACTCGATGCAACGCTCGTCAACCTGCGCTTCGTCAAGCCGCTCGACGAAGAGCTGATTCTGCGCATCGCCGGCACGCATCGCGCGCTCGTCACTGTCGAGGAAAACGTCGTTGCGGGCGGCGCGGGCAGCGCGATCATCGAATGCCTCGCCGGCAACGGTCACGCGACGCCGACACTGAATCTCGGTATTCCGGACCGCTTCATCGAGCACGGCTCGCGCGAGGATTGTCTGACGCTCGCCGGTCTCGACCGCCCCGCAGTCGAAGCGGCGATCACGCGCTGGTGGCACGCAGGGAAGCGGTTGGCGGTCGGCGGTTAGGGATACGGGTCCTTGCTTTATACTGCCCCCGGCCCAATAAGCCGCGTTCTGCACCTCGATTCTGCACACTGAACCATGGCTACCCTTCCCTCCAACGCAGTGCCCCCGGACGACACCTCGATCGAGGACGTGCAGGCGCGCGTCGATTCCCGCCAGCTGCCGATCAACAAGGTCGGCATCAAGGACGTCTACCACCCGGTGCGCGTCAAAGACCGCTCGAGCGGCGAGCAGCACACGATTGCCAACTTCAACATGTACGTGGCCCTGCCCCACAACTTCAAGGGCACGCACATGTCGCGCTTCGTCGAGGTGTTGCACCGGAACGAGCGCGAGATCTCGGTCGAGTCGTTCCGCGACATCCTGGTGGAGATGACCGAGAAGCTCGATGCGGAGAGCGGCCACATCGAAATGGACTTCCCGTACTTCGTGATGAAGAAGGCGCCGGCGTCGGGAGTCGAGAGCCTGATGGACTACAAGGCCTCGCTGATCGGCGAGCTGCACGACGGCAAGCCCGAGCTGTGGCTGAAAGTGGTCGTCGCGGCGACCAGCCTGTGCCCGTGCTCGAAGAGCATCTCGAACTACGGCGCGCACAACCAGCGCTCGCACATCACGATCAAGGCGCGGGTCGAAGGCCACATGTGGCTGGAAGAGCTGATCGACATCGCCGAGTCGGAAGCCTCGTGCGAGGTGTACGGCATTCTGAAGCGCGCCGACGAGAAGTACGTGACCGAGCGCGCCTACGACAACCCGAAGTTCGTCGAAGACATCGTGCGCGACGTCGCCGTGCGCCTGAACAAGGAAGAGCGCGTGCGCGCCTACGTCGTCGAAGCGGAGAACTTCGAGTCCATCCACAATCACTCCGCATACGCGCTGATCGAAAAGGATAAAGAGTCAGGCTGAAGCCTGACCCACTCGGGCACGCGGCGCGGCGTGCCCGAAAGCTCTATTGGCGCAGTTCCTTGCCCGGGAGCAGCATCGGGGCCGATCGACTGGCCCGAGCAGACTTCGCGACAAGGAGAAGATCATGGAAGTCCTGACGTCCGCAGATCTCGCCGCCGATTTCACGCTCGACAATCGTGGGCGCCGCATCTTCATCAAGGGCGTCGGGCTGGTCGGCGTGGGTTTGCTGGCCGGCACGCTCGGCGGCTGCGACAAGCTCGCCGAGGCGATCCGCAATCGTCCGGTCCGCCGCCGCTTGCGAACCGGCTCAGCCGAAGTCGATGCCGCGATCGATCTGTATCGTCAGGCTGTCACGCAGATGAAGATGCTCGGCGCGGGCGATCCGCGCAGCTGGACCGCGCAGGCGACCATCCACGGCACGCCGGCAGGCTTCAACTTCTGCCAGCACGGCACGAATCACTTCTTCGACTGGCACCGCGCCTATCTGTTCTACTTCGAGAAGATCTGCCAGAAGCTCACCGGCAACTCGAAGTTCGGCCTGCCGTACTGGAACTGGAACCAGGACGTCGCCATCCACCCGGCGTTTCTCGACCCGACCAGCACGCTGTTCCTCGCTCGTAATCGCAGCAGCATGGCCGGCTCGAGTTCCATCACGACGCCGACCCTGGATCCGATCCTCGGCGACACGAACTTCTTCACGTTCAGCCAGCAGCTCGAAGGCACGCCGCACAACAACGTGCATACCTTCATCGGCGGCACCCTCGGCGGTTTCACCTCCGCGCTCGACCCGCTGTTCTGGATGCATCACTGCATGGTCGACTACTGCTGGGCCAAGTGGAACCTGGA
>DATNFA010000087.1:0-39386 GCA_035606615.1 Steroidobacteraceae bacterium
GCGCGACTTGCAGCGGCCGTCGGTTATCCCGTGATGCTCAAAGCGAGCTGGGGCGGCGGCGGGCGCGGCATGCGTGTCGTCGCGAGCGAGTCCGAGCTGGCCGAGAAAGTCGCGGCCGCGCGGCGCGAGGCGAAGGCGGCGTTCGGCAATGACGAGGTCTATCTCGAAAAGCTCGTGGTGCACGCGCGGCACATCGAAGTGCAGTTGCTGGGCGATGCGCAAGGCAACCTCGTGCACCTGTTCGAGCGCGACTGCACGGTGCAGCGGCGCAATCAGAAGGTCGTCGAGCGCGCGCCGGCGACGTTCTTCGACGAGCGGCAGCGCAGCGACTTGTGCGAGCAGGCGCTGAAGATCGGCCGCGCCGTTCGGTATCTGAATGCCGGCACGGTGGAGTTCCTGCAGGACGCCGACTCCGGCAAGTTCTATTTCATCGAAGTGAATCCGCGTGTGCAGGTCGAGCACACGGTGACCGAAGCCGTCACCGGCATCGACATCGTGCGGGCGCAGATTCGCATCGCCGAAGGCTGGTCGATCGGTTCGACCGAGAGCGGCGTGCCGCTGCAGGAGAACATCCGGCTCAACGGCTACGCCATGCAATGCCGCGTGACTTCGGAGGATCCGGAGAACAACTTCATTCCGGACTACGGCCGCATCTCCGCGTACCGCAGCCCGGCCGGCTTCGGCATCCGCCTCGACGCGGGCACGGCGTACTCCGGCGCGATCATTACGCCTTCATACGATTCGCTGCTGGTGAAAGTGACGGCCTGGGCGCCGACGCCGCAGGACACGATCGCGCGCATGCACCGCGCGTTGTGGGAGTTCCGCGTTCGCGGCGTCGCCACCAATCTGCGGTTTCTCGATCAGCTCATCACGCATCCGCGCTTCGCGACCGCTGACTACACGACGAAGTTCATCGACGAGACGCCCGAGCTGTTCCGCTTCCCGCGCAAGCGCGACCGCGCGACGCGGCTGCTCAACTTCATCGGCGAGGTCATCGTCAACGGCAACGATGAGGTGAAGGGCCGTGTGCGTCCGGCGCGCCTGACGAACCCGAAGCTGCCGAAGCTCGAGCTCGCCGCACCCGCGCCCGGCACGAAGCAGAAGCTCGATGAGGTCGGCGCCGAGCGCTTTGCCGCGTGGATGCTCGAGCAGAAGCGCGTGCTGCTGACGGACACGACGATGCGCGACGCGCATCAGTCGCTGCTGGCCACGCGGTTCCGCACGCACGATCTCGCGGCGATCGCGCCATACTACGCGAGCCTGGTGCCGAATCTGTTCTCGGTCGAGTGCTGGGGCGGTGCGACGTTCGACGTCGCGATGCGCTTCCTCAACGAATGTCCGTGGCAGCGTTTGCACGAGCTGCGCACCGCCATGCCGAACCTGCTGCTGCAGATGCTGCTGCGTTCGGCGAATGCCGTCGGCTATACGAACTATCCCGACAACGTCGTGCGCTACTTCGTCGACCAGGCTGCACGCGCGGGCATCGACCTGTTCCGCATCTTCGACTCGCTCAACTGGGTCGAGAATATGCGCGTCGCGATCGACGCCGTGCGCGAGTCAGGCAAGCTGTGCGAGGCGGCGATCTGCTACACCGGCAACCTCACCGACCCACGCCAGACCAAATACGACCTCAAGTACTACGTGACGCTCGCGCGCGACTTGAAGCGCGCGGGTGCACACATTCTCGGTATCAAGGACATGGCCGGCCTGTGCCAGCCGCGCGCGGCCTTCGCGCTGGTCAAGGCCTTGAAGGAAGAGACGGGCTTGCCAATCCACTTCCACACGCATGACACCAGCGGCATCGCTGCGGCCAGCGTGCTCGCAGCGATCGATGCCGGCGCTGACGCTGTCGACGGCGCGATCGATGCGATGAGCGGGCTGACGTCGCAACCGAACCTCGGCTCCATCGTCGAAGCGCTGCGTCACGGTCCGCGCGACAGCGGTGTGAGCCCCGAGAGTTTGCGCATTCTGTCGGGCTACTGGGAACAGGTGCGGCACTGCTACGCGGCGTTCGAGAGCGATCTGCGCTCGGGAGCGTCAGAGGTGTACGTGCACGGCATGCCCGGCGGCCAGTTCACGAATCTGCGGGAGCAGGCACGCTCGCTCGGTATCGACGACACGCGCTGGCCGGAAGTGGCGCGCGCGTACGCGCAGGTGAACGAGATGTTCGGCGACATCATCAAGGTTACGCCGACGTCGAAAGTCGTCGGCGACCTGGCCCTGCTGATGGTGACGAGCGGGCTCACGCCGGAGCAGGTGCTCGATCCGCACACGCAGATCGCATTTCCGGAATCCGTGGTCTCGCTGTTCCGCGGCGACCTCGGTCAGCCGTACGGCGGCTTTCCGCAGGCGCTGCAGAAGAAGGTGCTGAAGGGCGCGCAGCCGTTGAAGGTGCGTCCGGGCGAAGTGCTGCCGTCGATCGATCTGGCGCAGGCGCGCGCCGACCTCGATCGCAAGACGTGGCGCGAGGTCACCGACGAAGAATTCGCCTCATATTTGATGTATCCGAAGGTCTTCCTCGACTACATGCAGGCGCGCCAGACCTACGGCCAGGTCACCGTTCTGCCGACGCCGATGTTCTTCTACGGCCTCGAGCCAGGCGACGAGGTCAGCGTCGACATCGAGCGCGGCAAGACGCTGATCGTGCGCTTCGTCGCGGTCAGCGATGGGTCGGAGGACGGCACGCGCACCGTGTTCTTCGAGCTGAACGGTCAGCCGCGCTCGGTCAAGGTGCCGGACCGCAGTCACGTCGCGCTCAAGCCGCCGCGCCGCAAGGCGGATCCCAGCAACCCGAATCACGTGGCGGCGCCGATGCCGGGCACGGTGGCGACAGTGCCGATCAGTCAAGGCGGCCGCGTGACGCGCGGGGACGTGCTCGTGACGATCGAAGCGATGAAGATGGAAACGACGGTGCGTGCGGATCGGGATGGCACGGTCGCGGAAGTCGTGACGCATCCGGGGGAGCCGATCGATTCGAAAGACCTGCTGGTGGTGTTGGCGTAGAAACCTGGCCTATAGGTTGCTGAGTCCGACCGGTGCGCCCAGTGCGTGACCTTGGGCGTAGTCGACGCCGATCTGCTTCAGGCGGTCCAGCACGGCGGCGCTCTCGACCGATTCGGCGACGACCTTCTTGCCCATGACGTGCCCGATGTCGGTGATCGAGCGCACCATCTCGTAGTCGACGCGGTCGTGCACGATGTTGCCGACGAACAAGCCGTCGATCTTCAGCCAGTCGACGGTCAGGGCCTTGAGATAGGCGAAGGAAGACACGCCGCTGCCGAAATCGTCGAGGCTGAACGCGCAGCCGAGGCGGCGCAGCTCGGCGATCAGTTGATTGGCGCGAGTCAGGTTGCCGATCGCTGCCGTCTCGGTGATCTCGAAGCCGACTTTGGTTGGCGCCACGCGCGTCTCGTCGAGCACGGCGCGGATGAAGTCGTGCAGCTGCGGATCGCCGAGCGAGTCGCCCGACAGATTCACGTACACACGCCCGATGCGCTCGGTCGTTGCCGGATTTGCCGCCAGCCAGTGCAGCGCGCTCGAGATCACCCAGCGATCCAGCCGCTGCGTCAGGTTGTAACGCTCGGCTGCCGGCAGGAACGCGCCGGGCGGCACGATGCTGCCGTCCAGCTCGCGCATGCGCAGGAGTAATTCGTACGAGCGCAGCGCGGGCGGCGGTTCCGTCAGAATCGGCACGATCGGTTGCGCTTCGAGCAAGAAACGATTCTCGGTCAGTGCGCGCTTGACGCGAGCCACCCATTGCATCTCGCCGTGCCGCTGCGCGACGACGGCATCGTCTTCCTGGTAGACGTGCACGCGATTGCGGCCCTGATCCTTGGCCGCGTAGCACGCCGCGTCGGCGGCCTGCAGAACTTGAGTGATGCGGCGGAAGTTGCCGCTCAGCGGCACCACGCCGATGCTCGCGCCGACGGTGAACGTGCTCGCGCCCCAAACGAACTGATACTGCTCGACCGCCCTGAGCAACGCGTTGGCGATGCCCAGGGCGTCCGCCATCGAGCAATCGTGCAGCAGCAGCCCGAACTCGTCGCCGCCGAGGCGCGCGAGTGCGTCATTGCTGCGCACCCGACTTTGCAAGAGTTGCGCAAGTTGTCGCAGCAACTCGTCGCCGGCGACGTGTCCGCAGGTGTCGTTGATGACTTTGAATTGATCGAGGTCCAGGTAGCAGACGGCGTGGCTCGTAGCCGTCGCCTGCGCCGAGTCGAGCGCTCGTTGCAAGCGGATCTCGAACTCGCGACGGTTGATCAGGCCCGACAACGCATCGTGGCTGGCTTCGTACGAGAGCTGCCGCGACAACTCGTGCGCTTCGGTGATGTCGGTCAGCGTGCCTTCGTAGTAGAGAATGTGCCCCTGCTCGTCGCGCACCGCGCGCGAGTTCTCCAGCACCACGATCTTGCGGCCGTCCTTGCGACGAAGCACCAGCTCGGCATTGCGGATCTCGCCGGTGGCCGCCATGTTGCGCAGCCAGTTCGCGCGATCCTCCGCATGTACGTACAAATCCTCACCGATGCTCAGCTCGAGCAGCTCGTCCTCCGAGGCGTAGCCGAGCAAGCGCACCAGCGCCGGATTCGCCGCCATGAATTTCCCATCGGGCGTCGTCTGGAAAACGCCGGCGACGACGTTCTCGTACAGCTCGCGATAGCGGCTTTCCGACGCCTTGAGCGCCAGCATGGTGTGCGTGCGCTCCGTGGCGTACTGCAGCGCCTTGGCCAGCAGCGTGCTCACTACCTGCTGCTTGATCAAGTAATCGAGCGCGCCGCGCTCGACGGCTTCTGTGCCGACGTCCTCGTCCCCCTGGCCGACCAGCACGATGATCGGTTGCAAGCCCGCTTTCGGCTGCAGCCGCAGAAATGTCGTCAGCCCGAGGCTGTCGGGCAGGTTGAGGTCGAGCAGGATGACGTCGAAGCGCAGCTGGCGCAGCTGCGCGAGCCCCTCGGCGAGGCTGCGCGCGATTTCGAGCGTGAAGGGCTGGTCGCGCACGAGTGCAAGCTCTTCACGGAACAGGCGCTCGTCCTCCGTGCTCGCGTCGATCAGGAGAACAGTCGCGTTCGCCATGCTGACGGGGAGTATAAGGCCGTCGGCGCTGCGGTTAGAATCTCGGCGCATGACTCTACTGCGAGTAGCGGAGCTTCAGGAGGAGCGGGCGCATCGCCTGGAACGGGAATTCCAGGCCGTACTCGATGCGGCAGTGGACGCGGTCGTGCTGTTCGATCACGAAGGGCGGGTCGAGCTGCTGAATCACGCCGGCGAGCGGATGTTCGGCTACAACGAGCAGGAAGTCATCGGCCTGAAGGTCAACATCCTTCTTCCCGAGCCGTACCGCTCGCAGCACGAGGACTACCTGCGGCATTACATCGAGGCGGGCGAGCCGCGCATCATCGGCATCGGCCGCGAGCTGATCGCCAAGCGCCGCGACGGCAGCGAGTTCTCGGCCGAGCTGGCCGTCGGACGCGTGCAAGGAACGGATCCGCCGCGCTTCGTCGGCTTCATCCGCGACATCACGGTGCGCCGCAACGCGGAGGAGGCGCTGCGCCGGAGCGAGGCGCAGCTGACGATCGCGCAGGAGATCGCCAATCTCGGCAACTACGTCGTGCACTTCGATGGTAAATACGAGGATTATTGGTCGCCGCATCTGTACCGCGTGCTCGGCCGCCGCTACGGCGAGCCGTACATCGCGGTCTTCGAATATCTAGAACCAATGGTCCACCCGGCGGATCGCGCGCGCTGGCAGCAGTCGCGCACCGAGCTGGACACGACCGGACGACAGATGGACATCGAGTATCGCGTGATTCATCCCGACGGCTCGCTGCGCTACGTGCACCACCTGGCGCAGACGACGCGCGCCGCGGACGGGCGTCCGTTGCGGCAAGTCGGCACGCTGCACGACATCACCGACCGGCGCCGCGCCGAAGACGAAGCGCGGCAGATGCAGGACCGCATCGCGCACTTCGGCCGCATCTCGACCATGGGCGAGATGGCCGCGGGCATCGCGCACGAGGTCAATCAACCGCTGACCGCCATCGCAACCTACGCGCAGGCGTGCCAGCGCCTGATGACGCAACCGGATGCGAGCAAGGACGAGGTCGAAGCCGCGCTCAATCACATCGGGGCGCAAGCGTTGCGTGCGGGCGAAGTGATCCGCCGTCTGCGCACCTTCGTCAAGAATCGCGAGGTGCGGCGCGAGCTGGTCGAGGCGAACCGGCTGCTCGAAGACGTGCTGACGCTCGCGCAGACGGATGCGCGTCACAACGGCGTGCGCATGCTGCTCGAGCCCGCGCCGCAAGCACCGCTGGTGCAGGCCGACGCGGTGCAGATCCAGCAGGTCGTGCTCAATCTGGTTCGCAACAGCATCGACGCGATGGTCGAAGTGCCGGAGCCGCGTCGCGAGATCGTGCTGCGTACGCTGGTCGACAGCGAAGGCGACGTCGAGTTCATGGTCGCGGACCGCGGGGTAGGCGTCGACGCCACGACGATGGCGGAGCTGTTCAATCCGTTCTTCACGACCAAGCCCGGCGGCACCGGCCTGGGCCTGTCGATCAGCCGTTCGATCGTGCGCGCGCACGGCGGCAAGTTGTGGTGCGGCGCCAATCCGGGCGGCGGCGCGCGCTTCTTCTTCACGTTGCCGGCAGTACCGGCGTCAGCAGGGAGTTGATAATGAGAGGACCTTCCAACCTTGCACGGCCGACCATCTTCGTGGTGGATGACGACGCTGCAGTCCGCGACGCGCTCAAGCTGCTGCTGCGCTCGGTCGGCCATGCGGTGGAGACATTCGGCTCCGCGCAGGAGTTCCTCGACGCCTACGGCGAGGACCGCGCGGGCTGCCTGGTGCTGGACATCCGCATGCCCGGCATGTCGGGGTTGGAGCTGCAGCAGAAGCTCAACGAGAAGCACTCGATCCTGCCGATCATCTTCATCACGGGTCACGGCGACGTGCCGATGGCAGTGGAAGCGATGCAGGCCGGCGCGGTCGACTTCATTCAAAAGCCATTTCGGGATCAGGACCTGATCGACCGCATCAACCAGGCGCTCGAGAAGGACAGCAGCAATCGCGCTGCGCTCGGCGAGCGCAACGACATTCGCCGCCGACTGGAAACGCTGACGCCGCGCGAGCGCGAAGTGCTCGACCTCGTGGTGCACGGCAAGGCGAACAAAGTTATTGCAGGCGACCTCAAGTTAAGTCAGCGCACAGTGGAAATTCATCGCGCACGCGTGATGGAAAAGATGCAGGCGTCGTCGCTCGCGCACCTGGTGCGCATGGTGCTCGAAGTGGGACAGGCGTAACGACGCAGCTGCGGAAGATTCTTGCCGCAATTTCGTATTTCCTTGGCGCATTCGCACGCAGCGCAAATCTTAAGTACAAGTCCGACTTCTAGCCGTGGGCGTGCGGACGAAAGATGACGCCCCATGCGACCACGGCCCACAGGTCAGTCCACCGCCCCCAATCCTCCCTGCGGCTCGGGCTCTCCTTGTACAGTGGCCGTGGCCGCTTTTTTCTTCAGCGTCGTCATTCCGTGCAAATCCATCGTCCCATCGTCGCAGTGATCGAAGCCGATGAAGCGGCCCGCCGCTTGTTGTGCTCGCTGCTCAGCTCACTCGATGCCGAAATCCAGGACTACGACAGCGCCGAGAGCTATCTCGCGGCTGCGCGCGACACGCTCGGCTGCGTGATCACCGACGTGTGGTTGCCCGGCATGTCGGGGCTCGAGCTGTTACGACGTTTGCGCTCGGAGGAAACTTCGCCGCCCGTGATCGTGCTCGGAGAGGAAACCGACGTGCGTGCTGCGGTGGATGCGATGCGCGAAGGCGCGGCGGATTTCATCGAGAAGCAGCACATGGACGTGGCGATTCCGCGGCGCGTTGCGTATCTGCTGGATCGAACGCATTAGATAGAGTCGGGCTGAAGCCCGACTACAGGTCAGAATTCCACTCGTCTCTGGGGTTGAAAGGCAGATCGCGCTGCATCTGCTCGTAGAGCTCTTTGGCGCGCGGCGTGTCCGCGGGCGGCTGCACGATCTTCAGCACGACGTACTGGTCGCCGACGGTGGCACCGGGCAAGCCGCGACCTTTGAGGCGCATCTTCTGACCCGCGCGCGCGTTCGGCGGAATGCGCAGGTCCACTGGACCGGCGAGCGTCGGCGTCTGCACCGTTGCGCCGAGCGCCGCTTCCCACGGCGCGATCGGCAACGTCAGCGTGATGTCGCGGCCATCGAGCGTGAACAGCCGGTGCGGCCGAAAGCCAATTTCCAAATACAGGTCGCCCGCCGGCCCGCCGCCGACGCCGGGACTGCCCTGGCCCGCGAGGCGAATGCGCTGACCTTCGATCACGCCGGCGGGGATCGTCACCTTCAGCGTGCGTGGCTGCACGGTCACGTGGCCGTCGTCGCCGAGCTGCGGAGTCTTGAGCTCGATGGTGTGCGCACCGCCCCGGAACGAGTCTTCCAGGTCGATCTGGATCTTCGCGACGTGATCTTCGCCCGCCGCAGCGAATCCGCCGCGGCCGCGCCCGCCGCCCTGGCCGAATCCGCCGCGCTGGCCGAACGGGCTGCGCTGGCCGAACAGCGAAGCGAAGAAATCGCTGAAGTCGGCATCGCCGGTTCCCTGGCCGCCGCCGCCGAACGACGAGGTCGAGAATTCGAAGTCTCTGCCCCAGTCGGGCGGCGGACGGAATTCCTGACCGGCACGCCAGTTCGAGCCGAGCTGATCGTAAGCGGCCCGGCGCTGCGGATCCTTCAGGACCTCGTAGGCCTCCTGCACTTCCTTGAACTTGTCTTCGGCGTTCGCTTCCTTGCTCACGTCCGGATGAAACTTACGCGCCAGCCTGCGATAGGCGCGCTTGATCTCGTCCTGGCTCGCGTCGCGAGCCACGCCCATGATTTGGTAGTAGTCCTTGTAAGTTGCCACGTGCACTCTCGCGCCTGCGGAAGCCGCAAGCATGGAGCGCTAGATGGCGACAGTCGAGGGGCTTTCAAGCGCCGCGCCGGCGGGCGCGATGCAGAGGTGCCAATGCCAGAAGCAGCAGCAGGCCGAAGGAGCCGCCACCGCCGCCGCCGCCGCTCGCACCAGCCGACGCTGGCGGCGGACTTGCGCGCGCGGCGACACCGCTGACGGCGACGACCAGGTCCGCCGTATCGTTGGCATTGTTCGTATCGAAGTAATCGCCGGAGACGGCGGCGTGTAGCGCCGCGTTCCCCTGGCCCGAAGCCGTAAGCGACACGGATCCGCTCGCCGTAGCGCCGGCGCTGAGCGGTGCGAGCGTGCACTCGATGCTCGCGGCGTTACTGGTACACGTGCCGTTCGGTAGCGACGCGGTGCTGATCGTGGCGCCAGCCGGGAGGTCGATCTTCAATGTGACCGTTCGGGCGTTGTCCGCAGCGACGTTCGCAATGTCGAAGTCGACGGTGAACCGCTCGTTCGCCATCGCACTCGTCGGCCCGCGCAGTCGGACCGACACGTCCGCCGGCGCTTCGACCAGGATCGTGCCCGAGCCATCATTGTCGCTGCGGTCGACGTCGTGGTCCGCGCTGACGTGCGCGGCCACGGCGTGCGAGCCGGCCGAGCTGCCGTCCAGTTCCAGATAGATGGTGCGGACGTTGCCGCCGGCGATGTCGCCGAGATCGCATTCGACCGCGCCGCCGCCGGCGAGGCACGAGCCGCCCACGACGTTCGCATCGACAATGGCAAGCGTGGCGGGCAATGTCAGCTCTGCGTGCACGTTGCGCGAGCTCAGGCCGCCGGCGTTGGTAATCGGCAGCTGCCAGGTGAATGGCGAGCCGAGCTGTCGACGCGCGACACCCAGGTCACCGGCAATGCGCACGTTCGCGGGCGGCAGATTCGTGATGCAACTGGCGTGCTGCGTGACCTGACGCATCCGCGTCAGGCTGCACTGCGAAAAGTCGTCCGTTCCGCTCACGACCGGGGCCATCAGGAAGCCGGAGGACGGTGTATTCGGGCAGCTGCCCTGCGAATCGCCGTCGTGGTCCGCGCCGAAGTTGTGGCCCATCTCGTGCGCGGCGACCAGCGAGTCCAGCCAGGTGTTGCGCGACTCGGTCAGGCCGACCGCATTCTGGTTGTCGCACACCGAGTCGAGATACGCGATGCCGATCGTGTTGCCGTCGAGGTCGCGATCGGTGAACAGGTGCGTCAGGCCCTGCGAGTTCAGCTCGGGCGAGCGCTTGCGCAGCAGCGCCAGCTCGCGCAACAGGGTGTTCGGCACAGTGGCCGCGGAAAGCTGATCGCTGTCGGCATCGGGCACCGACAGCGAGGATACGTGGATCTCGATCGACAGCTGCGAGCTGAAGATGCCATCGACATTGTTCAGTCGCGTCAGGATCGCGTCGCGTGCCTGCTGCTCGCTGTCGTAGCGCGCGCGAAACTGTGCATCGCTCAGCGCCGAGACGTCGAGCCGGCGTGTAGCGCCGGCCGCCTGCATCGCGACCGCCGAATTCTTCAGCTCGCTGGCCAGCTTCTCGAACGCGTCGCTGCCTTTGGTCGGCGAGCTCTCGGACGCGCAGGCGGCGGCGCCTTGATCGACCGTCACGTCGGCAAGCCGGAAGACAATCGTCTGCGGCGCGTCCGCCGCCAGCGGCTGCGCCAATGAATCGCGGACTTCGGCTGCCGGCTCGATCGCGTACAGCTGCGTGCCGTCCCAAATCATGCCGTGCAGCACATCGCCCTGGGTTGCGAGCCGCACCCACGAGCCGGCAATGCCGTCGATCGAGCCGCGATACAGCTCGAGCTGCGAATGCTCCGTCTTGCTTGCCATGAGCCGCTCGTTCGAGCCGAGGGAGAGGTCGAAGCGGCGGCCGAAGGCGTCGAAATGCAACTGCTGCAGCGAGGCGCCAGCCTTGCGCTGGGCAGCGGTGGTGGCGGAGGGCAGGGCGCGCAGGGGTTCGAAGTAAAGAATGCGGCCCGCGGCGTCGCTCGCGGCCGCCACGGACGGCGCGAGCGCCGCAGCCGCGACGACCCACAGCCCGGCGCGCACCGCGCCGGCGACCTTGCGAACAACCATGCTTCCTCCCCAGGAAACGTGCCGCCTTTTTGTCATAGCCGGAGCCGGCCTACAAGGAAGCCGCGCAACCTTTGCGCGCTTTCGCGAAGCAGTTCCGCGAGTGTCGGAAATCTTTGCAACTTTATTCGCAACTGGTCATTATTTAAACAGTTGTTTAATATCGGACTTGAGGAACGAAGTGAGCACTGGTCCACATCTTGCGCGTCGACGGCGGCCACGACCCCGCAGCCCCGGACGTCCGACTGTCGACGCTGACAGCGACGTGCGCAGCGCGCTGCTGGACGCGGCCAGCAAGCTGTTCCTGAAGCACGGCTTCGATCGCGCGACGGCGCGGCAAATTGCCGTCGCGGCGGGCACGACGCCCGCGATGATCCACTACTACTTCGGCAACAAGCTGGGACTGTTTCGCGCGATGCTCGAGCGCGCGATCGGTCCGGTGCGCGAGCTGATCGCAGGATCGTTGCAAGCCGGCGCGGTCGATCCAGCAGTACTGATCCGCATGCACATGCAAACCGCTGCGGCCAACCCGTGGATAGCGACGCTGATCGTCAACGAAGTGCTGGCGGAGAAAGGGCGCTTTCGCGGCACCTTCATCCGCGACGTCGCGGGCCGGCAGGCGCCGCTCGTGATCGAGTTGCTGCAGCGGTCTCGCGCAAGCGGTGGCGTGCGCGCGGATCTCGACGTGCGCCTGGCCGCCTTATCCCTGTTGTCGCTGTGCATGTTTCCCTTCCTCGCGCGCCACGTGGCCGGCCCCGTGCTGGGCCTGAAGTTCGATGAGGACGAGATCGAGCGCCTGATCGCACACACGGCGCGGCTGTTCGCTGTCGGCACGGTGCCGGCAGGGCGTGCGACGCGTCCGGAGCACTGAGCATGAAGTTACGAGCCGCTCTCATATTCTCTTGCAGCGTCGTGGTTCTCGCGGCGTGCAGCAACGACGGTCATGACGGGCAGATCCTCGGCACGCTGGAGCGCGATCGTCTGGAGCTGGTCGCGGAGTCCAATGAGCCGATCGTCGAGATCCTGGTGCGCGAGGGCGACGCGGTGCCGGCCGGCACGACGCTGCTGCGACAGGAGTTGGGCTCGATGCAGGCGCGCCTCGATCAGGCAGTCGCGGCACGCAACGTCGCGGAACGACGGCTCGCGGAGCTCGTCAAGGGTCCGCGTGCGCAGGAAATCGCCGAAGCACGCGCTGCTCTCGGGTCTGCGCGCAGCATGCTGGAGACGGAGTCGAAGGAGTACGAGCGAGTGCAGGACCTGGTGTCGCGCAAGCTCGTGAGCCAGTCGGCGCTGGATCAGCAGCGCGCACGGCGCGACAGCGCCGCTGGAACCGAAAAGCAAACCACTGCACGTCTGCATCTGCTGCTCGAAGGCACTCGGAGCGAGGAAGTCCAGCAGGGCGACGCGGCCCTCAAGCAAGCGGAAGCAGCACTGGTTGAGTTGCAGACGAGCGCAGCGCGCTACGTCGTCAAGGCGCCGCGGGCGGGACGCGTGGAAGCCATTCCATACAAGCTCGGTGAGCGACCGGCCGCGGGCACGCCTCTGATCGTGATGCTCGCGGACGGCACGCCGTATGCGCGTGTGTACGTTCCCGAACCGCTGCGCACGCAATTCCTGCCGGGCACGCACACTCACATACGTGTCGACGGTCGCGATGACGAGTTGAACGGCGTCGTTCGCTTCGTGTCCGCTGAGGCAGCGTTCACGCCGTACTACGCGCTGACGCAGGAGGATCGCTCGCGGCTTGCCTACCTGGCCCTGATAGATCTGGACGAGAGCGCCGCCGCCAACGTGCCGACCGGCATGCCGGTACAGGTGGAACTCGTGAACCCCAAGCAATGAGCACGCAAGCAGCAAGCGGCCCGGCCATCAGCGCCCACAATCTCACGCGGCGCTTCGGCAAGCTCGTTGCCGTCGATCACGTGAGTCTCGACATTCCGCGCGCGACGATCTACGGCTTTCTCGGCCCGAACGGTTCCGGCAAGTCGACCACGATCCGCATGCTGTGCGGGCTGCTGCGTCCGAGCGAAGGCGAGTGCACTGTGCTCGGTCATCCGGTGCCGCGCGAAGCCGAGGCGCTGCGCATGAAGATCGGCTACATGACTCAGCGCTTCTCGCTGTGGGAAGACCTCACGGTGCAGGAGAACCTCGACTTCATCGGCCGCATCTTCGGCCTCGACGGCAAGCTGCGCACGACGCGCATCGACGAGCGGCTGCGCCAGTACCATCTCGAAGACCGCCGCGAGCAACGCGCGGGAACCATGAGCGGCGGACAGAAGCAGCGGCTCGCGCTCGCGGCCGCGACGCTGCACGAGCCCGAGCTGCTGCTGCTCGACGAGCCGACCAGCGCGGTCGATCCGCAGAGCCGGCGCGATTTCTGGGAAAGCCTGTTCGAGCTGGTCGATCGCGGCACCACGATCCTGGTCTCGACGCACTACATGGACGAAGCGGAGCGCTGCCACGGCTTGGCGATCCTCGACCGCGGCCGTCTCGCGGCGGAAGGCTCGCCGCGGCAGCTAATGGACTCGATCGGTGCGGTCGTCATCGAGATCGAGGCCGACGACGTGCGCGCGGCGCGGCGCGCGCTCGATGGCCAGGAGTACGTGAAGAGTGTCGCGCAGCTCGGCAACCGCCTGCACGCTTTGCTTGACCCACAGCGCCAGGATCCGGAAGAGAACATCCGCGCGCTGCTCGCAAAGCAGAGCGTGCAAGGCAAAGTCGAACGCGTGCGGGCGAGCCTCGAAGACGTGTTCGTCGCCGCCACCGGCTTCAATGCCGATGACGAAAGCTCATCGAAGCAGGCGGTCGCATAGTCATGTCGCGCATCTTCGCCATCGCCACCAAGGAAATCCGCCAGTTGCGGCGCGACCGGCTGACGTTCGGCATGATCGTCGGCATCCCGGTGATGCAAATGCTGCTGTTCGGCTATGCGATCAACTTCGACGTACGCGGCCTCAGCGCCGGCGTGGTCGACGAGGCGCGAACGTCGATGTCGCGCGCACTCGTAGCGGATATGCAAGCGAGCGGAGTGGTGAAGGTAACCGAGCACGCCGCTTCGATCGGCGAGCTGCGGCGCAGCTTGCGTTCCGGTGACGTGTCGATAGGCGTCTACATTCCCGCAGACTTCGAGCGCCGCCGCCTGATCGGTGACCGCCCGCTGGCGCAACTGCTCGTCGATGGCAGCGAGCCGACGATCGAGAACATCGCGCGTGCATTCGTGGCGATGCCACTGCCGCAGCGTGACGGCGTATATGGCAACAGCGCGCGGCAGGTATTCGAGGTTCGCACCGAGTACAACCCCGAGAAGCGCACTGCTGTGCAGGTCGTGCCGGCGCTGATCGGCGTGATCCTGACGATGACCATGACGATGTTCACCGCGGTGGCGATCGTGCGAGAGCGTGAGCGCGGCAATCTCGAGCTGCTGATCACTACACCAGCCAGTTCGCTGGAGCTGATGCTCGGAAAACTGGTGCCGTACGTGTTCATCGGCCTGATCCAGACGACGCTGGTATTGCTGCTCGGCGTGTTGCTGTTCCATGTGCCGATCAACGGCAACCTGTTCGCCTTCTACTTCGCGGCGTTGCTGTTCATCGCTGCCACATTGACCCTTGGGTTGATCGCGTCGACGGTCGCGGAGACGCAGATGCAGGCGTTCCAGATGTCGGTCTTCGTGCTGCTGCCCTCGATCCTGTTGTCCGGCTTCATCTTTCCGTTCGACGGCATGCCGCAGGTCGCCCGCTGGATCGCCCAGCTGCTGCCGCTGACGCATTTCGTCGAGCTGGTACGCGGCATCGTGCTGCGCGGGGCCGGCCTCGCGGAGCTGCAGGTTCCGATCTATAAGCTGCTCGCTTTCACTGCAGTCGCGCTCACGGTGGTCACCCTGCGTTTCCACAAGCGGCTCGACTGACGCAACCCCTGCTTACGCACCCCCTCTGACGCACCAAGTACGCGCGCTCTGCACGGCGCTCGCGCTAAACTGGTGCAGCGTCAATGCTCAGTCATCAGTCAGTACTGACTTATGGCCCCGGCACAGAACGTGCATTTGCGGTTCGAGGCATTCGAGACAGGAGCCACGGGGAATGAAACTCATCAGCGCAATCATCAAACCCTTCAAACTCGACGACGTGCGTGCCGCCCTGTCGGAAATCGGCGTTTCCGGAATGACCGTCACCGAGGTCAAAGGCTTCGGCCGGCAGCGCGGACACACCGAGCTGTATCGCGGCGCCGAGTACGTGGTGGACTTCGTCCCGAAGACCCGCATCGAGGTCGCGGTCAAGGACGCGCTGGTCGACCAGGTCGTGGAAGCGATCATCGGTGCGGCCAAGACCGGCAAGGTCGGCGACGGCAAGATCTTCATCACCGAGCTGGAGCGCGTGCTGCGCATCCGCACGGGGGAGACCGACGACCAGGCTTTGTAGGCTACGATTGCGTGCATGACGCACGCGATCCGAATCCATTCCTACGGCGGTCCTGAAGTCCTGAGCTGGGAAACGATCGAGGTGCCCGAGCCGGGCCCCGGTCAGGCGCGCGTGCGCCACACAGCGATCGGACTGAACTTCATCGATACCTACGAGCGCACGGGCCTGTACCCGTTGCAGTTGCCCGCGGTGCTCGGCCGCGAGGCGGCGGGCGTCGTCGAAGCCGTCGGGCCGGGTGTCAGTCAGCTCAAGGTCGGCGATCGAATCGCGTACGCATTCAATTCCGCCGGAGCGTACAGCGAAGTGCGCGTGCTGCCCGCCGAGCGTCTGGTACGGATTCCCCAGAGCGTCGACGATAACCAGGCCGCCGCGCTCATGCTGAAGGGCATGACTGCGCAGATGCTGTTGCGGCAGACCTATCGCGTACGCAAGGGCAACGTACTGCTGGTGCATGCCGCCGTCGGCGGCGTCGGCTCGATTCTCGTGCAGTGGGCGAAGCATCTCGGCGCAACGGTGATCGCCGTGGTCGGCTCGACGGCGAAGGCGGAGCGGGCGCGCGAGCTCGGCGCGGATCACGTCGTGCTGGCGAGCGAAGATTGGGTCGCACAGGTGAAGGCGGCGGCCGGCAAGCGTGGTGTCGATGTCGTTTACGACTCGGTCGGCAAGGACACGTTCTTCGGCTCGCTCGATTGTCTGCGGCCGCGCGGCCTGATGGTGACCTACGGCAACGCTTCAGGCCCGGTGCCGCCGATGGCGCCGCTGGAATTGAGCAAGCGCGGCTCGTTGTTCCTGACGCGGCCGACGCTGTTTCATTACATCCCGACCCGGGCATCGTTGGTGCGGGCGGCGAGCGAGATGTTCGACCTGGTTGCGAAGTCCGTGATCACGGTGCAGATCGGGCAGACGTATCCGCTGCAGGATGCGGCGCGGGCGCACCTGGATCTGGAGGCGAGGAAGACGACCGGGTCGACCGTGCTGGTCCCCTGAGGTTTCACTTGTCCGTGATCGGCGCCCAATTGGGCTGGCGCTCGACGCGTTCGCACCAGGCGCGGATCGTCGGGTACGGCGCGAGGTCGAAGCCGCCTTCGTGCGCGACATGCGTGTACGCGTACAGCGAGATGTCCGCCAGCGAGTACTGACCCGCGCACAGATACTCGCGATCGCGCAGCGACTCTTCGAGCACATCGAGCGCCGCGTAGCCGTTCTTCTTTTTCTCCACGAGTTTCTCGCCCAGCTCCTGGCGCGTCCTGCCGAGCTTCAGCCAGAAGCGCAGCGTCGCGATGTTCGGCTCGAGGTTGTATTGCTCGAAGCACATCCATTGCCACATGCGCGCGCGCTCGAACGCATCGCCGGGAATCAGCCGCGTGCCATCGGCGAGATACGCGATGATCGCGTGACTCTCCGGCAGGAAGCCCTTGCCCGGCACTTCCAGCAGTGGAATGCGGCCGTTCGGATTCTTGTCGAGGAAGGCGGCGGTGCGTGTCGCGCCGGTGCGGATGTCGAGCTCGATCAGCTCGTACGGCAACGCCAGCTGCTTGAGCACCAGGCGCACCTTGTAACCGTTTCCGGAGGGCAGGTAGTCGTATAACCGGTACATCATCGCTCCATCTCGATAAATGTCCGCCGGAGCCTCGTGGCTCCACGCGGCGCACCGCATCACGCGCAACTACGTACACGCGACTGCTCGATAGCATTCGCGCGCTGCCGACACCCTGCCCGATGTCGACGTGTAGCCGCGTTGCGGTTTACGGTTTCGTGACGCCCCGCGAGGCTTCAAGCGCGCAGCGTCGTTGCTCCTCGCAACATCGCCAACGCACCGCTGCGCACGACCTCGAGTACCTCGCCGAGATTCCCCGCTTCGGCGATGAACTTGTTGATCTGGGATTCACTGTCCGTAAGCTCGACGGTAAAGCTTTCTGCTTCATCCGACAATACTTTGCCGCCTGCTTTGTGCACGCACGCCTGCAGAGCGGCGACTTGCGGCGCGGCTGCGCGCAATTTGATCAGCAGCAGCTCGCGCTCGACGTGCTGATCGCGCGTCACGTCGTCGACGTTGACGACGTCGATGAGCTTCAGCGACTGATTGACGATCTGCTGGATCACCGCCTCGGTGCCGCTCGTCACCAGCGTCAGGCGCGACACGGTCGGATCGTCGGTCGGCGCGACGCTGAGCGATTCGATGTTGTAGCCGCGCGTGGCGAACAGGCTCGCGACGCGCGTCAGCGCGCCGACTTCGTTCTGCAGCAGGATCGAAATGATGTGGCGCTTGCGTGTGGTCATTCCCGGTCTTCCTCATGAGGTTCGAGCATACGGGAAGGCCGCGAGCTTCGTATACATCCCGGGGCGTTGCTGCTAGGCTCCTGACGGAAATTTCCGGGGCATTTTTCTGCAATGGCGGACGTGAAAGAGAACCTCGCCGCGCGTCGTGCGCACGCCGCCCATGCGCTTTCCGGGCAGGTAATGTCGGGCGCCGAGATCATCATCCAGGTGCTGGCCGACGAGGGTGTCGAAACCGTTTTCGGCTACAGCGGCGGCGCCATCCTGCCGACCTACGACGCCATTTTCGTATACAACCAAGCCGGTGCAGGCCACAAACCGATGCCACTGGTCGTGCCGGCGAACGAGCAGGGCGCGGGGTTCATGGCCGCAGGCTACGCGCGTGCCACCGGCAAGGTCGGCGTGTGCGTGGTCACGTCCGGGCCCGGCGCGACCAACACTGTCACGCCCGTCCGCGACTGCATGGCCGACTCGATTCCGATCGTAGTGATCTGCGGTCAGGTGCCGACGGCCGCGATCGGCAGCGATGCGTTCCAGGAGGCGCCGGTCGCCAGCATCATGGGATCGGTCGCCAAGCACGTGTTCCTGGTCACCGATCCGACCAAGCTCGAAGCCGCGCTGCGCACGGCATTCGAGATCGCGCGCACGGGACGCCCGGGTCCGGTGGTCATCGACATTCCGAAGGACGTGCAGAACTGGCGCGGCACGTTCCAGGGTACGAGTCGCCTGCCGGTCAGCGGCTACCGCCATCGCATGAACCGGCTGATGCGCAGCCTGGTATCGGAGCAGCAATGCGCGGAATTCTTCGCGATGCTCGGCGAAGCGCAGCGTCCGCTCATCTACGCCGGCGGCGGCGTGATCCGTTCCGATGGCGCGGCCGCGCTGCGTGAATTCGCACTCACGCACGGCGTGCCTGTCGTCACGACGCTGATGGGACTCGGCGCATTCGACACGACGCATCCGCTGTCGATGAGCATGCTGGGCATGCACGGCGCAGCGTTTGCGAACTACGCCGTGGACGATTGCGATTTTCTGTTCGCGTGCGGGGCGCGCTTCGACGACCGCGTCGCCGGCAACCCGCCGAAGTTCGCGCCGCGGGCGCGCCGCATCGCGCAGATCGACATCGACGCGTCCGAGATCAACAAGGTCAAGCCGGTGAGCTGGAGTCACGTCGGGCTGCTGCCGGAAGCGCTGCGCGCGCTGCTCGCCTACGGGCGGCGCAGCGGTTTCAAGCGCGACTGGTCCGCATGGCAAGCGCATTGCACTGGCCTGCGACGCGAGCACCCGATGAACTACGATCGCGACAGCCCGCTGATCCAGCCGTACCACGTGATCGAAGAGATCAACAAGCTCACGCGCGGCGAGGCGATCATCACGACCGGCGTCGGCCAGCACCAGATGTGGGCTGCGCAGTACTTCGACTTCCGCTCGCCGCGCCTGTGGCTCACCTCCGGCAGCATGGGCACGATGGGCTTCGGCCTGCCGGCCGCGATCGGCGCGCAGCTCGCGCATCCCGATAAGCTGGTGATCGACATCGACGGCGACGCCAGCATCCGCATGAATCTCGGCGAGCTCGAAACCGTCACGACCTACCAGCTGCCGGTGAAGATCGTGGTGCTCAACAACTTCGGCGACGGCATGGTCAAGCAGTGGCAGAAGCTGTTCTTCAAGGGCCGGCTATCGGCGAGCGACAAGTCGCTGCACAAGAAGGATTTCATCAAGGCTGCGCAGGCCGACGGCTTCCGCTACGCAGTGCGGCTCGAGCACAAGCAGGACGTCGCGCGCGTGGTCGCCGAGTTCATCGGCTTCCAGGGTCCGGCGTTCCTCGAAGTCATCATCGATCCGGATGCCGGCGTGTATCCGATGGTCGGCCCGGGCCAGGCGTACGACGAGATGATCACGGGCGAGCACATCGCCACGCGCCACGACAGCAAGATCCGTCCGCCCGACGCTTCGGAAATGTTCTGAATGAGCCCGCCGGAAGGACCGACCCGGGAAGGGCCGTTCTGGGACGCGATGGAAGGACGGACGCCGCCGCCGCCCGCCGCCGTGACGCTCGGCTTCAAGCTGCTCGAGATCGACCCCGACCGCGGCACGATCCGCGTGCAGTTCGAAGGCAAGCGCGAATTTCTGAATCCCATGGGCGTCGTCCAGGGCGGCTTCGTCGCGGCGATGCTCGACGACACGCTCGGGCCTGCGCTGGTCTGCACGCTGCCGCCCGGTCACTTCGCGCCGACGATCGAGCTGAAGGTCAACTTCATCAAGCCGGCGCCGCTCGGGGTGCTGATCGGCGAAGGCCGGCTGGTCGCGCGCGGCGGGACGATCGCATTCCTCGCCGGCGAGCTGCGCACTGCGGGCGGCGAGCTTGTCGCCACAGCAACCGCGACCGCACGCATCGTTACTACTGCTCCGCGTTGACGCTCGAGCGTGTAACGCCCTCACGCATCTGTAAAAAAGCAAGCGGCGCCAGATGTGCGCGGTCGGTCACAGTTTCACGTTTCTTGTGTGTTCCTGACGCAACAAGCGGCTTCTTTTCGCTGAAAAGGCGTTGACGCACCGCAACTCCGTCCGCCACCTTCCCACCTGTAAAAATTTCCGACGCCGGGTGCCCGGGCGGCGTCGGGTAGCCACCACCACAGTCAGGCAACGTACGCCGGCACCCGCGTGCGAATGGGAGTCAACGTAATGAGCATGCGTAACCGAATGGAGCTTCGCGTCGCAATCGCGGGCATCCTGGCCATAGCTGCGGGCGCCGCAGTGGCACAAGAGAGCAAGGCGCCGCAAACCATGGTGCTCGAGGAAATCGTCGTCACGGCGGAAAAGCGCCAGGCGAATCTGCAGGAAGTGCCGGTTGCGATTTCCGCGTTCACCAGCGAGACGCGCGATCTGCTCGGCATCACCAGTATTCAGGACCTGACGGACTTCACGCCCGGCTTGTCCTATGCCAGCACGCTCGACCGCATGAGCCTGCGCGGCGTCGGCCGTCTGACCAACAACTACGGCTCCGACCCCGGCATCGCGACCTACTCGGACGGCTTCTACACGGCCAGCAACGTCGAGGCAGGCAAGCCGCCGATCGTCACCGACCGCATCGAAGTGCTGCGCGGGCCGCAGGGCACGCTGTACGGCCGCAACTCGATCGGCGGTGCGCTGAACATCGTTTCCAAGCGTCCGACCGACACGTTCCAGAGCGAAGTCCGCGCGACGGTCGGCAACTACGACACCCAGACCTATTCAGGCGCCGTCTCCGGTCCGATCACGGACTGGATGCGCTATCGCGTCGTCGGCTACGGCGGCGGACAGGGCGAGGGCTTCTTCAAGGATGCGAACAGCAACGCGACCGAGGGTGGCCAGAACGACGACATGTACGTCGAAGGGCAGCTCGCGTTCGATGTGGGCGAATCGATGGACGTCTGGATGAAGTACGCCAAGTCGGAATGGGATCAGGCGCGCCGCGTCGATCGCCGCATCACGCCGACCGATATCGCACCGACGTTCTTCGGCACGCCTAGCGCCGCGACCGCCGGCTTGTTCCCGAACGTGACGTTCGGCTTCACGGACCCGAATGTGTCGCTGACCGATGAGCGCGCCTACGACACCGACACGCCGTTCCGCACCAAGCTCGATGGCGTCGACATTTTCACGCTGGAGACAGTGAATCACTTCAGCGGCGTCGACCTGAAGTACGTCGGCGGCTACCAGGGCTACACGTACACGCAGATCTCGGACTTCGACGGCGTCGACCGCGATCCGTTCGTGCGCACCGTGGGCGCCAACTCGATCACGATCTTCCCGACGATCGAAGGCTTCTACATGGAGGACAAGGAGTACTACAGCAACGAGCTCAACCTGATCTCGACCGGCGAAGGACCGTTCCAGTGGATCGTCGGCTTGTACCAGTACCACGAGCAGGTGAATCAGAATCAGGGCATCCGCGCGCCGCTGCAGCCGGAGCTGCAGAATCCGCGCGCCTCGGCCCCGTCGGCGGCGAACGGCTTCAACCCGCCGGCCGGTCCGGAGCATCCGGATCACAACCTGCAGATCGCCGGCGCGCTGCTCGAAGCCGACGCCCAGGCTGTCTTCAGCCAGATCGACTATCAGCTGACCGATACGTGGAAGACCACGGTCGGCGTGCGCTACACCGAGGACAAGAAGGAAGCGGACGAGTACCGCACGCGCGTGGTGTTCCTCGGCAACCCGGCGCTGCCGTTCTCGTTCTACTCGAGCGACGAGCGCGCCCACCTCGAAGGCGACTGGAATGCGACCACCGGTACCGCGGGCCTCGAGTGGCAGCCCAGCGAAAGCACGCTCGCATACGGCAAGTACACGCGCGGCTACAAGAGCGGCGGCTTCAACGCCGGCGCGATGGCGGACGCGAACAGCTACACGAAGCCGGAGTTCATCAACGCGTACGAGGTCGGTCTGAAAGAGACTTTCGCTCAGCGCTTGACGGCCAATCTGTCCGTGTTCATGTACGACTACACGGATCCGCAGTACCCCTCGACAGTTCGCAGCGCTGCTACCGGGCTGCTGGAGTCGCGCTTCTTCAACATCGAGAAAGCCACCTCGATGGGCGCCGAGTTGGAGACGACCTGGGCAGTCACCGATGCCTTCGTGGTCCGCTTCAACTACAGCTACCTCGACACCGAGATCGATGACAAGCGCTGCTTCGTCGACGGCGGTGACACTGGCGCGGGGGCGCCGGACGCTCGGCCGTGCGGCCCTGCTGCCGGGCAAGCTCCGCAGCTGATCGACGGCGGCGAGCTGCCGAGCGCGCCGCATAACAAGATCGCCTTCAACGCGAACTACACGTTCTTCACCGGGCTGGGCAACCTGACGCTGGGCGCGACCTGGGTCCACAAGGACGAGGCCTACTACTCGGTGTTCTCGCGCGAGCACTATCTCGCGCCGTCATACGACCAGACGGACTTCCGCGCGCTGTGGAGCGGCAGCGACAATCGCTACACGATCATCGCGTTCGTCAACAACGCGTTCGACGACGTGGGCTACGAGGCCGCGGGTGCAACGCAGTCGGCATGGGGTACGCAGAGCCGCACGCTGGCGCTGACGGCGCCGCGTACGTACGGGATGGAAGTGCAGTTCCGCTTCGGTAACTAAAAAAGAAGGTGACAGCCCGACCTGCAGTCAGTGCGCTGTAGGTCGGGCTTCAGCCCGACTCCTTCATTTCGAGAAGATCCCAGTCAGCGCCGGCTTGGCGTACAACGCCGGCGCGTGCGCGCGGTCCACGTCCGGTATCCACCACCTGATCTCCGCCGACGCGTTCAGCGTCGCCGTGAACATCTGCGCCGCGATGTACGGATCCACTGCGCGCACCGAACCCGACGCAATACCGTCCGAGATCAGCGAGGCGAAGCGATCGCTGACGCGATTGGACGCCTCCACCATCTCCATGCAGATCGACTCAGGCAGCGCCGTGAGCGCCGAGGTTCGCAACAGCGGCCCCCGGTCGGACAGCTGGTAGTCGACCAGCGCCGCTGCCGCAGTCGCGAGTTTGGCGAGCTCGTGCTGCTGGCCTTCGCCGACCGCGCGCTGCACGCGGCGCATGACTTCGAAGCTGCGCTTGAAGCAGTCGACGACCAGGTCGTCCTTCGCTTCGTGATGATGGTAGAACGAGCCCTTCGTGACGTTCAGGCGCGAGGAGATCTTCTCGACCGAAGCTCCGCGGTAACCCTGCTCGTTGATCAGGCGCGTCGCCGCGATCAGGAAAGTCTCGCGCGGCGTCAGCTCCTGCGTGGAAGATTGCAGCACCGCGTCCAGCGACAACGCTTGCGGCTGCCAGATGCAGCCCGGCGCCGCCAACCCGTTCACGAAGATGTCGTACATGCGCTCGCGAATGCGGTCGTAGTCTTCCAGGTCGTAGCGCGGCAGCCAGGCGACGGCCCAGAAGATCTGCTCCGTCAGGATTTGCGCGCGCGCAGTGCACGACTGCGCGTCGAGCCATGCGAGCTCGGGCGCGACGAAGATCTCGCGGATCTTCGCGAAGAAGCGCATGTACGCCTGCAGCACGACACCACGCTGCGGCTTCTGCAGCGCGCGGATGTCGTTGAACACAGCGATCGCCGGCGCTTCGCCCACGGCGATTCGCCGCCGCAGGTCGAGCCACGCTTCGAGCAGACGTTGCACGCGTGCGTGCGGCCCATCAGCGCGCAGCGCGTCGCTGGCGAGCGCGTCGAATCGCTCGATGCCGTCCAGGAAGCAGGCGACGGCGAGATCTTCTTTCTTCTTGAAGTAGTAGGTGACGCTGGTCGTGATGAGCCCGACGCGGCTCGCGACGCCGGCGAGCGTCATCCCCTTCACGCCGTGGTGATTGAGGATGTCGCTCGCGGCAGCGACGATCGCCTGCTTCTTCCGTGCGTAGCGCGCCGTCGCGGCGCTGCGCGTGGCAGCTTCGGTCGTCGCCATGTTGCGGATCAAAAGATCTCGAACAGTCCCGCTGCGCCCATGCCGCCGCCGACGCACATCGTCACGACGCCGTACTTTGCGCCGCGCCGCTTGCCTTCGATCAGCAGATGGCCGGTCATGCGCGCGCCGGACATGCCGTACGGATGGCCGATCGAGATCGCGCCGCCCGAAACGTTGAGCTTGTCGTTCGGGATGCCGAGCTTGTCGCGGATGTACAGCACCTGGCTCGCGAACGCCTCGTTCAGCTCCCAGATGCCGATGTCGTCCATCGACAGGCCGTTGGCCTTGAGAAGCTTCGGCACCGCGAACACCGGGCCGATGCCCATCTCGTCCGGATCGCACGCCGCGACCATCATGCCGCGATAGGCGCCGAGCGGCTTGAGGCCGCGCTTGGACGCTTCCTTCGCTTCCATCAACACCATTGCCGCCGCGCCGTCGGAGAGCTGCGACGCGTTGCCTGCGGTGATGAAGCGGCCTTCCTTGATTCGCTGCCCGTTCTTGAAGACCGGCTGCAGCGCCTGCAGGTCGGCGAGCGTGGTCTTCGGACGATTGCCTTCGTCGAGCTTGAGCGTGACTTCCTTCTCCGAGGTCGCGCCGGTCTCCTTGTCGGTGAGGGTCATGCTCGAGGTCAGCGGCGCGATCTCCGCGTCGTAGCGGCCTTCCGCCTGCGCCTGCGCCGTGCGCTGCTGCGATTGCAGCGAGTACTGATCCTGCGCCTCGCGGCTGACGCCGTAGCGGTCGGCGACGATCTCGGCGGTCTCGATCATCGTCATGTAGATCTGCGGCAGGTTCTTCAGCAGCCACGGATCGGCCGCGCGGAAGCGATTCATCTTGTCGTTCTGCACCAGCGAGATCGACTCGACGCCGCCGCCGATCGTGACCTGCATGCCGTCCTGCACGATCTGCTTCGCGGCCGTGGCGATCGCCATCAGGCCGGACGAGCATTGCCGATCGATCGACATGCCCGGCACGGTCACCGGGAAGCCTGCGCGCAGCAGGCCCTGACGCGCGACGTTGCCGCCGGTCGAGCCCTGCTGCATGGCGCAGCCGACCACGATGTCCTCGACTTCGGCGGGCGCGACGCCCGCGCGCTTCACGGCCTGCGCGAGCGCGTGGCCGATCAGCTCCTGCCCCTGGGTGTTGTTGAAAGCGCCGCGATAGGCTTTGCCGATCGGTGTGCGCGCGGTGGAGACGATGACTGCTTCACGCATTGAGATGCCCCGGTTGATCGAATCTATTTCAGGTCCTGGAAACGCTTGCCCTCGGCGGCCAGCTTCTCCAGCAATGGCGAGAGGGTGAAGCCCGCGCCGAGCTTCGGCCCGTACTCTTTGAGTTTCGCGACCACGGTTCTCAAGCCCACCGTGTCGCCGTAGAACATCGGGCCGCCGCGGTACACGGGCCAGCCATAGCCGTTGATCCAGACGATGTCGATGTCGGACGGGCGGATCGCGATCTTCTCTTCGAGAATCTTCGCGCCCTCGTTGATCATCGGGTACACGCAGCGCTCGAGGATTTCCGCTTCGGAAATCTTGCGCGCGGTCGCGCCGGCCTTGCTCATGAAGTCCTTGATGATCTTCTCGGTGACCGGCGACGGCTTGGCATTGCGCTCGGCGTCGTAGTCGTAGAAGCCCGCGCCGGTCTTCTGACCGCGGCGGTCCATTTCACAGAGGACTTCGCGCACCGTGGAGCTCTTCGACTTCTCCTTGCTCCAGCCGATGTCGAGGCCGGCGAGGTCGGACATCGCGAACGGACCCATCGGCAGGCCGAAGTCGTACAGCACTTTGTCGATGTCCCACGGCATGGCGCCTTCCATCAGCATCGACTGCGCTTGCTGCTGGCGCGCGTACAGGATGCGGTTGCCGACGAAGCCGGGGCACACGCCGACCAGCGCAGCGATCTTGCCGATCTTCTTCGCCAGCTGCATCGACGTGGCGATGACCGGCTTGGACGTCTTCGTGGCGCGCACGATCTCCAGCAGCCGCATCACGTTGGCGGGCGAGAAGAAGTGCAGGCCGATGACCGCCTCAGGACGCTTGGTCGCGCTCGCGATCTCGTTGACGTCGAGTCCCGACGTGTTGGTCGCGAGGATCGCACCCTGCTTGACGATGCGGTCGAGCTTGCCGAACACCTCTTTCTTGACGTCCATGTTCTCGAACACGGCCTCGATCACCAGGTCGCAGTCCGCGAGCGCTTCGAACTGCATCGTGCCGGTCAGCAGGCCCATGCGCTTCTCGACGTCCTCGGGCTTGAGCTTGCCGCGCTTCGCCGTGGTCTCGTAGTTCTTGCGGATCACGCCGAGGCCGCGCTCGAGCGCGTCCTGCTTCGCTTCGACCAGCGTCACCGGGATGCCGATGTTCGCGAAGTTCATCGCGATGCCGCCGCCCATCGTGCCGGCGCCGATCATGCCGACCTTCTTGACCGGGATCGTCGCCGTGTCTTCCGGCACGTCCGGCACTTTCCAAACCTGACGCTCGGCGAAGAACACGTAGCGCTGTGCGGCCGACTGCGTGCCGGTCATCAGCTCCATGAACAGCTTGCGCTCGGTGGCGATGCCTTCGTCGAACGGCAGGTTCACCGCCGCCTCGATGCAGCGGATGTTGTACTCGGGCGCGAGAAAGCCGCGGAACTTGCGCGCGTTGGCCTTGCGGAACTCGGCGAAGATCTCCGGCTTGCCGCGCGCGGCTGCGACCTTCTCGTTCATCTCGCGCACTTTGCGCAGCGGCCGCTTCTCGGCGATCACTTTCTTTGCAAAGGCGAGGGCGCCGGCGCGCAGCTCGCCTTCCGGCACGATCTCATCGAGCAGGCCTGCGGCGAGGCAGGTCTTCGCATCGACGTGCGCGCCCGATGTGACCATCTGCAACGCCTGTTCCGGGCCGACGATGCGTGGCAGGCGCTGCGTTCCGCCCGCACCGGGCAGCAGACCGAGATGCACTTCGGGCAAGCCGCACTTCGCCGACGGCACAGCGACGCGATAGTGGCAACACAACGCAGTTTCCAGGCCGCCGCCGAGCGCGGTGCCGTGGATCGCGGCGACGACGGGCTTGGTCGAATTCTCGATCGTGTCGCAGACATCGTGCAGGCTCGGCGACTGCGGCGGTTTGCCGAACTCGGTGATGTCGGCGCCGGCGATGAATGTCCTGCCGTCGCAGATCAGCACTACCGCCTTGACGGCGGCGTCGGCGATCGCCTGCTGCATGCCTTTGACGATGCCGTCGCGCACCTGCTGCGACAGCGCGTTCACGGGCGGCGAATTGACGGTCAGCACGGCGACGTCGCCCTGCGCAGTCAGATCCGTAACGGCATTGATGGCCCCCATCGTGAGTCTCTCCTCGAGAAGATTTTCGAAAATGCGGTTTGGTGCGGGACCGGCATTATAGGCAGATAAAAGTCGGGCTAAAGCCCGACAATCCGACAGTCCGCAGTGCGGTTCAGGGCTCGCGCTCGGCTGGGGTCTTGCCGGTCGCGCGCGTCTTGCAGCCGTAGGTTTTCGGCTCCGCCTTACACGCGTCCGGCGGCCCATATTCCTGCCAGAACGCCGGCAGGGCGGCGCTGCCGATGATCTGCTCGAAGCGCGCATGGCGCCGCAGAAACGCCGTCTGCGGCATCCACAGTATGCGCAGCGGTACCGGCTCGTGATCGCGCTGCAGGCGCGCCATGCGGTTGAATACGAACTCGGCGCGGCGCAGGGCGGTGCCACAGAGGATTTCAGTCGCCGGGTCGATACGACCGTCGCTCGCCGCGCGCGTAATCGACTTCAGTGCATCCGGTACTCGGGCGCGCTCCGTCGCGGCCTGCAGCAGCGGCTCGGCCCACTCGCGAAAGTCCTCGTCGTTCGAGGCGCCGCGGAGCATCCGCCGTCCGGTTTCGACGTCGCCTGCGAGAAGCGCGGCGAGCGCCTGTACCCGCGCGACTTCGGTCGGCGGTTGGTCACCCGCGATCGGTTTGCCCGCGCCGGCGTCCAGGTACGCGAGACATTCGAGCGCACCGACGTTGCGTGGCTGCAATTGGACCGCATGCTCGATCAACGGCCGCGCTGCTGCAGACCGACCGGCGTCGACGAGCAGGCAGCCGAAACCTTCGAGCGCCACGGCACTGTTCGCGTCGAGTGCGAGTGCCCGATCGAACTGCTCGCGCGCGGCCGTCCAATCAGCGCGGCGCATGTGAACCAATCCGAGCGCCGCGTGCGCCTCGGCGATTTCATCGTCCGCTGCGAGCGCGCGTTCCGCGCTGGTCTTCGCGAGCTGCGCGAGTGACGCCTGATCCTTGCCATTGAGGCTGAGATAGGCGATCGCCAGCGCGGCGCGAGCGCGGGAGAAATGCGGTTGATGGCGCGCAAGCGCTTCCAGTCTCTCGACTATGCGTGCGCTCTGCGACGCGGCGGGACGCGTGAGACCTTGTCCAGCGGGACCGAGCAGCTCCAACGCGTCAGCGAGATAAGCGTCGTACGCATTTGCATCGTCAGTGCCGATCAGCGTGGCCCAGTTCGGCGAGCCGCCCTGTGCACCGAGGAACTGCGGCAGCCGCTGCGCCAGCGCACTGATCGTCGCCAAGCGATGTTCCTCCGGCAGCGGCAACTGCTCCTGCCTCTCGATGGCGCCATCGGGCGCCAGCAACGCGAGCGTCGCGGCTTTCGCATCGGCGTCAAGGGATATGCGCAGCGTGAATGCGTCGCCGACGTCGTCGATCGCGGCAACGCGCATCCGGCCTCGGTTCAGCAGGTGGCGCAGCTCGTAATCGAGCCATGCGGTTTCGGCGGGCGGGCGCGCGGCTGCCACTTCGATCCGCAGCGGTTTGGAGCTGTGGAATACCTCACGCGCGGGCGCTGGCGGCGGCGGCGCTGGCGGCGGCGCGGGCTTGAGCCACCACGCGAGCAGCGATGCCGCGAGCACCGCGAGCACGATGAGCCCGACTATGCGCCACCGGTTCATGCGCGAAGGTTGCCGAGGGAGCACCGGCCGCGCAAGCTCTGCGACTTCTCACCGGAAGCGTTTACGCCATGAATCGACCGAATCTGTATCTCCTGCGGGCTGCCGATATTGCCGCGCGCTCGCAGACGTTCTCGCACCCGTGGAGCGCGAGCTCGGAGGTCACGGGCTACCAGATGGCCAAGGCAACCGGGCTGCGGCGCACGGGCGTCAACCTGGCGCGCATCGCGCCGGGCAAGGAGGCGTTTCCCTATCACTCGCACTGGCAGGATGAGGAGTGGATCTACATCCTGGAGGGCCGCGGTCTCGCGCGCATCGACGGCGCGGAATACGAAGTGGCCGCGGGCGACTTCATGGCGTTCCCGACGCCCGGCGTCGCGCATTCGCTGCGCAATCCGTTCGAGCGCGAGTTGATCTACCTGATGGGCGGCGAAAGCCACGAGCTCGATGTGGCGGATTTTCCCGATCTCGGGCGGCGCATGTTCCGCCACGCCAAGGGCGTGGAGGTTTTCGATCTGCAGGAAGCGAAGCCGCTCTAGTTCAATCAGCGGTAACGGTTGCCGCCCTGATCCTGCACCATCGCGAGCTCGGCGCGCCGCGGGACGCCCGTGAACGTCGAGCCGCGCACGTACATCTTTGCGCGGTCGTCCGCCTGGAACGACGCATTGCCGCCTTCGATCTGGCTGTTGGAGACGTGGACGATCCCGTCCTGCACGACGATGCCCGTTCCCGATGCGACGATGTGACTGTTGGTGATGAAAACCTCGCAGCCGCCGCGCACGGTGATTGCGTCGCCGTCTACAAAAATGTCGCGATTGTCGAGTTGCAGCTGGCGGCGGCCTTCGCAGATGAAGGGATCGACGGCGCGGCGGCCGGCGCCGGCCTGATTGCTCGTCGCGGCGCTCGTGCCCGAGCTCTCGATGCTGACGCCCGGCCCGGTGACGCGAAGCTTGCCGCCGCTGCGATCGACTGTGTACGCGCCGTTGCCGGTGATCGTGCCCGGTTGATTCGATCCGGCGTCGGGCGCCGTCGCCTGCGCGGTCTGGGCCGGCGCTCGCGCCGATTCCTGCTGCGCGGGTGCCGGTTCGGGTTCCGGCGGCGGCGCGGCCTGCATCTGCATCGGTTTCAGTTGTGACGGCGTCACGGCGGCCAACTCGCTCGCCTTGATCGCTTCGACCTGACCCGTGCTGCGATGTTTGATCGTGACTACGCCGCTGAGCGGATCGGTTGCGACCACTTCGATGTCGGGGTTGCGCTCGAGGGCTGCGCGCGCAAACGCCATCTCTGCATTCGCGCTCGGCGCGCTCGCTGCTGTTGCCGCAGGCTCGGTTTTCTGCGACTCGCCGCGATTGCAGCCGGCGAGAGCGAGCCCCGCCGCGAGGGCCACGGCAAAACTGGGAGAGAGGATGCGCGTGAGCTGAGTGGACATAATTCACTCCACGATCGACCGGCCTCTATCCTCGCCCCCTCACGCGCGCGAGTCCACTCTTCGCCGAAAAATCACGCCGGCAGTTTTTTCAACAGCTCCGCTTCGCGCTCCGGCGTCAGGCCCGCGCGCAGTTTTTGCTTCTGTTCCGCCGGCCGCTGCTCGTGCCACGCGAGCAGATCGCGCACGGTGGTTTCGACGGTGCGGAATCGCAGGCCTTTGGCAACTGCGCGCGCCGAGCTCACCAGCGATGCACCGGCGAACTCGCCGCTCGGCGGCGACCACGTCGTCAGCTCGCCGCTCTCCAGCAACTTGTTCTCTTCGAGGAATTTCAGCGGCGCCCAGCGGAACGTCGTGTTCGCTTTCGTCACGCGCTTGCTGGTCTCGAGCAGGTCGCCCATCGTGACCGCGCCCGGCGGATTGCACAGGTTGTAGCGGCCCGCGATGCGCTGCTCGACGCAGCGGCGCGTGAACTCCGCGAGATCGCGCACGTCGATGAACTGCATCGGATCTTCGGGCGTGCCGGGCACGAACATCTGGCCGCCGCGCGCGACGCGCCACGGCCAGTAGGTGAATCGATCGGTGTGGTCGCCGGGGCCGACGATGTAAGTCGGACGAATCACCGCCTGACGCGTTCCGAACGCCTGCTCGACGATCTGCTCGCACGCAGCCTTGAGCCCGCCGTAGTTCTTTTCGGTGATCTCCTTCGCATCCGGATCGTCGAGCGGCGCGAGCTTGTAGTCCTCGTCGATGCCCGCCGGCGTCAGGTCCGCGTACGCGGAAATGCTGGAGACATAGATGTAGTGCTGCACGTGGTCCTTGAGCGCATCGACGCTGGCGTGGACCTGCCGCGGGAAATAACCGGAGTCGTCGACGACGACGTCCCACTCGCGGCCTTTCAGCAGATCGACCGAGCCGGCGACGTTGCGATCGCCGAGCAGCGTCTCGACGTCGGGGAACAGGCCGGGATTGCGCTTGCCGCGGTTGAACAGCGTCAGCTTGTGGCCGCCAGCGCGCAGCTCGCGCACGAAGTGCGGCCCGATGAAGCCGGTGCCGCCGAAGATCAGCACCTTCAGCGGCTTCGTCGTGGCGCCCTGTGCGAAGGCGCCTTCGTGCAGCAATAACCCGGCTGCGGCAGCGGTGCTCATCTGGATCAGTTCGCGTCGGTTCATGTCATCCCCTCGTTATTTGTTCGAAGTCGGTCCGGCTGCAGCCGGATCCACGGCAGCAGGTCCCGGAGCAACGTACTGGCCGAGCCACGTGCGCACGGTGTCGTACCAGAACAGCGAGTTCTGCGGCTTGAGCACCCAGTGATTCTCGTCCGGGAAGTACACGAACTTGCTCGGCACGCCGCGGTTCTGGAGCGTGTTGAACAGCTCGATACCGTTGTTGATCGGCACGCGGCGATCGAGCTGGCCGTGAATCACCAGCGTCGGCGTCTTGAAGTTCGCGGCAGCCAGGTGCGGCGAGTTGCGATTGAAGCGCTCGAGGTCTTCCCAATATTCGCCATAGCGTTTCTTCGAGGCGCCGCCATCGCTCGCATTCTGTGCGTAGCTGTCATACACGGCAGCGTGCGCGACGAGTGTCTTGAACGGATGCGGACGGCCGAGAATCGTCGCGGCGAGATAACCGCCGAAGCTGCCGCCGCCTGCCGCCAGGCGATTCGCGTCGATCCACGGCTGCGCCGTGAACCACTCGGCCGCTTTGATCGTGTCCTGATACGGCAGGTCGGCCCATTCCTTGGTGATCGAATCGGTCCACGCCTGGCCGAAGCCGCTCGAGCCGTGGAAGTTGTGCCACGCCGTGACGTAACCCCAGTTCGCGAACACCTGCGCGTTCCAGCGCCACTGCATCGCGTCGCTCACGCCGTTGTGCGGGCCCCCGTGCAGCAGCAGATACAGCGGCCACTTCTTGTCGGGCGTGAAGTTCGGCGGATAGACGATCCACATCTGTACGTCATCGCCGTTCGCGCCCTTGTAGGTAGTGCTCTCGACGCGGCCCTGCGTGAGATCGGCGACTGCCGCGTCGTTGAAGTCGGAGAGCTTGGTCGCGGCACCGGTGCGCGGAATGATGCTGACCAGGGTCGGCGGCTCAGTGAAGCTCTGCCTCAAGCCGACGATCACCGGTCCGCTGCCGGCGATCGCAAGCGAGCTGAAGCTGTGCTCGCGCGTGACCGCACGGGGCACGCCGCCGCCGACGTCGAAGCGGTAGATGCGCCGGGTGCCGGCGTCGTCGATCGAGCCGAACAGCGCATCCGAATCGGGCGACCAGACGAGTCCTTCCGCGGAGCGATCCCAATCCTCGGTCAGGCCGCGCACCTTGCCGGCGCGGCGCTCGAACAGCATCAGCCGCGCGCGGTCGGCGTAGAAGTCGCGGATCGTCTGCCGCTCGAACGACAGCAGCCGGCCGTCGGGGCTGTACTTCGGCGAGTCGTCGCGCGCCGGGTTGTCGGCAGTGATGTTGCGCGGCGCAGCGCTGCGGTCCACCGGCATCAGATAGATGTCGAAGTTCGGCTGCACTCCGCTGCGGTCCGTGTCGGAGGCGAACGCGATCTCCATGCCGTCCGGCGCGATGTCGTAGGAATTCGCGTCCGGCTCGGCGATTTCGAGCGCGAGGCCGGTGCCCAGCGTAAGCGCCTGCGGCTCGCCGCCGTCGATGCCGATCGAGTAAAGGTGGGTCTCGCGGTGGTCGAGGAAGTGATCCCAGTAGCTGATCGGCGCCTTGTCCCACACCAGCGCGCTCATCTTCGGCTCGGCGCGGTCCTTCATCCGTTGTTCCTGCTCCGCCCAGCTCTTCGCGTCGGGGAAGACCTGCGACAGGAATGCGATGCGCTTGGAATCGGCGAACCATTTCGGCGCCATCACGCCGGTCGGCATTTTGGTCACGCGCCGCGCTTCACCGCCATTCACCGCGATCACGTAAAGCTGCGGCTGCTGGTCGTCGCCGCGCTTGGAGACGAACGCGATCAGCTCGCCGTCCGGGCTCCAGGCCGGCGCGGAGTCGCTGCCCGCATCGCTCGTCAGCTGCCGCGCCTTGCCCGGCTTCGTCGGCACGAGCCACAGGTCGGCATCGCCCTTGTTCTTGTCGACGTCGTACTTGGTGACCGGTACGACCGCCAGGCGTCCGTCGGGAGAAATCGCCGGATCCGCCAGCCGCTTCAGCTGCCACATCGCTGCGGCGGTGTAGGGTTGGGCGGCATGTGCCGGCGTCGCGAGCGCGACACCGAGAGCGATAGCGAAGGTGGCGCTCGCAATCGCGCCCCGCTGTGGTTTGTGCTTATGACAACGCATGGCGATCATTCGCAACCTCTGCTGCCGGTGGGCCAGAAACGGCGCGGTATCTTAGAACGCGAAGCTTTGATCCGCTGTGCAAGCTGAGAAGTACATCTATATCTTCGCGAGAGCTGCTCCGTAAACTGGCTGGACTACTAAAGACTAGGGGCGTTCCGAAGTGATCCAGGCCAAGCATCGCAACCGTTTGCCGTTGCCTCAGCCCGCCGTCGTTCACGTCCGCCGCTCGTACGCCGAAAGCCGCTTCGGCCAGATTCATCTTTGGACCGCCTATCCTTCCGGCGGCGGCTTCGACGAGCGCGTGCCGGTCGTTTGCCTGCATCACGCCGGCGGCTCGGGCCGCCTGTTCGCGGCGATGCTGCGCGAAGTCGGACACGACCGGAGCATCTATGCGCCGGACCTGCCCGGTCACGGGTCGTCCGACCCTGCCGGCGCCAGGAGCACCGTACAGGATCTGGCTGGCGCCCTCGGGGATTTCCTGGACAGCCTGAGGCTGCGTGCGGTCGACCTGTTCGGCTATCAGCTCGGCGCGCTCATCGCCGCAGAGCTGGCGATCGCCCGGCCGCAGCAAGTCCGCCGCGTCATGCTATGGGGTGCGCCTTGCCCTTCGCCGCAGGAGCGGGCAGCCCTGTTGCAGGCCGCGACCACGCCGGGGACGCGCGAAGACGGTAGCGATGTCGTCGAGGAGTGGCAGCGCATGCTCCAGCGCCGCGGCGCGAACGTTCCGCCGGCCGCCCTTGCCGAGGAGCTCGGCGATCGGCTGCGGGCCGGCACCAGCGGTACGCGTGCCGTGGCCGCGGCCATCGACTATCCGACACTGGAGCGTCTGCCGCTGGTGAAGCAGCCGACGCTGGTTCTGCGGCTGCGCGATGAATTCTGGGACCAGGCGCCGCGCGTCCGCGCAGCCCTGCCGAGCGGTTCGATGCTGGACGTCGCGGACTACGGCCAGGGATTCCTCAGCGCCGCCCCGCAACGCTTCGCCTCGATCGCTCGCGAGTTTCTGGATCGCTGACGACTACCGGAGCATCCGCTCCCAGCTCCACGCGCACGCCAGGCCGGCGATCACGGACGTAGTCGCCCAGCGCGACGCGAGCGCGGCGATCATCGCGATTGGCAGGTCGCGCGCCAACGCGACCCCCACGACGCTCGGCACTGCGAACGACAACCAACACAGACTGCCGAACGACAGGCCGCGCACCCACCACGGCACTTCGACAATTGCGGCGAGCCCCCAGCTCAGCCAGAACAGCAGCGCGAACCCGGTGCCGTAGAGCATATGAAGCAGCGCGTCCGAAGCCTGCAGCGGCGGCACTGCGGCGCCCGGGCGAACGGCCGCGCGCGCCGACGCGAGGATCGAGTACAGCAACACGCTCACGAGCCCGCTGAGGCCGCCGGTCAACATCAGATAAGTGAGGTCCATGTCAGCGCAGCGCTTGCTGCAGCCCCTGGATCAGCTTTTCCACTTCATCGTGAGTGCTGAAGACGTGCAGCGACAGCCGTAGCGCGCCGTTGGCGTCGTTCGGCCAGCGTATGGCCCGCACATGGACGCGATGCGTGCGTTCCACCGCCGCGGCGATGTCGACCGCGGGCTTGCCTGGTACCCGGAAGGCGAGGATCCCCGCCCACAGGCCCGGACGCGCGGGAGTCAGCAGCTCGATTCCGGATAGCTGCTGCAACCGCAGGCGCGCGTAGATGGCGAGCTCGCGGATCCGCGCTTCGATCTTGCTGCGACCGACCTGCTGCTGGAATTCCAGCGCCGCTTCGACGCCACGCAGGGCGGGCCAGGAGTACGGCACGATGTTGCCGAGCTTGTGCAAGGCCGCCGGCACGTCGGTGTTGCCGTCCGCGTCCGTCGGTGTGAAGACCGGCGGCACGCTGTCGAGCCCGCGCGGCTCGGTCGGCCACAGGCGGTCGAGGATTTCCCGCCGCACGTACAGCGCACCCGTGCCGTGGCTGCCGCCCAGCCACTTGTGACAGCACGTCGCGTACACGTCGCAGCCGAGGTCGCGTGCGGCGAATTCGACCATCCCGAAGGCCTGTGCACCGTCGACTATCGTGAGAATGCCGCGCTGTCGCGCGAAGGCACACAGCTCTTTCACAGGCAACACTGCACCGTCGTCGTGCTGCACGTGGGAGAACGCGAGCACCCTGGTGCGCTCGGTCACTGCTCCGGCGAACAAGCCGAGGGCTTGCTCCGGCCCGGTCAGCGGCGTCGGCAGCTCGATCTGCTTGACGACCACTTCGCGTCGCCGCGCGAGTACCAGCCATGGGCTGAGCGCTGCGGGATGCTCGCGCGTCGTCGTGATCACTTCATCGCCGGCGGCGAGATCGAGCCCGGCGATTGCCTGGCCGAGCGCTTCACCGGCGCCGCGCGTGAACAGCAGCTCGTCGGGTTCGCAGCCGAAAAAAGCCGCGAAGCGCGTCGCCAGCCGGTTGGTTTCTTCGGTCCAGCGCGCGGCTGCATTTGCCAGGCCGAGGCTCTGCACCTCGCGCGCTCGGTACTCGGCCGCCATTGCAGCTCGCAGGGTCGGGCCGCCGCTCGCGACGTCGAGGTATGCGGTCTGCAGGTCGAGCATCGGTTGCGTGCGGACCCACTGCCACAGCTCGCGGGACGAGGTCGGCATGATGGGGACGGGCGCAACGGTCTGGGCTGCGGCGGGCTGCAGCAGCGCTGCCGCTGCGGCGACTCCGGCGCCGGCGGCGAGCAGCTCGCGACGGGTCAGCGAAGAAGAATTGTTTTCGGTCATCGGCGGTGCAGGGTGGTGGTCGACATCGTGCGATTATCGCAGGAGCGAGTGCTTTCCTGTTACCGTACCGACGCATGTCACACGAGTATCTCGAACGCATTCTCAAAGCGCGCGTGTATGACGTGGCGATCGAATCGCCGCTCGAGGAAGCGCCGCGCCTGAGCCGCCGCCTGGGCAACGCCGTGCTGTTCAAGCGCGAGGATCTGCAGCCGGTGTTCTCGTTCAAGGTGCGCGGCGCGTACAACAAGATCGCGCATCTGTCCGAGACCATCGCCAAGCGCGGCGTCATCTGCGCCTCGGCCGGCAACCACGCGCAAGGCGTCGCGCTCGCCGCCCGGCGGCGCGGCATTCCGGCGACGATCGTGATGCCGCAGACCACGCCGCGCATCAAGGTCCAGGCTGTGCTCGACCTGGGTGGCGAAGTGGTCCTCCACGGCGACGAGTACGACCAGGCTTACGATCATGCGCTGGGCATCGCGCGCGACCGCCAGCTCACTTTCATTCATCCGTTCGACGATCCCGACGTGATCGCCGGTCAGGGTACGATCGGCATGGAGATCCTGCAGCAGCACCCCGGCGAGACGCTCGATGCGATCTTCGTCGCGGTCGGCGGCGGCGGCCTGATCGCCGGTGTCGGCGCGTACGTGAAGTATCTGTTCCCCAAGATCCGCGTGATTGGCGTGGAGCCCGAAGACGCGGACGCCATGTACCGCTCGCTGGAGGCACGCAAGCGCGTCACGCTGGACCGCGTCGGCATCTTCGCGGATGGCGTCGCTGTGCGGCGCGTCGGCGAGGAGCCCTTCCGGCTGGCACAGCAGTACGTCGACGAAGTGATCACGGTCACGACGGACGAGATCTGCGCCGCGATCCAGGACATCTTCGAGGACAACCGCTCGATCGTCGAGCCGGCGGGTGCGCTGCCGGTCGCCGGCATCAAGCGCTACGTCGCACGCGAGCAGTGCCGCGACCGCCGCTTCATCGCGATCAACTGCGGCGCGAACATGAACTTCGATCGCCTGCGACACGTCGCGGAGCGCGCCGACATCGGCGGCCAGCGCGAAGCGCTGGTGGCGGTCGAGATCCCTGAGCGCAAGGGCAGCTTCCTGAAATTCTGCGAAGTGCTCGGCCGGCGCAACGTCACCGAGTTCAACTATCGCTACGACGACGGCGCGGCCGCGCAGTTGTTCGTCGGCCTGGCGCTCGCGGAAGGACGCAAGGAGAAGGAGGCGCTGCTGGTTTCGCTACGCGAAGCCGGTTACCCGGTCGTGGACATGACCGACAACGAGATGGCGAAGCTGCACGTGCGCTACATGGTCGGCGGCCGCGGCCGCGGCATCGAGCACGAGCGTCTGTTCCGGTTCGAGTTTCCGGAGCGGCCGGGCGCGTTGTTGAAATTCCTGAATGCGATCGGGACGCAGTGGAACATCACGCTGTTCCACTACCGCAACCATGGGTCGGATCACGGGCGGGTGCTGGCGGGCGTGCAGGTGCCGCCGCAGGAGAGCGTGGATTTCGATTTGCACCTGAAAGAGTTGAAGTACGTGTACGCGGAGGAAACCGACAATCCCGCGTACCGGACCTTCTTATCGTCGCGCGTCTAACTGCGCGAGCGCTTCCCGCGTGCGCTGCGTGATCACCGCGTTCTCGCCTTGCGCCTGCACCAGGATCGGGTAACTGTCGCGCAGCAGTTTCGCTGCCTCATCCGGGCGCCGTTGCGCCATCAGCACTCGTCCCAGCGAGCTGTTCGCCGCGGCCAGTTGCGGGCTGTTGATCGCGAACGACTTCGCGGCGATTTCCTTCGCGTGCCGCAGCGTCTGCTCTGCCTCGGCCAGCCGGTTCTGTTCGAGCATGCAGCGTCCGAGACCGGTCAGCGCCGACGCGACGTACGGATGATCGGGCGGCAGCGATTCGGCATAGATGTCGAGCGCCGCGCGGAAGTCTTTCTCGGCTTGCGCGTGTTGCTGAGTGTCCAGGCGAACCATGCCGAGAGTGACGAGGTCGTGAGCGACGAATGCGTGGCGCGGCCCGCGCGCCTGTCGATCCAGCTCGACCACTTTGCTCAGGATTTCCTCGGCGCGCGCCAGCTCGCCGCGGCGATGCAGGAAACGCCCGTAGTTCGCCGCCGCGTCGATCGTCTGCGGATGCTTCTCGCCGAGCACGCGCGTCAGCGTCTGCATCGATTCTTCGTACAGCGGCGCGGCCTCGTCGAGCTTGCCTTGCTCGTGAAGCGCGACCGCGAGGTTGTGCACGTGTTGACCGACCTGGGGATGGTCGTTGCCGAGCGCCTGGCGGTCGATGTCCAGAGCCGCGCGATACAGGGTCTCGGCACGGTCGTGCCGACCGCGGTACGAGTACAGGCCGGCGAGCTCGTTCATCACCGAGGTCGCCTCGGTCGTGCGCTCCTTGCCGTGCGCGCGATACATCTCGAGGCTCTGGTTATAGAGCAGCTCCGCTGCATCGAAGTCACCGCGCAGCTGCGCGAGCTTCGCCTGCGCCATGATCGTCGGGGCGATCTCGAGCGAATCCGCACCGAGCAGCTCGCGTTGCATGTCGAGCGCGGCAGTCAGACGCGTCTCGCATTGCGCGAGGTCGCCGCGATCGCACAGCGCGTCGCCGAGCTCGCGCAGCGCCGCTGCGACAGCAGGATCACGCGGGCCGTGGATGCGGATGCGCGATTTCAATCCTTCTTCGAGCAGCGCGACGGAGTCCGAGTACAGCCCGAGACTTTGATACACCGTGCCGATCGTGCCGAGCAGCGTCGCGCGCGTCTCCGGCTGATCGGCGAGCCCGAGGTTCACGCGTCGCGCGCCGATGTCAAGCAGCTCCCGCGCCGTGACCTGGTTGCCGCGGCTGCGCGACG
>DATNFA010000088.1:0-29336 GCA_035606615.1 Steroidobacteraceae bacterium
GAAGTCCACTTCCAGGTAATGGTCGTTGAACGTCGAGTTCTGCTCCGGGTCGAGCACTTCGAGCAGCGCCGAAGACGGGTCGCCGCGGAAATCCATCGCCATCTTGTCGACTTCGTCGAGCAGGAACAGCGGATTGTGGAAACCGGTCTTGACCATGTTCTGGATGATCTTGCCCGGCATCGAGCCGATGTAGGTGCGGCGGTGGCCGCGAATCTCAGCCTCGTCGCGCACGCCGCCGAGCGACATGCGTACGAACTTGCGGTTGGTCGCGCGCGCGATCGACTGGCCGAGTGAAGTCTTGCCGACGCCCGGCGGACCGACCAGGCACAGGATCGGGCCCTTCAGCGTCTTCACACGCTGCTGGACCGCGAGGTACTCGACGATGCGCTCTTTCACCTTTTCCAGGCCGTAGTGATCTTCGTCGAGCACCTTCTCGGCGACGACCACGTCGGTGTGCACCTTGGTCTTCTTCTTCCACGGGCACTTGACCAGCCAGTCGACGTAGTTGCGCACCACGGTAGCCTCGGCTGACATCGGCGACATCAGCTTGAGCTTGTTCAGCTCGCTCATCGCCTTGTCGCGCGCTTCCTTCGGCATGCCGGCCTTCTGGATGCGCTGCTCCAGCTCGGCGAGCTCGTTCGGCGCGTCCTCGATCTCGCCCAGCTCCTTCTGGATCGCCTTCATCTGCTCGTTGAGGTAGTACTCGCGCTGGCTCTTCTCCATCTGCTGCTTGACGCGCCCGCGGATGCGCTTTTCGATCTGCAGCACGTCCATCTCGCCCTCGATCAGGGCGAGGATGTGCTCGAGCCGCTTGCGCACGTCCTGGATCTCCAGGACCTTCTGCTTGGCGTCGAGCTTGAGAGACATGTGCGCGGCGACGTTGTCGGCGAGCCGGCCCGGCTGCTCGATACCCGCAAGCGCAGTGAGTACTTCCGGCGGCACCTTGCGGTTGAGCTTCACGTACTGCTCGAACTGCGAGGTGACAGAGCGCGCGAGCACGTCCATCTCGCGCTCGTCGTACTGCTCGACATCCTTGAAGGGCGACACTTCTGCAGAGAAGTACTGGCCGGTGTGCAGCTTCTCGATCTTGGCGCGCTCGGCGCCTTCGACCAGCACCTTGACCGTGCCGTCCGGCAGCTTCAGCAGCTGCAGGATCGTCGCGATCGTGCCGAGACGGTAGAGATCCTGCGCACCCGGGTCATCGACGTCCGCCTGTTTCTGCGCAACCAGCAGGATCTGCTTGCCGGAGCGCATCGCCTGGTCGAGCGCGAGGATCGATTTCTCGCGGCCGACGAACAGCGGGATGACCATGTGCGGATACACGACCACGTCGCGTAGCGGCAGCACCGGCAGTGCGGCAGGCACGTTGCTTTCGGTTTCGGGAGTGTCGTCGGTGCTCACGCGGAATTCCTAATGCGAGGTTGACTGGAAACATAACGGAAGCGGCGCGACGCTGCCAGCGGCGAAGGCACGGAGTTTGCTGCGGCTTTCGCCGATTCCTGCGAATTCAGGGTTGCACTCATTGCCACAAAGAAGAAGGGCGCCGCACGGGCGCCCTGCTTCATTGGAGCGGTGCAAGATTTGCTCAGTGATGATCGCTTCCTGTCGGACGGCGCTCTTCCACTGCAGCGAGCCGCGCGTCGTCGGGGGTGCCATACAGAACGTAGGGCTTGCTCTCGCCGAGAATCACCTGCTCGTCGACCACGACTTTCTGCACGTTGCGCAGCGAGGGCAGCTCGTACATCGTTTCGAGCAACACGTTCTCGAGGATCGTGCGCAGTCCGCGCGCGCCGGTCTTGCGCTGCATCGCCTTCTTCGCGACGGCCTTGAGCGCGTCCTGGCGGAACTCCAGCTCGACGCCTTCCATGTCGAACAGCTTGCGATACTGTTTGCTGAGCGCGTTCTTCGGCTCGAGAAGGATCGAAACCAGCGCCGCCTCGTCGAGCTCGTCCAGCGTCGCGACCACCGGCAGGCGGCCGACGAATTCCGGAATCAGGCCGTACTTGATCAGGTCTTCCGGCTCGACGTCGTGGAACACGTCGCTGCCGTGCGGGCGGTCGTTCACCTGGCGCACGTCCGCAGTAAAGCCGATGCCGGTCTTCTGCGTGCGATTCAGGATGATCTTCTCGAGGCCCGCGAATGCACCACCGCAGATGAACAGGATGTTGGTCGTGTCGACCTGCAGGAATTCCTGCTGCGGATGCTTGCGGCCGCCCTGCGGCGGCACCGAGGCAATCGTGCCTTCGATCAGCTTCAGCAGCGCCTGCTGCACGCCCTCGCCCGAAACGTCGCGCGTGATCGAGGGGTTGTCCGACTTGCGCGAGATCTTGTCGATCTCGTCGATGTAGACGATACCCGTCTGCGCCTTCTCGACGTCGTAGTCGCACTTCTGCAGCAGCTTCTGAATGATGTTCTCGACGTCCTCGCCGACGTAGCCCGCTTCGGTGAGCGTCGTTGCGTCGGCGATCGTGAACGGTACGTTCAACAGACGCGCCAGCGTCTCGGCGAGCAGCGTCTTGCCGCAACCGGTCGGGCCGATGAGAAGGATGTTGCTCTTCGCGAGCTCGACTTCGTCCTTCGAGCGTTGCTCGCCGGTCTTGGTCTGCAGGCGCTTGTAGTGGTTGTAGACGGCAACCGACAGCACCTTCTTCGCGCGCTGCTGCCCGATCACGTACTCATCGAGCACCTTCTTGATCTCGTGCGGCCGCGGCAGCTTGTCGCGGGTGCGCTCGGCGCGCTCTTCCAGCTCTTCGCGAATGATGTCGTTGCAGAGCTCTACGCACTCGTCGCAGACAAACACGGACGGACCGGCGATGAGCTTGCGTACTTCGTGCTGGCTCTTGCCGCAGAAGGAGCAGTACAGCAGCTTGCCGTCGTCGTGTTTACCGCGTGAATCGTCTGACATGGATGATCCTCAACAGGTCAGCGCAGACCAGTCATTTGCGTGCGCGGCGCAAGGGATTGGGAGCGTTGCGGGGGTATATAGCATGCGGTGCCACCAGCCTGCAAAGACGCCCCGCCCGGCCTGTAACTCAGGCCGACAGCTACGGGAAAACCTGATGTTGCTGAGTTACTTAGCAGGAGGAGTCGTCGCCTCGCCGCGCCGCTCCATCACGCGGTCGATCAGTCCGTAGGACACGGCTGCATCGCCGCCCATGAAGTTGTCGCGCTCGGTGTCCCGGCCGATTTTCTCGACCGTCTGGCCGGTGTGCTTCGACAGAATCCGATTCAGGCGGTCGCGAGTTTCGAGGACTTCGCGCGCGTGGATGTCGATGTCCGACGCCTGGCCCTGAAAGCCCGCGAGCGGCTGGTGAATCATCATGCGCGAGTGCGGCAGCGCGTAGCGCTTACCTTTGGTGCCGCCCGCCAGCAGGATCGCGCCCATGCTCGCGGCCTGGCCCACGCACATCGTGCTCACGTCCGGCTTGATGAATTGCATCGTGTCATAGATCGACAGACCGGCGCTGACGGAGCCGCCGGGGGAGTTGATGTACAGCGCGATGTCCTTGTCCGGATTTTCCGACTCCAGGAACAACAGCTGCGCGACCACCAGGTTCGCCATGTGATCTTCGACCTGGCCGACGATGAAGATCACGCGCTCCTTGAGGAGCCGCGAGTAAATGTCGTACGCACGTTCGCCGCGAGCAGTCTGCTCGACGACCATCGGAACGAGATTCATCATGGTTGACATGCAATTAGTGAGAAGCCGTTGAGAGATTACGTCACACGCGGGTCTGCGGACCACCCGGCCATCCGGCGGTGCATTTCGATGACTTGGGCTACGCGCCGAAATTCATGAGCTCCTTGAACGAAGACTCTTTGTCCGTCACGCGAGCGCGTTCCAGCAGCCAGTCCACCACCTGATCCTCCAATACGGCCGCTTCCATCTGGCGACGCATCTGCGGATTGGTCCGGTACTGCTCCACGGCCTGCGCCGCGTCCGGGTACTGCTGCGCGAGCTCCTGGAAGCGCGTCTGGACCTGCGTCTGGTTGAGCTGAATGTTCGCTGCCTTGATGACTTCGCCAACCAACAGGCTCAGCTGCACACGTCGGCGCGCGCCTTCCTGGAACGCATCGGGCGGCGGAATCTGCGAAGCGTCGCGCGCACCCATGCGGCGCGCAGCATCGATCTGCATGTCACGGACTTGCGCATCGACCATCGACTTCGGCAGCTCGAGCGGATTCGCCGCAGCCAAGCCGTCCAGCACCTGCTTCTTCACTCGTGCGCGGACCGCATCGGTGAGCTCGCGGCGCATGTTCTCTTCCACTTCGCGACGCAGCTGCTCGATGCCGCCCTGCTCCACGCCGTACAGCTTGCAGAATTCCTCGTCGAGCTCCGGCAGATGACGCTCCTCGACCGACTTCACGCTCACCGCGAACTCGGCTTGCTTGCCCGCCAGCGCCGGGGCGCCGTAGTTCTGCGGAAACGTCAGCTTGATCGTGCGCTGCTCACCGGCACGCGCGCCCAGCAGGCCCGCTTCGAAATCGGCGAGCATGCGGCCCGCGCCGAGCACGATCGGAATGTTCTCGCCGGCGCCGCCCTCGAACGGCTGCCCGTCGATCGTGCCGTTGAAATCGATGGTGACGCGATCGGTGTCCCACGCTTCGCGCTCGACGCTCGTGAACGTCGGCTTCTGCTCGCGCAGGTTCTGGATCATCGCGTCGATGTCGGCGGCTGTGACGTCCGTGACCGGGCGCTCGACGGGTAGCGTGTCGAGACCCTTGAGCTGGATCTGCGGCACGATCTCGAACACGGCGCGGTATTTGAGATCGCCTTCGCCGACGTTGATCGGCTCGATCCGCGGCCCGCCGGCCGGCGTCAGCTTCTCCTGCTCGACCGCCTCGGCGAAGCTCGACTGCATCACGTCGCCGAGCACTTCCTGACGCACCTGCTGGCCGAACTGCTGGCGCACGACTTTGACCGGCACCTTGCCGGGCCGGAAGCCCTTCAGGCGCACCGTGCGGCTCAGCCGCTGCAGCCTTTCATCGACCGCCTTATCGATCTGCTCGGCGGGCACCTGGACTTCCATCCGGCGCTCCAGCGTGCCGGTCGACTCTACCGAAACCTGCATGGGACCCAAGACCTCTTGGCGCGACTTTACTTTATGTATCCGTGACTTAACGCCCCGGTCAGCGGCTGGTGCGAAAGGCGGGACTCGAACCCGCACGGGGGTTACCCACTGGAACCTAAATCCAGCGCGTCTACCAGTTCCGCCACTTTCGCGGGGGCCGCGGAGTATACCCGAGGCGCAGCATCAAGACTCGCTGGAGCAGGCCGATACCCTGCGTGTGAAACCGACCTCTTCACTGGCCCGGGTGCTCGTGGCCGCGGCGGCGATCCTGGGACTTGCGAGCTGCATGTCCTACGAGCCGCCGCTGCGCATCGCGCTGATCCGCTGGCCGCCCTTCGAGTTCCTGCACCTCGCGCAGGAGAAGGGCTATTTCGCCGAGGAAGGCGTGGAAGTGCGCCTGATCGAATTCGTCGCGGTAAACGACACGCAGCGCGCCTTCGAGCACGACAAGATCGACGGCGGCACGTTTTCGCTGTTCCAGGTGCTGCAGAACCGCGACCAGCTGACGCGCAAGATGCAGGTCCCGCTGGTGATCGACTTCTCCGACGGCGCCGACTTGCTGCTGGCCCGGCCCGAGATCGCGGATGTCCGGAGCCTCCGCGGCCACCGCGTCGGCGTGACGCTCTCCCCGCTCGATATCTTTTTCCTGACGCGCGCGCTCGAACTGCACGGCATGTCGCTGCAGGACGTTTCGCTCGTCTACGTGCGTACGGCCGACATGGCCGAAGCGCTGCGCGACGGCAAGGTCGATGCGATCACCGCATATCCGCCGAACAGCACCGAGGTCGAAAACGCCGGCATCGCGCGCCCCATTTTCTCCAGCAGCCACATCCCCGGCGAGATCGTCGACGTGCTCGCGCTCGACGAAGCCGTCATTCGCCAGCGTCCGGACGATGTCGCCGGCGTGATTCGCGCGTTCTACCGCGCCGTGCGCTTCGCGCAGGAACATCCCGAGGAAGCGTGGCAGATCATGTCGGCGCGCGAGCGCGTGACGCCCGAAGAGTTTCGCGCGGCGCTGCAGACCGGCATCACGCTGGTGCCGCTCGCCGACCAGCAGAAATTTCTCGGCAAGGATTCGAGCCTGCCGGCAGTCACGGCCCGCGTCTCGCAGGTGCTGAAAGAGAAGGGCCTGCTTTCCGGCGTGCACGCCGAGCATGATCTGTTGAATGGCGCTCCGGCTGCGCTGGCGGTCGAGCCATGAGCAGGCGTTCTGCGCGAGCGCTGCGACAGAAGGTGATGCTGCCGCTGCTGGCGATCGGCATCCTGTCGGCAGTCGTGATCGGGGTGTTGGCGTACTTCAGCATCGAAGCGCAGCTCGTGCGTCAGCTGCGCTACCGCGCGGTACAGATCATCGACACCGTCAGCGTCGGCAGCGAGAGCCTCGACGAGATCAAGGAGCTGCAGCACTCCGTGCTCGCCATGAGCGTGTCGCCCGACACCTCGCTGATCATCGTCGTCGATCAGAACCAGCGCATCATCGCGGCGAGCCGCTCGAACCTGATCGATCGCCAGGCGAATGGCGATCCGAAGCTGGACAGCGCCGCCGATATCAGTCGTGTCATCACGACGAAAGAGCGTTTCCTCGAGCATATCAACGGCACTGACTTCGATTTCGTCGCGCCGATCGCGATCAACAGCGCGCTCATCGGCACCGATCGCGAGCAGCGCGGCGCTGTCCTGGTCCGCATGGACATGCGCGCGATCCTCCAGGACCTGATCCACGATGCGATGCAAGTCGCTGCGGGCCTGTTTGCTGTCGTCGTATTGCTGTCGGTGGCAGCGTGGCGCCAATTGCAACATCACGTATTGCGCCCGGTGGGCCGCATTGGCGTCGCCGTGGACAAACGCCGCTCCGGCGATCTGGCAGCGCTGCAGCGTGTCGCACCGGACGACGAGCTCGGCGAGCTCGCACGCACGCTCGACGACGCGTTGGTGCGCATCGACGCGCACGGGACGCAGATGGCCGAAGCGCGCGACGAGGCCGAAGCCGCCAACCGCGCCAAGAGCGAATTCCTTGCGGCGATGAGCCACGAGATCCGCACGCCGATGAACGGTGTGATCGGCTTCAGCAACCTGCTGCTCGATACCAAGCTCGATCTGGAGCAGACCGATTTCGCGCGCACGATCCGCGGCTCGGCCGAGAGCCTGCTGGTCATCATCAACGACATCCTCGACTTCTCCAAGGTCGAGGCGGGCCGCATCGAACTGGAAGACGTCGCCTACGATCTCGATCAGGCGATCGAAGAAGTCCTCGACCTGCTCACGGCCCGCGCCACGGAGAAGAACATCGAGCTCGCGCTCGAGGTCGCAGACAACGTGCCGCGCGGGCTGATCGGCGACGTCGGCCGCGTGCGCCAGGTGTTGCTGAACCTCGTCGGCAACGGCGTCAAGTTCACCGATCGAGGCTACGTGCACGTCGCCGTGCGCCTCGACGAGCAGCCATCGAGCGATGGCACTCCTGGCGCGCAACAGCTGATGTTCACCGTCAGCGACACGGGCATCGGCGTGCCTGCCGAGCGTGAGCACGTGCTGTTCAAGCGCTTCAGCCAGGCCGATTCGTCGACGACTCGCCGCTACGGCGGCACCGGCCTGGGCCTCGCGATCTGCAAAAGCCTGGTCGAGCTGATGGGCGGCGAGATCGGCATGCGCGGCCGAGAAGGCGGCGGCTCGACGTTCTGGTTCCGCCTGCCGCTGCGCGTGGCGCCGTCCGCCACGTTGATGCTGCCGCCGTCGTTCGCGACGCCCGGCCGCGTGCTGGTCGTCGATGATCTCGAAATCAATCGGCGCGTGTTGTCGCGGCAGCTCACCAGCTGGCGCATCGACCATGAATGCGTGAACGGCGCGGCCGATGCGATCGCAGCGTTGCGCGCAGCGATCGCGAAGGGCATGCCGTATCGGCTCGCGCTGATCGATCACATGATGCCGGACGTCGACGGCCTGACCCTGGGACGGCAGATCACCGACGACCGCGAGCTGCAACACACAGCGCTGGTGATGCTCTCTTCCGCCGGTCAGCAGAACGCGAAGCGCTTCCACGAAGCAGGATTCTTCGCGGTGATGGTCAAGCCGGTGGTGCGCGCACGGCAACTGCTGAACGTCCTGCAAGCGGCGATGAACGCGGCGCCGCGCACGATTGGCGAAGGTCCTGCGCCCGTGACTGATGTCAGCCACGCGACTCCTGCTGCAGCGTCGTTCCTGGAAACCACGAAGATGACGCCGCGCCGCGTGCTGCTCGCGGAGGACAACGTCGTCAATGCCAAGCTCGCTGTGCGCTTGCTCGAACGCCTCGGTTGCAGCGTCGACGTCGCGAGCAACGGACACGAAGCGCTGAAAATGGTTCAGAGCATCCCGTTCGACCTCGTATTCATGGATTGCCAGATGCCGGAGATGGATGGCTTCGAGGCGACTCGCGCAATCCGCGCGTGGGAAGGCAGCTCGCGCGTCGGCCAGTCACCGGCTACGCAGTTGCCGATCATCGCACTCACCGCGAACGCGATGCAGGGCGACCGCGAGCGCTGTCTCGCCGCGGGCATGAACGACTACATCACGAAGCCGCTGAGCCGCGCCGATCTCGCGCGCGTTCTCGAAGCGAGCAAGCCGAAAGTCATGCCGGTAACGCCAGCATCGCCCGCTACGATCGCGCAGTAGGCTCCGACCGTCGCGCGACGACGCTCCACATCGTCGGCAGCAACACCATGTATCCCTGCCCCAGCGTCGCGAGGTCGCGCTCGAGCTCCTCGCGTGAGACGAGCCCGCGCGCCAGCAGCTCGTCCCGGACCTGCTCGATCGTCAGACGTTGAAATCGAGCGAGCCGCTCCTCGTCGGACATGAATGTGCGACCCTCTGCAGAGATGTTGCTCATGCCCCGCGCCCGCAAGAGTCCTGCGACGCGTCGTCCGAAATTCAACTCCGCACCGGCACTACGCAGCAGCTCACGCACTGCTGCCGAGCTGCGCAGTGACTTTTCGGCCGGATTGAGCGTCGGATCCGGTAGCATCGACAGCCCGTCGAAATCCTCGATCACCAGCCAGCCACCCGGCTTCAGCGCGGCGATCATTCGATCCAGCACGTGCTCGCGGGTCGGCAGGTGACACAGCAGCAGCCGTGCGTGAATGACATCGAAGGACTGGCTGGGAAGCGCTCCCCCGACGATGTCGTGTCGCATCACCCGCAGGTTGTGTTGCGTAAGCCGCGCGAGGAATCGCGGATCCAGGTCTGTCGCCAGCACCTGACCTGCGGGCGCGACACGCTCGTGCAACCACTGTGCAATGGTTCCGTAACCCGCGCCGACTTCCCAGCAGGACCAGCCCGGCGCGACGCCGATGCGCTCGAAGCAGGCATGCGAGACAGGATCGAAAATCTCGGCGAGCAGCTGCAGCCGCTGACCGGCGATCGAGTCGGCGTTATCGAACACGTAATCTGCAGCGCTCATGATCCCTCCGCAGTGATGTCCTGCCGCGGCTCGACCAGGAAACGAGTCGTCACCAGTCCGAGGACGCAGGCCACGACGGCCATGGTCGCCGCTGCCACGGCAAGCTTCGAGCTCGCACTCGCGCCGGGCGCGAAGTTCGCGAGCCACGGCGTGATCAACGATGTCGACGTGCCGACGATGCGCCCGCCGACGCTGATCGCGAAGCTCTCGCCGGTGCCTCGCAGCCGCGCCGGATATATCTGCGGCAGGTAGTTGCCGATGAAGTTGATCTGCCCGTTGAGAGCGACAGCTGCAAGCAGCGCGCCGCACGCCAGTACCGTAACGTCGAGGTACGGCGCGGCCGCAAACAAGATTGGAATGATCACGAGTCCCGGCAACTGAAAACAGCTCAACACCTGCCGGCGCGTCAGCAACGAAATGGCGAGGAACGCCAGCGCGAACCGGCCGATGAAGCTGCCGATGTCGGCGATGAAATGCACCAGGCTCACGCTCTGCTCCTGCTGCATGCGCGGCAGATCGCGAATGCCCTCGAGCCCCGGCACGATGCGCGGCAGGTGGAGCATCACTCCGAACGCGATGCCGTAGATGCTCGCAACCATCACCGAGCTGACGATCGTGATTCTCCGCAGCTGTGGCTGGAACAGCTCGCGGAACGCCGGGCGCCGCAACGAACCAGCCGCATGCAGCTGCAGCCAGCGGGGCGACTCGGGCAATCGCAATCGGGCGAGCAGCACCGGCAAGACCGGCAATGCGCCGAACAGCAATGCGTAGCGCCATCCTGCATGGCTTTGCTGAATTGCCGGTAGCAGGTGACCGTAGGTGACGCCGAGGTAGTACACCACGGCCACCATGAACACACCGATACCCGCCATCGCCTGAGTGAATCCGAGAGCCGCATCGCGGCGACGGCGATCGTCGAAGAGCTCCGTGATCCACGCCGTGGCCGCGATCCATTCGGTGCACACGCCCACGATCGTCAGGCAGCGCCAGAGCAGCAGCTCTGCTGGCGAAGTCGCGCACGCTGCACCGAAGGTTGCGGCCCCGTACAGCACGATGCTCGCCACCAGCATGCGGCGCCGGCCGAAGCGATCTGTCAGATAGCCGCCGACGAGCCCGGCTATGCCGCCGGCCAGAAACGGGAAGTAGAGAATCCAGCCGACCCAGCGATTGAATTGCGGTGAGCCTGCGGCCCAGCCCGTGAGATCGAGGAGCGCCGGGCGAACGACGATGCCTTGCACGACGATCTCGTAGGTGTCGAACAGGAAGCCGACGCCGGCGACCGCACAGACCAGCCACTGTCGCCACGTCAATGGCCCGACCTGCGGTTGCGTCCTCGCGCGCTGCGCGCCGGGCAGCGGGACTGCCTGCTCGTTGTTCACCGCGTACCTCCGATCGCTCCGCCTATGATGCATACTCACCGAGGCGAACGCGGAAATCCTGTGGTTTCGATGAAAAACCCTGACGCAACTCTGAAAGAGGGCGTGGCCTCCCCCGCCGTCTACGAGTTTGCGGGGCTGCGGCTCGATCCCGGCCGCCGTGTGCTCGAGCGCGCCGGCTGCGCCGTACCCTTGTATCCCCGCGCGTTCGATGCGCTGAAGCTGCTAGCCGAACGCAGCAACCAACTCCTACCGAAAGACGAATTGCTCGCGCAGCTGTGGCCGGGACTGGTCGTCGAAGAGAACAGCCTCGCACGCGTCATTTCTGACCTACGCAAGGCGCTCGGCGACTCGGCCGACTGTATCGTGACAGTTGCACGACGGGGCTATCGGCTCGATGCAGACGTGCGGAATGTGCTGCGTGCTGCCGCGCCGGCCGCAGCGGGTTGCAAGGCGCTCGCAGTCCTGCCGTTTGCGGCGGTCGGCGGCACGGAAGACGACAAGCGTCTGTCGTTCGGCATGGCCGACGCACTGATCACGCGGCTCAGCCGGATCAAGGAGATCGCCGTGCGGCCGACGACGTCGATCACACGCTATCTGGATGCGACGGCATCGCCGGGCGAAATCGGTCGCGAAGTGCGTGCCGATGTCGTGCTCTGCGGCTCGGTCCGCCGCTCGGCAGCGCAGGTGCGTGTGACCGTGCAGTTGATCGACGTGGCGACGGAGTCGGCGCTGTGGGCAGACAAGTTCGACGAAGCACCGGCGGACATCTTTGCCATCGAGGATTCGATTTCCGAACGCGTCGTCGATGCACTGGCGCCCGAGCTCACCGGACAGGAGCGCAGCTCGCTGAGCCGGCGATCGACGCAGAACGCCGAGGCTTACGATCTTTATCTCCGCGGGCGCTTCTGGTTGAGCCGTCGCACCGGTGAATCGATAGGCAAGGCCGTCGGATGCTTCGAGCGCGCCGTGCTGCTCGATCCGCAATACGCACTCGCGCACGCCAGCATCGCCGAAGCGTACGCTTTCTTATCCATCGCGAGCGCGACGGTCGAGGCGGTCGCACCGCGCGAAGTGATACCACTGGCGCTGGCGGCCGCACAACGTGCTCTGGCAATTGATGACAGGCTGAGCGAGGCGCATGCCGTCCTGGGACACGCGGCGCTCAATTTCGACTGGAATTGGCCTGCGGCCGAAGCTCACCTGCAGCGCGCTCTTGGACTCAAGCCGAACAACGCGACTGCGCACCAGTTCTACGCGATGGGACTCGCAAGCGTAGGTCGAATGGCGGAAGCACTGGAACAGTTGGGGCTCGCGCGCGAGCTCGAGCCGACTTCGGTCGTCATCCGCGCCAATATCGGTTTCACGCTGTATCGCTCCCGACGCTACGAGGAAGCAATCCAGGAGCTGCGCAACTGCGTTGCCCTCGCCCCGGATTCCGCGTACGCACGTTATCGACTCGGTCAGGCATTGCACGAAGCGGGTCACTACGCCGCAGCGCTGGAGCAGTCCGAGGCGATCCTGGCCCTTCCGGGCGCAGAGGTGCAGGCACTGGTTGGCAAAGCTCATGTGTTGGCAGCCACTGGACGCGTGGCAGAAGCACGGGAATGCATGGATCGACTGCGTGCGCTCGCGCGCGAGCGCTACGTGTCGGCGTATTTTCTGGCCGAGATTCACGCTGGTCTGGGTGAGGCCGACGAGGCAATCCGCCTGCTCGAACAGGCCTGCGAGGAACGCGCAGTGCCGCTCATCTCGCTGCAGGCGAATCCGAAGTTCGATCGCCTGCGCGGGCTTGCGGAGTTTCAGGCGATCGTGCGGCGCGTCGGCCTGTGGGATGTGCAGCCGAATGGCCATTCGAGGTAACCGCCATGACAAGACGCTGTAGGTCGGGCTTCAGCCCGACTCTTCTTCTGTTCTCCCTGCTGCTACTCGCTCTGCCGCTGGCAACTCATGCCGCGGCACCCGTCCACCAACTCCGCATCTACGAAATCTTCGACCACAACAAGCAAGCCTTCCACGACCGCTTCCGCGACCATGCAATGCGCATCATGAAGAAGTACGACTTCCATCTAGTCGCGATGTGGGAAGCGAAGAACGGCGAGCGCACCGAATTCGTCTACCTGCTCGAATGGCCGGACGAGGCGACGATGAAGGATCGCTGGGCGAAGTTCATGGCCGACCAGGAGTGGTCAGCGATAAAGAAGGAGACCGCCGCGAAGTACGGCAACCTCGTGGGAGAGATTCAGGACCGGACGCTGAACCTAACGCCGTACTCTCCGCGGCAAGAGCTGACAAGCAATCCAAGAATCTCTGCCGACAAGCAAGCGCCTCGCTGACCTGGGCCCGCGAGCGCAGCGGGGACACGCAAGGCGGCTGCGCTCGGGGCTATCCCTTTTTTACAACTGAGAAATGTCCTGTTTGTGAGGCTCAGTCGGCCTGAAGCCCCGGTCCGCTCTATCGGGGACACATGATCGGCGCTCAACTCTTCGAAGGGTCAAAAACACAGCTGGTTCGACGACAGCGGCTTCGGCGCAGGAAACACCGTGAGCATCAAATTCAAATTCGAAGGCAGCTTCTCATTCCAGGACGCTGTGACGCTCGTAAGCCTCATCATTGGAATAGCGTGCTTGGCTCTGGCAGTTGTCGCGTTCCTTCCATGAGCCCGCAGTTTCCGAAGGAGGCGGCGGCAGTAGTCGGCGCTAGTACCCGAGCGCCAGCCCGGTCCGCTGCCGCGGATCGTTCGCGCCGTAGAAACGATTGCGCGCGACCGGCTTCGCGTTGAGTGCTGGCGCGCCGATCAGGATGGCGGTCATGTGATTCGCGGGCGCCGACTCCGTGAACTTGTGCCCCATGTCGCTCAGCACACGGCGCGTGTCCGGGCTCAGCGCAAACCGCTCGACCGATGTCGTCTCGGGTTGCCACTGCTGGTGAATTCGCGGTGCGTCGACCGCTTCCTGTATGTCCATCCCGAAATCCATGACGTTTAACATCGTGAGCAGCACTGCCGTGATGATGCGACTGCCTTCCATGGTGCCGACGATCAGCCACGGCTTGCCTTCGCGTGTCACGATCGTCGGCGTCATCGAGCTCAGCGGCCGCTTGCCCGGCTCGATCCGGTTGGCAGTGCCCTGCACCAGGCCATAGAGATTCGGTGCCCCGACCTTGGCGGTGAAGTCGTCCATCTCATCATTGAGCATGATGCCGGTGCCTGCGGCCGTGACGCGCGCGCCGAACCAATCGTTCAGCGTGTACGTCACTGACACTGCGTTGCCCTTTGCATCCGCGATGGAGTAATGAGTCGTGTGTTTGCCCTCGTGCGGCGCGACGCCCGGACTGATCTTCGACGAATCCCCTGCCCGCTTCGGGTCGATCGCAGCGCGGATCGCTCGCGCATAGTTGCGATCCAGGAGCCGATCGAGCGGATTCTTCACGAACGCCGGATCGCCCAGCAGGTGGTTGCGATCGACAAATGCATGTCGCATCGCTTCGATCTGGTAATGCAGCGCTTGCGCGGAGCCGTACCCGAGCTCACGCAGCGGGTAGCCCTCGAGAATCAACAGCAGCTGGCACAGCGTGCCCCCGCCCGAGCTCGGTGGCGGCGCTGACACGATGTGAAAATCGCGATAGTCACACTCGAGCGGCGGCAGCTCGCGCGTTTGGTACGCATCGAGATCCGCTTGCGTGATGATGCCTCCGCCGCCCTTGCTCGCCGCAACGATTGCTGTCGCCACGGGGCCTTTGTAGAAACCCGCAACACCGCCGCGTGAAACCGCACGCAGCGTGCGCGCGAGATCGGACTGAACCAATCTGTCTCCCGCCTCATACCGCTCGCCGCGTTTCAGGAAGATCGCCGCGGACGGCGCATCCTTGCGAAAATCCTCGGTCGCTTCGTTCAGCAGATCGACATCGCCCTGCTCGAGCACGAACCCTTGCTCGGCAAGAGCGATCGCCGGTGCGATCAGCGCCGCGCGCGGCAACGTCCCGTATTTCTCGCGCACGTACTCGAACCCGGAGACCGTGCCTGGCACGCCGACCGCGAGATGTCCGCGGAGGCTGCGATCGGGGATGAGATTGCCATTCGCATCGAGATACATGTCCGCCGTTGCTGCCAGCGGCGCCGTCTCGCGAAAATCGATGAAGATCTTGCGGCCGTCGGCAAGCTGGATCGTCATGAACCCGCCGCCACCGAGATTGCCTGCGGCAGGAAAGGTTACAGCGAGCGCATAACCGACGGCGATAGACGCATCGATCGCGGTTCCGCCGCGTTGGAGGATGTCGACGCCAACGCGCGTCGCGAGATGCTGCGCGGACACCACCATCCCGTGCTCCGCCGCCACGGGGGCAGTGGAAGCAGCGTGAGTCGCTGCTTGTGTGCACAGACCGATCAGCCCAAGGAGGACGACTATCGCGCGGTTCATTGTTGTGCCCTGGCTCCAGGAGTGAAGCACAAGGGTACGTCGTCGGGGAAGTTGGTGGGCCGTATAGGACTCGAACCTATAACCAACTGATTAAGAGTCAGCTGCTCTACCAATTGAGCTAACAGCCCACGCGATCCTTGTTTCCATCTTGAAGATGGGGTGGACGATGGGACTCGAACCCACGACGGCCGGAATCACAATCCGGGGCTCTACCAACTGAGCTACGTCCACCATCGTCCACTCGTTCCCGCCGCTCACGCGTCTGGCGCGCCCGGCAGGACTCGAACCTGCGACCCCCGGCTTAGAAGGCCGGTGCTCTATCCAGCTGAGCTACGGGCGCAAGCTCCGTGATCGTCTACATCCAGTTTCAAAAAAACTCTGCCGAGTGGTCGGGGCAGAGGGATTCGAACCCCCGACCCTCTGCTCCCAAAGCAGATGCGCTACCAGACTGCGCCATGCCCCGTACCCGGGGGCGCGAATGATACGGAAAGACCGTAACTGTCGCCAGTAATTCCCGGCACGGCCGCCGTTACCCTCACGCCCGCCGCCAAGTGGTTGTGCCGTCAGGCTTATCTTCAAGGATGATGCCGCCCTTCGTGAGCTCGTCGCGGAGCCGGTCTGACTCCTTGAAGTTCTTGGCGACCCGCGCCGCGCGACGCTCGCCGATCAGGCGCTCGACGTCAGCGTCCGCCAGCCCCGCCTTGCCCTTGCGTAGAAATTCTTCCGGCTGCAGGTACAGCACGCCCAGCACGCCGCCGAGCTTCTTCAGCTCGGCCGCCAGCGCGCTGGCCTTGCCCCAGTCGTTCGCATCCTTCGCGCGGTTGATCTCGGTCACGAGCCCTTGCAGGGTCGCAGTGGCCTCCGGCGTATTGAAGTCGTCGTCCATTGCGGCTTCGAACTTCCGGGTCGCCTCGCTGGGCACATAGCTCTCGGCCGGCTCGAGGCCCCGCAGCGCCAGGTACATCCGCGACAACGCGGTGTCGGCCAGCTCGATCTGCTCCAGCGAATAGTTGATCGGCCCGCGATAGTGGCTCGACGCCAGGAAGTAGCGCAGCACTTCCGGATCGCGCACGTGACCCGAATCGAGCACGTCGCGAATCCGAAAGAAGTTGTTCAGCGACTTCGACATCTTCTCGTTGTCGACGTTGAGGAAGCCGTTGTGCATCCACAGGTGCGCGAAGCCCGCGTCGGTCGCGGCGCGCGACTGCGCGATCTCGTTCTCGTGATGCGGGAACTTCAGGTCCATGCCGCCGGCGTGAATGTCGAAGTCCGCTCCCAGCAGCTCGTAGGTCATCGCGGAGCATTCGATGTGCCAGCCCGGACGGCCTTCGCCCCACGGCGAGGACCAGTGCGGCTCACCCGGCTTCGCCTGTTTCCATAAGACGAAGTCGAGCGGATCGCGCTTCGCCTCGTCGACAGCGACACGCGCGCCCGCGCGCAAATCACCCAGCTGCCGGCCGGACAACTTGCCGTAGTCCGCAAAACTCGACACCGAGTACATGACGTCGCCGTTCGTCGCCACGTACGCGTGGCCCTTGGCGATCAGCTTTTCGATCATCGCGATGATGCCGGGAACGTGCTCGGTGGCCTTCGGCTCGATGTCGGGCCGCAGCAGGCCGAGGCGGTCGTAGTCCTCGTGCATCGCTTTGGTGAACCGGCTCGTCAGCGATTGCACGCTTTCGCCGTTCTCGTGCGCGCGCTTGATGATGTTGTCGTCGATGTCCGTGATGTTGCGGACGAAGGTCACCTGGTAGCCGCGATACTGAAAATAGCGGCGCACTATGTCGAACGCAGTCTTGGACCGCGCGTGACCCATGTGGCAGTAGTCGTAGACCGTATCGCCGCACAGGTACATGCGCACCACGCCGGGCTGGAGCGGTTTGAACTCTTCCTTGCGGCCGGTGTACGAGTTGAAGATCAGCATGTGCGGCCATTCTAGCGGCGTTTGGTAAGATCACGCGAACTTCGCCAAGGACCGTTATGCACAGCGCACGCTTGTTGATCGCCGCTCTCCTGCTCGCCGTCGGGCTGACCGCGCACGCCCAGGACAATCCGAAGGTGCAGGTGGAAACGAACATGGGCAAGTTCGTCATCGAGCTGGACTCCGGCCGCGCGCCGCTCACCGTCGCCAACTTTCTCGAATACGTGCGCGCCGGCTTCTACAACGGCACGGTCTTTCACCGCGTGATCTCCAATTTCGTCGCGCAGGGCGGCGGCTTCGACGAGAAGTACGCCGAGAAGCCGGTCCGGGCGAGCATTCCCAACGAGTCCGGCAACGGCCTGTCGAATCGCCGCGGCACGGTCGGGCTCGCGCGGACAGCCGACCCCCACAGCGGCAACTCGCAGTTCTATCTCAACATCGCCGATAACGGCGCGCTCGATCCGCAGCCGAGCCGCTGGGGTTACGCGGTTTTCGGCCGGATCGTCCACGGCATGGACGTGGTCGACGATATCGGCGCGGTCGCCACCGGCGAGGTCAAGCAGTTCGAGAAGGATGTGCCGTTGAAACCGGTGATCATCATCCGGATCGTGGAAGTGAAGTGAGCGCGTCGCGTCGGCTACGCTCGTGACGACGCTCTTCATCTCCGACCTGCACCTCGATGGCACGCGGCCCGACATCACCGCGCAGTTCGTCGAGTTTCTGGAGCGCGAAGGCCGCAGCGCGGAGGCGCTCTATATCCTCGGCGATCTGTTCGAAGCGTGGATCGGCGATGACGACCCCGACCCGGACAAGCGCCGCGTGATCGAGGGCCTGCGCTCGGTCACGCACGCCGGCGTGAAGACCTTTTTCATCCACGGCAACCGCGATTTTCTGATCGGCAAGCGCTTCTGCCGCGAGACCGGCATCGAGCTGCTGAACGACGGCACCGTGATCACGCTGTACGGGCGGCGCGTGCTGCTGATGCATGGCGACCTGCTGTGCATCGACGATCACTCTTATCAACGCCTGCGGCGCATCGTGCGCAATCCGCTCGTGCAATTCGTAATGCGCCGGCTCACGTTGCGACAGCGCCAGCGGCTGGCGGAACGCATGCGCGAAGGCAGCAAGGAACACATCAAATCGATGGACATCGCCGCGCCGCAGATCATGGATGTGAACCAGGACGAGGTCCGGCGCACGTTCGAGCGTTACGGCGTCGACTGCATCATTCACGGCCATACGCACCGGCCGGCGGTGCACGAGCTGCAGATCAATGGCAAGCCGGCCGTGCGGATCGTGCTCGGAGATTGGTATGAGCAGGGAAGTGTGCTGCGGTGGGATCAGCGCGGATTTGCATTGGCGCAATTGGTCGGGCTTTAGCCCGACAGGGTTGGCAGACCGGAGTGGAATCTAATCTGCGAATCCGGCGACGTAGCAAGCTCCGCTTCGATCTGCGCGAGATGCTGCAGCCGTGCCTTCCAGTCGAGTTGCCCGGCACGCTGCTCGGCAAGCCGCAAGTAGACGCCGAAGTGCCGCGCCTCCGACGCCGCCAGCCCGCCGTAAAAATCTCCCAACGGCGCCTGCAGCCGCGGCGCCAACCCGACGAACCTCTCGTGCGATCGCGCCTCGATCAACGCGCCGCACAGTAGCAAATCGATCAGCCTGCCCGGATCCGACCGACGCGTCGCCTTGCGCATCCCATCCGCATATCGTGCCGGAGTCAGACGGACGAACGGTACGCCGAGCTCCTGCATCATCTTCTGCACTTGCTCGAAATGCCGCAGCTCTTCGCGCGCGAGGCGCGACAGGCGATCGGTGAGCTGCAGATCGTCCGCATAGGTGAAGATCAGGCTGAGCGCAGTCGAGGCCGCCTTCTTCTCGCAGTTCGCGTGATCGACGAGCAGCTCGCGCCAGCGCTCGCAGGCAACCTCGAACCAGCGTTGCGGCGTCGGCGCGAGCAGGACGTCGTTCAACGCAGCTCCTCGATCTTCCCCAGCAACGCGCTCGCCGACGCGAAGCGATGCATCGGGTCCTTGGCCAGTAGCTTGTTCAGCAACTGCTGGTAGTTGCGCAGCGACTCGGGCAGCAGCGGAATCGGCGCGTTCGCGTGCATGTAGATGACGGCCATCGGCGATTGGGCGACGTACGGCTTCTGGCGCATCAGCATCTCGTAGAAGATCACGCCGAGGCTGTACAGGTCGCTGCGCTCATCGAGCTGCTGCCCATGCCCTTGCTCCGGGCTCATGTAGTACGGCGTGCCGAAGATTTCCCCGGTGGCCGTGATCTCCGCATCGACCTGCACGTGCTTCGCCAGTCCGAAGTCGATCAGCGCGACCGAGCCGTCGGCGCGCAGCATGATGTTGCCCGGCTTCAAGTCCCGGTGCAGCACTCCGACCGCATGCACCACTTCCAATGCCGCTGCCATCTGCGCCAGGTACGACAGCGCCTCGCTGCCGTCCAGGCCGCTGGCGATCAACGAGCGCAGATCGCCGCGGGAAAAATATTCCATCGCGAGATAGGCGTGATCGTCGGCGATGCCGAGATCGAAGATGCGCACCACGTTCGGATGGCGGACCTTGGAGATCAGCTCGTATTCCTGCATGAAGCGCGTGAACTGCGTGTGCTCGTCGCCTGCAGTCGGCGAATCGCGCAGCACCTTGAGCACGACCATCTCGCCAGCGCGTTCGCTCTCCGCCAGATACACCGCCGAGGTGCCGCCGACCGCCAGCTCGCGCACGAAACGATGGCCGCGGATCGTCACCGCCCCGAACTGCGAAAGCCGCTCCGCCTCCGGCCCGGTCCGCAGCAGTGCGAGCTGCTCGCGCCGCTGCACCATGGCTTTGCGCAACACGTCGGCCATGCGCCGATGATCGATGCGCTCGCGCGTCAAGCAGTCGATGGCGCCGCGCTGCACGACGCGCTGCGCGAGCCCGGGATCGTCAGCGCGCGCGAGATACACAATCGGCGGGAAAGCGTTGCGATGGAGCAGGTTGTCGAGCCACTTCTCGCCCTGCCCTCGCTCGATGCGATCGTCGAGCAGCACGACGTCGTAGCCGACAGCGTTGAAACCGGAGTGCAGGCGGCCCGACTGCAACGGTGCGTGGATGCGGCATTCCGCATCCGGCCAGATGATCGAGACGTGTTGCTCGAGCGCGCGCCCGAGCTCGGTGTGATCGGTGACGATCAGCAGGCGCGGCGCACCGGAAGATTGAGTGATCGGCGAAGAGCCAGTGCTCGCCACCGGTCTCTCACACGGCGCGGATCGCCTTCAGCGAGGCGCGGTGCAGCTGCTTGCGGCGTGCCTTTGCCTCGTCGGAGCGCTCTTCCTGCAGGCGCGCGAGATAGGTCGCCGTGACGTCGCCCGTGACGTACTGACCGGAGAAGCACGAAGCGTCGAATTCCTGGATGTTCGAGTCGTGGTGCAGGCACGCGCGCACCAGATCGTCGAGATCCTGGTAGATCAAGCGGTCGGCGCCGATCAGCCTCGCAACCTCGTCGTCGGTGCGGTCGGCAGCCACCAGCTCCGAGGTTGCCGGCATGTCGATGCCGTAAACGTTCGGGAAGCGCACCGGCGGCGCCGCGGAAGCAAAGTAGACGCGCCGCGCGCCGGCTTCGCGCGCGAGATCGATGATCTGCGCCGAGGTGGTGCCGCGCACGATCGAATCGTCGATCAGCAGCACGTTCTTGCCGCGGAACTCGAGGTCGATCACGTTGAGCTTCGAGCGCACCGACTTCGCGCGCTGCTCCTGCCCCGGCATGATGAAGGTGCGGCCGATATAGCGGTTCTTGACGAAGCCTTCGCGATATTTGATGCCGAGCAGCTGCGCGACCTGCACGGCGGCAGTGCGGCTGGTGTCCGGAATCGGGATCACGACGTCGATGTCGTGGTCGGGCCAGATGCGGCGGATCTTCTCCGCGAGGAGATCGCCCATGCGCAGCCGCGCCTTGTGCACCGAGATGTTGTCGATGATCGAATCGGGCCGCGCGAAGTAGACGTACTCGAAAATGCACGGCGTGTGGCGCGCTACCGGCACGCACTGGTGCGAGTAGAAGCGGCCGCGCTCGTCGATGAACACCGCCTCGCCCGGCCCGACGTCGCGCATCAGCTCGAAGCCAAGCTGATCGAGCGCAACGCTCTCCGACGCGAGCATGTACTCGTCGCCATGCGGCGTTTCACGGCGGCCGATCACCAGCGGCCGAATGCCGTGCGGATCGCGGAAGCCGAGCAGGCCATGACCGACGATCATCGAGACGACTGCGAAACCGCCGCGCACGCGGCGATACACGGAGGTGACGGCAGCGAAGATGTCTGACGCTGAAGCGCGTGGCGTACCGGCGCGCGACAGCTCACTCGCCAGAACGTTGAGGAGCACTTCCGAGTCGGAGCTCGTGTTGAGGTGGCGCAGGTCTTCGCGGATCAGCACCTCCGCGAGCTCGGTAGCATTCGTGAGATTGCCGTTGTGCCCGAGGCAGATGCCGTACGGCGAATTGACGAAGAACGGCTGCGCTTCGGAAGAGCTGTCGCAACCGGCGGTGGGATAGCGGACGTGGCCGATGCCGATGTTGCCCTTCAGGCGCAGCATGTGGCGCTGCTGGAAGACGTCGCGCACCAGGCCGTTCTGCTTGCGCATGAACAGCTCGCCTTCGTCGCAAGTCATGATGCCCGCGGCATCCTGCCCACGGTGCTGCAGCACGGTCAGCGCGTCATAGATCTGCTGGTTGACCGCAGACTGCCCGACGATGCCGACTATTCCGCACATGCTCTCAAGCTCCCGACCGCGTCGATTGCACGTCGACGACGGCTTTCATGCCCGTTTCCGCGAAATTCTGGATCCAGCTGGCGAGCTCGCTGGCGTAAGGCAGCAGGTGCGAGCGCCGCCACCATTCGACCTTGTTGAGCTCCACGAATTCCCCGAGCATCACGAACACCGCGATGACGACTGCGCCGCGCACCGTGCCGAACACCAGACCGAGAATCCGGTCGACCAGGATGCTGAGCGCCGAGTGACGCAGGAAATAACCGAGAATGCCCGAGATCAGCCAACCGACCACGAGCACGCCGAGCAGGATCAGCACGCGCGCGGTCCACAAACTCACCGGTGGCTTGCCGACCATGCCGCCGAGGTACGGCTCGAGCTGCGGCGCGTAGCGCCAGGCGAGCCACAAACCGCCGAGCCAGGCGAGCAACCCGACCGCTTCGCGGACGAAGCCACGGAGCATACCCAGGAGCATCGACGCGAGCAGCACGCCGACAATCAGGTAGTCAGCAGCATTCATAGAGCGGGCGACACCACCGTGAACGGAGCCGGGACTTTAGGCGCGCGGATTCTAGCAGCGCCCGTCAGCCCCTGACCAATTCGGTCGTCACGGATGCGCGACGACCGCGGCGCCCGGCGACTTGACATCGCGCAGCGCCGCTTCGGCGCTCGCGCGGTCCTTCATCGGCCCGATCCGCACGCGATACAGCGTCGTGCCGCCGGACTTCACCGGCATCACGAACGCGCTGAGTCCACGGTCGCGCAGTTGCTTCGCTATTCGCTCGGCCGTCGCTTCCTTCGCGTAGCTGGCGATCTGCACCGCCCACCGGCCGGACGTTGGGGCGCCGGCATCGGAAGCAAGAGGGCGCGCGGCGGTACGCGCCGTCGCTGGTAGCGGAGTCGGAGGTTCGACGACGGGTTTGGCGGGATCGGTGTGCACGGATTCAGGCGCCGCAGTCGTGGCGGCAGTCTGCTGCGACACCTCAGGCTTTGCCTGATCGGCGGCAGCGGGTTGTGGCGTGGCAGGCTGAGCAGATGGCTGCGCAGCCGCGGATGTTTCCTCGGGCGGCGGTGCGCGATTGTCGACGACAGCCGGCGCTGCCTGTGCGCCGGGCGATTGACTGAGATCGATCGTGTAAGTCTTGATGGGCGTGTCGCTGCGCGATTGCGCGGGCGACTGCGCACGAGAGTCGCGATCCGGCCCCGACAGCATCTCCGGGATCAGGATGATCGCGGCGGCCATCAACACGGCCGCGCCGACCAGGCGTTCTTTGACTATGCGCTCCACGGACGCGAAGTATAAAGCCAGCCGAGCGCCGGACCGACGGTCAGAAACGAACCGAACACGACGATGCGGTCGCCGGCGTGTGCCAGCGCCTCGGCCACCTGGCATCCGGCGACGACGTCGGCTGCGACTGCCTCGACCTGCGCGCCCAGATTCCGCGCGCGCGTTGCAAGCGCTTCAGGCGCGAGCGCGCGAGCGCCTTGCAGGCCGACGATGACCCAGCTGTCGAACGAGCCTCGCACCTCGCTGACGATGCCTTCGATGTCTTTGTCGCCGAGTATTCCGCACACGGCGATCGTTCGACCGGCCGTCTCACGTGCGCCGAGCTGTGCCGCGAGCGTGCGCGCCGCTGCGGGGTTGTGGGCCACGTCCAGAATCCACTCGATCCCAGACGGCGTGCCCGGACGTACGACCTGGAAACGGCCCCGCAACGTGACTGCCTGCAGACCGCCTTCGATCGCCGATCTTGGGACGCGCAGGCTCCCTCCCAGCGCCTCGAGCGCTGCAAGCACTGCCGATGCGTTGTCGAATTGGATCTCACCGTGCAGTGCCGGCGCCGGCAGATCGCGCTGCTCGCCGGCGCGCCCGCGCCAGGTCCAGCGCGGACCGCTGCGTACCCAGTCGAAGTCGCGGCCAAGTTGCTGCAAGTCCGCTCCAATCGTCTGCGCGGACTCGTGAATCGATGTCGGCATGTCGCGAGCGCCGAAGATCGCGGGCCGGCCCGCGCGAAAGATGCCCGCCTTCTCGCGGCCGATCGTCTCGCGGTCGCGGCCCAGCCAGTCGCAGTGATCGAGGTCGATCGAGGTGACCAGCGCGACGTCGGCGTCGACGACGTTCACCGCGTCGAGCCGCCCGCCCATGCCGACTTCCAGCACGACTGCATCGAGGTCAGCCTCGGCGAAGACCAGCAAGGCGGCTGCGGCGTTGAACTCGAAGAACGTCAACGTCTCTTCGCCGCGAGCAGCGTCGATGCGCTCGAACGCCGACATCAGCGCTGCGTCGGAAACCTCGACTCCATCGACGACGATGCGCTCGTTGTAGCGAATCAGATGCGGCGAAGTGAACGTGCCGACGCGATAGCCGGCCTCGCGCAGGATGCACGCGGTGAGCGCTACGCACGAACCCTTGCCGTTAGTGCCGGCGACCGTGATGACCGGGCACGCGGGGCGTTGCCACGCCAGGCGATCGAGCGTGCGTTGCAGGCGATCGAGCCCGAGATCGATCGCGTTCGGATGCAGGGTTTCCTGCCAGGCAAGCCAGTCGGCGAGACGGCGGAACCGCGGGCCGGGCCCGGCCATGGATCAGCTGACCGGAACGGCCGGTTTGTGCACGAACATCGTCAGCAGCCCGGCGATGCGGTCCCGCATGTCACGGCGGTCGACGATCATGTCCAGCGCGCCGTGATCGAGCAGGAACTCCGCGCGCTGGAAGCCTTCCGGCAACGTCTCGCGCACGGTCTGCTGAATGATGCGCGCGCCGGTGAAGCCGATCAGCGCCTTCGGCTCGCCGATGTTCACGTCGCCGAGCATCGCGAGGCTCGCGGACACGCCGCCGGTCGTCGGGTCGGTCAGCACGGAAATGTACGGCAGCCGGGCGGAGCTCATGCGTGCGAGCGCGGAGCTCGTCTTCGCCATCTGCATCAGCGACAGCAGCGCCTCCTGCATGCGTGCGCCGCCGCTGGCGGAAAAGCACACGAGCGGCTTGCGATGCTCGAGACAGTGCTCGACGCCGCGCACGAAGCGCTCGCCGACCACGGAGCCCATCGAGCCGCCGAGGAATGCGAACTCGAACGCGCCCGCCACGATCGGCAGGCCGTGCAGCGTGCCGCTCATCACGACCAGAGCGTCCTTCTCCTGTGTGCTCTTCTGAGCCTGCAGCACGCGGTCCCGATACTTCTTGGTGTCGCGGAACTTCAGCGGATCCTCGGGCTCGATCGACTCGCCGATCTCTTCGGCCGTCTCCGGGTCCATGAAGTACTCGAGCCGCTCGCGCGCGCCGATGCGCATGTGATTGCCGCACTTCGGGCAGACGTGCAGATTGCGCTCGAGCTCGGCGCGGTACAGGACTGCGTCGCAAGCCGCGCATTTCATCCACAAACCTTCCGGGACGGAGCGCGTGCGGCGCTCGGTCTTGATCCGCGAAGGCATGATTTTTTCGAACCAGGTCATGGAAGCATCGTGGGGTCAGGCGGCTCGCTTGGCAAGCCCAGGCTGGGCGCGTAGCGGATGCCTGCCAGGTACAGTCCACCCGGCGGAGCCGTGACGCCGCCCTTGGTGCGGTCACGCGCGGCGAGCACCTCGGCGGCCCAATCGGTTGGGCGCTCGCCGGAACCGATCGCGATCAGCACGCCGGCGATGTTGCGCACCATGTGATGCAGGAAGGCGTTGGCGCGGACGGTCAGCGCTATGTGCTCGCCGGTCCGCATGACGCTGATCTCGTGCAGGTGGCGCATCGGCGTGCGTGCCTGACATTCGGCGGCGCGAAACGACGAGAAATCGTGCTCGCCCAGCAGGTGCGCCGCAGCCGTACGCATTCGATCTGCGTCCAGCGGATCGCGAACCCAGCACACGCGATCGGCTGCCAGCGCCGGGCGCGCCATGCGATTGAGGATGACGTAGCGATAGGTCCGCAGAATTGCGCTGTAGCGCGCGTGGAAGGCTTCCGGAACCTCGCGCGCCCACAGCGCGCTGACCTGCGCCGGCAGATTGGTCGTCGCGCCCAGAACCCAGCCGCGCTCGGTCCGCGCGGCCTGCGTGTCGAAGTGCACGACCTGCATGATGGCGTGCACGCCGGCATCAGTCCGCCCGGCGGCCAAGACTTCGACAGGGTGATCGGCGACTGCGGAAAGCGCCGCTTCGACGACCGACTGGACCCCCAGAGCATGCGCCTGCGACTGCCAGCCGCTGAAGGCGCTGCCGTCGTACTCCAGGCCGAGGGCGATTCGGGTTATCTGATCGACTCCATCAGGCGCTGCGCTTCCTGCTTCTGGCTCGCGTTGCCTTCCGACAGCACCTCTTCGAGGATGCTGCGGGCACCGTCCGGATCGCCCATGTCCATGTAGGCGCGGGCCAGGTCGAGCTTCGTGCCGACTTCGCTCATCGTCACCGGCTCGAGCTCGGACAAGCCGACGTCGCCGCCGGCGATGGTGCGGCGGTGAGCCGTATCGCCGTCATCCGACGACAGCGGCTCGCCCACGTCCAGGTCGACGCGCGGCACTTCGGAGGTGCGGTCCGCGAACACGTCGCTCGAGAAGTCGTCTGCATCGCGATCGCCGGCGCGAGTCTGGCGCACGGTCTCCGGCCCGCTGCCCGAGCCGGACAGCTGATCCAGATCCACGTCCAGTTCCTTCGGCATCGAAGGACGCTTCATCTCGGCGGTCGAATCGTTTTCCGCAACCCGCGGCTGCTCGACGGTGTCGCCGCCGGCCAGATCGACTTGATCGATGTAGATCGTGCCGGTCGTCTCGATGTCGAACTTCTCGCGCGGCGCCTTCATCGTTCGATCGAAATTGCCGATCGACGGCGCGAGCTGCGTCATCTCGTCGTCGCGCAGCGCCGCCGGCGCTTCCGCGGTCTGATCCTTCTCCAGCGACGTAGTGTCTTCGAGCGAGCCGGAGGCTTCGAGCGAATCGACGTCCAGGCCGAGATCGTCGAGCGAAAGCTCGGCGGTCTGGTCCGTCTTCAATGCCTTGTCGCGAATCGTGCGCTCGCGCATCGTCTGCGCCCCGCGGTCGATCTGCGGCGTCTCGATGGTCGGCGTTTCCTGCGTGCGCGACAGCTGATCGAACTCGCGCGTCGGCTCCTCGTCGGCGCCGTGCTTCTCGTCGAGCAGGAAGTCCAGGTCGGAGGAAGCGCTCGTCGCTGCGGGTGCCTTGCGCTCGCCGCTGGTGAACTCGAGGTCGAGTCCCGCGGGCTTCTCGTCCGGCTCGGCGAACAGGTCGACGTCGACGCGGTTCTCGCCGCCTTCCAGGTTCACGTCCACCAGGTCGACGTGCGCCGCACCGGCTTCGCCCTTGAACATGGCGTCGTCCGGCGCGATCTGCTTGCCCATGATGAGGACTTTGTCCCACTCGCCCGGCGCCGCCTGGCCGCGGCTGCCGTGCAGCTCGCGAGCGGTCTCGAGGAACAGGTCCTTGTTGCCCCAGACGAAGTAGATTTCGAGCAGCTTCAGCTTCAGATCGCGGCGCGCCGGCTCGCGGCTGATGGCGATCTTCACGAGATCGGCGGCCTGGTCGTACAGGCCGTAAGCCATGTGGAAGTCGGCTTCTGCCAGCGCGTCCTGCTGATCGAAACGCACCTGCGTTTCGCTGCTCATCGTCTCGTCGATGCGCGGGCTGGCGGTGGCGGCCGCTGCGGCGGCGAGCGGCTTGGCCGCCGCTGGCTCGGGTGCACGGCGCGCTGTCGGCGCCGGAGCCGGCTCTTCCAGCCCGCCCAACGTGTCGTCGTCCGAATCCTCGACCAGGAACGAGTCGCGATCGCGCGCCTTCGTGACCGGCGACATCTGCGGCGCGGCGCGCGTGGCACGAGGCTCGAAATCCAGCCCGGCCATTGCGTCGCTGGCGACGGCGGCTTCCTCGCGGCGTCGACGAATGAACGCGACAGCCAGGCCGATGACTACCAGTACGCCGAGGACGACCAGGACCCACCAGTACTGATTGAGGCGATCGAGCAGCGAAGGCGTCGGCTCGGCAGGCGTCTGCTGCACCGGCGGACGTGCGACCGGCGGCGCGGCCTGCTCCGTCGTCGGCGTCTCGGCCGGGGGCTCGGTCTGCTGCGCCGTCGGCTCCTGAGTCGTTGCTTCCGGTTGCGGAGCGGGTTCGGCCGGCGCCGGGGTCGCACTCTGCTGGGTCTCTGCCAGACCCGGGCTCGGCAGCGCTACACGATTGTCCTGAGGCGTCGGGCCAGCGGTCGTCGGAGTGGTGCTCGGCGCTTTCGCGACCTGTTCCGGCGCGGGCGTTGCAGACGACGGCGGTGCGGGCGTTTCTTCGGGAGTGACGAGCCGCAGCCGGTTCGCTTCTTCCTGCGCGACCCGCGAGGGCTGGGCTCCGCTCCATTCAGCAGTCTGACGCGCGACTTCAGCGCTCGCTTCACCAGTCGAAATCGCGTCGATGTCCGCCAGCTCCGGAATACGCAGCACGCTGCCGGAACGCAGGCGATTGATGTTGCCGTTGAACGCGGCCGGGTTCGCGCGGAACAGCGCGATCATCGTGCGATTGATCTCGCGGCGCGATCCGCCCGGCGTGACGCGGCTGGCGATTCGCCAGAGCGTGTCGTTGCGAGCGACGTTGTACTCACCGGCGAGCGGCTCGCCTGCGGAGGCAGAGGTAACCGGCTCCTGCGTCCGCTCCGAAGGTGTCGGCACCGGAGTCGCCTGCTGCCGCGGCTCAGGTTGCGGCTGCTGTGCGACCGGCCGCTCGATGCGGCCCTGCTGCGTGCCAGCCTGCGGCGTCGTGACCGGTGCCGGAGCCTCAGGCTGCGACGGCATGAAGACCGGCGGGTCGAGCAATACGGTGTACTCGCGCAGCAGGCGGCCACGCGCCCAGCTCGCTTCGACGAGGATCGTGACGAACGGCTCGGTCACCGAGCGGTTCGAGGTGACCTTGATGTTGGCGCGGCCATCGCGGCTGCGCTGGACCGAGAACGCGAACGACGTCAGGTAGATCGGGCGGTCGATGCCGTAACGCGAATACATGTCCGGGCTGGCCAGGCCGACCTTCAGGCCCTGCAGCTCATCGGCAGTCGGTGAAATCAGCTCGATCTCGGCGTCGAACGGCTGATTGAGGGCCGAATGGAGACGGATCTCGCCCAGGCCAAGCGCATACAGCGTCACAGGGGACAGCAGTGCGCACAGCAACAGCAGGCGTGGCAGGTGTCTTCTCATCAGCTCTCCCGGGTCTCGTCGTCCCGACATTCCCAAGCCCTTGGCCTCTAAATCGGCCTTTGAATCGATGCTTTTGGGCAGGCGCGAGCGGTCAAAAGCTCATGTGCTTCTTGACTTTGCGCGCGCAAATATAGCTTACAAGTAATCTTTCACCAAAATTTCGGCGATTTGGACGCTATTTAAAGCAGCTCCCTT
>DATNFA010000089.1:0-29868 GCA_035606615.1 Steroidobacteraceae bacterium
GACAGCTCCGTCATGTTGAAGCCGGAGCAATAGTGAAAATCATGGCGCTGCGCGACCTCGATCGCCTGGCGTGACAGCGGCATCACCGCGAAGCGCAGCGTGTTGTTCTTGTCGTTGGGCGATGGCGGCAGCTTCGCGAGGAAGGCCGGCATCGCGCCGATCAGGCCGCTGGTCGTCGTAGCCTCGAAGCGATGCACGCGCTCCCAGAAACGCTCGGTGCTGAAGCTTTCGCACAGCACGGCGCGACAGCCCGCGATGAGCGTGCCGCTGATCGAGCCGACGCCACCGATATGAAACATCGGCAGCTCGATGAGCATGCAATCGCCGGCTTTCATGTAACCGTATTGCACGCGCGCCGCAGTATTGATCTGCAGGTAAGTGCACAGCACGCCCTTCGACGGACCTGTCGTGCCGGACGTGAAGATCAGCATCTGCGCGTCCCAGCGCTCGACCTGTGCATCGGGCGCGCCATCGTCGGCCGCATCGAGCACTTCCGCGCCGAATACGGCGCCGGCCCACTGCAGAGTCTCTGGCCGCTCGCCGAGAACGATCAGCGTCTTGAGCTGCTTGACGTCGATGCCTTGCAGGCGCTCGACCAGTCCTGCGTGCAGGACCATGACGGTTGCACCGGACTGCTCGATGGCGTGTTCGAGCAACCGCCCGCGATACGCGATGTTGAGCGGCGCAAAACACGCGCCGACCAGGTTGGCGCCGAACCACGCGCGGACTGCATCGGGGCCGTTCGGCAGCCACACGAGCACTTTGTCGCCCTTCTGTACGCCGCAGCGACGCAGGCCGGTAGCCGCACGGCGCGCCAGCGCATATGTGTGACCATAGGTCCAGCGCTTGCCGTCTTCGTAGAGCAGGAAATCGCGATCAGGTGTCTCGGCAGCACGCGCGGCAAGCAGCGAAGGTAAGACGCATTGCTCGCGGCTCGGCATCTCGGGATCGAACCATTGCGGGTGTTGAGCGGCTGACGTGCCTGCCATGTGAACGTGTCCGCGGTCAGCGTGCCGCACGAACGCGCCGTCGTTGCTCGACGTCCGCGGGCCGCAGCTCTTCACGACAGTGGTCGCAGACGACAGCTCCGTCGGCCGTTTTACCGCAGGACCGGTGCAGGAGCTGCAGCGGCGGCGTGCGACCGCGCAGCAGCCAGCGATCGGCCCATTGATGCAGCGTGAACGCGGGCAGGTACAGCTCGCGTCCGCGCTCGGTCAGTCGATATTCGTAACGCGGCGGACGATCCTGATACTGCAAGCGCTCGAACACGCGCGCCTGCACGAGCATGCGCAAGCGGTCGGCGAGCGCATTGGTCGACACGCACAGCGCCGCCTGGATGTCGGCAAAGCGGTGCAGGCCGAAGTAGCTGGACGCCTGGACGAGCGCGGCCCAGCGATCGCCGATGACGTCGATGACGTGCACCGTGCCCTCCTCGTTCTCGCGCCAGGAGTTGGCGCCGACGTGCAGGCAGTGCTTCGGCAGGCTCACTTGCCGCTCGTCCGGTTCCGCGACGATCTCGACGCGAATGCTGCGAATGTCGATTGGTTCTCGGCACGCGCGGCACATGAGCACGGGTGTGATCTTGTTGCCGCATGGCCGATGCACCAGGTCTCGGGGCACATCCGACTGCTTACCGCCGTAGCGACGCTCCCACAGCCAGTACATCAGCGCCGTCGGGTAGAGGTCGGCGCCCATGCGCGTCAGCCGATATTCGTAACGCGTCGGGCGCACCTGATACGGATGACGATGCAGAATGCCTTCGTCGACGAGCGAGCGCAGGCGGGAAGTCAGCGTCGCGCGATTGGCGCCGGTCGCCGCGACGAGCTCCTCGAAGCGGCGCGCGCCGAGGAAGATCTCGCGCAGCATGAGCGCAGACCAGCGATCGCCGAGTGCCTCGAACGCCATCGCCACCTGGCTGCTGCGCAGGATCGCACCGGCGCGCTCCGGCCCGACACGCGCGGCGATGCCGGTGATGCCTTCGTGTCCCTTCGCCTGCTTGACGGCCAGTTGCTTCATCCGTGGCGCACTATAAAGAGCGTGCCGTCCCAACACCACAGCAGCGGGGAATGTCCCCATTCTCACCTGCTCGTTCTCATTTGGCCGGCACGCGCGCGCTGTTCTCGTTGATGACGAGCCAGGCGCCGCCCATCTTGCGGAACACCTGGCTCGTGCAGCCTGCGACATTCTCGCGTGGCGTGTTGTGCGTCCACGTGTACAGCGCGATGCCGAGGTCGTCGGCGAGCATCTGCACTTCGATGTCGAACAGCGCCGTTATGCCCATGGCGCCCTTCGGATAGTCGGCGCCGTAGATCTCGTTCATCGACGACCAGCCCTTGTACCAGACGCCCTTCATCGACCAGCGCATGTCATCGCTCTTCCAGTAGTGCTGCATGTAGCTCTTCTGGTCTTCGCGATTCCACTGGTCGAACATCGTCGCCAGCGTCTGGCGGATCTCCTGCTGCGCGCTCATGCCTTAAGCCTCAGAACGAGTACGTGAAGTCGATGCCGTAGGTTCGCGGCGGACCCCACACTTCGACCAGGTCGCCGAGGAACGGCAGTCCGAGCTGCGAATACAACTCGTCCGTGATGTTCTTGCCCCACAGCGTGACCGCCCAGTTCTGCTGCGGCCCATTCAGGCGCACCGATGCATCGATCAGGCCGTAGGCCGGCTCGAAGCTGATGTTGTCCGGGGCCCAATACATCTTGCTCTGGTGCGTGTAGTTGACGCGCGCCTCGAGCGCGTCCTGCCAGCTGCCGAGGCCTGTCGCGTAGGCGAGGCCGAGGTTGTACTTGAACTTCGGCGTGCGCTGCATGGTCTTGCCGTCGTAGATGTGGCCGGCGCGATCGTCGTAGTCCTCGTAGATCGGATCGAGCGCGGTCAACGCCGCGTTGACCGTGAGACCCTCGGTCGCCGCCGCTTCGAGCTCGAACTCGACGCCGCGAATGCGCGCGCTGCCGGCGTTCGACGTGATCAGGCACAAGCACGTGAGATCCGTGCGCTGCGCCTGCAGGTCCTTGTAGTCCATCTCGAACACGGCCGTGTTCACGCGCAGCCGCTGATTGAAGAGGTCGGATTTGAGACCGACCTCGTAGTTCGTCACCTTCTCGGGATCGAACGAGATCTGCGCCGCTGCCGGCGTCGGCGGAATGAAGTCCCAGCCGCCGCCTTTGAAGCCCTGCGCGACACTGACGTAGGCCAGCGCGGAGTCGTTGAAGCGATACTCGACGTTACCCTGCCCCGTCACCGCGTCCCACGTCTCGCCGTAGCTGACGTTCCAGTGCGTGCCCACCGGGCCACGCAGCGGCGTCACGCAGGCGCCGTCGCCGCCGTCGTCGAGACAGGTGACGTCTTTCGTGCCGGACTTGTCGTCGTTCAGATAGCGGACACCGCCCGTGACTTTCCAGCCGTTCTGGAAGTCGTAACCGAGCTGACCGAAAGCCGCCGCGGTCTCGATCTTCGCCGACGCGTTGTAGAAGCTGTGACCGCTGAACACGGCGAGCGCGGTCGCATGCGCGTCGTGCTGATACGGACGGTCGATGTCGTCGTTCTGGTAATACGCGCCGACCAGCCACTCGAGCGGGGAATCCGAGTTCGACGCGAGCCGCACTTCCTGGCTGAAGGTTTTCGGCGTCTCGGTCTGGAACACGAACGTGTCGACGATCGACGGCGGATTGTCGAAACCGATCTGGTTGTAGCCCCACTCGGCCTTGGAATCGCGGTAGGCGCTGATCGAGGTGAGCGTTGCGTTCGCGATGCCGTCCCAGTCGACGCGGAAGCTCGCGCCGATCGAGCGACGCTTCACGTACTCCGCCTCCGGACTCATGTCCTGGCGATCGCCGAGACCGTTGGCTGCGCGGAACGCGCCGAGCGAGCCGATGCCGGCAACGGCCGGATCGTCGATCGCCGCGCGAATCGTGCCGTTGCTCTCGTCTTTGCCGTACTCGACCGACAGCAATGCGCGCAGTTCATCATCGGGATGACCGAACTGCAGTTGCGCTCGCGCCTGGTAGGACTCCAGATCGTCGAGGTCGCGATTCAGCAGCACGTTGCGGTTGTAGCCGGAGCGATCGCGCACCTGGAACGCGAAGCGCGCTGCGACGTTCTCCGACAGGCCGCCGGTCAGGTGGCCGTTCGCCATGAAGCTGTCGTAGTTGCCGTAGGAAACAGTGGCCGCGCCGCCCGGCGTGTAGCTCGGTTTCGCGGTGATGATGCTGAGCGCGCCGCCGACGACGTTCTTGCCGAGCAGCACGCCTTGCGGACCGCGGATGACTTCGATGCGATCGAGGTCGAAGAAGTCGGTGAACGCCGAGCCCATGCGCGAGACGTACACTTCGTCGACGAACAGGCCGACCGAGGGTTCCGCGGACGCATCGTTGAGCTTCACGCTCACGATGCCGCGGATGTTGAGCTGCTGCGAGACCGCCGAGTCCTGCGTCATGTTGACCCAGGGGACGGTCGCCGCGAGCGTGAACAGATCGGTGACGCGGTTGGCGACGAGCGCGTCGGCGCCGACGGCGCTGATCGCCACCGGCACATCCTGCAGGCGCTCCTCGCGCTTCTGCGCGGTGACGACGACTTCTTCGAGCGAGGGCCCGGCCGCACTGGTATCGCCGGCCGATGCATCGGCGCCCAGGGCAGGAGTGATCGACGCGGTACTGATCGACAAGCCGATGAGGCTGGCCCAGGCGATGGCGCCGGGCTTGCGGTCCTGAACGGACATGAGAAATCCCCCGTAACGCTGCAGACAAACCGGCTCCCGCATACGCGGAACAGCTGGCCGCTCCTTATGCCGTCGCGGAAGCCACCGTAAGCGGCACCGTTGTAACTTGCGTAACTAGACTCGTCAAGTGACGAATGCGGCGCGCAAGGCGCGCGATGCCATTTCGAAGCCAGTTATCCATTGCCGCTGCGGCTGAAATATACTTGCCAGAACGAACTGATGACCGCTCTGGAGCGGGCTTACCGGGGGATCGAGCATGGCCGTGAATCACGAGCGCCTGCTGGCGCTGCAACTCCCCGACCACGAGTGCGCCTGGTCGCAGCGCGACTGCCAGCTGTACGCGCTGGCGACCGGCTTCGGCCAGGACCCGCTCGACGAGCGCGAACTGCGCTATCTGCTGGAAGGTGCGGGGTTTCTTGTCAGTCCGACCAACGCCATCACGCTCTACTACGACGACCGCTGGATGCGCGCGAGCGGCGTCGATCTGGCGATGTCGCTGCACGGCGAGCAGCGCAACATCTTTCACCGGCCGATTCCCCCGGACGGGCGCGGACGGGTGTCATCGCGCATCACGGGCATCTACGACAAGGGCGCCGGGCGCGGACTGCTGGTCGTGTGCGAGCAAGTTTTACGCGATGCCGCGACCGGCGAGCCGATTGCTACCAACATCATCACCAATTTCGCGCGCGCGGACGGCGGCATCGGCTTCTCCACCGGCGCAGCACCGACGCCGCACGCGATGCCGACCCGCGCGGCCGATGTGGTCGTCGAAGGGGTGACGCGACCGGAGCAGGCGCTCGCCTATCGCCTATGCGGTGATCGCAATCCCCTGCATGCCGATCCTGCAACTGCGCGCGCTGCTGGCTTCTCGCGGCCGATCCTGCACGGCATGTGCACTTACGGATTCGCTGCACGCGCCGTTCTGCGAGCCGCCTGCGACTACGACCCACGACGCCTGCGGACCTTCGGTGCGCGCATCAGCTCGCCCGTTTATCCCGGCGACGTCTTGCGCACGGAGATCTGGCAGGATGGCGAGGTGGTGTCATTCCGAGCGAGCGTGCCTGCGCGTGACAACGTCGTCGTGATCAACAACGGACGCGCCGATGTCGTCGCCAGCGGCTGAGCACGCTTCGCCGAATCCCGCCTACGCGTGGTTCGTGGTCATCGTCCTCACGCTCGCGTACACCTGCTCCTTCATCGATCGGCAGATCCTGACCCTGCTGATCGAGCCGATCCGCCGCGACCTGCACATCAGCGATACCCAGGTGAGCCTGCTGGGCGGCCTGGCCTTCTCGATCTTCTACACGACGCTGGGCATTCCGATTGCGCGCCTCGCGGACCAGACGCATCGACGCAACCTGATGGCGGCGGGACTCGCGTTCTGGAGCCTCATGACCGCAGCGTGCGGACTCGCGCGCAGCTTCTGGGGTTTGTTCGCAGCACGCGTGGGCGTGGGCGTCGGCGAAGCCGCACTCTCGCCTGCCGCATTCTCGTTGCTGGCCGACTACTTCCCGCCGCGCAAGGTCGCGCTCGCGGTCAGCGTGTACTCGATGGGCCTGTACTTCGGCGCGGGCCTGGCGCTGATGATCGGCGGATCCGTCGTGAAAGCAGTGTCGGGCGCCCCCATGCACGAGCTGCCCGTCGTCGGCGAGGTGTTCTCCTGGCAGCTCACGTTCTTCATCGTCGCCGCGCTGAGTCTGCCTGTACTGCTGCTGATGACGCTGATCCGCGAGCCGCTGCGACGCGCACACGTCCGCAAGGGGGTGACGACGACTGATGCCGCACCAAGCAGCTGGCGTGCACTCCGCGCCTTCATGCGCGAGAACGTCCGGACGCTCGTCTGCCACATCTCCGCGTTCACACTGTTCGGCGTCGGCATCAACTGCTATCTGTTCTGGTCGCCGTCGATGATGATGCGGACGCACGGCTGGGATGCCCCGCACGCAGGCTTCGTGATAGGCGCGATGCTCTTCGTGCTCGGCACGGCCGGCGTGTATTGCGGCGGCTGGGTTGCAGCTCGGCTGGGAGCAAGCGGTCGACGCGATGCGATCCTGCGTGCCGCCTTGTTCGGCATGCTGTGCGGCATTCCCTTCCTGCTGGCCACGCCGCTGCTGAATGACACGGGGTTGGCCACGATCGCGCTCGGCGGAGCGGTGTTCTTCATGGCCTACCCGCAGGGATTGCCGGCCGCGGCGCTGCAGGTAATCACGCCGAATGCGCTGCGCGCGCAGATGACCGCGATCTATTTCTTCATCGGCAATCTGATCGCGAGCGGCCTCGGCCCGACCATCCCGGCGCTGCTGAGCGATTACGTGTTCCGCGACCCGGCGCAGTTGCGCTATGCGCTGTTCAGCGTCGAAGCGGTCGTGTTGCCCGCGAGCGTGTTGTTCCTATACTTCGGCCTGCGTCCGTATGGCGCGAGTGTCGAGCGAGCGGAATGACCCGCGCCTTCACCTTCGTCCCACCGAACAATCCCCAGCCCCTGGGTCAGATGCTCGATGTGCAGGCGGCTCGCGATCCGCAGCGGCCGGCGCTCACTTGCGGGACGACCACGCTCGGCCGCGCCGAGCTGGCATTTCGGGCCCGCGCCCGCGCGCATGCGTTGCGGAAGCTTGGCGTGCAGGAAGGCGATTTCGTTGCACTCGCGCTGCCGAACGGCACCGCCGTCCTGGAACTGGCGTTCGGCTGCTGGATGCTCGGCGCCACGCCGACGCCGTTGTCGCATCGGCTGCCGCCGCTCGAGTTGCAGGCGATGCTCGATGTCCTGCAACCGCGAGTCGCAATCGTCGACGAGCGATCGGTGTTCGACGAGGCGAACGCGAGCTCACCGCTGCCCGCGCGCATCTCGCCGCACGTCAAAGCAATCGCGAGCGGCGGCAGCACCGGGCGGCCGAAGATCATCGTCGATCACACGCGAGCGGTACTCGATCCGGACGCACCTTCCGTGGGCATGCGCGCCACCGATACCGTGATCATTCCGGGGCCGATGTACCACTCGGCGCCGTTCGGACTCGCGTACCAGGCGCTCGGGTGGGGCTGTCACGTAGTGATCATGCAGAAGTTCGACGCCGCGGAGACGCTGCGCCTGGTCCAGGCCCATCGCGCGCAGTGGCTGTATCAGGTGCCGACGATGATGCATCGGATCTGGCGCCTCGACGCGGCGCGCGCCGACTACGATGTCTCTTCGCTGGAGCTCGTCTGTCACATCGCAGCTGCATGCCCGCCGTGGCTCAAGGAGAAATGGATCGAATGGCTCGGCCCGGATCGCGTGTGGGAGGTCTACTCCGGTACCGAGGCGATCGGCGCGACGGTCATCGGCGGTCGCGACTGGCTCGAGCATCGCGGCTCGGTCGGACGGCTGGCGCCGGGCGCGAGCGTGCGGATTCTCGACGAAGCGGGCGACGACGTGCCGCCGGGCGCGATCGGCGAGATCTATTTCCGACCGGCCGGCGGCCTGGGCTCGACCTACCACTACCTCGGTGCGCAGCCCAAAGCGCGCGGCGAATGGGAAACCTTCGGCGATCTCGGCCGCATCGATGCCGAGGGCTACCTGTACATCGCGGATCGCCGCACCGACCTCATCATCAGCGGCGGCGCGAACATCTATCCGGCAGAGATCGAAGCGGCCATCGACGCGTTCCCAGGTGTGCTCGCCAGTGTCGCGATCGGTCTGCCGGACGAAGACCTCGGTCAGCGCGTGCACGCGATCGTCGAGGTGCGTCGCGATGCGCCGTTCGAAGTCGACGCCTTGCGTGACTTCCTCGCGCAGCGGTTGGTGACCTACAAGCTGCCGCGCAGCGTCGAAACGACGTTCGAACGACTGCGCGACGACTCCGGCAAGGTCCGACGCAACGCGCTGCGTGAAGCTAGACTTCCGCCGTGACGACCAGCTTGCCGAGCGCACGACGCGCTGCGACCTCGGCAATCGCGCGGCCGCCCTCGGCTAGCGGATACCGCGCGGAAACATACGGCTGAATCGCGCCGCGGGCGTACAGATCGAACAACTCGCGCGTCTCTTCCCGTACGGCCTGCGGATCGCGTTGCGCATGAGCGCCGAACAGCGCGCCCTGGATGTCGCACTGCTTGAGCAGCGGCAGATTCAAGGGAATCTTCGGGATCGCGCCCGCGGCGAAGCCGATGACCAGATAGCGCCCGCCCCACGCGATCGAGCGCAGCGCCGGCTCGGCATAGACGTCGCCGACCGGATCGAGAATCACATCGACGCCCTGCGGGCCGATCTGCTCCTTGAAGAACTGCGACAGTGCCTTGCCATCGCGCGCAGCCTCGCCGGTCGGATACACGAAACCGGAAGCAGCGCCACGCGCCAATGCGAGGTCGAGCTTCTGCTGCGTCGAGACCGCAGCGATGACGCGCGCACCGGTCGCACGACCCAGCTCTACGCCTGCCAGCCCGATTCCGCCAGCTGCGCCCAAGACGAGCAGCGACTCGCCCGACTTCAATCGTGCGCGGCGGCTCAACGCATAGTGAACGGTGCCGTACGTCGCCATCAGCGTTGCGGCGTGCTCGAAGCTCATCGAGTCCGGCAGCTTCGTGCAAGCAGTCGCCGCGGCCTTGACGAGCTGCGCCATGCCATTCCATCCCGGCATCGCCAGCACGCGATCGCCCGCCTTTAGATCGCGCACACCCTCGCCGACGCTGCTGACGACGCCAGCAATTTCGCCGCCCGGCGCGAACGGGCGCGGCGGACGCAGCTGATACTGATCGGCGATCAACAGCGCGTCAGGGAAATTCACGCCGCAGGCGCGCATGGCGACGACCACCTCACCGGCGCCCGGCACCGGATCCGGCGCGTCTGCGAGCGTGAGTGTTTCAGGTCCGCCCGGCCGCGTGCTGAGTAATGCCTTCATTGACCGATGCCGGGCGCTATGCCCGCCTCCGCCGCTGCCATCTGAAGAAAGCGTAAGCCGGGACCACCAGGCTGCTCGCTGTGAATTGCGCCGGCGAGATCGGCAATGTCTCCGAACCTCGCTGCGATCGCCTCGGGCGTGCGTTCGCCTTTGCGCAAGTACACGCCGCGCGTTTCCTGAATGACGATGCGCGAATACCCGCCGGCAATCGCCGCCAGGATCGTCCGTCGCGGCGCATCGTCACTGACGAGGAATACCGCTGCCGCGCTGACCGATTCGGGCGTCATCAGCGCGAGCGCTGCTTCGGGCATCAGGCCCTGAGTCATGCGCGTCGCCGCCGAAGGACACAACGCATTGACGCGGATGCCGTACTTCTCACCCTCGATCTGCAGCACGTTCATCAGCCCGATCAGCCCGGTCTTCGCGGCGCCGTAATTCGCTTGTCCGAAGTTGCCGTAGATGCCCGATGTCGAAGTCGTCATCAGGATGCGCCCGTAGTTCGCTGCACGCATGTGCGGCCACACTGCGTGACTGCACACGGCCGAGCCGAACAAGTGCACGTCGAGAACCTTGTGAAAGTCCTCGAGCGTGCCCTTGGCAAAACTTGCATCGCGCAGGATGCCGGCGTTGTTGACGAGGATGTCCACCCGCCCCCAGCGCTCGATCGTGCGCGCGACCATGTCCGCGACCTGAGTGGGATTGCACACGTCAGCGCCGTGCGAGATCGCTGCGCCGCCGGCCGCGACGATCTCGTCCGCGACACGCTGCGCCGGCGCGGACGAGCCACCGGTACCGTGCACGTCACCGCCGAAGTCGTTGACCACGACCTGGGCGCCCCGCGCCGCCAGCGCCAGCGCGTGCGAGCGGCCCAAGCCGGTGCCCGCACCGGTAACGATGGCGACGCGACCGTCGAAACGTATACTCATAACCGCGGCCGCCCTGTCAGTCTTGTATCGCAAGTAACTAACTCAGCAGGCGGCCCGATGTCAACGTGGGAGCAAGCATCGCCATGAGCTGGGAACGGGAACTCGAAGAGCTGCGCCAGCGCCAGGCGCTCGCGCAACAGATGGGCGGCGAGGAGAAAGTCGCACGGCAGCGCGCGGCGGGTCGCCTGACGGTGCGCGAGCGCATAGCGATGCTGCTCGACGCCGGCACCTTCCATGAGCTCGGCTCGGTTACCGGCGTCGCGACGCACGACGAAGCCGGCGCGATTACCGGGTTCATGCCGACGAACTTCGTGTTCGGGCGCGGCTGCATCGACAGCCGCCGCATCGTGGTTGCGGGCGACGACTTCACCGTGCGCGGCGGCGCATCGGACGCGTCGATCATCGAGAAGCAGGTGGCCGCCGAACAGATGGCGAACGAGCTGCGCATGCCGATAGTGCGGCTGATCGAAGGCAGCGGCGGCGGCGGCTCGGTCAAGTCGCTGGAAGCGCTCGGCTACACGTACGTGCCCTACCTGCCGGGCTGGGAGCACATGGTGCGCAATCTCGCGACAGTGCCGGTCGTCAGCCTCGGCCTCGGGCCGATCGCGGGCTTTGGCGCAGCGAAAGTCGCACAAAGCCACTACTCGCTGCTGGTGCGCGGCCTGGCGCAGATGTTCGTCGCCGGGCCGCCGGTCGTCGCTGCGGTCGGTCAGAAGGTGTCGAAGGAAGAGCTCGGCAGCAGCCGGATTCACGCAGCGAACGGTGCAATCGACGACGAAGTGGCCAGCGAGCAGGAAGCTTTCGAGCGCACGCGCCGCTTCCTGTCCTACCTGCCCTCTTCGGTTTACGAGCTGCCGCCGCGCGGACCGAGCGCCGACGACCCCGCCCGCCGCGACGAATTCCTGGTCTCTGCGGTGCCGCGCGACCGGCGCGATGTCTATCGGATGCGCCCGATTCTCGAAGCCGTCGTCGACGCCGGCTCGTTCTTCGAGATCGGCGCGCGGCATGGGCGGTCGATCATCACCGGCCTGGCGCGACTCGACGGCTGGCCCGTCGCCGTCATTGCCAGCGATCCGTTCGTGATCGGCGGACTGTGGACCGCCGCCAGCTCCGCGAAACTCGAGCGCTTCGTCTCGTTCGCGGAGACGTTCCACTTGCCGGTCGTGCACTTCGTCGACAACCCGGGCTTCATGATCGGCAAGCAGGCCGAGCAGGAAGGCACGATCCGCGCGGGCGTGCGCGCGCTGACGGCCGTCTACCAGGCAAAAAATCCGTGGTGCACGATCATCATCCGCAAAGTCTTCGGCGTGGCAGGCGCGGGACATCAGAATCACACGCGCTTTCACTATCGCTACGCGTGGCCGTCGGCCGATTGGGGCTCACTGCCGATCGAGGGTGGCATCGAGGCCGCGTACAAGGCGGAGCTCGACGCCGCTGAGGACCGCGAGGCGCTGCTCGCTGAAATCTTCGCGCGATTGAACCAGATGCGTTCGCCGTTCCGCTCGGCCGAACGCTTTCAGATCGAGGAGATCATCGATCCGCGCGACACACGCCGGCTGCTGTGCGAATTCGCGTCGATCGCTGCGCCGCTGCGCACGCCGGGACCGGTTGCATTCGCCTACCGGCCGTGACGACTTCAGTCGCGCGCGCCGAAGTGCTCGGCCGCCAGTTGCCAGGCGTAGTCCGCGGTCGGCTCGGCCATCCCGCCGAAGACTTCCGCGTCGCGATTGACTGCAGTGCCCGCCGCCGCGCGAGCGCCGACACCGTGGTTGATGACGGCCGTGCGGTAGCAGTTGAAGATGATCAGGGAAGTGAGCAGGGCGCCGGAAGGCGCAGGACGTCCTGACGCTTCCGAGTACAACGCGAGCATCTCCTCCATCGACGGAATACCGAGCGCCGCCAGATCGCGGCTCGGGAAGTCGCCCTGCGGATTCTGCGGCATCGCCGGCAGGTACCAGGGCTGCACGAGGTAGACAGCGTCGGCGACGGGGTTGCCCAGCGTCGACAATTCCCAGTCCAGCACCGCGACGATGCGCGACTCGCGCGGATGCAGAATGCTGTTACCGATACGAAAGTCGCCGTGCACGAGGCACGTGTCGTCGGGCACGTCGAGATGCGTGGGCAGCCAGTTCGCGAGCCGTTCCAGCGACTTGACCCGGCGCCACGTCGACTGCTGCGCATAGACCTTCGCCATCGTCGAGAGCTGCCGCTGCACGAACGAGCCGGCGCGGCCGTATGCGCCGAGCCCGACGCCACGCCAATCGACGCTGTGCAGCTTGCCGCAAGTGCGAGCTAGATCGACGAACGCTTCTCGACGCTGCGCAGGCGTCATCCCGATGCACTCCGCGTTCTCGTACACGCGGCCCTCGACGTAATCCATCACGTAGAAAATGCCGCCGATGACCGCGGGGTCGTCGCACAACAAGTGCACGTGAGGCGCCGGCACATCGGTCTTCTGCAGCGCATGCAGCACCTGGAACTCGCGGTCGATCGGAAACAGATAGGCCGGCCAGTCGCCCGGCGGCCGGCGCCGCAGCACCCAGCGACGCCCGCCCGATTCGATCAGGTAGGTGGGTGTCGATTGCCCGCCGGAAATCAGCGTGAGCCGGGGCTCGTCTTCGTACCCCGCGAGACGGCCGCGCAGCCAGCGGTCGAGCGCGGCGAGATCCAGGCGCGAGTAGTCGATAGCTGCTTGCGTATTAAGACTCACTCATGGATGCTAGTCGCGGTCACCCCGAAGGCGCAACCCCGGAGCCTGCAAATGGCCGTCGTCGACTTCGCCGTCCGCGATTTCATCGCAACGATCACGATCAACCGTCCCGAGGCGCGCAATGCCATGAGCCCGGAGGTGATGGTCCGGCTCGACGACGCCTGGCGCGAAGTGCGCGACTCCTCCGCGATTCGCGTCGCCATCCTGACCGGCACCGGGTCGCAAGCGTTCTGCGCTGGTGCGGACCTCGGATTGACGGCGCCACTCGCCACGGGCGCGCGGCAGCCGGAGAACGAATGGGACACACGGTGCCTCCAGCTGATCCGCGGCGGCGAAGGCTTGTTCCTGATCTCCCGCGACCAAGTGAAACCCGTGATTGCAGCGATCAACGGTCATGCAATTGCCGGCGGCATGGAGCTGGTCATGGGCACCGACATCCGCGTGGCGGTACCGGGCGCGAAGTTCGGGCTGCAGGAGGTGAAGTGGGCGCTCTTCCCTGCCGGCGCTTCGACCGTGCGCTTGCCGCGGCAGATGCCGCGGGCCAAGGCGCTCGAGCTGCTGTTGACTGGCGATCTGATCGAAGCCGAGGAAGCGTTGCGGCTCGGCTTCCTCAACTACGTCGTGCCGCCCGAGAAGCTCATGGATCGCTGTCTGGAGATCGCCGGCAAGATCGTCGCGAATGGCCCGATCGCGGTGAGCCGCATCCGCCGCTCGATCGTTGAGACCGACGGCCATCCCGAAGCCGAGGCGCTCGCGATCGAGAGAGTTCACGCACAAGCAGTCGTGGCGACCGAAGACGCAGTCGAAGGGCCGCGCGCGTTCATGGAGAAGCGCAAGCCCGTCTTCAAAGGACGCTAGGACGAGCGTTGTGCCGTGAGCGGCTGCGTATGCGTGAGGTCGAGATACTCCCGCAGCGAGGTCACGCGTCCGTCCTTCACCTTGCAGATGACGCACGCCGGCATGGCGAAGTCTTCGCCGGACGGCAGCTTGCCGCGCAACACGTGCTCCTGCAGATAGCCGTCCGGTAGTTCGACGAGGTTCACAACGTCGTACGTGATCCCGCTCAGGCGCTTGTGGATCCAGTACATGCCGCGCATGTTCTCGTCGATGGTCTGATGCTTGCCGTCGAAGTTGTGCCAGATCTTCGCGTCCGGCGCATAGATCTGGCGAATGGTGGCTTCGTCCTTCTTGTTCAGCGCGCTCACGAAGCGGCGCGCCAGCTCGATCGTGCTCGAATTCGACATCGAAATTCCTCTAGCCTGTTTGCAACTTGCCCCGGCGCACGGTCACACCATGCGCCTCCCGATCCCAAGTGTCTGCTGTGACACCCTCGCTGCGCAGGCGATGTTTCTCGACCTTCGCCGTCGGCGTCTTCGGCAACTCGTCGAGCTGGCGGACGTAGCGCGGCAGCATGTATGCCGCCACGCGCGGCTCCATGAAGCGCAGCAGCGCGACCGGATCGACAGTGCGGCCCGCGACGGGCACGACGACCAGCATCACTTCGTCCTCGCCCAGCTTGCTCGGCACCGGAATCGCCGCGCACTCGCGGACATCCGGATGCGCGCTCGCTTCCGACTCGACTTCGAACGACGAGATGTTCTCGCCGCGCCGCCGGATCGCGTCCTTTATTCGATCGACGAAGAAGAAGTTGCCCTCCGCGTCGCGGCGAAAGCCGTCGCCGGTGTGGAACCAGCCGTTGCGCCAGGCGCGCGCGGTCGCTTCAGGATTCTTGTAGTAGCCCTGCGAGATTTCCCAGGGCCGCGACGTGCGCACGATGAGCTCGCCGACCGTGCCCGGCGGCACTTCGATGTCGTTCTCGTCGACGACGCGGCAGTCGACACCGGGGCGCGCCTGTCCACATGTTCCGATCAGCGGTGGATTGGCCTTCGAGCGGATCGGCGTCGCCAGCTCGGTCATGTTGAACGCCGTGTGCATGTCGATGCCGAAGCGCTCTGCAACCGCGAGCGAGTCCTGATTCCAGGGCACGGTGATTACCGCGCGCAACGGATGATCGCGATCGCGACTGCTCGGCGGTTGATTGAGCAGGAAGCGCGTCATCGCGCCGACGAGGCAACAGCCCGTGATGTTGAAGCGACGCACCGTGTCCCAGAACGACTCCGGCTTGAAGCCGTCGTAGAGCACGCACGTGCCGCCCTTCGTGAGCCGATCCATCACCGCGCCGGCGCCGCTGACATGGAACAGCGGCAGATTCGCGAGCAACCGGTCATCCTGGCCGAAATAGTCCATCGCCATCGCACCGCCGACCCACGCCTGGATGTACGTGCACACGACTGCCTTCGAGGGGCCGGTCGTGCCGGAAGTGAGAATGATGTAGTTCGCATCCCACGGCTGCACCGGCTGCTCCGCCTCTGCCGAACCGGGTTGCTCCAGCAAGTCGAAGGCGTGGACGCGCGGGCCGGCGATCGGCGGCGGCGAACCGCCTGCGCACACGATGTGCTCCAGCAAGGCAACCGACTCCGGCTCGAGTCTCCGCAACAGGCTCGCATGACCGATCATGACTTTCGCATCGGACAGCGCGATCGCGTGCCGCAGGATGGCACCGCGATATGCGGTATTCAGCGGCACATACACAGCGCCGAGCAGATTCGCGCCGAACCAGCCGAGAATCGCCTCGCGCTCGTTGGGCATCCACGAAAGGACATGCGAGCCGCGCGCGACGCCGAGGCCGCGCAGCGCCGCCGCCGCGCGCTGTGCCCGCGTCCGCATCTCAGCGAAGGTCCAGGCGGAGCCGTCGCTGAATTCCAGGAAATTCCGCCGCGGCTGTTCGCGCGCCCAGCGGTCGAGCAACGGCCCGACCACGCATTCATCACGCGTGGGGAAATCGACTGTCGGGGACGTCAGGCGCGCGGTGCCCATGGGAAGAAGCCACTGGTCCGACGCACGTAGTCTTCGTATCCCGGCCGCTTCTTGCGCATCCGCCGCTCGACCAGCTCCTTGCCCATCATCCCGACGATCGACCACGTCATCAGCGCCGGTGAGAACACAGTGAACCAGCCCCACGGGTGCTCGCATGCGATGAGCCAGTAGCCCCACCAGACGCAGGATTCGCCGAAATAGTTGGGATGACGCGAGTACCGCCACAAGCCGGTGTCGAGCACTGCGCCGACGTTCGCAGGATTGGCCTTGAAGCGCGCGAGCTGCACGTCAGCCACCCCTTCGAAGATCACGCCGATGATCACGAGCGCAGTGCCGATCCACGCGAGCGACCCGAGCTGCGCGGGATACGGCGCCGTTTGCGCCACGATGAAAGGCGCCAGCGCCAGAACGACGATGCTCGCCTGGAACAGATTGATGCGCGTGAAGCTGTGCCAGGCGAAGCTCCCGCCGTTCTCCTCTACGTGCTTGCGCAGGCGCGCGTAGCGCGGATCTTCACGACCCCAATTGCGCCACAGCAGATAGCCGCCGAGCCGGACAGCCCAGATGATCGCCAACACGGTGAGCAGCAGACGGCGCGGCTCTGCACCGCTACCGATGAAGAATCCGACAGTCGCAGCGGCTGCGATGCAGGGCGCAAACCAGATGTCCACTAGGCTCGAATCGCGCATCGCCATGCTGACGAACCAGAGCGCGATGAACGAAGCAAACACCAGTGCCGCGTCCGCAATGGCCAGTCGAAGCAGATCTGCAACCATCATTCCTCCCGTCGGATGTCTACAGTGCAATCGCGCCGCTGCACGGCGCAGGCCAGCCCAGTGCTGCATGGTCGCGTAGCAGTGTGTCGATGCGCTCGGCGACTGCGGCCGGCAGCGGTGCCGCACGGCGGGTCGCGAGGTTCACGGCCAGGGACATGAACTCGATGGCACTGGCAACTTCAGCAGCAGCGACGTTGACCATGAACATCAGTCCATGCACGCGTTTCGCATCCCGGCCCATGAATCTGACATAGAGCGCAACCTCCTCGCCCGCATGCAGCTCGCGCTGAAACCACGTGTGATGCTCGAGGTCGACGAGTCCCAGCTGCTCGCGCCGGACCCAGTCACCGGAAATCCCGAGCAGCTCCAGCAGGGTGTCGCTGGTCAGGTTGTACATGCTCAGGTAGTGCTGCACGTTGACGTGCCCGTTGAGGTCGAGCCATTCCACCGGCACGCGGACACGGCCGAGCTCCGGAAGCGACCCCAACTGGGCCGCGTCGGGCATGATCACGCGCAATGGCTTCCCCCGGGCACAGGTCGAGTTAGTTAGTCTTATAATGCAAGCAACACGATCGACGCAAGATCGAGTAACGAGATCACCCATGTTCCGACACCCCATGCTGACCCTCCTCGTTGTGGTTGCCTCGCTCATCGACTCGACCGCCCACGCGCAGAGTCCGGCGGACGTACTGATCCGTCACGCCACCATCGTCGACGTCGAACATGCGCGCTTGATCGCCGATCAGGCTGTCGCCACCTCGGGCGACAGAATTCTCGCAGTCGGACCCGACGGAGAAATCGCGCAAGCCTGGAAGGCCGCGAAGACGCTGGACGCCGGCAAGCGCTTCCTGATTCCCGGCCTGTGGGACATGCATGTCCACTTCGGCGGCGGCGTCGATCTCATCGAGGAGAACAAGGCGCTGCTGCCGCTCTACGTCGCGCATGGCATCACGACGATCCGCGACTGTTCGGGCGATCTGCCGGAGCAAGTACTCGCATGGCGGCGTGAGATTGCGGGCGGTGCGCTGTTCGGTCCGACGCTGCTCAGCTCGGGACCGAAGATCGAGGGCATCAAGCCGGTGTGGAAGGGCACGCTGGAAACGGGATCGAAAGCTGAGGTCGATGCGGCGATCGCAAAGCTCAAAGCGCTCGACGTCGACTTCGTGAAGATCACGGACAGCACGCTCGCGCCCGAACTATTCCTCTACGCGGTGAGCAGAGCACGAGCGGCCGGTCTGCGGACTTCAGGTCATATCCCGTTGGGCATCACGGTACGGCAAGCCGTCGATGCCGGGCTGAGCTCGATCGAGCACATGGATTACGCGGTCAGAGCCGGTGTGAAAGACGAACCTGCCATCGTCGCGGCCTTTGCCGCCGGCAGCATCGATCGCGCCGAAGCTGCGAGGCGATTGGACGCCGGCTTCGATTCGGCCACAGCGAAAAGCGCGTATGAATACTTCGCGCAGAAAGGGATCGCGGTAACGCCGACTCTCAATGGCAGCCGGATCCTGGCATGGCTCGATCGCGACACGCATGAAAAGGATGAATACCTCGCCTACATCGGTCCGAAGCTGCGCGCGACATACGACTGGCGCGTTCAACGCGCTGCCCAGGCAGACGCCGCAGCGATAGCGGCGCGACACGCGCGCTTCGAGCGATCTGCCAGTGTTCTCGAGATGCTGCAACAGGCTGGCGTCACGATCATGGCAGGCACGGATGCCGGCTTCCTGAACTCCTTCAACTATCCAGGCATCGGGCTGCACGATGAGCTAAGCCTGTTCGTCGCGAATGGACTGACACCGGCACAGGCGTTGTCATCCGCCACTCGCGCCGGCCCGGGCTGGTTCGGCAAGCTCGATCGCTACGGAGCGATCGGCAAGGACAAGGCGGCGGACATGGTGCTGCTCGATCGCAATCCGCTGGAAGACATCGCAGCGACGCGCACGATCCGCGCCGTGATCCTGCGAGGGACGGTTCACGAGCGCGCCGCGCTGGACGCAATGTTGAGTCGAGCCCGCGCCCAGGTTGCCGCGTGGAATGCGGTCGCAGCCGTATTTTGAAAGCGCCGGCCCTGATCCTCAGTCACCATGCTCTCGTGAAGCTCACACGACGAACCCTCTCGAGTGCTTTCGGTCTCGCGCTCCTGTCCGGGGGACAAATTGCTCGGGGACAAACGAAGGACGTTCGCATGGATGAAACCATGGAAACGTTGCGCGCCTACTCGGAGGCCTGGCAACGCGGAGACCTCAAGGCTCTCACGTCGCTGTACGCCGATGACTTCACGCTGCATTACCCAGGCACGCATGCACTTGCCGGCGTCCACAGTGGCAAGGCGGCGGCGCTCGCCGTGCTGCGTGAGGTGTCCGCGCGAACGCAGCGCAAGCTCGAGGAAGTCGTCGACGTCATGAGCGGGTCGCGCCGGGGCGCGCTACAGGTGGTCGAGCGTTGGCATCGTGGCGAGCGCGAGGTGCTGGTCGATCGCGTCTTTGTCTATGAAGTGCGCAATCGCCAGCTGCATGCCTGTTGGCTGTTCGATGCCGATCCTAAGGTCGTGGCCGAGTTCCTCGAGCCTCTGGGCTGACGTCGGCCCGGCCTGAGAGTGACGTGCGCGTCAGGCCGAGCCGAGCCAGGCGCGAGGGCTCCATTCCGAACATCTCACGGAACGCGGCACTGAAGTGCGCCGAGGAAGAGAAGCCGCCCTCATAGGCGGCGTCGGTGAGCGAAATACCCTTTGCCATCGACCGCAAGGCAACGCCCATTGCGGCCCAGCTACGGTAGCGACGTAGAGTCGTTCCGGTCGCTGCGACGAAGAGATGACGAAAGCGCGATTCGGAGAGTCCCGCCATCGAAGCGAGAGCGCCGAGCGAGGGACGCTCGCCCGCATGAGTATTCAAATACTCGATCGCCTTGGTCAGCGCGTTCGGCAGCTCGCGACCCAGCGTAGCCAGCACCTCCGTCTCGAGCGCTTCGCGCGCGTGTGTCAGCGTGATGCGGCGTGCATGGAGGTCATCGAGCAACTCGATGAGCCGAGCTTCGCATGTGAGGTCGAACCCGGCCCGCTCCGTCGGCTCCTGGACCCGCGTCGCAAGCCTTTCGAGGTCGCGGCTCGCAGCGTCTACGTAAAGGAACGCCATGCGGCCGCGCTTGGATACGAGCCGGTGCAGTGTGCTCGGCGGAATCAGGGCGCTGCGGCAAGAGCGCAGTGGAGAATCTGGATCGGCCGGGGCTGTCGCGAGCGCGAACTGCGCATCGAGCCCGACCGCCAGCACAGCGACCGCATTGCGGTGAGCAGAAAGCCCGAGTGCCGGCCCTATGTAGAGCGCTCGAGCACCCCAGTTGTAGAGCGCAGGCATGGGTCTACTGAGGAGCGATGTTGCCGCGCATGCCGCGTAGCACGTACTTCTGCACCTTGCCCGTAGCGGTCTTGGGAAGCGCAGCGACGAATTCGAATCCGCTGGGTACCTTGAAGTGTGCGAGCGCACCGCGAGCGAACTCGCGCAGCTCGGCTGCGGTTGCAGTCATTCCCTGCCTCAAGACCACGAACGCCTTGGGAGACTCGCCCCATTTCTCATGCGGAACTCCAACCACCGCCACCTCGAGGACGGCCGGGTGGCGCAACAGCGCACCCTCCACTTCGATCGATGAGACGTTCTCCCCGCCGCTGATGATCACATCCTTGAAGCGGTCGCGAATCTCGACATAACCGTCCGGGTGCACGACCGCCGCGTCGCCGGTATGAAACCAGCCTCCGGCAAATGCACGGGCAGTCGCGTCAGGATCGTTGTAGTAGCCGCGCATGACTACATTGCCGCGCGCGACGATCTCGCCGATCGAAGCACCATCCCAAGGCGTGTCCTGCATGTCCGCGTCTACCACGCGCAGCTCACCCGAGGTGATCAGCTCGACTCCCTGACGCGCCTTGATCACCGCGCGCTGGGCCGGATCGCGTCCCTCATGCTCGGGGCGTGGCTCACATACAGAAATGAATGGGGCGGTCTCGGTCAGCCCATAGACCTGTGTCACCTGCCAGCCGAGTTCGCCTTCGATGCGCTCGATGGTAGCGGGCGCGGGTGGCGCACCGGCCGTCAACAGCCGCACGCTTCCTCTGGCGGTTTTGCGCTCCGCTTCGGGACCGTTCGCGATGGCAATCAGCACCGTGGGAGCCGCGCACAAGGTGGTGACTCGTTCGTTGCGGACGAGCTCGTAAATCAGGCTCGCATCGGCTTTGCGCAGGCAGACGTGCGCTGCTCCGACTGCAGTGACGATCCACGTGAAGGTCCAGCCGTTGGCATGGAACATCGGCAAGGTCCAGAGGTATCGGTCCGCCGCAGTCATCGGCCAGTGCGTCAGCGTGCCCACTGCGTTAACCCAGGCATTGCGGTGCGTGATCATCACGCCTTTCGGATTGGCAGTGGTGCCGCTGGTGTAGTTGATGGCCAGCAAATCCGCCTCCGCGATTGCAGGCCGGGCGAAGCTGTCCGCGCTGCGCGCGAGCAGTTCCTCATAATCCAGCCATCCCGTCCGGGCGCCTTCGAGGGCGACGAAGTGCTTGACCGTTGTCATGCGGGAGCGGACCTGATCCACGAGCGCCAGGTAGTCGGAGTGCACGCACAACACCAGACACCCGCTGTGGTTGGCGATATAGACGAAATCCTCCGCCGTCAGACGGTAGTTCATCGGCACGATGACTGCACCGATCTGCGGAATCGCGTAGAACTGCTCGAGCTGCTGATGCGTGTTCGGAGCAATCGTGCCGACCCTGTCTCCATACTTCACGCCCAGCTGCAGCAGCGCGGCGGACCAGCGATCGCAGCGTTCGCCGAACTGGGCATAAGTGAGCCGCAGCTCCTCATCAACGACGGCCTCGCGCGAACCGTACAGTTTACGGGCGCGACGGGCGAAATCGAGCGGTGACAGAGGGACGTCCACGAGAGCACCTCGACGAATTGCAACGACTGCCTACGCCAGCCGAATGCTCGCACACAGCACTAACGGCTGCCATACAGCACTAACGGCTCTGTCGTTGCCGACTCCTCAGTCAGCACGGGTTCAGGATTTTGGAGAGATACTGCGCCGGCAAAACGGATCATTTGTCTCGCTAGCATCGCGGGCCATCCCGGCTCGAAAGGATTGACCTGTGTCTGCCCGACTCTTGGCGATATCGACTCTCGCTGCGACCTTGTGCATGGGCTGCGTTCAGAACCCACCGACGCCGCAGCACATAAGCAAGAACGGTGATCTGACCCACGGCAACGTGCAACTGAACCTGCATGTGGGTGAAACGACCCAGACGCAGGTGCTGGAAGGCTTCGGCGCGCCGAACATCACTTCGATCGACGGCTCGAACCAGGAAGTCTGGACCTATCAACGCCAGGCCACGGTCGCAGAGTCCTCCTCGTTCAGTAACTACTGGACGATCGTCCTGTTCGGCGGCACGGCCAAAGCTTCCGGGTTCGAACAAACCCAGCGCACCATGACTCTGATCATCAAGTTCGACTCGAACAAGGTCGTATCCGACTTTCGCAGCCGCAGCAGCGAGTTCTGACAGGGACAGTCCATGAAAGCTTCGAGCGTCGCGCTCTTTTGTATCGGTTTGAGCATCGCTGGCTGCAGCGTCGCGCCGCCGGCTCCTACGCCCCTGCAGATCCAGGCATTTCAGAGCCACGAATTCGAAGCTCAGAAGCGAGCTGCGTTCGGCGCTGTGCTCAGCGTGTTCCAGGACCTCGGCTACATCGTGCAAAGCGCCGATCTCGACACCGGCTTCATCACTGCGGCGAGCCCGGCAGGCAGCAAGCTCAAATGGTGGGAGGTACTCAGCACTTCGACATCGAGCGCGCAGACCCGGGCCACGGCGTTCGTGGAGGAGATACGCCCCGGTTTCGTCACGGTTCGCTTGAACTTCGTCGAGAGCGAGCATACGTCCGGCCAGCAGGGGCAGACGACGCATCGCGATACGCCGATTCTCGATCCCAAGGCCTATCAGGTGGCGTTCGACAAGATGGGCGATGCGATCTTCATACGTTCGGCAACGCGCTGAGCGCGTTCGCCAGCTAGCCGTCACGCTGAGCCGGCATCCTTCAGCAACTCGCGCCCGATGATGAGTTGTTGCACTTCGGTGGCGCCCTCGTAGATGCGCAGCGCGCGGATCTCACGGTACAGCCGTTCGACCACCTCTCCACGACGGACCCCGCGGCCACCGAACATCTGTACCGCGCGATCGATTACCCGTTGCGCGCCTTCGGTTGCGGCCAGCTTCGCCATCGCTGCCTCTTTGGTTACGACGGCACCCTGATCTCGCAACCACGCCGCTCGGTAGACGAGCAGCGCTGCCGCATCGACCTGCGTCGCCATGTCGGCCAACCCAGCTTGCGTCAATTGCAGGTCCGCCAGCGACTTGCCGAACATGGAACGCTGGCGCACGTGTGCCAGCGCTTCCCGCAGCGCTCTGCGCGCAAATCCAAGCGCCGCAGCGGCCACGGAAGTGCGAAAGACATCGAGCGTTCGCATTGCGATCTTGAATCCCTCGCCCTCGCCTCCGATCCGTTGCGCCTTGGGTACGCGACAGTTGCGGAAGCGCAGCGTCGCGAGCGGATGCGGCGCAATGACGTCGATGCGCTGCTCGATCTCCAGGCCCGCAGCATCGGCATCGACGACGAACGCCGTGATTCCCTGCGCGGCGGTCGTACCGTCCGCCCGCTTCTGCCCGGGCGTGGTCCGCGCGAACACACAGTAGAAGTCAGCGATGCCGCCGTTCGAAATCCAGGTCTTGGCGCCGTCCAGAACATAGTGCTCGCCATCCTCGCGCGCCGCGCACTGCATGGCAGCGACATCCGAACCCGCTTCCGGCTCGGACAGAGCAAACGCTGCAATCGCGCGGCCCGCTGCGACGGCCGGCAGGTAGCGCGCCTTCAACTCGTCCGATCCGGCGAGCGATATCGCGCCGCTGCCGAGGCCTTGCATGGCAAAGGCGAAGTCGGCCAGTCCGTCGTATTCAGCGAGCGTCTCCCGCACCAGGCAGATCGCGCGTGCATCGAAATCATCCGACGTACCACCGTAAGCCCGCGGCACGCAGTGGCGCGTGAATCCTGCGGCTCCAAGGACAGCGACCAGCTGGCGGCAGGCCGAGTCGATTGCGTCGCGCGACTCGTCATCGTGGCCATGCAGGGTCCGCTCCGCCCAGCTGCGTATTTCAGGGGCCAGCGTCCGGTGGCTGTCGGCGAAGAACGGCCAGGCGAGGTGTTGCATGGAGTGAAACCAGGGGCTGCGAGCGATGGGTCAGTTTAGCAATGTCTCGGAGTGCGCGTGACATTGCCACCCGTCGTCGCTGCGCCCACAGTAGTGGTTACCTGCGGTCGACCAGTCGATGGGTTTGCTCGGCGACGAGCGCCTGCACGACCAGCTGCGGTGCCACGCTTTTTGCGAAAACGGTGGAACACTGCTGCAGGTTGTCGCTGACGATTCGCACGGAGAGCTTCGGGAGCACTTGCTGACTCAGCTGCTGCAGCAGCTCGCAATCGCCGCGCGTGAACTTCATGCCGGAGAGCGAGATGGTCTTCCAGGCGGCCGGGAACAGCGGCACCTCCGCAGCGGCTGGCAGGGACTTACCCTGCAACCGTGCGATCAGGACCTCCTTGCTGTCGTAGTCAGTCAGACGCCGCAGATTCTCTTTGGTTGCTTCGATGGGGATCATCAGTGCGATCTCGGCAGTCACAACGGGCGACAGGTCTCCGCAATAGAAGCGAATGAACTGCGCGCGGTCGCGCGCTCCGATCTGTAGCAGGATCCGCTCGACCTTGCGCTGCAAGCTGCGGCACATATACAACGTGCCGTTGGCGCGATACTCGAACTTGACGACCTGGCGGTGCCATGCGGCCGCAATGGAAGCCTCCGCGGAGGTCGTGAGCAGCACGGCGAGTAACACCACCGTGTGTACAACTCGTTCGGTCGTCACCTTCATTGGTCTGCACCCGCCGCATGCGACGGCAATCCTGCCGCCCGTGATCCCATGACACTCGGACGCGCGTCCGGTTACACGAGTTTGCAACCGGACACGCAAATCGCGACGTCAGCTCCATCAGTACATGGCCGAAAATATCGCCGACCGGGTTGGCGGAAAATGGCGCGATCCCTCTCGTTCCTCCCCGAGTGCGCAAGCCGGGACTGCACACGCAGGAAAAACACAGCGGCCCGTGAGCATCTTCGATCCGCGCGCTCCTTATTCAACGGAACGAGGAGTTGGCATGAATTACGCGATTCGAAAGTCTTTCTGCCGGCGGGCGGCGCTGAGTGCTGTGCTCATCGCAGCCGCCGGGTACACCGCGGCGTACGCCACAGACTTACCGCTCACTGCGCCACCGCCGCCATCGATCAACTGGCAACCCTGTCCCGACTCGCCCTTCGCTAATCGCGATTGCGCGACGCTCACTGTACCGCTCGACTATGCAAACCTCGCCGCGGGCACGATCGACCTGCCCGTCGCGCGTGCTCGCGCAACCGGCAGCAAGGTGGGGACGCTGGTCTATAACCCGGGCGGTCCGGGGTTCGGCGCGTCGGACACCATCGGCTACGACAATCTCGATCAATCCTTCACACCGCTGCTGCAGAGTCGCTTCGACATCGTGACGTTCGATCCGCGGGGCGCCGCCCAGGGCATCCGCTGCATGGGCTTCGGACTGCAGGAGCACTACTGGGAAACGAACCTCATCCCGCGCACCAGCACGGAGTTGAACGATCGCGTTGCTCTCGAACAAAACGTCAACCAGGGCTGCCTCACGAACAACGATCCGCTCGCGCGACACATCGACAGCGCGAGCACGGTGCGCGACCTGGAGCAGTTCCGCCGTGCCATGGGCCTGACTCAGTTCAACTACATGGGCCGCTCGTACGGCACCTTCCTCGGCTATCGCTACGCCAAGCTCTACCCCGGCCGGTTGCGCGCGATGGTGCTCGACGCCGCAATCGACCGCAGCGTGCCCGACAGGCAGAGCTTTACCGAGAATGCCGCCGTGTCCGACACGATGTGGCAGAAGTACAAGGAGTGGTGCAAGGTCGCATCCAACCCGTGCAAGATGCGCGGTCGCGATATCGACGCAGTATTCAACCAGACGTTGGCTCAAGCGCGCGTCAACCCGCTGCCCGCGCCACGCGCGCCGTTCACGCAGCGTCCGGTGAACGACTGGATACTGGCTTTCATCGCACAGGCGTTCGCGCAACCCGGCGACATCACCTTCAATTCCGTCGATCAGCTCGTGTACGAGTCCAGCCTCGGCGACGCCTCGGTGGCCCGCTATTTCTACGACTTCGCGACAGGGGCCGTCGAACCAAACGGGAACTACAGGCAGGACGGCCAGGCGAATCGGGCCATCACTTGCGTCGATACGCGATGGTCGCAGACTCTACGCACCGCCGCGGATCTGCAGCAGCTGCTGCAGCAGACGAAAGCGGCGGCGCCGCGCTTCGGCGAGTCGTCGGTGGGACAAGGAGCTACGAACTGCATCGGCTATCCGGTTGACGCAATCGAGCCGACACCGCTGTCCGTGCAGCTGACGGGCGTGCCGCCGTTCGTCGTGATCGGCGCTACGCTCGACGCCAGCACGCCGTACGCCTGGTCGACACGCATCGCGTCGCAGATCCAGGGAAGCCGCTTCATCAAGCGAATCGGCTACGGTCACGTCAGCTATGACAAGTCGCGCTGCGTCCAGCAGAAGGTAGACAACTACCTCATCAGCTTGACGCTGCCCGCGAACGGCAGCACGTGCCAGACGGATCCCGATCTGTATCCGCCTCAGGATCTGCTGCTGCCGCCACTGCCGTAGCGGCGACTGCGGCGCCGGGCTGGATCGTCAGCCCGGCGCCGCGTTCAGCTGAGGTGAGCAGAAGCTTCATGTTCGTTCGCGCCGGTAGTGCATGGCGACCGCGCCGCAGCGGAGCGGTTTCACCGAGACCAACTCGAGGCGTCGCGTGCTGGGTAGCCCGCTCTCGTACAGAGTCGGGCCGTGACCCGCGATTCTGGGATGGACGAGCAACCTGTACTCGTCGATCAGATCCAGCCGATCAAGCTCGGTCGCAAGCTTGCCGCTACCGAGGAGCACGCCGTCCGGGGTCGCGTCCTTGAGCTTCTGCACGCCCGTGCGCAGGTCGCCGGCGATGGGGTGGCTGTTAGTCCATGGGAAGTTCTTGCGCGTCGACGACACCACAAACTTCGGCTTGGCCTCCAGCTTGGCCGCCCACTCGCGCAGCGCTGGCGGCGCTTCCGCGTCGCCGCGGGCGACCGCCGGCCAGTGGCTCTCCATCATCTCGTAGGTGACGCGACCCCACAGCATCGCCCCGCTCTCGTCCATGAGGCGGGTGAAGAAGGCGTGTGTCTCGTCGTCGGCGATTCCCTCCTGGTGGTCGACGCAACCGTCCAGGGTGACGTTGATACTGAAGGTCAAGAGTCCCATGGTGTCCTCCGTTCTAGATACTCGCCGAGACGCCCCGCCGGCTGGCGGATGCACCGCAATCTTGCCGCCAATACACGAAGCTTGCGACGAGGCTTCAACGCACGAGCCCAATTCGCGAGAACGCTCCGCCCGTGTCGCCTAACGGTTGAGCTGAGCGCCGCGCGAGCTGCGATATGAATTTGGCGCCCTATCTCTCACGCATGCGCTCCAGCGAGGAGTCAGGCGGCGACCTCGACATACTCCACGGTGCTTGAGGCAGGCGGAATGGGCGAGCCGTCTTGACGTAACCCGTCCAGGTGAAATTCGATTGCCTCGCGAATCGCTGTCTCTGTTTCCGCCAGCGTCGTACCAGTCGCGACGCAGCCCGGCAAATCCGGGACGTAGGCGGAAAAGTTTGAACCTGCGTTCTCAATGACGACCGCGTAGCGCATTGCTGTCACCTTAGTTTCGCCTCAGGCCGGCCTGCTTGAGGATACTGTTGAGCGTGCCCGCTGCCAAATCGTCGCGAGGCTTGCCCGCAACAGTCACTCGGCCAGGCTTGGTGGAATGCTTGAACTGACGATGACTGCCGCGCGTCGCGACAAGAAACCAGCCGTCATCGTGGAGTAGGCGGAGCAAAGCACTCACTTTCATTCACCAACGTTACCGCTGGCGCCAGCCTCTCGAGGTCCGAGTACCTCTGTAGGTGACTAGATTTGCCGCCTAACGGTTGAGCTGAGCGCCGCGCGCTCGGTCGATGGAGCTTGGAACATTATCTTTGCGTGCGCTCCAGCGAGGTGTTATAGCTCGGTCACTTCTTCTCGACGTATTCGCCTACTCTCAGCGAAGTCGGGTCCAATCGATGTTCATACAGAGCGTGAATGTTTATCGCAAATGGCAGGAACAGAATGCAGATGCCCAACAGGATCGAGAGATTGAACCCGTTCGCTAGCAGCAAAACGAGTGTAAATAGGACTGCAAAAGCGCACATCATCCAGTTCAGAGCGGTAGAGAGAGGAGTAGCCCAAGAAATCCTAGATCGGAATAGAGTTGCGGCCGTCAACAATAATGTTGCGGGACAAACTAAGAATAGGGTGTTTGTGAAAATGCCCACCAAAATCGGCTCTGGCGGGTCGTTCCTACGGAGGTAGGTAACAACGGTCCCAAATATCATGAATACAACGGCGGCGATGCAGTTCATCACCGCGAACTTGAGGTGACGATTGATCGGACGTGCCACATGAACTCCCGAGGTCTAACGCCGCGCTTCAGCCGCGCGAGGGCTTCCGAGCGTCGGTTGCCAGCGCTTGTTAGACGGTACGTCGCACATCAGATCGTCGCACCCAAAACGTTGTCCTCGTGGAAGCGCACGTCTTCCCCAAGGGTCAAATGCCCTGCACCTGGTGCGAACTTCAAGATGACGCCCTTCCACCACCCGCCAGCCAACGGCTGCAAATTCCCAACGATTACCTCAGAGCCAGGTCGTGTCAGCAGGGTCACCGAATGCGCCGAGCCCAGCAGCTCTGCAGTGGAGCCAGTCCAAGCATTCTCAAAGCCATGCTGAATGCTGACTGGCCTGTCGCTCTGGCGTCGCTGCTGCCAAACGATGCTACTGACGTCCATGGGAGTGCCGCCTAACGCCCCCGCTGTGCCGCGAGCAAAGGCGCTTCGCCATTGCAAGTCGGAACCAGCGGCTCGTTAGCAATCACAGCAGCTCGCCTCGCATTGAGTCGGGTACCAGATTGGGATGCCGACGCCAAACCGGTCTCAAGAAGTGTTCGCCTAGATCAACCACTATGTTCCCAATAGCGCGCTTGACCTTATTGTGTTCCTCAGGGGTTTCAATGCTTTCGGCCTTCTTCATCAGCTCAAACAAGCGCCGCTCGAAATCTTCGCAGTGGGAGAGCAGTTCACGGGCTAGCTCTTCGTCGCTAAATAGGTTCGCCGGCGATTCCGTCGTGCTTCGCCGCGACACAGGTTCATCCGCTGGCCCTTCGTCGGACACCTGGAGCTGCACAACATCACCCGGTGACAGTACGATCTCGGGCCATTTCACAGATACAGTTTCCGTATCGGAATTGGTATCGAAGCCCTCAACACGAAGTACGCGCTTCACATGACCGTCCTTCGGGCGGTCTGCCAAATTCAAATGTGCGCTGAGAAAGCCAGCCCCGGCTATTGCCGCAACATGCTTTGCAGACCCATTGAGCGTCACTGCGATCCGCATTCGTCTCTCCTGTGATTGCTAACGTCCCGGTTCAGCGGCGGCGCGATACGCCGGTGTCTTGGCACTTTATCCCTCACCGTCCGCTGCAACCGGTTGTTATGCGGCACCTCAGGTGACACATAGCCGAGCCCGACCAGATCACCTGGGCGCTACCTCTGGACTCTGGGGTTGCGCACCGAGCTGCGTCATGAGGCCAAAGAGATCGGAGATGAACCGAGCCTGCGTGATCTTCCCATGTTCGACCGTCAGCAGGTCGAACCCGGACCACTTCACGCGTTTCCCAGTCGCCGGGATACCTTCAAATTCCCCTCGATGCGTTCCCTCTGCCGTGTACCAGACACC
>DATNFA010000090.1:0-26520 GCA_035606615.1 Steroidobacteraceae bacterium
GAAGGGCGTGCTCAGCGAGCTGAAGAAGAACCCCGGCTCGATCTTGTTCATCGACGAGATCCACACGGTGATCGGCGCTGGCGCTGCCTCGGGCGGCGTCATGGATGCCTCGAACCTGATCAAGCCGGCGCTCGCCAACGGCGAGTTGCGCTGCATCGGCTCGACTACCTACACCGAGTACCGCGGCATCTTCGAGAAAGACCATGCACTGGCGCGGCGCTTCCAGAAGGTCGACATCACCGAGCCCTCGGTGCCGGAGACGATCGAGATCCTCAAGGGTCTGCGCACGCGCTTCGAGGAGCATCACGGCGTCAAATACACCGATGACGCGCTGGTCGCAGCGGCGGAGCTTGCCGCACGGCACATCAACGACCGGCAGTTGCCGGACAAGGCAATCGACGTCATCGACGAGGCGGGCGCGCGCCTGCGGCTCAAGCCCGAAGGCGAGCGCGAGCAAACTGTCACGACGCAGATGGTCGAGGACGTGGTGGCGCGCATCGCGCGGATTCCGCCGAAGAACGTTTCGACCAACGACAAGGACACGCTGCGCAACCTGGAGCGCAACCTGAAGCTGGTCATCTACGGCCAGGACCAGGCGATCGATTCGCTGGCGGCCGCGATCAAGATGTCCCGCTCCGGGCTCGGCGATCAACGCCGGCCGGTCGGCTCGTTCCTGTTCGCCGGCCCGACCGGCGTCGGCAAGACCGAGGTGACGCGTCAGCTCGCGATCGCGATGGGTGTCGAGCTGATCCGCTTCGACATGTCCGAGTACATGGAGCGGCACACCGTGTCGCGGTTGATCGGCGCGCCCCCGGGGTACGTCGGGTTCGACCAGGGCGGCCTGCTGACCGAGGCGATCAACAAGCATCCGCACTCGGTGCTGCTGCTCGACGAGATCGAGAAGGCGCACCCGGACGTGTTCAACCTGCTGCTGCAGGTCATGGACCACGGCACGCTGACCGACAACAACGGGCGCAAGGCGGACTTCCGTCACGTCATCATTGTGATGACCACCAACGCCGGCGCCTTCGAGATGAATCGCCCGTCGATCGGCTTCACGCAGCAGGATCATGCGAGCGACGGCATGGAAGCGATCAAGCGCTTGTTCTCGCCCGAGTTCCGCAACCGCCTGGACGGCATCATCCAGTTCAACGGCCTTGACTCGCGCACGATTCAGCGCGTGGTCGACAAGCTCCTGGTGGAAGTCGAAGCGCAGCTCGAGCAGAAGGGCGTGCAGCTGCACGTGGACGATGCAGCGCGCGAGTGGCTGGCCCGCAAAGGCTACGACCCGAAGATGGGCGCGCGCCCGATGGCGCGAGTCATCCAGGAGTCGATCAAGCGGCCGCTGGCGGAAGAGCTGCTGTTCGGCCGCCTCGCAGGCGGCGGGCACGCCTTCGTGACGCTCGGCGCGGATGATGCGTTGAAGGTGGAATCCCGCGCGGACAGCGAGCAGGCGCTGCTGGAAGGAAGCTGAGAATGTCGGGCTACGAAGCCCGACCCCATTACCGGCCGCGGTAGATGATGCGGCCCTTCGTCAGATCGTACGGCGTCAGCTCGACCGTGACCTGGTCGCCGGTCAGGATGCGAATGTAGTTTTTCCGCATCTTTCCCGAGATATGCGCGATGACCGTGTGACCGTTCGTCAGCTGGACGCGAAAGGTCGTGTTCGGAAGTGTGTCGACCACACGTCCTTCCATCTGAATTGCGTCCTCTTTCGCCATGCACTCTTCGGGGTTGCCCGGCTCGCGGCCGGAAAGCGCGCGAATTGTGCATAAAGGGATGGGGCAATGCAACGAACGCGCGGCGCGCGCTGGCAGGTTGCAGCGCGGGCGGCGATCAGGGCGCGGAATCGCTGTCAGCGGATGCCGGCGTCGCATCCACCCAACGCTGCGCTGAGGGCTCGTCGCCCACATGGCCGCCCAGCATTTCGATGAACGTGGGCCGCGGAATCAGCTGCGCGCCGAGACTGAGCAGATGCGGCGTGGCCATCTGGCAGTCGATCATGCGGAAGTCGCGCGCCAGCAGCTCGTCGCACAAGCGCTTGAGGGCCACCTTCGAGGCGTCGCGCTCGATGCTGAACATGGATTCGCCGAAGAACACCGCGCCCAGCGCGACCCCATACAGCCCGCCGACCAGGCGCTCGCCCTCCCAGGTTTCCACCGAGTGCGCGAACCCCAGCCGGTGCAGCTTCAGATACGCCGCGCGCATTTCGGGCGACAGCCACGTGCCGCCCGGCCGCAGCTCGCTGCTGCCGCAGGCGCGGATCACGTCGCGGAACGCAGTGTTGAGTCGGGTGACATAGCCGCGATTGCGCACTGACTTCGCGAGGCTGCGCGAGACCCGCAGCTCGCTCGGGAACAGGACTGCTCGCGGGTCCGGGCACCACCACAAGATCGGCTGACCGCGCGAATACCAGGGAAAGATGCCGCGTCGATACGCCGCCAGCAGGCGCGGCGGCGTCAAGTCGCCGCCGGCGGCGAGCAGCCCATCCGGTTCGCGCAGCGCCCGGTCCACGGGCGGGAATGCATCCGGTGAATCGCGTTCCGAAAGCCAGACGATCGAACCGCGCATGGCTCCTGTGGTCGGGCTTCAGCCCGACTCCTTCTTGAACGGCACATGCTCCTGCACCTGCCGCATATATTCGTCCACGGCGATCCGCTCCTGGTCCAGATAGCTGTCGATCGCGCGCCGGAAGCGCGGATCGGCAATCCAGTGCGCCGACCAGGTCTGCGTCGGCTCGAAGCCGCGCGGCACTTTGTGCTCGCCCTGCGTGCCGGGCTCGAAGCGTTGCAGGCCCTGCTCGATACAGTACTCGATTCCCTGGTAATAGCACGTCTCGAAATGCAGGCTGTGAAACTCGGCCGCGGCGCCCCAATAGCGTCCGTAGAGCGTGTCGCCGCCGCGGAAGAAGATCGCGGTCGCAATCGGCGTGCCCTGCAGCTCGGCGAGCTTCACGACGACTGCGCCGGGGAGTGCTGCCGAGACCGTGCGGAAGAACTCCGCATTGAGATAGTGCTCGTGGCCGCGCACCTCGAAGGTGCTGGCCGAAAATCCGAACACGATGTCCCACAGCCGCGCGTCCATTTCCTCGCCAGCCAGCGTGCGGAACTGAATGCCGTTCTCCTGCACACGGCGGCGCTCGCGCAAGGCCTTCTTGCGCTTGTCGGAGCGGAACGTCGCGAGAAAGGCGTCGAAGCTCGTGTAGCCGCGGTTGTGCCAGTGGAACTGGCAATCCTTGCGCCAGAGGTACTCGCGCGAACCGAGCGCTGCGCGATCGGTATCGGCTACGAACAGGATGTGAGCGGAAGACACCTGTTGACTGCGCGCGTGCTCGACCAGTGCCGCTGCCAGCCGTTCACGCGCGGTCTGGGTTTTCGCCAACAGGCGAGGGCCGGTTGCCGGCGTGAAGGGTGTCATGCTGACGAGCTTCGGGTAATAGCGCAGGCCCGCCTGCGAGTACGCGCGCGCCCAGCTCCAGTCGAACACGAACTCGCCCCACGAATCGCTCTTGCTGTAGAGCGGGAGCGCTGCTTCGATTTCGCCGGCGGCCGTCTGCAGGAGCAGGTGGCGCGGGATCCAGCCAGTGCCGGGGCCGACGCATCCGGCGCGCTCGAGCGCCAGCAGGAATTCGTGACGCACGAACGGATTGCCGCCCGTCTCCAGCGCATTCCAATGCTGAGCTGGAACGCTGTCGATCGAGTCGACGACGCGCAGCGTCACTTCAGCGCTTGTTCGCAGCGTCGAGCTGGTCCAGATATTTGTCCGCATCGAGCGCTGCCATGCAGCCGGTGCCGGCGGAGGTGATCGCCTGGCGATAGACGTGATCGGCGACGTCGCCCGCGGCGAACACGCCGGGTACGCTCGTCTGCGTCGCGTTGCCGCCGAGACCGGTTTTCACGATCAGGTAACCGCCTTTCATTTCCAGCTGCCCTTCGAAGAGTTGCGTGTTCGGCGCATGGCCGACCGCGATGAATACGCCGGTGACGTCGAGCTGCCGCACCGGGCCGCCCGCGATCGGAGTGACCGCCAGGCCGGTGACGCCGTTCTGGTCACCCAACACTTCCGCGACGTTGTGGTTCCAGACCAGGGTCACCTTGCCGGCGTGCTGCCGCTCGAACAGGTGATCCTGCAGGATCTTTTCCGCGCGCAGCGTGTCTCGTCGGTGAACGAGCGTAACGTGCGAAGCGATGTTCGACAGGTACAGTGCTTCCTCGACTGCAGTATTGCCGCCGCCCACCACGGCCACCGGCTGATTCTTGAAGAAGAAGCCGTCGCACGTGGCGCATGCGGAAACGCCGCGGCCGCGGTACTCCTGCTCGGAGGGCAGCCCGAGGTACTTTGCCGTCGCGCCGGTTGCGATGATCAGCGCGTCGCACGTGTACTTGCCGCTGTCGCCTTCGAGGTGGAACGGCCGCTTCGACAGATCGACCTTGTTGATGTGATCGTTCACCACCTCGGTATTGAACCGCTCGGCGTGCTTGCGCATTCGCTCCATGAGGCTCGGGCCGGTGAGGCCGTGCGGATCGCCCGGCCAGTTGTCGACCTCGACGGTGGTCATGAGCTGGCCGCCTTCCTCGATTCCCGTGAGCAGCACCGGCTTGCGATTGGCGCGCGCCGCGTAAACAGCGGCGGCGTAACCGGCGGGCCCGGAGCCCAGGATCAGGAGCCGGCAGTGACGGGGAGCGCTCATGTATGGATACTTCCTCGCGAGAGTCGAAAAAGGTTCGGACAGGCATGGTATGTAAATGAGAGCAGCCTCGCCAAATAGATCGCGTCGATCCGCGCGATAAACGGCACCGCGATTTTCCTTGCATTGCGCGGCTGATCTCGTTTGAATATCAAAACGTTAGTGTGCTTATTTGAGGTGAATTGACTTTGGCGACCACTGCTGAAGCGCGAGGCGGAGTGCGGCTCGGTGCCACCGTCGTACGCTCGCTGCGCGAAGGCGCGTTGTGGGTGTTCGGCGCACTGGCGCTGATCGTGCTCGCCGCGCTCATTACCTACGATCGCAACGATCCGTCGTTTGCGACCACCGGCGAGCCCGGGCCTATCTCGAACGTGATCGGCCCGCTCGGCGCGCACCTGGCGGGCCTGCTGATCATGTTGTTCGGCGCGCCTGCGTTCCTGTTTCCGATCATGATCGGCGTGACCGGCTGGCTGCTTTACCAGGATCGAAGCAAGAGCGACACGCCCTCGCGCGCCACTGTTGCGTTCCGTGCCGTCGGTTTCGTCTTGACGCTCCTGACCAGCTGCGGCCTCGCGAGTCTGCATTTCAGCGTCGCGCGCTATCCGAGCTCCGCGGGCGGCGTGCTGGGGTCCTTCGTCGGTCAGGGGCTGGACGCCGGCTTGAGCTTCCTCGGCGCGACGCTGCTGCTGCTCGCGTTGTGGCTCGCGGGCGTGTCGTTGTTTGCGGGCGTTTCGTGGATCGAGATCATGGATCGCACGGGGCGCTTGACTTTGAACGTGCTCGGCTGGTTGTCGGGTCGCATTACGAGCGCGCGCGAGATCAAGGCAGGCCGCGAGGTGAAGGAAGCGCGCAGCGAAGTGATTCGCGAAGAGCAGAAGCGCGTGGCAAGCCGCCCGCCGCCCAAGATCGAACCGATCGTGCACAAGGTCGAGAAGAGCGAGCGTCACGAGAAGGAGCGACAGGCCGCGCTGTTCGAGCGCCCGACCTCCAAGGAGCTGCCTGCGCTGTCGCTGCTCGACGATGCGCCGGCACGCGTGTCCGGCTATTCCGCCGAGGCGCTCGAGGCGATGTCGCGCCTGGTCGAGCTGAAGCTGCGCGATTTCGACGTCGAGGCCGAGGTCGTCGAAGTGCATCCCGGGCCCGTGATCACGCGTTTCGAGCTGCGCCCGGCGCCAGGCGTCAAGGTCAGCCAGATCAGCAACCTCGCGAAGGATCTGGCGCGCGCGCTGTCCGCAGTCAGCGTGCGCATAGTCGAAGTGATTCCGGGCAAGTCGACCGTGGGCCTGGAAATCCCCAATGAGAAGCGCGAGCTGGTCACGCTCGGGGAGATCATCAAGTCGAAGGCCTATGACGAGATGACCTCGCCGTTGGCGCTCGTGCTCGGCAAGGACATCAGTGGCGCGCCGGTGGTCGCCGATCTCGCCCGCATGCCGCACCTGCTGGTCGGCGGCACGACGGGCTCGGGCAAGTCCACGGCCGTCAACGCGATGGTGCTTTCGCTCCTCTACAAGGCTACGGCCGAGCACATCCGCCTGATCATGATCGATCCGAAGATGCTGGAGCTCTCGGTGTACGAGGGCATTCCGCACCTGTTGGCGCCGGTTGTGACCGACATGAAGGAAGCGGCGAATGCGTTGCGCTGGTGCGTGGCCGAAATGGAGCGCCGCTACCAGCTGATGGCTGCGCTCGGCGTGCGCAACCTCGCCGGTTTCAATCGCAAGCTGAAAGAGATGCAGGACGCCGGTACGCCGGTCCGCGATCCGCTGCTGATCAAGGCGCTCGGTCCGGAAGGCAACCCGAACGAAGTCCCGGTGCTCGATCAGCTGCCGCACATCGTGGTGATCGTCGACGAGCTCGCCGACATGATGATGATCGTCGGCAAGAAGGTGGAAGAGCTGATCGCACGGCTCGCGCAGAAGGCGCGCGCTTCGGGCATTCACCTGATCCTGGCCACGCAGCGTCCGTCGGTCGACGTCATCACCGGATTGATCAAGGCGAACATTCCCACGCGCATCGCGTTCCAGGTCTCGGCGAAGGTCGACTCGCGCACGATCCTCGACCAGATGGGCGCGGAGCAGCTGCTCGGACACGGCGACATGCTGTTCCTGCAGCCCGGCACGTCGGTGCCGATTCGTGTGCACGGCGCGTTCGTTTCGGATCAGGAAGTGCATCGCGTGGTCGGCGGCCTGCGCGGCAACGAGCCGAACTACATGCGCGAGATCCTCGAAGGCCCGACCATGCCTATCCCGGGGATGCCCGGCGAGCCTGGCGATCCGGGCGTGGAGGTCGAGGCTGCGGGCGTCGACGGCGAACAGGATCCGCTGTACGACCAGGCCGTGCGGATCGTGATCGAGAGCCGCAAGGCGTCGATCTCCGGCGTGCAACGCCGTCTGAAGATTGGCTACAACCGCGCCGCTCGCATGATCGAGACCATGGAGGCAACGGGCATCGTCGGACCGCTGCAGTCCAACGGCATGCGCGAAGTCTTGTCGCCGGCACCTCCCGAAGAGTGACCCAAATGACGTCTCTGCATTGCGCGCGCCTCGCGGGCGCGCTCGTGTTTCTCGCCGCAACTGCGGGCCCGGCGTTCGGCGCCGGTGCGCAGAGCCCACAATCAGGCCAGCAGCGGGTCGAATCCTTCCTGCAGGGGCTCGCTGGTCTGCAGGCAGAATTCAAGCAGATCCTGACTGACCGCAATGGCCTGACGATCGATGAAGCGAGCGGCACTCTGGCGATTTCGCGCCCGGACCGCTTTCGTTGGGACTATCGCAAGCCCTACCAGCAGGTCATCGTGGCGGACGGCACGCGCATCTGGATCTACGACAGCGATCTGGAGCAGGTGACGGTGCGCAAGCTCGACGAAACCTTGTCGGCGACGCCAGCGATGCTGCTGAGCGGCCGCAGCAACCTCGCCGACAACTTCAACGTCACGCAGGTTGCGCACGAAGGCGCGGTCGACTGGGTCAGGATGGAACCCAAGCGCGACGACACCGATTTCCGCTGGGTCCGCCTCGGTTTCGAAGGCGCGCTCCTGAAATACATGCAACTCGCCGACAAGCTCGGGCAAACCACCAGCCTCGAATTCAGCAAGCTCGAACGCAATCCGCCGCTGGATCCGTCGCGTTTCACCTTCACCGTGCCGCCCGGCGCCGACGTGATCGGCGACGCTTCGTCATCGCCGGCGGCGCCAGTTCGTAAGCCCTAGTCTCATGCTGCTGTCTCTGCGTCATCCACGTCTGTGGCTCGTGTCCGGCTGGATCCTCGTGATCCTGGCGGTCATCGCGAGCCTGGTGCCGTCGCACGATCTGCCGTCGCTCGGCGGCATCAGCGACAAGTGGGAGCACGCCGTCGGCTACTCCGTGCTGGCGCTGTGGTTCGCCGGCATCTATCCCAGACCGCGCTATCCGATGATCGGCGTCGCGCTGCTCGTCATGGGCGTCGTGATCGAAGGATTGCAGGGCGCGATGAAGCTCGGCCGCCAGGCGGACCTGCGCGACGTGTATGCCAACGTCGTGGGCATCGTCTGCGGGCTGACGCTTGCGCTCATCTGGTTCGGCGGCTGGGCGCAACGCATCGAGGCGTTGACGAGGAAGCAGTGAGCGTCCGAGCAGCGCCGCCCGATACGCGTCCGCTCGCGGATCGTCTGCGGCCGGCGTCGCTCGACGAGTACGTCGGGCAAGCGCATCTGTTGGGGGCGGGCAAGCCGCTGCGGCGGATGCTCGAAGGCGGGCATCTGCATTCGATGATCCTGTGGGGCCCGCCCGGTACGGGCAAGACGACGCTCGCGCGCCTCGTCGCGCAGACATGCGACGCCGAGTTCATCGCGTTCTCCGCCGTCATGGCTGGCGTGAAGGACATTCGCGCCGCCGCGGAGCGCGCCGGCGAAGCGCGGAAGGAATCCGGGAGGCGGACGGTGCTGTTCCTCGATGAAGTGCATCGCTTCAACAAGGCGCAGCAGGATGCTTTCCTGCCGTGGGTCGAAGACGGCACGCTCGTATTCATCGGCGCGACGACCGAGAACCCTTCGTTCGAGCTGAACAACGCCTTGCTGTCCCGCGCGCGGGTTTACGTGCTGCGCGCATTGACGGAAGAAGATCTGCGGCAAGTGCTCGATCGCGCACTCGATCGGCAGCGTCGCAACGGTACTGCGATCGAAGCAGAAGAACAGGCGCTGACACTGATCGCACGCGCGGCGGATGGCGACGCGCGGCGCGCACTCAACATGCTCGAGCTGTCATTCGATCTGGCGGGTGATACCGAGCCAGCCAAGATCACCGAGGCGATCGCGGCTGAAGTCGCGACCGGTGGACTGCGGCGCTTCGACAAGCAGGGCGAGGCGTTCTACGACCAGATTTCCGCGCTCCACAAGTCGGTACGCGGCAGCGATCCGGACGCGGCGCTCTACTGGTTCTGCAGAATGCTCGACGGTGGCTGCGACCCGCGCTACATCGCACGTCGCGTGCTGCGCATGGCATCCGAAGACATCGGCAATGCCGATCCGCGTGCACTGACCATGGCGCTCGAGGCCTGCGAGATTTACGAGCGGCTCGGCACCCCGGAAGGCGAGCTGGCGATTGCGCAAGCTGTCGTGTTCCTCGCGTGCACTGCCAAGAGCAATGCCGTGTACGTCGCGTTCGGCGAAGCAATGGAGGACGCGAAGAAGCTCGGCTCCCTGGAAGTGCCGTTGCACCTGAGGAATGCGCCGACGCGGCTCATGAAGGAGTTGGGCTACGGCAAGAACTATCGCTATGCGCACAGCGAGCCAGATGCGTATGCAGCTGACGAAAACTATTTTCCCGAGGGCATGACGCCCCGGCAGTACTACCACCCGGTGCTGCGCGGCTTGGAAATCAAGATCGCGGAAGCGTTAGAGAAAAGAAAAAAGAAGTAGAATTCCTCCATGCTCGATCCCAAGTTGCTTCGCTCCGATCCCGCCGGCATTGCGGCCAACCTCGCGCGTCGCGGCTTCACGCTCGACGTCGCGCGCCTTGCCGCGCTCGAAGAATCGCGCAAGAAATGGCAGATCCGTGCCGACGAGCTGCGCAACGAGCGCAATGTCCACGCCAAGAGCGTCGGCAAAGCGAAGGCGCAGGGGCAGGACATCGCGCCGCTCTTAAAGCAGACCGAGACGCTAGGAGTGCAGCTCACGGAAGCGGAAGCGGAGTTGGCCAAGGCGCAGAAGGAGTGGGACGACCTGGCTCTGGTCATCCCGAACACACTGCATTCGAGCGTGCCGGACGGGCGCGATGAGACCGCGAACGCGGAAGTGCGTCGTTGGGGCGAGCCGCGTCCTTTCGAATTCAAGGCGCGCGATCACGTCGAGCTGGGCGAGAAGCTGAAGCTGGTGGACTTCGCCGCTGCCGGCAAGATTTCCGGCGCGCGCTTCGTCGTGCTGACGGGGCCGATCGCGCGGCTGCAGCGCGCGATCATTCAATTCATGCTCGATCTGCACACCGGCGAGCACGGTTATCGCGAGGTTTACGTGCCGTACCTCGTCAATGCGCAATCGTTGACAGGCACCGGCAACCTGCCGAAGTTCGAAGCCGACCTGTTCGCGATCCGCGGCGAGTCGGGCCTCTATCTCATTCCGACGGCCGAAGTGCCGGTCACGAACCTGGTGCGCGATTCGATCATCGAAGCGGACGCTCTGCCGATGCGCTTCGCCGCGCATACGCCGTGCTTCCGCTCCGAGGCGGGATCGTACGGCAAGGACACGCGCGGCATGATCCGCCAGCATCAGTTCGAAAAGGTCGAGCTGGTGCACTTCACCCGGCCGCAGGACTCTTACGCGGAGCACGAAGTGCTGGTGCGCAATGCCGAGGAAGTGTTGAAGCGGCTGGAGCTGCCGTACCGCGTCGTCGCGCTGTGCGCCGGCGACGTTAGCTTCCAGTCGGCGAAAACGTACGACCTGGAAGTCTGGCTGCCGGGGCAGAACGCCTATCGCGAGATTTCTTCCTGCTCGAACTTCGAGGCGTTCCAGGCGCGCCGCATGCAGGCGCGCTGGCGCAACCCGCAGACCGGTAAGCCGGAGCCCTTGCACACGCTGAATGGCTCAGGCGTCGCGGCCGGCCGCGCGTTGGTTGCAGTGATGGAGAATTATCAGCAGGCGAACGGCAGCATCGTCGTGCCGGAAGTGCTGCGCAGCTACATGGCCGGGCTCGCGGTCATCGAGCCCGGCCAGTAGAACTGGTCAGTTGCGCGAAGCTCCGAGCAGACGGAGCAAGCTGAGGAACATGTTGTAGATCATCACGTACAACGTCACCGTCGCGGTGATGTAGTTCGTCTCGCCGCCGTGAATGATCTCGCTCGTCTTGTACAGGATGATCGCGCCCGACAAAAGCAGGAACAGTCCGGAGACGACCAGCGACAGCGTCGACAGCTGGAAGAAGTAGGCGACCAGACCAAGCACGAAAGCGCCGATGATGCCGACGGTCAGGAACCCGCCCATGAAGCTGAAGTCTTTCTTGCTCGTGATCGCGTAGGCCGACAATCCCAGGAACGCTGCGGCAGTCACGCCGAGCGACGTCATGACCAGCTGCGCGCCGTTCGGCACCGACTTCAGATAGAACTCGAGGATCGGGCCGAGCGTCAGCCCGAGGAAGCCGGTGAGCGCGAACGTCCACACGATGCCCCAGCCGCTGTTGCGCGTCGCATTGACGGCGTACACCAGCCCGAAATAGGGCAGCAGCATCCACAGCCCCATGAAGGGCAGATTGATTGCCATGGCCACGCCGGCTGTAACCGCGCTGAACGCGAGCGTCGCGCCCAGGAGCAGGTACGTGTTGCGCAGAACCTTGTTGGTCGCCAGCACCGATGTCTGGGTGGTGCTGACGGCAGTGCTCGGATAACGATCCATTTCGATGTATCTCCCGGCGGTGACGAGGCGCCTATTCTACCGAAGAGGTGTCAGTGACCACATGGGTGTATTTGCCGTCATTTCAAGGAGCTGTGACAATGCGGCCCGCGCGGGAGAGGTGGCAGAGCGGTTGAATGCACCGGTCTTGAAAACCGGCAAGGTCGCAAGACCTTCGCGAGTTCGAATCTCGCCCTCTCCGCCAGTTACTTCGGCTGCGTCGGAATGAGCCCCAGCTGCTGCATGATCGCGAGGCTGTCCAGCAGGTTCCAGGTCTCGACGATGTGGCCGTCCGCATCGAAGCGATGCATATCCCAGAAGGTCGCTTGAACCTGCCGGTGCGTGGGTGCTGCTCCCACAACCGTTTTGGCGTGCGTCGCTGTTGTCGTGCATCGCCCGACGACCCAGTCATCCTCCGCAACGGCATGCTCGACGACGATCACCAGATCCGGCCAGCTTTCATGCATCGACGACAGGAACTGCTCGATATGATGGCGTCCCGGCCCGACATCGCGCGACCGCAGGTGATGCTCGGGCGCGTAGTAGCTCATGCAGCTCGCCATGTCCTTTCGGTTGAAGGCCGCTTTTGCCTGCAAATAGTTCTGCTTGTTTCTGGATGCTCTTTCCATGCTGGCAACGTACGCCTGAGCGATCGCGCTTGCGTTGAACAAACGTGCGGCCGATAGTTTTGCCGATGTCGAGCGCCGGCCTTCACCTTCCTGCCAGTGTGTTCTCGGTAGCTGTCGAGCGCCTCGCCGCGCATTGCAATCCGTCCCCCTGCGTGATCGCAGGCAGGCGAGGATCCGTTTCGGTCATCAGCGCCAGTGAGCAGGTTACGGGCGACGTTGTGTTCATCCGGCCCGGCGTCGAGCACAAGGTCCTCTGTGCGGACGGCGGCATCAACGCGATCTATCTGGACGGACTGACCTGGTCAGGCAATTTCATTTGCGCACGACGGCTGCAGGGGCGGCTTGCGGACATCGCTGTCGACGCTCTTTTCCAGGAAGACGGCGCCCAGACAGAGCTGCGAGATCGGCTGACGTCTAGAGGGACACTGATCCCGCAGCAGCTCAGTGCCGTGATCGAAACCATCATTGCCGAACCGATGCTGCGATTGTCCCAGCTGGAGCTGGCGCGTCGTTTGAAGATGGAGCGAACCAGCGCGCTGCGGATGTTCAAGGCAGCGACCGGCCTGACTTTTCGCCGATTCAAGCAATGGTCGGCGCTTCAGCATGCCGCGCGCCAGATAGCTGCCGGCGAGCTGGTGCGGACAGCCGCCATGGACGCGGGCTTCGCCGATACAGCGCATCTGACCCGGACCTTCCGCGCGTCCTTTGGCCTCACCCCATCGGAAGCGATCGCCGCGGGCGCCCAGGCCGGCGCGAGTTAGCGCGCCGCCCGAAGAGTCTTCGTCTCTGGATAGCCGCGCCCCATCCGGGGAATTCCCCTGCTTGTCGCACGCCCGTGAAGGTCGCCGCGCGGCAGCTTACGATCGCTGCCACAACGCATTCACGGGAGATACGGAGAATGAAGACGGCGTCTCGCATTGAGTCCAAGGGTCGCGTCGCTGCGCTGGCAGCTGTCTCGACGGGCATTCTCTGTTTGGCTATCGCGGCGCTCGCGCAAACGGCTGCACCCGCGGCGCCGCTCCAGCTCGCCCAGTTCACCGCCGACGGCAAACTGCAAAAACCCGCGGACCTGGACAGCTGGATCTTCCTCGGCACGTCGCTTGGCATGGGCTACAACCCTGGCTCATTCAATGCGGCACACCCGGGCCAGTTCCAGGTGGTGCTGATGGAGCCGAATGCGTACCGGCACTTCGTGAAGAATCGCAGCTACGCGCCGGGCTCGATGTTCCTGCTGTCGTTCTACGACAGCGACAAGCAGCAGCGCTCGATCAACCAGAACGGCTTCACGCAGGCGGATCTCACCAATTACGAGATCCACCTGATGGACCCCGCGAAGGGCGAGAAGGGCCATGCGTTCTACGTGTTCGGCGCGAAGGATACGCAGGGCAATCCGCTGCCGGCGGGCAACGCTTGCGTGCGCTGCCACGTCGATCACGGCGCGTTCGACGGGACGTTCGCGCAGTTCTATCCGACGCTGCGTCCATTCATCTCGAAAGCGGCACTCGAGCGCGCCGCGCAGGACCACGACATCCGCTGAGGCGTACGATTCGCCTCAGGATGACCCAGTCTTCGCACCCGCTGGATCGCCCGCTGCCGCCCGACGTGGCCGCGGGCGAGTCCGCGTTCATCCAGTTCTATCAGCAGTACGCGGTCTTCAGCCTGCCGTGGGCGTGGCGCCGCACGCTGATATTCGGCTCGATCGGCGTGCTCGGGGGAATCTCATTCGGCGTTTCTCACGGGCTGATGGTCCGCGATGTGTCCGAAGCCATCACCGTCTCGATGGTCAGCAGCCTCGCCAACATCGTCCTGGTGGGCGCCGGTCCCTTGCTGGCCGCACTGTTTCGGCATGCGGGCTTGCCGCTGCGCATCGAGCGCGCAGGAATCGTCGCGGCAGTGGTATGCGGCATGGTGCTCGGCACGCTCTCGGATGAGATTGCCGCGCACTATCACGATGGCCTCATGGCAGCGCATGGCTTCGGGGGCACGTCGGAGGCGCTGCCGCTGACGGACGTGCATTCGATCGTCCGGCGTGGGCTGGATGTGAGTCGGAGCCTCTTCATCCTGTTCATTGCCAGCGGCGGCCTGGGGTTGTGGGCATACTTTTCCGAAGCGAAGCGCTGGGCCGAGCATTGGCGGCGCGTCGAGATCGAGAAGATGAGCTCGCAGAAGGCCGAGGCCGACCTGCGGCTGACGGTGCTGCAGGCGCAAGTCGAACCGCATTTTCTGTTCAACACGCTGGCATCGGTCCGTTCGCTGGTGGCGACGGATCCGCAGCGTGCTTCGCAGACCATCGACGCACTCTCGCAGCATCTGCGCGCCACGTTGCCGAAGCTGCGGGCGGCGACCGGGGTGGCCCAATCGACGCTGGGCGAGCAGTTTGCGATCTGCGCCAGCTATCTCGAGCTCATGCAGGTGCGCCTCGGCGAGAGACTGCACGTGGACATTCGTCTGCCGCCGGAGCTGCGCGATGCACCGTTCCCGCCGTTCCTGCTGATCTCGCTGGTCGAGAACGCGATCAAGCATGGCGTCGAGCCGAAGCCCGGCGTGACCCGCGTGGTGCTGGCCGCGCGCATCGTGGAACGAGCAGAGCGCAAGCAGATCGAGGTACAGGTGGAAGACGATGGAGCGGGGCTGAAGCTCGGCATGGGGGAGGGCACCGGGCTCGCGAATATTCGTGCTCAGTTGCTCACGCGCTTCGCTTCAGCTGCGTCGCTGGAGCTTTCCGAGCGTGGCGCCGGTGGCGTGCTGGCACGTCTAGTGCTGCCGTTGGATCCGGCCAGCGCATGACGCGTCCGACCGCAATCATCGCGGAAGACGAAACGCCGCAACGGCAGGAGTTGCGCGCGTTGCTGGCCGAGCTGTGGCCGGAGCTGAACGTCGTCGCCGAATGCGAGGATGGTTTGAGTGCGCTCGAAGCCCTGGAGCAGCATTCTCCGCAGCTCGCGTTCCTCGATATCCGCATGCCGGGAGTGAGCGGGCTGGAAGTGGCACGCACGGCAGGAGCGCAATGCCACGTGATTTTCGTCACCGCTTACGATGAGTACGCGCTGCGGGCCTTCGATGAAGGCGCCGTGGACTATCTGCTCAAGCCCGTTGCGCGCGAGCGCTTGAGTCTCGCGATCCAGCGCGCCCGGTCGCGCCTCGAAGGCGGAGCGCACGTCGACATGACGGCGCTGATCGACATGGTGCAGGCGCGCCTGGCATCAGGCGGCAAGCCGGGCATCAAGTGGCTCACCGTCAGCGTCGGCAACTCGGTCAAGATGTACTCGATCGACGAGGTTCTCTTTTTCCAGGCGCAGGACAAATACACCCGTGTAGTCACCGCGGCGAGCGAAGGGCACATCCGCACGCCGCTCAAGGAGCTCGCGGCCGCTCTCGACTCGGAAACGTTCTGGCAGGTCCATCGCAGCGTGATCGTGCGCGTCGGCGCCATTCATGCAGTAGAGAAGAGCGACGACGGCAAACTGCAGCTGACCGTGCGCGGCCGGCCGGACGTGTTGCCGGTCAGCAGTACGTTTCAACATCGCTTCAGGGGGATGTGAGGACGTCGCGAAAGTAGTCTGCTGCGAAGTCCACCAGAGCGCGAGTCGAAAAGAACAGCGCGTCAGCATTGCCGACCTTGCCGCTGCGCACATGGCCGCGATCGACGAAGCGCTGGCCGACTATGGGAAAGTGCGTGCCGTTGTCAGTGCCCATCGACAGCTTCTCCACCCACACGCGGACGCCATTCTCGATGATCGGAAAGCGGCTGATCATCGTGCGGCGGTTCGGCACGAGCGACTCTGCATAGTGCAGCGACGTGCAGCGATTGAAGCCGACGCCGAGCAACAGCGTCCAGCCATCCAGCTCGTAGAGTTTCTCGAACGGCGTGCCGCGGCCTTCGCAGAGCTCGAGGGCGTGCTCCGCGGTGATCGCCCGCGCTCGGCGACCATTGGCGCAGACGGAAACCAGCGGATGGCTACTGCGGTGCGTACCCGGATAACTGCGGAAGGCCTCCGGGATCGCACCCATCGTCGTTGCCGTGGTCTTGGGATCGAAGACTTCCAGGCTGGCCAGATCCGAAAGCTGCGGTGACTCCGCAGGCATGACCAGCGTGCCGTCCGGCCCGAGCACCTCGAGCAGCGCCTCGATCACGGCGATCGGGCCACCCTCCGTCCTGCCGACACGACCCAGCGAGGAATGCACCATGACGATCATGTCCCGGCGCACGCCGAGTGCCGTGAAGTCCGCGACGAGCGAGGCGGCCGTATTGACCGGATGCAGCACGGGTCTCAGCGGCTCTTACGACCCGCGCGGCGCTTGCCAGCACGCTCGCGGAACGTCGCGACCTTGACGCGGTTCTGGCAGGTCAGCGAACAGAACCGCCGGCTCGCATTCTTGGAGACGTCGACATAGACGCGCCCACATTCTGGACGCTCGCAGGTGCCGAGGCGCTGTGCTGTGCCGTCACCGATCATCTCTGCGAGCGCCGCCGCACAGATCGCGGTCCACATCGGCACGAGCGGCGCATCGTGCGGATGATGGTGCAAGCGCCAGACACCTCGCTCTTTCGCCAGATGCGGATGCGCAGGATGCGCGGCGAGCAGCTCGTTCAACGTCGCAGCGGCTGCATCGATATCGCGATCGCGCAGCTCAGCGAACACGCTACGGATACGCCGCGCAAGTGCAACGAACGCCGGGACATGTGCCTGAGTCAGCTGCGCTACGGACGGCGGATCCATGGCCAAGATGCGGGAGAGGGTCGCAACAGCCTCGCGCGGCGATGGCGAGACGTCACGCTCGTCGTCCGAGTCCAACTCGTTGACGAGCGCCTCCGACACGAGCAGGCCGGCATCTTTGTAACTATCTAACTTCACTTGACCAGTCACTCCGGGTCAGGTAGCGTTGTTACTGTCTAAGTATAGTACATCAGTTACAGGAGACCGGCCATGGGTGGAGCGTTGACGGACAGAGTCGCCTTGGTGGCCGGAGCGACTCGCGGTGCCGGGCGCGGCATCGCAGTCCAGCTTGGAGCGTGCGGAGCAACGGTCTATTGCACGGGACGCACGACGAGCAAGCATCGCTCGGAGATGAATCGACCTGAGACCATCGAGGAAACCGCGGCACTCGTCGATGCCGCCGGCGGTCGCGGCATTGCCGTGCAAGTCGACCATCTCGAGCCGGAACAGGTGCGTGCGCTGGTGGCGCGCATCGAACGCGAGCAGGGGCGCCTGCACGTGCTCGTGAACGACATCTTCGGTGCGACCAGAATCGAGTGGAACAAGGCGGTGTGGGAGTCCGACCTCGACTACGGTCTGCACCTGCTGCGCCTGGCGATCGACACGCATGCGATCACGAGCCACTTTGCGATCCCATTGCTGCTCAAGACCCCAGGTGGCCTCGTCGTCGAGGTGAACGACGGCACGGCGGAGTACAACGACAGGACGTACCGCAATTCGTTCTTCTATGACTTGGCGAAGGCGGGCGTGCAGCGCATCGGCTTCGCGCTCGCTCACGAGCTGGGCTCGCGCGGCGCTACGGCCGTCACAGTCACGCCCGGCTGGCTGCGCTCGGAAGCGATGCTGGACGCATTCAAGGTCACCGAATCGAACTGGCGCGACGCGACGAAGTTTCAGCCGCACTTCGCCATCTCGGAGACACCCGCGTTCGTCGGCCGCGCGGTCGCGGCGCTCGCGCAGGACCCGCAGGTGTCGCGATGGAACGGTCGGTCACTGTCGAGTGGCCAGCTGGCGAAGGTCTATGGCTTTACGGACCTGGATGGCAGTCAGCCGGACGCATGGCGTTATCTCGACGAAGTTCAGGACGTCGGCAAACCGGCCGATACGACCGGCTACCGTTGAGGGCCGCTAACCGCGTACCGCGCGAGTCAGCGCGGCGCGTGCAAGCAAGCGTGTCGAGTCGAGTGTCGGCAGCGGTGAATTGCCGTCATTCATGATGAGCGGAATCTCCGTGCAACCGAGCACCACGGCATCGCAGCCCTCGTCCTTGAGGCGGGCGATGACGCGCTGAAAGTAAGCGACCGCCTGCGGCTTGAACACGCTGCAGACGAGCTCATCCATGATGATGCGGTTGATCTCGTCACGCTCTGCAGCGGTGGGCCGCAGGTAGCTCAGGCCGCGAGCTTCCAGTTTCTCGGGATAGACGTTGCTGTCGACGAGCCATCGCGTGCCCGTCAGCGCGATGCGCCGAAAGCCGCGCTCCACCGCCTGAGCCGCAACGACTTCGGCAATGTGTAACCACGGCAATGGCGAGCGCGGGGTCACGTAGCCCAGCGCCTGATGAATCGTGTTGTCGGGGCAAATCAGGAAGTCGGCGCCGGTCTTCGCCAGCTTCTGCGCGGACGCGAGCATGAGCTCGCCGACCGCCTGCCAATCGTTGCGGTAGATCGCCTGCATGTAGTCGTCGAGCGAGAACGTGTGCATCGAGACTTCGGGATGGGCATGCTGGCCCATGAACTGCTCGCCTTCGACGCAGACGGTGCGATAACACAGCGCCGCTCCCTCAGCGGAGCAGGCGACGATACCGATGTGCTTGGCCATGGACCGATTGTAGCGGGTCCGAGCGACGCGGATGCCCGTGCTACACTTCGAAGGATCATGCAGCGCGACCTCGACAAAATGCGGCGCCGGCCGTTCTTCTTCCCGCTGGTGCTGCCGGTGTTGTTGTTCATTGCCGTGGTCTTGGCGGCCGCCTGGCTGTTCGACGCGCGCGCCACGACAGTCGTATTCGTCGTGCGACATGCGGAGGTCGAGACGCCGACCGACGCGGATCCCGATCTCAGTGTGGAAGGCCGCGAACGTGCTGCGCGGCTCGCGAAGATGTTGTCGCAAGCCAGGCCCGTGCGTGGAATCGATGCGATCTTCGCCTCCGAGTACAAGCGCACTCAGCAGACCGCAACGCCGTTGTCGGAGACGGTCGCGCTGCCTGTGAACGTGGTTGCCTCGGCTTCATGGTCGGAGCTGCCGCGGCGGATCACGCGTGAGCATCGCGGCGAATACGTGCTGGTCGTCGGCAACTCGAACAACGTGCCGGAGATCGTCGAAGCGCTGAGCGGCGAGAAGGTCACGCTGCGTGAAGACGAATACGACGCCATGTTCGTCGTATTCGTGCCGCAGATCGCGAAGACGAAGGTCGTCCGGCTCCGGTATTAATACGCTCGCGGCAGTTCCTCGTGGAGCTGATGGCACATCACCGCGAGAAACCCCGCCAGGCCGAGATACAGCGCGCCATATGCGAAGCGCGTTTCTGCGCTCGCCAGGTAGTAGGCCTGTTCCTCTTCCGTCTGCACCCCCCGCAACACCTGCCAGGCTTTCCAAGCCTGCGGGGCAGCGATGAATGCCATCAGGATCAGCAGCGGGCTCGGCCGGTAGAAGAACAAGCCGACGAGGATCGGCACGCCGATGAGCCACAGCTTCGGCGAGATCACCGCCGTGACGCGGCCGCCGTCGAAAGGCGAGAGCGGAATCAGGTTGAACAGGTTGAGGAAGAAGCCGGCATACGCGAGCGCGAGCAACAGCCGGCTGTCGTAGTTACGCGCGAGATAGAAGCAGGCCAGGGCCCCGAGCGTCCCTGCCAGCGGCCCTGCGATCCCCACATATGCTTCCGTCTCGGCGTTGTGCGGCATGTCCTTGAGCTGCACCCACGCACCCACGAACGGAATGAACGTGGGCGCGCCGACGTCGAGGCCGCGCTGCCGGGCGGCGATGAAGTGTCCCATCTCGTGCACGAAGATCAGGCCGACGAAACCGACGGCGTACCACCAGCCGAAGATCCACGAGTACGCGATGACGGACAGCAGCATCGTGCCGCCGCTCAGCAGCACCTTGCCGAGCTTGCCCGCCTTGAGCAGCAGCAGCAGCGTCTTGATCATGCCTGGCTGGCGTTGCGTCCCTTGAAGAACTTGGCGACAGCGCCGCCGGCAGCCGCAACGCCGACGAGGATCACCTTGGCGAACTTCACCACGAACACGCCGATCGCAGCGAGCAGGCCGAGTTTCTTGGCAGCGATGCCGCCGATCAACGCCGCGAGACCGTAGGCCGCGACCTTGTCGGTGGACGAGTTGAAGTCACCGTACCGCTTGCCGTCGTTGAAGTTCACTGCCCCGAGCAGCTCGTGCGCCGCCGGCTTGTCCGCCTCGACAGTCGAGGCGTTCGTGATCAGGTTCAGCGAGACATAGCCTTCGCGGCCGAGCACGTAAGTGTTGTAGTTCACGGTCGGGTCGGTGTCCTGGCCGCCTTTCTCGCGCGCTTCGGCCGACCACACCAGGCGATGCGTCTGCGCGTCGTACGCGGGCTTCTCGACCCAGCGCGTCACCTGGATTTCGGCGACGCCGATGTCGCGGCGATGCTCGTTGCCCGCCTCGGTGCCTTCTTTCAGGCTGTCCAGGAGCTCCTCGGCGTTCCAGTCCTTGGCGTCGTCGTCTTTGATGTAGCCGGAGGGCTCGTAATCGACCGTCACGAACCAGTTGGATTCTTCGGCCTCGGGGAAGATCAAGCCGACGAAGCGCTCGTCGGTCTGGTTACCCATCGTGTCCATGACGGCGGCGCCTTCCTTCGGCGGCACGAACCCGTACCCGGCCGGCAGCGCGAGCTGCGCCTGGTCCTTGAGCTGGACGGTGTTGGGGCCGTGAACCATCGCGGCGATCGCTGCCTGCCAGACGGCCTTGCCGGCATCGGCTTCGGGCTCGGCATCCTGCGCGAACGAGGCGGGCGAGAATGAGGCGATGAAAACGGCCGCGACAGCAGCGGCCGCGCGGAACCCTTGGCTCTCCAGCATGGCGATTCCCCAGTGTCTGTCCGTAGCGGACGGGGCACGATGTCGCAAACACCCTCCGCCGGCAATTACCCGACGTTTTTCGTGTGCGGCACTGTGAGCCAGCGCACAACCTGCGGTCAGGGAATACTCGTTTCGAGGGCTGCGGCTCGCTTGCGGCTGCGAAAGCCGATGCTACAATTCGCGGCCTTCCAACGGTGGGGCCGTAGCTCAGCTGGGAGAGCGTCTCGTTCGCAATGAGAAGGTCAGGAGTTCGATCCTCCTCGGCTCCACCAATTTCCTGACCCGCCGCTCCCTGTCGCAATCCGTCCGTAGAGTGTCTCGAACCTCGCCGTCACGCGACGAGGCCCGGGAAACACATTGCCGCGGTACCCGCGGAAATCACGGCCACGGTCGCGGCGAACGCCACGCCGGCCAGGGTCTTTTCCACGATGCCGCGCAGATCGAAGGAACCAATGTACTTGCTCATGTCTATCTCCTCGAAGTGGTTAGTGATCCGATGGGGCACATGATGGCGGGCGACGGCCGGCAGATCTGTCAACCGGAAGACATAGGCGGACGGCGCCGGAGCCTGCGTTAGTGCGCCTCGGCGCGTGCCTGGCGCTGCTTCTCGTCGGTTTCGCGGCGCATGCGGCGGACGAGCCGGCCACGCGTACGATCGAGATCGAGGGTGCGAGCGTGCGTGTCGATTTCCAGTCCATGGACTTCAAACACGGCACCGCTCCGATTGTTACGTGGATCGAGCACTCTATGCGGACGGTGGCGCGTTACTACGGCCAGTTCCCCGCCAAGCAACTGCGCATCAATGTGAGCTCGCGTGACGGCGGTCGTGTTCGGAACGGCACGACCTACGGAGCCTCAGTGCCATTCATCCGTTTGCAGCTGGGCCGCGACGTCACCGCCGACGAGCTGCTCGACGACTGGGTGCTGGTGCACGAGATGATCCACCTCGCGCTGCCAGAGGTCGGTGACGACCACCTCTGGCTGACTGAAGGTCTGTCGACGTATGTGGAGGGCATCGCACGCGTGCACGTCGGCGACCTGCGCCCCGAGCGAGTCTGGGCAGAGCAGATGCGTTCGATGCCGAACGGCTTGCCGGCGCGCGGCGACGAGGGCCTCGATCACACGCATACCTGGGGCCGCACGTACTGGGGCGGAGCGCTGTTCTGTTTGCTGGCCGACGTCGAGATTCGCAAGAAGACTGCGAATCGTCTGGGCCTGCGCGATGCGATGCGCGCGGTGCTGCGTTCGAGCGGCGGCGTCAGCTTCGAGATGCCGATCGATCGCATCATGAAAATCGGCGACGAGGCGACGGGCACGACCGTGCTGCGGGATCTCTACGCGCAGATGAAGGACAAGCCGACGTCGCCGGATCTGCCGGCGCTGTGGCAGCAACTCGGGATCAGCGAACGCGGCGACAGCGTGGAGTTCGATGACGAGGCGCCGCTGGCCGCGACGCGCAAAGCGATCATGGCGCCCTGATTTTGCCGGCTAGCGGGCCGCGGGCAAAACGTCGTTGACGATCACCGTCAGCACGTTGCCCGCGAACGTGGTTGGATTCACTTCCGCGCTGATGCCCTGCCACTCGGTCGTCGCCACGACCACCAGATCCAGCGACGGGACCACGTACGCGAACTGACCGCCGTAACCCCACGCGAAAGTCGCGACGGTCGCGGGCGGCTGTGCGACCCACCATAGATATCCATAGGTCGTGCCGCGTTGAGCGCCGTACTGCTCGCGCCAATTGAATTGCGGCGTCGTCCCGGCGTCGATCCACGATTCCGGCACGACCTGCCGACTCGCAGAGCGCCCTCTTTGCAGCAGCAGCTGGCCGAAGCGCAGCAGGTCGGGCGCGGTCATCTTGATCCCCGAGCCCGCATTGACCATGTTCGGCTCGAGATCTTCCCACCGCACGCTGGTGATGCCGATCGGCTGGAACAGCACCTCGGTCGCGAAGTCGGGCAGCGGCTTGGCAACAGCATCCTGCAGCACCTGGCCCAATAGATTCACCGCGGCGGAGTTGTACGTGAACGTGCCCGCCGGATCAGTCTGACGCCGGTCGAGCAGGAACTGCACATGATCTGTCGAGAGCACCCAGAGGTTGTAATCGTCCGCGCTGTTCTCGTTCCATTGATAGCGCGAGCTCATCGTCAGCAGCTGGCGCACCGACACGGCGCGATCGCCTGCATCGAGCGAGTAGGGCGCGTCGATGTAGGCGCCCACGGTGGCATCGATGTCCGGCAGGCTGCCGTTCTGGATTGCGATGCCGGTGAGCATGCTGACGACGCTCTTCGTCACCGAGCGCAGATCGAACACAGTCGCGCTACTCGCGCCGCCGAAGTAGTTCTCGGCCACGAGCTTGCCGTGACGCGCGACGAGCAAACTGCGGAAACGCGGCATCGCTGCGGCGTCGCTCGCGGCGCGTCCCAGCATGACTTCGTCCATGTTGGCTTCGGTGGCTGTGGCTCTCGCCCAGGGCTGGGCGATGTCGATGATCGTGACGGGCGGGGCCGGCCCGAATGTGGGCGGTGCCGGGGCCGGCGGCGCGGAGGAGCCGTAGCCTCCGCCGCCACCACCGCCGCATGCGCAGAGCAGAATTGCGAGAAGGGCGATCAGTATGCGGCGGGCCGTCATGCCCGCAGTATAAGGCGGCCCTGCCTGCAATTCGGAGCAAACCGAAGCCTATTCGGCCGCTCCTCTTTGCTCATGCAACGGTCGAGAAGCACATCGCCAGGGTGCCGGCCGAGATGAAGCCGATGATCGCCGCGGCGGCGATGCCGGCAAACACTTTCTCGACGACAGTGCGGAGCGAGAACGAATCGTTGGGTCTGTTCATGTGAGTCTCCTCGGGTCGGTAGCCATCAGGTGAGGCACATGATGGCGATGCCGATCCGCGAAGACTGTCAACGCAACGACACTGGCTCTCGATCAGTCCTTGCGGGTGAGGTCGCGCAGGGCGCGCTCGTCGCCGAGCACCACGCTGCCGCGGCCGAGCGTGATCCAGCCCTGCTTCTTCCAGGTCTGCAGATACTTGTTGACGATCTGGCGCGACAGCCCGAGGAACTGCGCCAGGTCCTCCTGCGAGAGCTTCAACTGCGCACCTGCTGGCGTCTTGCGCCCATGCGATGCCGCGAGACTCAGCAACCGCTTCGCGAGCCTTGCGGGAACATTGAGCAGCGAGGAATCCTCCATCTGCTCGGACGTCCAGCGCACACGCTTGCACAGCAACTCGATGAGGTGCACCGCGAGCTGCGGCTCGCGCTTGACGAGCGCGAGAAAATCGTCGCGGCGGATGATCAGCAACTCCGTCGGTGCGAGTGTCGTTGCGGCCGCCGTGCGTGGCTGGCCGTCGAGCAACGCGATCTCACCGAAGGCATCGCCGGGCTCCATGATGTTGAGGAACACTTCCTTGCCGCCCGAGCCGCTCGCGCTGATGCGGACGCGCCCCGTGACGACACCATACAGCGCATCGCCGGGGTCGCCGCGCATGAAAACCACGGCGTCGCCCTTGTAGGAGCGGCGGGTGGCGAGCGCCGTGATCTGCGCGATAGTCTGCTCCGGCAGCGTCCGGAACAGGCTGTTGCGCGCGATGATCGTTGTAGCGTTCAGGGCCACGACGTAAATCTCCGACGTCTCGTGCTGCCTTTGGGCAGTGGCAGCGTGTGCGCCGCGACTATACCATTGCGGCTTTTCCGGCCAGCGACCCGTCATGTCTCGCGGCTCTTCTTCCATCGCAGCTCTGTTTGCTTGCTGCGGCCTCGCGCCGCTGCTGGCACATGCTCAATACGAAGTCGACGAACAGAACAGCATCTGGCTGCGGGCGCTCATCGACGTTCGCGTGGCGCGCGGGCCCGAGTTTCCGAGCTGGACCGATAGCGGTCCCGGCAAACTGCGGTACGGAGGCCGGTCCCACGACGCAGGCTTCGAGCACGTGACGCGCGTCGAGCTGGCGAAGCTCGCGCTGCAGTTCGGCGCATCGCTGCCGTGGGGAATTCGCGCGCAGGCGCAAGCCAACGTGCAGCCTGATCTCGCCGACAGCTATGAGCCATGGCTGGTCGAGGCCTTTCTGCGCAAGGAGTGGGGCGACGAGGCTAGCGGCTGGGGACTGCAGGCCGGACTCGCAGGCTCACCGTTCTCGCTCGAGCACGTCGGCCCAGCCTGGACGCCCGAGTACACGCTCTCGGCTTCGGCGCTCGACAACTGGCTGTGGGAGGAAATCAGCATTGCGGGTGTCGAAGGCGAATGGTGGCACGCAGGAGAGCGCGGACCGCGCCTCGGTATCGTCATCGGCGCGGGCTTCGGTCCGGATCAATTGGGGCGCTTGCTCGCGCTGCGTGGATGGGTGATCGGCGATGGCCTGAGCGGCTTGAATGCCGATCTGCCACTGCCGAACGGCACGCGCACAGACATCTTCGACGAGCGCGACGATCGACCGGCCGCGTACGCGCTGGTGACGATCAGCGATCCTCGCGAGCGAGGCGCGATCAAGGTCGGCTATTTCGACAATCGCGGCGATCAGAACGCCGATGGCTCGTGGAATACACATTTCACAACTGTCGGCGTGGTGTTGCATCCGCTGTCGAATCTCGACGTCGTCGCCCAGTATCTGGACGGCACGGCGCTGGTGCGCGATACGACGAACGACAGCTCGCTGCGCGCGTTCTACGCGCTGCTCTCGTTTCGTCATCGCTCGCATCGCGCGACAGTCCGCTACGACGAGTTTCGCCTCGGCGATCTCGACGGCGGCAACTCCACCGCGGAGCGCGGCGACGGCATTACGGCGGCGTATGCATTCGAGTGGGGTCTGCGGCACCGGATCGGCGTCGAGTACACTTGGCTCGACAGCACGCGTCCGGGCAGCACGCCGAGCGAGCGCTCGCACGACGGTTGGCAGCTGAGTTATCGGTTCCGCTACTGATGCAAGCATTCAAAGTTCTGCTGGCGACTCTCGGCGTGGCGGCGCTCGCGTCGAACGCTGCCGCACGGACGGTCTCCGGCCAGGTGCTCGGCCAGGACGGCAAGCCGATCGCCAACGCGGTCGTGTTCGTGCAGGAGCCGGCGTCGCTGCCGTCGTCTGCGGCATCGACGGCGATCATGGACCAGTTCAACAAGACGTTCGTACCCGAAATGCTGCCCATCGCCGTGGGCACGCAGGTGCGGTTTCCGAACCGCGATCAGATCCGTCATCACGTGTACTCGTTCTCGCGGCCGAAGCGCTTCGAGCTGCCGCTGTACAAGGGCGAGGAGGCGCCGCCGGTGCTGTTCGATAAGCCCGGCGTCGTGAAGATCGGCTGCAACATTCATGACTGGATGTCCGCGATCATCCTCGTGCTGCCGAACGATCGCTTCGCAGTCACCAAGGAAGATGGAACGTTCAGCCTGCCCGGTCTCGATTCAGGCAAGTACACGATCGCTGCGTGGCATGCGCAGAGCCGCGACAAGACGGAGGACCTCGCGCAGAAGGTCGAGATCGCAGGCAGCGATCCGCAGCTCACCTTCAGACTCTCGCTCGCGCCGGCACGTGCGCGCCCCGCGACGCGCGGCGCGCGGTGGGACCAATGAACTGGTGGGTGCGCGCC
>DATNFA010000091.1:0-28388 GCA_035606615.1 Steroidobacteraceae bacterium
TTCGGCCATGGGAGCGCAATCCTCTACTGTTAAAGCTATGACCTGAGTCTGTGGGTTGAGTTCTGAATCCGCTGCCGGATTCCGTCAGTCCGTCAGCTTGAATGTGACGGCGAACTGCCCCCACATCGGCACCGGCTTGCCGTTCTCGGTTCCAGGCACCAAGCGCCACGAGCGCTTGACCTCTCTCACCGCGGCTTCATCAAGACGCGGGAAACCGCTCGACTGTTTCACCTTCGCCTCGCCGACACGTCCGGTCTCGAGCACATAGACCTCGAGAATCACGGTGCCGGCTTCACCGGCGCGGCGGGAGGAAGGCGGATATTCGGGCTGCGACAGCGGCCGGCGCGTGTCCGATTTCGGTGCAGTGCGCACGACCTGCGTGGGCTGCGCGACCGGCGGCGGCGGCGCGGTCGGGCGCACGTTCGTGACGGTCTGGATCGCAGTGGAGGTGTTGCTCTCCACCGGCAGGTCGATCGACACCTCGGGTGGCGGCACGAACGGCGGCGGGGTTTCGATCTTCGGCGGCGGCGGCGGCGGCGGCTCGTCGGTCTTCGGCGCCTCTTCGATCATGCGGGTCTCGATCGGACCCAGGACCACGTCGACCAGGTGCTTCGACAGACCTGAGTTGAGTACGTAGTACATCCCCAGGTGCAGCCCCACGATCAGGAGGAAAACGAAGCCGCGACGCGTCAAAAAGGAACTATCGTTTGCTGGTGCGTAAGGCATTCTGTGCAGCTCGACAATTGCTCGACTGAATGTAAGCGCGGGGATTCAGCTCAGCCCCGCAGACTTAGTGCGTAACCGCTTGTGTTCGTTCGATTGAGTATGCTCATAGCGGCATACAACCCCCGTTTCCCCGGGCCGAACGAGTAACGCCAGGAGGAGTAGTCCGTAAATTCCGGATTGACGTTACAGTCATCGTAGACCGCAGAAACGCCGCGCAAGGTATAAAGTTTCGACGAGGAAGGCAAGCGCCGCGACAGAACGCGCCGATCCTCCGCGGGTGCAGCGAACCCTCGGCAGCCCGCACCCACCCCGCCGACTCGTATGACACGACTAAAAAGTGCCGGTTCAGACACGATCAGCCGCCGCGGGAGTCATGTGCACGCAGCTGCGCGTCGAGATGCGCGAGTTGCGCTGGTGTCCCGAGATTGTGCCAGCGCCCTCGATACAGCTCGCCGCTGACGCGGTCCTGGCGGATCCACTCGAACATCAAAGGAGCCAGCGCAAAGCGGCCTGGCTGCCGTCCCGCGAAGAATTCGGCGCGCAACACGCCTATGTTGGCGTATGTATGACGTGGCGCGCGGTCGAGCAGCCGCCCGTTTTCGATGCCGAAATCACCCTGCGCATGGAACTGCGGGTTCGGCACCAGCACGAAATGCGCCACGTCGTTGCGGGCGAGGCGGTCGATGCATGAAGCGAGCGGGAACTCGGTCCAGATGTCGCCGCTGATCAGCAGGAACGGCTCGGGGCCGAGCAACGGCAGCGCGGCGCAGATGCCGCCGCCGGTTTCGAGCGCACCCTCGGGCTCTTCGCTGTAGCGGATGTGCACGCCGAAGCGCTCGCCGCTGCCCAGCGCGCGACGGATCAGCTCGCCCTGCCAGGCGAGGTTGATGACGATCTCGGTGATGCCCGCGCGCGCCAACGCTTCGAGGTGATACTGGATGAGCGGTTTGCCGCCGACTTCGAGCAGCGGCTTCGCCTGCGTATCGGTGAGCGGGCGCATGCGTTCGCCGCGCCCCGCGGCCAGGATCATGGCGCGCATTCAGCCTCGCGCGCGCGCGGCTTCGAGCGCTGGCAGCACGCGCCCATCGATGAATGACTGCAGGAACTGCAGCTCGCGATAACTGCCGCTGACGGCTCGCACATAGTTCAGCGTGCGGGGAATGTCGTTCAGGTAACCCGGCTTGCCGTCCCGATGCCACAAGCGCGCGAAGATGCCGATCGCCTTGAGGTGACGCTGCACACCCATCAAGTCGAACCAGCGCAGAAACTCGTTCTCGCTGCCACCAACGCCGACGCCCGCGCCGTGCGCGGCTGCGCGGAACTGCAGAGCCCAAGCACGCACGCGCTCGGCTGGCCAAGCGACATAACAATCGCGCAACAGGGAGACGAGGTCGTACGTCACCGGTCCGTTGACCGCATCCTGGAAGTCCAGGATCCCCGGGTTGGGACCGTGGCGCGCGCCGTCGCCGACCATGAGATTGCGCGAGTGGTAGTCGCGATGGACAAAAACGCGCGGCTGTTGCAGCGCTGTCTCGCTCAGGACATCGAACACGCCTGCGAGCGCCACCGCCTCGTCACCCGACAGCGTCAGGCCGAGATGCCGGCCGCAAAACCACTCCGGAAAGAGGCCCATTTCCCTTCGCAGCAGCCCATCGTCATAGGACGGCAGGCGCGCGGCATGGCCACCGCCGCGCGACTGGATGTGCACGAGCGCGTCGATGGCATCCGCGTAGAGGCGATCCGCGTCGCCGCGCCCCTCGAGCTCCATCAGGTACGTCTGCGAGCCGAGATCGGAATTCAGCAGAAAGCCCTCTTCGTCGTTGCGCTCGAGCACTCGCGGCGCGTTGACGCCGACATCGACGAGCATCGAGGCGATGCGGATGTACGGCTCCATGTCCTCCTTGGCAGGCGGTGCATCCATCGCTATCCAGGTGTCGCTGCCGCGAGCGACGCGGAAGTAGCGACGGAAGCTCGCGTCCGCCGAGGCCGTGGTCACCTGGAAAGCGCGCGTCCCGAACAGCTTCGCGAGCCAGTTTTCCAGTTGTTCGAGCCGCAAATCGCGCGCGGCGGTGCCGGCGTGAGGGGAAGATGACACGTTGATCGGTGCTCCCGGGATGAAGCGCTCATTATAATCGCAGCCGATGCATGCACCGGGGCCGGAAAAATCCATTCGCGAACGAGCACGGCACAGCACGCTGTCCACCGCGATCATCGCAGCAATAGCCGCATGTCTTGCCGGCAGCGCCACCGCCGCCGAGGACGAGAACAGCTGTCCAGCTCCCGTGCGGGCCAGCGGCACCGCCCGTCCGGCCGCGCGCGAACAACCGCAAACTGCGCTCGGCGACACGCCGATCGAATACGAGGCCGACGGCGTCGAAGCCACGCGCGACGGCGAGTACCTGCTTCAGGGCGATGTGCTGATCAAGCAGGGCGAGCGTACCCTGAAGACGCGCAACGCCAAGTACAACAGCCAGGAGCAAAGCTTCGAGGTCGACGAGGCCGTGGAGTATGCCGACCCGGACCTGACGGTGAGCGGCACTTCGGCCGAGGTCGACCAGGTCGGCGGCGCCACCTTCGAAGGCGCGCAGTTCGAGCTCAAAGATCGCAACGCACGCGGCGCCGCGGACCGCATTCAAGTGACGCGCGACAACCAGCTCAAGCTGAACGACGTCCGCTACACGACCTGCCCCGCCGGCGAAGAAGCCTGGGTGCTGCACGCCAGCGATATCGACATCCGGCAGCGCGCCGGCATCGGCTTCGGCCGCGGCGTGCGGCTCGACTTCCAGGGCGTGCCGATCCTGTACACGCCGTTCATCTCCTTTCCGGTCGGCAACCAGCGCAAGTCGGGCTTCCTGTTTCCGACGATCGGCACCTCCACACGCAGCGGCTCATCGCTCGCGGTGCCGTGGTACTGGAACATCGCGCCGAACTACGACGCGACCTTCGTGCCGACGTATTTCTCCAAGCGCGGCGGCAAGCTCGACAGCGAGTTCCGCTACCTGACGGACCTGGGCCACGGCACCCTGGAAACCGAGTACCTGCCCGACGACCAGGAATTCGGCGATTCGCGCCACTACGTGCGCTTCGTCGACCGTTCCGACTTCACCGATACGCTGCGCCTCGACATCGACGCCGCGAATGTCGGCGACAGCCAATGGTTCGAGGACTTCGGCCTCGGGCCGGAAGGCACGAGCATCAGCTATCTCGAGCGCTCGGCCAGCCTCACGTATCTCACGCAGCACTGGCTCGCCGTGCTGCGCGCACAGAATTTTCAAACGATCGACGACATCGGCATCCCTCCCGAGCTGCGGCCGCACACGATCGCGCCACAGCTCGCCGTGCATGCGGGCTTCCCGAACCAGCTGGCGGGATTGGAGCTCGGTCTGGACCTGGAGGTCGGCAACTTCGCGCACAACTACGAAGACCGGGTGACGACTGGCTGGCGCATGGACGTCGCGCCCGAGGTCCGCCTGCCGATGCGTGGCGCGGGCATGTACCTGGAACCGGCGGCGAGCTGGCGCTACACCTCCTATCGACTCGACGACACGGGCCCGATACCCGGCGACGATTCGCCGAGCCGCTCTGCACCGATCCTGAGTGTCGACGGCGGCCTGATCTTCGAGCGGCCCTCGGGCTCGCACCAACAGCGGCTGCAGACGCTCGAGCCGCGCTTCATGTACCTGTACGTGCCGTTTCGCAATCAGAACACCCTGCCGGTGTTCGACACTGCGCCGGCCGACCTCAACCTGGTGCAGCTGTTTCGCACGAATCGCTACGTCGGGGCCGATCGCCTGAGCGACGCGAACCAGATGAGCGTCGGCTTCACCTCGCGGCTGCTCGACGCAAGCAGCGGCAAGCAGTTCATCTCCGGCACGATCGGTCAGACGTATTACTTCGACGAACCGCGCGTCGCACTGCCGGGCGAGGTGCTTAGCGATACGGAGTTCTCCGACATCATCGCGGAGCTCGACGTCACTGCGTTCGGCGACTGGAACGTGGGTATGGGCGTGCAGTACGACCCGAACGACACGCGCTCGGAAAAGGGCGACGTGCAGGTCCAGTACAAGCCGGCATTCGACCGCGTCGCCAACGTCGGCTATCGCTTCCGCCGCGGCAACATCGAGCAGGTCGACGGCTCGGTGGCCTGGCCGCTCGGCAAGGACTGGACCGCTTACGCGCGCCTGGTGTACTCGCTGGAGGACCAGAAATCGCTGGATCAATTCGCGGGCCTGGAGTATCGCTCGTGCTGCTGGCGGATCCGCGCCGTAGCGCGCCGCTACGTGAGCGACCGCACCGGCGATACCGACACCAGCTTCCTGCTGCAGCTTGAACTAAACGGCCTGTCGAGTGTCGGAGTGGGCGCCGATGCTTTCCTGGAACGGTCGATTCGGGGATACTCGTCCGGCCCGCCAGAACCTTAGAAATTGCCCTGGAAATTCACGCCAACCGCCGATGCACCTCCTACGCGCCCGCACTTTCGCCCTGGCTTCATGGTTCGTCGTGGGGCTTACGCTCACCGTCAGCACTGCATTTGCGCAGACGCGCGAGTTGTCCAGCAGCGGTGTGCTGCTCGATCGCATCGCGGCCGTGGTCAACGACGGTGTGGTGCTGGTCAGTCAGCTCGATGAGCAGACCGACGAGATCATTCAGCGTCTGCGTCAGCAGAAGACCGAGCTGCCGCCGCGCAACGTGCTGCGCAAGCAGATCCTCGAAAGGCTGATCATCGAAGAGGTCCAGATCCAGCGCGCCAACCGCCTCGGCATCGAGGTCTCCGAGGAGATGCTCAACGGCGCGCTCGAGGACGTCGGCAAGCGCAACAACATTCCTTTCCCCGACCTGCCGCGCGCGCTCGCGCAGCAGGGCATCGACTATCGCGACTACCGTGACGAGATCCGCCGCCAGATGACGCTGCAGCTGCTGCGTCAGCGCGACGTGATCGGCCGCATCAACATCTCGCCGCGTGAGCTCGAGCAGTTCATGGCGCGCCAGCAGAACGCGCCCGACCAGAACACCGAGTACAACATCTCGCACATTCTGATATCCGTGCCGGTCACCGCATCGCCCGAGCAGATCGAAACGCGCGAGCAGCGTGCGAAAGAGGTGTACGACAAGGCGACGGCCGGCGAGGACTTCGCGCAGCTTGCCGTGGCGTACTCCGAGAGCAGCACCAACATCGAAGGCGGCTCGCTCGGCTGGCGCCGCGGCCCGCAGTTGCCGTCGATCATCGCGGACAAGATTCAGCAGATGAAGGCCGGCGAAGTTTCGGAGCCGATCCGCACACCGAGCGGCTTCCATCTGTTCCGCCTGAACGAGCTGCGCGGCGGCCAGCAGCAGGCCGTGGTCGCGCAGGTGCACGCGCGTCACATCCTGCTGAAGACCAGCGAGCTCGAGGACGACCAGACCGTCGCAACCAAGCTCACGAGCATTCGCGAGCGCGTGCTGAACGGCGGCGAGGACTTCGGCGCGATCGCCGCAGTCACCTCGCAGGATCCGAGCTCTGCCGCCGACGGCGGCGATCTCGGCTGGGCCGGCCCGGGCAGCTTCGTACCGGACTTCGAAAAGCAGCTCGACGCCCTCAAGGACAACGAGATCAGCCAGCCCTTCAAGACGCAGTACGGCTGGCACATCGTCCAGCTGCTGGGTCGTCGCGAGCACGACGCCACCGAGGACGTGAAGCGTCAGCACGCCTTTGCAGAACTGCGCGAAGCCAAAGCGGAAGAAGAGACCGAGCTGTGGCTGCGCCGGCTGCGCGACGAGGCGTTCGTGGAATACAGGATGTAATGCCGCCGCCCCGGCTCATCCTGACCTGCGGCGAGCCGGCAGGGATCGGGCCGGATCTCTGTATCGACATCGCTGGACGCGCCTGGCCGTGCGAGTTGATCGTCGCCGGCGACACCGAAGTGCTACAGGCACGTGCGCAACAGCTCCGCAGGCCACTCTCCTTCCTTCCTTACAAACCCGACGATGTGCCCGCGGAGCATCGCGCCGGCACGCTGCGCGTTCTGCACGTGCCCGTCGCCGCGCCGGTTCGCCCGGGTCACCTCGATCGCGCTAACGCACGCCATGTGTTGCAGCTGCTGGATCGCGCCATCGACGGCTGCATGGCCGGCGAGTTCGCGGCGATGGTCACGGCTCCGGTGCAGAAGAGCGTGATCATCGATGCCGGCAACAAATTCTCGGGACACACCGAGTATCTGGCCGAGCGCACCGGCGGCGCGCATCCGGTGATGATGCTGACGAGCGGCTCGCTGCGCGTCGCGCTCGCAACGACACATCTCCCGTTGAAGAACGTAAGCGCGGCGATCACGGACGAGCTGCTGCAGACAGTGCTGCGCATCGTCGATCACGACTTGCGCACGCGCTTCGCAATTCCAGCGCCGCGCATCATCGTGTGCGGACTCAATCCGCACGCCGGCGAGTCGGGCCATCTCGGCCGTGAAGAGATCGAAGTGATCGCTCCGGCGCTCGACGCGCTGCGCCGAACGGGCCTGCACCTCATCGGTCCTGTGCCGGCCGACACTGCGTTCACTACGCACATGCTGAAGCAGGCCGACGCGGTGCTGGCAATGTTTCACGATCAAGGCCTGCCGGTGATCAAGTACGCGGGCTTCGAAAACGCCGTGAACGTGACGCTGGGCCTGCCGATCATCCGCACCTCCGTCGATCACGGCACGGCGCTGGCGCTTGCCGGCACGGGCACTGCCGATGCCGGCAGCCTCGCCACCGCTATCGAGCTGGCGTTGCAGCTGGCGACCGCCACCCGCTGATGCACGTAGCTCGCAAGCGCTTCGGTCAGCATTTCCTGCACGATCCCGGCGTGATCCAGCGCATCGTGGCCGCCATCGATCCGCGGCCGGAGCAACGGCTGGTCGAGATCGGCCCGGGGCTCGGCGCGATCACACTGCCGCTGCTGGCGCGTCTGCCGGAGCTGCATGCGATCGAGATCGATCGCGATGCCATCCGGCATTTGCGCTCGGCCAGCGGCGAGAGCGCAGCCTTGCACTTGCTCGAAGCCGACGCGCTCGAGTTCGACCTGGCCACCCTCGACGATGGTCGCGGACTGCGGATCGTCGGCAATCTGCCGTACAACATCTCGACGCCCCTGCTATTCCGGCTGATCGAGCAGCGCGCGCACATCCGCGACATGCACGTCATGCTGCAGAAGGAAGTCGTGGACCGCATGGCTGCGGCGCCCGACTCGGAGCATTACGGACGCCTCACGGTCATGCTCGCTCCGTGGTTGCGCGTCGAACCGCTATTCGACATCGGGCCGGGCGCCTTCCGTCCGCCGCCGCGGGTCGTGTCGACGTTCGTGCGGCTCGCGCCGCATGCGGAGCCGTTGCGCATCGAGGAGCCGCGCCTCTACGCGAATGTCGTGGCAGCGGCCTTCTCGCAGCGACGCAAAACGTTACGGAACGCTCTCAAGGCGATGCTGAGCCAGGAGGAGATCCGTGCTGCCGGGATCGACCCGGGCGTGCGCGCCGAAACGATCCCGGCCGCGGGGTTCGCCGCGCTGGCGGCGCAGCTGGCATTGAAGAAGAGTCACGGCACCGTATTGACTTGAGGCGCGGCGCGTTCGCACTATTCGCCCGCCGTATCGCTTCAGGGGGCGCACGATGCCCGACTACAAGAAAATTTTGCTCGTCGTGGACCTGTCCGACGACAGTCAGCTGGTGGGCGAGCGGGCCAAAGCCATCGCCGCCTGCTACCGCTCCGAGATCACGTTGCTGCACGTGGTCGAGTACGTGCCGGTCGAACCGATGGGCGAAGCGCTGTTGCCGACCGTGCAGATCGAGAGCGAGTTGGTGGAGCGCGCGCGCAAGCGCCTCGCCGAGCTGGCGGGCAAGCTGGCGCTGACCGATGCGCGTCAGCTGATCGAGACCGGCGGCATCAAGACGGAAATCATCCGCACGGCGCAACGGCTCGGCGTCGACCTGATCGTGCTCGGCAGCCGCGAGCGTCATGGCCTCGCCATCCTGCTCAATTTCACAGAGGACACGATCCTGCACGCGGCGCCGTGCGACGTGCTGGCCGTGCGGTTGCACTGAGCGCGACTGTCGACGCGGCAGACATAGACATAACGACCAGAATTTTTCAGGCAAGTGCTGAGCCGCAGTGCTGCTAGAATCCGGGCGTCTCGCCGGGGGCCACGCAACGAGGCAGTTGGACTTCCATGAGCGAAAGTACACCCGATAACGAGGGCGACGACACGACTGCCGGCAGGCAGCTGCAGGCGACGAGCCAGCCGGCCCGGACGCACAGGATCCGCGTCGACGTCAGCGCCAATTATGTCGGCGAGCAATCCAAGCCCGAAGAAGGCCATTACGCCTTTTCCTACACGATCACGATCCGCAATGAAGGCCAGGTCCCGGCGCGCCTGCTCACGCGCCACTGGGTGATTACCGACGCGAACGGCAAGGTCAAGGAAGTCCGCGGCGAAGGCGTGGTCGGCGAGCAGCCTTATCTCCTGCCGGGCCAGGGCTTTCGCTATTCGAGCGGCGCCGTGCTCGAAACGCCCGTCGGCGCCATGCAAGGCAGCTATCAAATGCTCGCCGACGACGGTGCGCACTTCGACGCGCCGATTGCACCGTTTACCTTGGCGATGCCGGGGCTGCTCCACTAGTTTCGGCAAGCCGACAGCATTCGCCGTCAATGGCTATCCGGGCTACCTACGCCATCGGCGACATCCAGGGCTGCTGCGACGAATTCGAGGCACTGCTCGCGCAGCTGCATTTCGATCGTGCCCGTGACCGGCTGTGGCTCACCGGCGATCTGGTCAACCGCGGACCGCGCTCGCTCGACGTCCTGCGGCTCGTGAAGAGCCTCGGCTCCGCCGCCATCACCGTGCTCGGCAATCACGATCTGCACTTGCTGGCCGCGGCCCTGACGCCCGGCGAGCAGCTCAAGCCGCAAGACACTCTCGGCGAGATCTTCGAAGCTCCGGATCGAGACGAGCTGCTGACGTGGCTGCGCTCGCTGCCCCTGCTCCATCACGACGCAACGCTCGGGTACACGATGATCCACGCGGGACTGCCGCCGCAGTGGGACCTCGCGACTGCCCGATCGTGCGCCGCCGAGCTGGAACAGGCGCTGCGCGACGACGCGCGCTGTCTCGAGCTGTTCACGCACATGTACGGCGACAAGCCGAAGCGCTGGTCGGCCGATCTGCGCGGCGTCGAGCGCCTGCGCTTCATCACGAACTGCCTGACGCGCCTGCGCTTCTGCCGCGACGACGGCACGCTGGAGCTGAAGTTCAAAGGCAAGGTCGAGAGCGCGCCGGCCGGAGTGTTCCCGTGGTTTCGCGTGCCAAAGCGGCGCTCACGCGATCTGCGCATCGTCTGCGGGCACTGGTCGGCGCTGGGCTACCACGACGGCGATGGAGTGCTGAGCATCGACACCGGCTGTGTCTGGGGCGAGAAGCTGTGCGCCGTGCGGCTCGATCGCAAGGAGCCGCCGGTCTTCGTGCCTTGCAGCTCGTCGGGTCTGAGTCCGGACGGCGAGTAGCGCCCCCGGGCAGACTATTTCTTCGACTGTTCCGGCTTGGGTTGATCCGGCTTCGGCAGCGCGACCAACGCTTGCACTTCCAGCTGCGGCTGGCCGAGCGTCAACTGTTGCGGCATGCAGTGCGTGCCGTCCTTGACGATGCGAATAGCAAGCTTCGGCAACACTTTGCGACGCAACTCGTCGATCAGCTCGCAATCGCCCGGCTCCAGGTCGACTGCACCCCGACTCAGCGAGACGAGCTTCCACTGCGCCGGAAACGGTGCAAGCGCCTCGGGATCTTCCTTCTCGCCGCGCACGCGCGCCGCAAGCTCGCGCTTGCTCTTGCCCTTGTCGCGCTCGGCGATCGCCTCGGCGGTGGCTTCGACAGGCGCGGTGACGTTCACGAACACGCGCGGCGTGCGCACCGGACCGGACTGACAATCGACCGAGCGCACCTTCACCGACGGCTTCTGAGCACCGAGCACCTTCAGCAGGCGCACGAGCTTCGCCTCCAGGCTGGAGCAGGAATAGAACGTCGTCTGGCTCTGGTAGAAGAACGCAAACTCCTGGTTCTTCCAGATGGCCTGCACCGGCTCGGGCGAGGCCGGTTCCGCGGCATGCGCGCCGCACAGCAGCCCCGGCACGGCAGACAGGATTGCGAGCAGAGCGCTCTCGTATCTCATGCCCGCAGCCTACAGTTATACTTCGCGCGCTGTCCACGAAACGCCCGCCGGAGATTTCGCTCTGGCGCAACTGGCGAGACCCCATGAACGCGCTGAAAGCATTCAATCTGAATCAATGGATCGAGCAGCACCGCGAGGATCTCAAGCCGCCCGTGTGCAACCGGCGCGTGTTCCAGCATTCGGAGCTCATCATCATGGTGGTCGGCGGGCCGAACGCACGCACCGACTATCATGAAGATCCGGGCGAGGAGTTTTTCTATCAGCTCGAAGGCACGATGACGCTGCGGACGATGCAGGACCGCGGCCGCGTCGACATTCCGATCCACGAAGGCGAAGTGCTGCTGCTGCCGCCGCGCGTGCCGCACTCGCCGCAGCGCTTCGCCAACACCGTCGGGCTCGTGATCGAGCGTCAGCGCCGTCCCGAAGAGCAGGACGGCTTCCTCTGGTACTGCGATCACTGCCAGTACCCGCTGTATGCGGAGTACTTGCACGTGAACGACATCGAAAAACAACTGCCGCCGATCTTCGAGCGGTTCTACGGCTCGCCTCAGAACCGCACGTGCCAGGCGTGCGGCACCGTCGCGCACAAGCGTTGAACGACGAGCCTTGCGTGGCGACTGAGACGCCCGAGCTCATTGTCAAGATCGCCGGCCGCCGCTGGCGCGTCGGCACGCAGGGGCACGATCTTTCGATTCCACTCGAGTTCGACGCTCCGCAGCCGATGTTCTTCGGCGCGGCGCGAGCGACGGCCGCTGCGATCACCGCCGGCTCCTTCGTCGGCGACGTGCGCCGCGGCGGAAGTTGCAACTGCGCGACGCACACGCTGACTCCGCATTGCAATGGCACGCACACCGAGTGCGTCGGGCACGTGACCGCGGAGCGCCTGAGCGTTCGCGATCTCAGCGGCGAGCATTTCAATCCGGCGCGGCTCGTCTCCGTCGCATCGGCGCCTCAGATCACACGCGCAGCGCTTGCCGCGACAGTCACCCCCCATGAGCTGCGTTACTACGGTGCCCTCGTTGTACGCACGTTGCCAAACACACGGGACAAGCTCCAGCGCAACTACGATCGCGCGCCAGCCCCGTACTTCTCTGCCGACGCTATGCGCTGGATCGTCGAGAACGGCATTACCGCGCTCGTCGTCGATCTGCCCTCCCTCGATCGCAGCGACGATGCGGAACTGACCACGCATCGAATTTTCTGGGGTCTGCCGCCGGGGGCAACCAAGGCAGCGGAGGCAACGCGCCCGAACGCGACGGTCACTGAGCTGGCATTCATCGACGATTCGATCCCGGACGGCCAATATCTGTTGAACCTGCAGGTCGCGCCGTTCGTTGCAGATGCAGCCCCCAGCCGACCGATCCTGCTGCCGCTCACACCGTCATGAACTTCCCGCTCGACCGCTCGTTCGCCGAACAGCAGGATCGCGCCGACCCTCTCGCGAAGCTGCGCGACGAGTTTCGTCTGCCCACGCGCGCCGATGGCACGCCGCAGGTCTACCTCTGCGGCCATTCGTTGGGACTGCAGCCCAAGGCCGTCGCGAGCATCCTGCAGGAGGAGCTGGACAGCTGGGCGCACCGCGCCGTCGACGGTCACTTCGAATCGAACCGTCCCTGGTTGAGCTATCACGAGCGCTTCGCGCCTTCGCTCGCGCGGCTGGTCGGTGCGCAGCCGCTCGAAGTCGTCGCGATGAACACGCTGACGGTGAACCTGCACCTGATGCTCACCACGTTCTATCGCCCGACCCGCGAACGCTCGAAGATCCTCATCGAGAAAAATGCGTTCGGCTCGGACCGCTATGCCGTCGCGTCGCAAGTGCGGCTGCACGGCTTCGACCCGCGGACCGCCATGCTGGAAATCGGGCCGCGGACCGGCGAAGAAGCGGTGCGTAATGAAGATGTACTGGCGCTCATCGAACGCGAAGGTGCGCAGATCGCGACCGTGATGCTGCCTGCGGTGCAGTTCCTCAACGGCCAGCGCTTCGATCTGCGCGCCATCGCGCAGGCTGCGCGCCGTGCAGGATGTCGCGTCGGCTTCGATCTGGCTCACGCAATCGGCAACGTGCCGCTCGAGCTGCACGACTCCGGCGCCGACTTCGCCGTCTGGTGTCACTACAAGTATCTGAACGCCGGTCCGGGCGCGGTCGGCGGCGCTTTCGTGCACGAACGTCATGCGCGCGATTTCGACCTCGAGCGCCTCGCTGGCTGGTGGGGCCACGACAAGGCGAGCCGCTTCCTGATGCCGCACGACTTCCAACCGTTGCCGGGCGCCGAAGGCTGGCAGATTTCCAACTTGCCGATTCTCGCCGCCGCGCCGCTGCTCGCGTCGCTGCCCTTGTTCGATCAGGCGGGAATGCCGGCGCTGCGCGCCAAATCCGTGCAGCTGACCGGGTATCTCGAATCTCTGCTGCGCGCACAGCTCGCGGAGTCAGTGACGATCCTTACGCCGCGGGATCCTGAAGCGCGCGGCTGCCAACTCTCACTGCGGCTGCGACGAACACCGTCCGAGGCTCACAAGGTATTCGATGCGCTAGCCGCCGCGGGCTGTACCGGTGACTGGCGCGAGCCCGATGTGATTCGGGTCGCGCCGATACCGCTCTACAACACGTTCGTCGAGGCGTGGGAATTCGCCGCCGCGCTCGGACGGATCCTGCAATGAGCGCCGTCGAGCAGGAACGTCGCGAGCCGGTCACGATCGTCGGCGCGGGTCTCGCGGGAACTCTGCTCGCAACGCTGCTCGCGCAACGCGGGCATCCGCTGCGCGTCTTCGAACGCATGCCGGACATGCGGCACTCCGCCATCCCCGCAGGCCGCTCGATCAATCTCGCTCTGGCGGCACGCGGCATTCGCGCGCTGGAGCTTGCCGGTGTGATGGATCGCGTGCGCCCGCTGCTCATTCCGATGCCCGGACGCATGCTCCACGGCATCGACGGCGCGCTGACCTTCGTGCCTTACGGCCAGGGCGAGCATGAAGTGATCTACTCGGTCTCGCGGCCCGATCTCAACCGCATCCTGATCGACGCCGCTGAGCGCGCCGGAGTCGACATCCGGTTTCGCACTGCTGCGGTCGGCGCGGATATTCGCCATCGCGCTCTGGTATTGCGCGACGAGACTTCCAGTCGCCTCGAAGAATGTCCGCTGCGACGGGTAATCGCAGCCGACGGCGCCGGCTCGGTCCTGCGACGTGCACTGGTCAGCGACCTCGAAGTGCCCGCCTCCGAAGATCTGCTCAAGCACGGCTACAAGGAATTGCGCTTGCCGCCCGGCGCCGGCGGCACTCATCGCATCGAGAAGCACGCGCTGCACGTGTGGCCGCGCGGCGGCTTCATGCTGATCGCGCTGCCGAATCTCGATGGCAGCTTCACGGTCACGCTGTTCCTGCAGCATCAGGGCGAAGAGAGCTTCGCGTCGCTCAACGAGCCCGGCCGGATCGCGCAATTCTTCCGCCGCCATTTCCCCGACGTCTGCGCGCTGTTACCGGCGCTGACCGACGAGTTCATGAAGCATCCGACCGGCATCATGGGCACCGTGCGTTGCGAGCGCTGGTCGGTCGAAGATCAGCTGCTGCTGATCGGCGACGCCGCGCACGCGATCACGCCGTTTCACGGCCAGGGCATGAACTGCGCCTTCGAGGACTGCCGCGAACTGCTCGGGATGCTCGCTGCGACTGCGGACTGGGCCAGCACCTTCCGCCGCTTCGAAGTGGAGCGCCGGCCGCACACGGATGCGATCGCCGACATGGCGATCGAGAACTACCTCGAAATGCGCGACACGGTGCGCGATCCGCAATTTCATCTGCAGAAGACGCTGTCGCTGGAGCTGGAGCGGCGCTTTCCGCAACGCTTCGTGCCGCGCTACTCGATGGTGATGTTTCACGACGAAATCCCGTACGCCGTCGCACTGGAGCGCGGCCGCATCCAGAACAAGATCCTGCAGCAGCTCACGCGCAACGTCAGCACGCTCGGCGCAGTCGATTTCCAGGCTGCCCAGCGCATGATCGAGGAGCGGCTGACGCCGATTAGCCCGCAAGCCCCAAAATAGGCAGCTGTGCTGTCCGCGGGTCGCTGGACTGTGCCTTGGCGCGCCTGCCCCTCCCAATAGAATGAACGGCAGCTCCATCGGAGAAGCCGCCATGCGCGAACTCGCCTTTCGCATCGTCAACGTGTTCACCCAGAATCGCGGACCGCTCACCGGCAATCCGTTGTGCGTGTTCGAGAGCGGCGAGTCGCTCGACACGGCGACGATGCAGGCACTCGCCCGCCAGTTCAATCTCTCCGAGACGACGTTCGTGCTGCCCTCTGCGCGCGCCACGGCGCAGGTGCGAATCTTCACGCCGAGTTACGAGATGCCTTTCGCCGGTCACCCGACGCTGGGCACCGCGCACGTCTGCCGTGCGCTCGGTCTGGGCGGCAACGATCTGAAGCTGGAAATGCAGGCCGGCATCATTCCGGTGCGCGCCGACGGCGATCGCTGGACGCTGCAGGCCAATGCACCGACCTGGCGCAAGTGCGAAGCAGCGCGCGCCACGCTCGCGAAAATGCTGGGGCTGACGGAAAGCGATATCGGCACCGAGCCCCTTTGGGTGAAAGCGGGCAAGGAGCAGCTCGTGATCCCGCTGACCAGCGAACGCGCCGTGCGCAGCGTACGTCCTGATCCTGCAACCTTCGCCGGCGTGCTCAGCGAGGATGGCCACGGCATGGCGTATGTCTTCGCCGAGCTCGCGCAGCCCGGTCGATTGCTGTCGCGCTTCTTCTTTCCGGCCGGCGGCGCCGTCCTCGAAGATCCGGCGACGGGTTCAGCGACGGCGAACCTCGGCGGCTGGATGATTGCGGCCGGACGCAAGTTGCCGTGTCACTTCGAAATCGCGCAGGGCGAGTACGCCGACCGTCCGTCGACGCTGCTGCTCGACGTCGACAGCGACAAGCGCATTTTCGTCAGCGGCGACGTCATCGAGCTGGCGCGCGGTACGCTACGCTTGTGACCGGCCGTACTGCGGAACTATCCGCGGGGTCCGCACATCTATTTCGCATGGTCGCCCGCTCCAGCTACTACGTCGACATGCCGCTCTCGCGCGTGCTGTTCCGCTACGTCTGGCCGTTCTGGCTGTTCAGAGACGCGACCCGCGGCGATCGCTACGCGCGCGCGGCGGCATACCGGCACAACCGCGACATGCGGATTCATCTGCCCGGCTATTTGTTGCGATGGGTCCTGGTGAGCGTCGTAACGTTTGCGGTCGCGAGCGGCTTCGGCTCGCTGCCTGCGCCTCACAGCGGAACAGTGAATGTATTCGCCGTCATCGCAGCAGGTTGGGGCGTCGCCTTCGCGTGCTGCCTCTGCGTGCTGCTCCTCACCAGCTACATCTACCTCTACCTGAGCCGGCACGAGCACTGACGCGTAGAATGCGGCCATGAAAGCCGCGGCCTGCGCCCTGCTGTTGTTGTTCGGTCTCGTCGTTCACGCCGAGCCGCTCGCCCAGCGCTATGAGTTCCGGGCGGCGCACGACCCGGACGGCATCGGCAAGTTCTATCTCGGCCGCGAGATCGCCCACGTCATGGGACCGGGCGGCATCATCTGGCTGGAGCGCGCCGAGCGCGAGACGGAGGAACAGCCGCAGCTCGTCATCGATGCGCTCGAAATCAAACCCGGGCAGACGATCGCCGATCTCGGCGCCGGCTCCGGTTACTACAGTTTCCGCATCGCTCCGCTGGTCGGTCCGACAGGCAGGGTGCTGGCAATCGACATCGAGCCGGCGATGCTCGAGGCGGTCGCACAGCGCGCCACTCGCGAGCACGTTGCGAACATCAGGCCGGTGCTCTGCTCGGAGCGCGACCCGAATCTCGCGCCGCACAGCATCGACCTGCTGTTCATGGTCGACGTGTATCACGAGCTCGAGTACCCGTACGAGGTGCTGAGCAAAGTGCGCGAGGCGCTGAAGCCCGGCGGCCGGGTCGCGCTGATCGAGTATCGCGCCGAGGATCCCGAAGTGCAGATCAAGCCGGTGCACAAGATGTCCGAGCGCCAGGTGCGGCGTGAAATGCAGGCGGCAGGATTCAAGCACGTGAAGACCGTGCGAACGCTGCCGCTGCAGCACTTGATCGTGTTCGAGCGCGACGGCGCCTAGCGGTTGGTCACTTCCGACATCAGCGCGAACATGTTGCCTTCGCTGTCGCGCGCGAAAGTCATCCACAGATCGTGGGTCGGCAGCTTCGCGATCACGTGCGGCTCGTCTTCGAAGCGCACGCCCTTCCCCTGCAGCTCGCGATGCACGGCCGCGATGTCCTCGACCTTGTAATAGAGGATGGAAGGCGGATGCCGGAACTCCGCCTGCTCGGGAATATCGAGCATCAGGCGCACGCCGCCGCAATCGAAGAAGCTCAGTTTCGGCCCCGCGTCGAACAGGTGCCGCATGCCGAGCACGTCGCGATAGAAGGCGACGGCGCGTGGCAGGTCTTTCACGGTGATGGCGATCTGGCCGATCTGATTCAACGAAACCATCGCTGTTCCCCTCGAATTGTGGTTCGCATTCTGCCCGAATTCGGGCAGGATTGTTGGGGACATGACCCCCAACGAGGCAGACTCCGCGCCCATGCCGGATCAGACCGAACTCGGCGAGCTGGTTGCGTATCTCGTCCGCTCGAGTCGACTGAGCCCCGCCGAAGCCGCGCGCGTCGTCAACGAAGTCATCGCATTTCTCGACGAGACCGCCGACGACTTCATCCGTCGGCGCCACTTCGCGCTGCAGGCACAGGGCCGGTCGAACAGCGAGATCTTCACGCAAATTGCCAGCGAGCTGGGCCAGCGCCGCTTTCGAGCGCCCGCCTACACCGAGCGGCAGATCCGGCGGGTGATCTATGGCTAGTGCGAAAAGCGCCTCGGCGACTTTTCGCCATTGAAGCGCAGCGAAAGCCACACCTTTCGCAAGCGGGAGATGCAGGGCATGTGCGGAATCGTCGGTTATGTCGGCAAGCGCGAAGCAGGCCCCATCCTCATGGAAGGCCTGCACCGGCTCGAATATCGCGGCTATGACTCGGCAGGCATCGCCTGCGCTCGCAACAACAAGCTGAGCATTCACAAGGCCAAGGGCAAAGTTCGCGAGCTGGAACGCCAGTTGCCCGCGCAGCTGAAAGGCACGCCAGGCATCGCGCACACGCGTTGGGCAACGCATGGCGAGCCTAGCGATCGCAACGCGCATCCTCACAGCGACGGCACCGGCCGATTCGCGATCGTTCACAACGGCATCATCGAGAATGCCGCACAGCTGCGCGCGAAGTTGCAGGCAGGTGGCGTTACGTTTCAATCGGAGACCGACTCCGAGGTGCTCGCGCACCTGATCGCGGCACTGCCTGCGGACAAGCTCGAAGACTCCGTGCGCGCCGCGCTGCGCCTCGTGACCGGCACCTATGGCCTGGCGGTGCTCGATGCCCAGCGGCCCGAATCGATCGTGGTCGCGCGCAACGGCAGTCCTGTCGTGCTCGGCATCGGCGATCGCGAAATGTTCGTCGCATCGGATCCCGCCGCGCTCGTGCGGCATACGCAGAGCGTCGTGCATCTCGACGACGGCGAGATCGCAGTCGTGCGCGCTGACGGCTTCGAGACCTCGACGCTCGATGGCGGCCCGACGGCCAAGACAGCATCGACGATCGCATGGACCGACCAGTCCTTCGACAAGAGCGGCTACACGCATTACATGCGCAAGGAGATCGCGGAGCAGCCGGAAGCGATCCGCCGCACGTTGAGCGGACGCCTCGACGCGCGCTTTCAGACGACGCATCTCGGCGGCGTCGAGATGGCCGCGCGCGAACTGCTGGAGATCCGTCGCGTCAAGATTCTCGGTTGCGGCTCCGCTTACATCGCCGGCTGCGCCGGCGCTCATCTGATCGAGCAGCTCGCGCGCATTCCGGCGCACGCCGAGGCCGCCTCGGAGTTTCGCTATCGCAATCCCGTGGTCGAGCAGGACACGCTCTACATCGCAGTCAGCCAGTCGGGAGAAACCTTCGACACGCTCGCCGCCGTCCAGGAAGTGAAGCGCAAGGGCGGACGCGTGCTCGGCATCGTCAACGTCGTCGGCAGCACGGTCGCGCGCGAGTGCGGTCGAGGGATTTATCTGCACGCCGGACCCGAGATCGCGGTGGTCGCGACCAAGACCTTCACGTCGACGCTGGTGGCGCTCGCGCTGCTGGCGATTCATCTCGGTCGCATCCGCGACTTGTCGACAGCGCAAGGGGCACGACTGCTCAAAGCGCTCGAAGCCTTGCCTGCGCAGATCGAGAGCATCCTCGCGCAGGAACAGCACATCGCTGGGCTCGCGAGCGAGATCGCGAAGTACGAAGACGCCTATTTCGTCGGCCGCGCCGCGGGCTTTCCGGTCGCGATGGAGGGTGCGCTGAAGCTAAAGGAAATCAGCTATTTGCACGCGGAAGCTTACCCGGCTTCCGAGTTGAAGCACGGCCCGCTGGCGCTCATCAGCCCGCAGACGCCGACCATCGTCGTCATGCCGCGCGACGACCTGTTCGCAAAGAACCTTTCGACGATCGAAGAGATTCGTGCGCGCAGCGGGCCGGTCTACGTCGTCACGCAACCCGGCGACGCGTTGCCCGTAAAAATTCACGGCATCATCGAAGTACCGAAGTCGGAACCCGAGCTCGACGCGCTGCTGCTGAACATTCCCTTGCAGCTGCTCGCCTATCACGTCGCGCTCGCCAAAGATCGCAACATCGACCAGCCCCGCAACCTCGCCAAGTCCGTGACAGTCGAGTAGCCATCAGTAATGGCAGACCTCGCTGAAATGTCTGCCATCGTTCTTCTTGACCTCCGGCGGACCATGAACGCGATGGCAATCCACGCAGCTCTTCTCCGACCCGCCCTCCAACACCGCGCGCGTCTTCAGGTACACGTGCGAATCGCTGCTATCGATCCTCACCTTGCTGTCGCGCTGCAGATCGACTTGGAAATCCGTGAACAGATCGTCGCCCGCGATAAAGGCGTATGGGTACGGCCGACCGCTCGTCTTCGACTCTCCGCCGCGTAGATGACACGAGCCGCAGATCGAGATGACTTCCTTGGCGGCGTTCGGCCGTGTGCGCGACAACAGCGCCGTGCCCTTCCGGGTCGCGTGATCCTCCGGCACGTTGCCGTGGCAGGCGTAGCAGTCGAGCCCGATGCTGGAGTACTCGCCGGTCTGCGGATTCACTGCAGTCGTATGACAACCCACGCACTGCTTCTCGAATACGTTCTCCTGCCACGTCGTGCCGGCGAACGCGCGTAACGCGAACTTGCCATAGCCGCTCTGCTTGAGCGGACGGAAGTGCTCCTTGCCGATCACGTGCGTGGCATCGGCGGGCACCGGGCTCACTGCGGGCGGCTCACCGACCGGACGCACCGTCCAGGCGTGCGAGTTGTCGAGCCAGCTCGTGCCGATGTCGTTACGGTGACAGAACAGACACGAGTCGCCCGTGGGATAGTCGGCGATCGCCTGCGCGCGCGCATCAGCACTGCCCTGCTCCGCCGCTGCGGCGGACAGGCTCGCCAGCACTAGCGCAGCGAAAGCCACGCCTTTCGCAAGCGGTTGCGAAAAGCGCCTCGGAGACTTTTCGCCATCGAAAAGCGCCGCGAGGCCGGGAATTCTCAATGACACACCTTGTTGCGGCCCGTGCGCTTGGCCTGGTACAGCATCTCGTCGGCGCGGCGGTACAGGTCGGCCATGTCCATCCCTTCGGCGAGACTGCCGGCGCCGATGGAGATCGTCACGTTGATGCGCTTATCTTCGGCGACGAAGGCGTGCGCTTCCACCAGCGCGCGCAGCTCTTCACCAATCTTTGCGGCGTTCGCCAACGCCGTCTCCGGCAGGATCGCGCAGAACTCCTCGCCGCCGTAGCGGCCGAGCCGGTCGTTCGGCCGCAGCCGCTTCTGCAGGATCGCTGCCAGCCCGCGCAGCACCGAGTCGCCAGCCAGGTGGCCATGGGTGTCGTTGATGCGCTTGAAGTGGTCGATGTCGAGCATCAGCACGGAGAGCTCGCGGTTGTGCCGCCGCGCGCGCGGGATCTCTTCATGCAGCGTGGCATCGAGCTGCTTGCGATTGGACAGGTTGGTGAGCCCGTCCGTCACCGTCATGCGGAACAGGATCTCGTGGTATTGCACCTCGATGTCCGAGCCCGACAGGTATTTGAAAATCGTGTCGCCGATGCGCAGCCGATCGCCGCGCTCGAGCGGCCGCTCGCGCACGGGCTGCGCGTCGTCGTTGACGTAGGTGCCGTTGGTCGAAGCGAGGTCGACCAGGTAGAGGCGCTGGTCCCGCAGCTCGAGGCGGCTGTGACGGCGGGACACGCAGTCGCTCGGCAGCACGATGTCGTTGTCGCGACCGCGGCCGATCGTGGTGATTTCCTTGGCGAGCGTGTGCAGGCGGCCGAGGTCGGATTGCGCCGGCGCGTGAATGACGACGAGACAACCCTGCCCGGATTGCCCGATCTTCAGCTGCTCCAGCCCGGTCACCCGGGTCTTGACGTCGTAATCGGAATCCACTGCGTCGCAAACCCATGAACGATGGCGCGCAAGCCTACTGCGTGCGGCGCACACAGGTCCATAGCACTGAAGCACCTGGCTTACGATTCCGGGATCGTCCGCTGTGGAACAGCCGCAGTGCGCGCCACGTTGAGCGCTCAACAGTACGCCGGCCAGCCAGCCGTGTAGGCCGCCACTCCTTCAGGGAGACGTGCCAGGGAGAGCGTCATGAGCACATCGAGCCGTACCTGCGTCGCCATCGCGACTCTTTTGTTGGCGACGACTGGGCATACAGCGCACGCCGCGGCGTCACAGCCGCTGATTGTCGAGGAGTCCGCGCAGCTGCAGTCCCCTGACGCGCAGTTGCCCCTGAACGGCCCTGTGGCGATGCACGGCAATACGCTGGTCGCGACCAGCGAGGTCCGCAACCAGCTCGAGCCGCACGGAGAAGAAGGGTTTCGTTGTGTCGCGTTCTTGTTCGAACGGCCGAGCGCCACCGGTGCTTGGCGCTACATGCGCACATTGGTGGATTTCCCTGTCCCCGGCGATCACGGTTTCAGCAGCCTTGCCGTGGACGTGGCGGCGGACACGATCGCCGTCTCGTCCCTCGCGCAAGCGTTTGTATTCGAACGCTCGGCCGCCGGCTGGACGCAAACGCAGCTTGCTCCTTTCTCAGAGGTTTCAGACATCGCCACCGCGACCAACCTCGTGGTGCTCGGCGGAACCAGCGGGCGTCTCGCCGCCTTCATCTATCGCCGGGATGCGCCGGGGCAGTGGACCTTCGAAGGACGCCTGCTTGCCGGTGACCCACCCATCTCGGACGACGATTATTTCGGCGAGCACGTCGCGGCGGACGCCGGATACTTCGTCATGGGCAATCCCACAGCGCAAATGCAGGAACCGCTGGACCCCTCGCAATCCGGAAAGCTCTACCTGTTCCGGCGCAGCCTCCAGGGTTGGACCCAAGTGGACGCTCTATACGACTACCTGACGCCGTCGGGCCCGCTCGCCGGCGCGAAGGTCAGTGTGTTGGCCTCTGGGCCCGGCGCCCGAGCCGGCGCATTCAGCGACGGACTCGGCGGCGCTTCGATCTTTCTCGAAGACAGCCCGGACAACTGGCGGCCAGTCGACAACGTGCGGCCCATCGACTTTCCGTTTCACGTCGATGACCTGGACCTGAACAGAGTTGCAGGCGCCCCCGGCCTTGCGGTGGGCATGCCGGGCGATGAAGACCGCGGCACCAATAGCGGTTCCGTCAGCGTCTATGTGCAGCAACCGGATTCCGAGGTCTTCAGCCCGGTAGTGAAGTTCCTGGCGAGCGATGCGCGGCCGGGCCTCGGGCTGGGCGGCTCCATCTCCTTCCACGGCGACACGTTGGCTGCAATGGGCGGCGATCGAGTCTATGTATTTCGCGTGCCTGCAAACCTCGCTCAGCCGGCGATCGTTCAGGATGACTTCGCAGACGCCAATGCGGCGGGCTGGATTCAATCGTCGCCCACCTGGACGGTGCCAGTGTCGCGCGGCTCGCGCGTGTACCGTCAGAACTCAACGACGGACGCGCGTTTCACGACGCTCAGCCAGATCAACAGGTCAAATGTTGCAATCGAAGCCGATGTGCGGCCAGTGGCCTTCAATGGATCGGACCGATGGGTCGGCCTGCTGGCGCGGCACGTCGACAGCCAGCACTACTATTATGTCTCGCTGCGCAACAACAACACCCTGCGTCTGGCGCGTCGGATCGGCGACTCGTTCACGACGCTCGCCTCGACCGCGTTGACGGTTACACCGAACCGCAACTATCACGTGCGTCTGGAGGCCGTTGGAACGTGGCTGCGCGTGTACATCGACGGCCGCTTGCGGCTCCAGGCGCGGGACACGACGTTCAAGCAAGGCAGCGTCGGCTTCAGGACCCACTTCGCGCAGGCAGAGTTCGACAACGTGCTCGTGAGCCCGAATCCGGCGCTCACGCTGCTTGCCGATGACTTCGAGGAGCCGGGCTTCTTGCAGTGGAAGACCACGCCGTCCGCAAACTGGTCCGTTGTTGCAAGCGGCGCAAACCACGTCCTGCGACAGGCGGTCGCCTCCGGCAGGACCTTCGCGATCGCAGGTATCCCGTACGATGCAGCGCAGCCGGAAGCAGCCGATCAGATCATCGCGGCGCGGGTGCGAGCGATCAGCTTCAGTAGCGGCACGAACCCCTGGTTCGGACTCATCGCCCGGTACCGGGACAATGCCAACTACATGCTCATCACCGTCAATCGCAACGGCTACATCACGCTGAGCAAAATCAACAGCGGGGCCGTCCAGGTCTTCGATAGCGCGTTACTCACAGTGACAGCTGGGACGTGGTACGCACTGCGACTCGAGGCGGTCGACGATCGATTGCGCGTGTACGTCAACGGGTCGTTGGCGCTCGAAGGCCGCGACCCGGTCGTGGATCCGGCAAGCACGAGAGGCCGCTATGGGTTGATCACGGCCGGCACTGCCGCGGAGTTCGACGATGTGACGGTGACGCAGCCCTAGAAGTTGAACTGCGGCTTGCCGGGCAGCAGACCGCGCACTTCCTCGGACTCGAGCTCCCGCCACTGTCCCGGCCGCAAACTGCCGAGCGTGAGGTTGATGATGCGCACACGCTGGAGCTTCACGACCTTGTAGCCGAAGAACGAGCACATGCGGCGAATCTGGCGGTTCAGCCCTTGCGTGAGGACGATGCGGAACGTCGCCGGCCCGGCGCGCGTGACCTTGCAAGGCTTCGTGACCGTGCCGAGTATGCGCACCCCGCTCGCCATGCCGTTGAGGAAGATCTCCGTCACCGGCCGATCGACCGTGACCACGTACTCTTTCTCGTGCTCGTTCTCGCTGCGCAGGATCTCGTTGACGATATCGCCGTTGTTGGTCAGCAGCAGCAGCCCTTCGGAGTCCTTGTCGAGCCGGCCGATCGGGAAGATGCGCTGCGGATACTTCACGACTTCCAGCAGATTGCCGGCGACGTGCGTCTCGATCGTCGAAGTGATCCCGACCGGCTTGTTGAGCGCGATGTAGACGTGGCGCTCCTGGCCGCCGACCGGCTTACCGTCGACGCACACGACGTCGCCGGCCGCGACCTGCGTGCCGAGCGTAGCCACGACGCCGTTGAGGGTGACGCGGCCCGCCTCGATGCGCGCGTCCGCCTCGCGGCGCGAGCACAGGCCCGTCTCGCTGATGTACTTGTTCAGTCGCAAACGCTACGCCGACGGAATGAACTCATCGTCGCCCTGATGTTCCCGCTCGAACTTCAGGAAAGTGTAATACCCGCAGGCCTTGCCGTACGGATAACGCCGGCAGACGTTCGGCCGCGCCTCGTACACGGTGCAGCGGCGCTTGTCCCGATCGAAGAAGCGGCACACGGACGCGTAGATGTGATCCTTATGGTGACGCAGCACCTGCTCGTCCCCGTCGGGCGATCGATAGCGGTACGTGAACCGCTCCTTCGCTTCGGCCTCGGTCAGGCCGAAATGCCGCGCCAGGCGCTGGATATCGAACTCGCTCACCGCGATGCGGCCGTGACTGCAGCAATACCCGGGACACTCGAGACAGTTGTAGCGCGTCATGACCCGATTCTCTGCAACGTGACGAAACTGAAAGCGTACTGATGACGCTCATCCGCCGCATGGTGTTCCACCGCGGACTCGTGCCACTGCGCAGGATCGAGCTCCGGGAACAGGACGTCGCCCGCGACGCGCGCATGCACGCGCGTGAGATGAATCGTGCTCGTGCGCGGCAGCACTTGCCGGAAAATCTCAGCGCCGCCGATGACGACGATCTCCGGCACGGCGCCTGCGGCGCGCAACGCCTCGTCGAGGGAATGCACCACGCGGATGCCTTCGATCGCGAGCCCGCTATTGCGCGAGATCACGATGTTGGTGCGGCCGGGCAAAGGCCGGCCGATGGAATCGAACGTGCGGCGGCCCATGACGATCGGCTTGCCCAGGCTCAAAGCCTTGAAGCGCTTCAGATCGTCAGGCAGGTGCCACGGCAGCCGATTGAGGCTTCCGATCACGCCGTTCTCGGCCATGGCGACGATGATCGAGATCATTGCTGCGCAGTCATGGCTTCTTGTCGAGGGGCTCGCGGTCCAGCATCGTGCCGCGGCAGCGTTTCGCGCCGCAACGGCACGCGTACAACGCCAGCTCGACCGGGTCATCGGTGCTGTCCCAGGTCAGCTGGTAGTCATAACCCAGCTCCTCGCCCGGTTTGATGCGCCGGATCGCCTCGATGAAGACGCGCCCGTTCTCGATGACCGTTTCGCAGTTCGGATCGCAACTGTGATTGATGAACCGCGCCTCGTTGCCGTTGACGCCGGCATCGATGACCGTGCGCTTGCTGGCAATGAACAAGAACGTGTGGCCGTCGTCATCGCCCTTGCGCTCGTAGCGCCGGTCGGCCTCGGCGTGCGTGATGCGCTCGCCGAGGTATTCGATGATGCGCGTGCCCTTCTTGATCGCCCGCGTCGCATACACGCCGTGGCCGTGGATGCCCGAGCCGCGCGTCTCCACCGGCGGCGGCTCGTAGTGGTCGGACTCTTTCCGCGCGGCTGCCTTTCTCGGGGACGGGCGCGGCTTGCCGCGCTCCTGTTTGCGACTTCGCTTCGTGGGCATGGACGGCTAGACGGCGATGGGCGCCTTGATGCTGGGATGCGCCTGATAGTTCAGGAGCTGGAAGTCCTCGAACTCGTACTCGAAGATCGACGGCGGCTTGCGCTTGATCGCCAGCCGCGGCAGCGGCAGCGGTGAGCGCTGCAATTGCTCGTCGGCCTGGTCGAGGTGGTTGAGGTAGAGGTGGCAATCGCCGCCGGTCCAGATGAAGTCGCCGGCAGCGAGGTCGCACTGCTGCGCGAACATGTGCGTCAGCAGGGCGTAGGAAGCGATGTTGAACGGCACGCCGAGAAACACGTCGGCGCTGCGCTGATAGAGCTGACACGACAGCTTGCCGTCGCCGACCCAGAACTGGAACAGCGCGTGGCACGGCGTCAGCGACATCTGCTCGAGCTCGCCGACGTTCCAGGCATTGACGACGATGCGGCGCGAGTCCGGGTTGCGGCGGATCAGGTCGATCGTGCGGCTGATCTGGTCGATCGGCCGGCCGTCCGGGCCCGGCCAGGCGCGCCACTGCTTGCCGTAGATGGGGCCGAGCTCGCCGCGCTCGTCGGCCCATTCGTCCCAGATCGACACGCCGTGCTCCTTGAGATATTGCACATTGGTGTCGCCCTTCAGGAACCACAGCAGCTCGTACACGATCGACTTCAGGTGCAGCTTCTTGGTCGTCAGCAGCGGGAAACCTTGCGCGAGATCGAAGCGCATCTGATGGCCGAACACCGACAGCGTGCCGGTGCCCGTGCGGTCATCTTTGCGCGTGCCGCGCTCGCGGATGTAGCGCAGGAGATCGAGGTACTGCTGCATGTCACGTGGTCTGCAGTTGCAGATTGCCGCTCGGCTGGTTGCGGCGGTAGGCGATCGCCAGCATCACGATGCCGGCGAGGATCATCGGCGTGGAGAGAATCTGTCCCATCGTCACCCAGTCGAACAGCAGGTAACCGCGATTCTCGTCCGGCACGCGCACAAATTCCACGATGAAGCGAAACACGCCGTAGCACAGCAGAAACAGCCCGGACGGCGCAAGCCGCGGCCGCGGCTTCGCGGTGAACACCCAGAGGATCACGAACAGCAGCAGCCCTTCGAGCAGTCCTTCGTAGAGCTGCGACGCGTGAACGTGCAGCACGCAGGGGTCGATCCTGAAGTGCTCGCACAAGCGCCGTGCTTCGGCCGCCTGCATCGGATGCAGCACTGCCGGATCGACGCTGAAGCCCCACGGCGCGTCCGTCGGCTTGCCCCACAGCTCGCCATTGATGAAATTGCCGATGCGCCCGGCGAGGATGCCCAGCCCCGGCAGCGGCGCGAGGAAATCGTAGACGTCGGCGAGGTTGCGCCGGCGGCGCGCGGCAAAAATTGCAACTGCGATCAGCGCGCCGAGCAGGCCGCCGTGGAACGACATACCGCCTTCCCAGATGCGCAGGATCATGAGCGGATCCGCCAGCACTTCCTTCGTGCCGTAGAACAGGATCCACCCCAGCCGCCCACCGAGGATCACTCCGACCGCGGCAAAGAAGATCACGTCATCGACGTCGGTGGGCGTCCAGGTCGAGCCGATCTGTGACGCGCGGCGGCGGCCGAGCCACCACCCTGCGGCGAAGCCGATCACGTACATCAGGCCGTACCAGCGGATCGCGAGCGGGCCGACGGGGCCGAACGGACCGATCGAGACGAGGATGGGGTCGATCGAAGGGTAGGGAATCATTGTTGTTGGCCCATTGCGCGGGCAAGTATACCAATGGCCGTGGCCGCGCCCGTCAGTCGCGCACGATGCGGCAGAAGTACGCCTTGAGGTAGCGCGTCTCGGGGATGGCAGGGTGCAGCGGATGGTCCGGCCCCTGGCCGCCGACCTCGACGACCTGCGCGAAGCGGTCGAGGTGGCGCGCGCCGCGCTGGATCGCGGCCAGCAGCTGTTGCGGCTCGAGATGGTAGGAGCACGAGCAGGACACCAGGATGCCATCGCGCTCCAGCAGCCCGATCGCGAGCTGGTTGAGCCGGCGATACGCGGCCTCGCCTTTCGGGATGTCCTTCTTGCGCTTGATGAACGCCGGCGGATCGATCACGACTACGTCGAAGCGGCGCTTCTCCGCATGCAGCTGCTCCATCACGTCGAAGGCGTCGCCGCGAATCGTCGCGGGCTTCATGCCGTTCGCCGCAGCAGCCGCCTGCAGGCCTTCCAGGGCAGGCGCCGACGAATCGACGCACGTGACCTCAGTCGCACCGGCCCGCAGCGCACCGAGTCCCCAGCCGCCGAGATAGCTGAAGACATCGAGCACCCGCGAGCCGCCGACGTATTTGCGCAATGCCAGCCGGTTGGCCGACTGGTCGAAGAACCAGCCGGTCTTCTGCCCGCCGCCGAGCGGAACGCGGAA
>DATNFA010000092.1:0-37801 GCA_035606615.1 Steroidobacteraceae bacterium
CCCTTCGACGAGATCGCGCTCGAAGAGGCGCTGCGCATCAAGGAGAAAGGCGGCGCCAGCGAAGTGATCGTGGTCAGCATCGGCCCCGGCGATACCCAGCAGCAGCTGCGCACGGGTCTCGCCATGGGCGCCGACCGGGCCATCCTGGTCCAGACGGATGCCCAGGTCGAGCCGCTCGCCGCAGCGCGCATCTTCCTCAAGCTCGTTGAGAAGGAATCGCCGCAGCTCGTGCTGCTCGGCAAACAGGGCATCGACGACGATAACAACCAGACCGGCCAGATGCTCGCGGCGCTGTGGAATCGCCCGCAGGCGACGTTCGCCTCAAAGGTCGAGCTCGATGGTGCGAAAGCGCGTGTGACGCGCGAAGTCGACGCGGGCCTGGAGACGATCGAGGTCGACCTGCCGGCGGTGATCACCAGCGATCTGCGCTTGAACGAGCCGCGCTACGTGAAGCTGCCCGACATCATGAAAGCGAAGAAGAAACAGCTCGACACCATCGCCGTCGCCGATCTCGGCGTCGACGCGGGCTCGCAGTTCAAGACGCTCAACTACGCTGCGCCGGCGGCGCGGCAGAAAGGCGTGATGGTGAAAGATGTCGCCGAGCTGGTCGCGGCGCTCAAGCAGAAGGGTTTGCTGTAATGGCCAAGATTCTCGTCGTTGCCGAGCATGCGAACGGCAAGCTCAATCCCGCCACCGCCAAGTGCGTGGCCTGCGCGAGCCAGATCCAGGGCGCGCAGATCGATGTCGCAGTGCTCGCCGCTGATGCCGGCGCGGTCGCGACGCAGGCGGCCGCGATCCAGGGCGTCAAGCGCGTGTTGAAGATCGAGAACGCTGCGAACAAGGAGCCGCTTGCTGCCGTGCTCGCACCGCAGGTCGCCGCGGCTGCAGCCGATCACACGCACGTGTTTGGCCCGTCGACGACCTTCGGCAAGGACTTGATGCCGCGCGTCGCCGCGCTGCTCGGTGTCGGTCAGCTGAGCGACATCATGGCGGTAGAGTCCGCGTACAAGTTCCGCCGCCCTGTCTACGCAGGCAATGCTGTCATCACGGTGGAGGCGTCGCCGGACAAGAAGCTCGTCGCAACAGTGCGCACGGCATCGTTCCAGCCAGCTGGATCCGGTGGCAGCGGCAGCGTCGAGTCAGCGAATGTCAGCGCACAGCTGCCGACGCATACACGCTTCGTCTCGCGCTCGGCCGCAGCGACCGGTCGCCCGGACCTGCAGACCGCATCGCGCGTCGTTTCAGGCGGACGCGCGCTCGGCAGTGCCGATAGTTTCAAGATCATCTACAGCCTGGCGGACAAGCTGGGCGCGGCAGTTGGCGCGTCGCGTGCCGCGGTCGATGCGGGCTACGCAGCGAACGATCTGCAGGTAGGTCAGACGGGCAAGATCATCGCGCCCGAGCTGTACGTCGCGATCGGCATTTCGGGCGCGATCCAGCATCTGACGGGGATCAAGGATGCGCGCACGATCGTCGCGATCAACAAGGACAGCGAGGCGCCGATTTTCGAAGTCGCCGACATCGGATTGGTCGGCGATCTATTCCAGGTGTTGCCGGAGCTGGAAAAGGCGCTGTCGGGCTAGAGCTGCGTCAGCGCGTGCTCCGCGCTCGACACGTTGAACTCGCCCTTCTGCTCGACGTTGACCTGCTTCACGACACCGTTGTCGATCACCAGCGAGAAGCGCTGGCCGCGCATGCCCATGCCATAGCCGGTTGCGTCGAGCTCGAGGCCGAGTGCCTTGGTGTACTCGCCGTTGCCGTCGGCCAGCATGTCGACCTTCCCATCCGTGTTCTGCGCCTTACCCCAGGCCTTCATCACGAACGCATCGTTCACCGACAGGCAGGCGATCGTCGCCACGCCCTTCTTCTTGATGTCGGCAGCCTTCTCGACGAAGCCCGGCAGGTGCTTGGCATCGCAGGTGGGCGTGAACGCGCCCGGCACCGAGAACAGCACGACCTTCTTCCCCTTGAAGTAGTCGTCGGCACTGACCTTCTGCGGCCCATCCGCCGTGGCGAGCGTGAGCGATCCGGACGGCATCTTGTCTCCGACTTTAATGGGCATGGCGAAGTCCTCTGAAATAAGTGCAAATGAAGCGCGCCCCAGGCCGGGGCGCGGCGAAATTCTAACGCACTTACAGGAGTCGCAGGGCTCCGCGGGCGCCGAGGATGTGCGAGCGCATGAGCGCGGCGCTCCAGTCGCCGTCGCGCGCTTCCAGCGCACGCACGATTTCCAGGTGATGCGAGGCGCTGCGGATCAGGTCCTCGTCCTGGTAGGTCATGAAGGTCTTCATCATCACCGGCGATTCGATCAGCGACGACAGGGCACCCATCAGGCGCGCGCTGCCGGCGAACTCGTGGATGCGTCGGTGAAAATGGCTGTTGAGATCGCCGACACGCTCGAGGTAACCCTCGGTCTTGCTCAGCGTCTCGTGATACTGGTCCTCGGCAAGCTGGCGCAGCTCGGCGACGCCTTCGGCCGTCATGCGGCGCGCGGCACGCTCTGCGCCGTAGGACTCCAGCATCGCACGCAACTCGAATACGTCGTCGCGCTCCTCTGCCGTCCACTCGGCGACGATCGCCCCCTGATGCGGAATGAACTCGAGCAATCCTTCAGCGTGAAGTTTGCGCAGGGCTTCCCGGACCGGAGTGCGGCTGACACCCGCCACCGCGGCGACTTCCTGCTCCGTGATGCGGCATGCGGCTGGATACACTCCGCGCACGATTCGCTCGCGGACGGTCTGGTAAGCCTTGTCCACTGCTTTGGCCATGGTTTTCCCTTCTAATATTTTGTGAGGGCCGTGGCGGCCCAATGCCGGGCAGTGTATACGCGCGGGGATCATGGATGACAGCCGTACGACGACCCGCAACACTCGTTACGGGTCGCCGCCGTCATCGCCCGAAGCCTCCCTGCGGCTCGCGCGCGATCAAAGCGCTATGTCAGCTATGCCTTCTAAGCAGCTGATCTTTTGGGAAATCCACCAGCCTTGGAAACCATGCTCGGGACCGGCTTGCCCCGCTGCTCCTGGAGCCAGCGGGCGGTTTCGATCAGCCGGCCGAGGTCGATGCCTGTCTCGAATCCGCTACGCGACAACATGTACAACAGGTCCTCGGTCGCCACGTTGCCAGTCGCGTTCGGGGCGAACGGGCAGCCGCCGATGCCACCGACGCTCGAATCCAATGTATGCACGCCGGCCATTACTGCTGCGTACGCGTTGGCCACTGCGGTGTTGCGAGTGTTGTGGAAGTGGCAGCGCAGCGGCACGCCGTTCAGGGCTGGCAGCAGCTGTTCAACGAGCGCGGCGACCTGCGTCGGCACCGCCACGCCGATGGTGTCAGCGATGGCAACTTCGACCGGCTTCGACGCCGCGAGCCGTCGTGCGATTTCGATGACGCGCGAGGCCGGAACTTCACCCTCGAACGGACAGCCGAACGACACCGAGATCGTGACCTGAGCGCGGATGCCCGCCTCCCGAGCCAGCGGTGCAATCTCTTCCCACGCTGCGATCGTGTCCTCGATCGACGCGCCCTGATTGCTCTTGGCGAAGCTGTCGGTCGCCGCGGTCACCATGCCGATCTCGGTGCAGCCTGCGGCGAGCGCGCGGTCGAAGCCGCGGCGATTCAGCACGAGGCCGACGTACTGCACGTCCGAGCGCTTCGGCAGGCCTGCCATCACCGCCTCGGCATCCGCCATCTGCGGCACGCGCTTGGGATTGACGAAGCTTGCGACTTCGACGCGGCGCACGCCGGCGTCGACGAGCCGGCGGATCAGCTCGAGCTTGAGCGGTGTGGCGAGCACGTCGGGCTCGCTTTGCAAGCCGTCGCGTGGACCGACTTCGACGATTTCGATTCGCCGGGGCATGGTCACATCCTACACCTCGCAATCCGTCACGGCGCCCCGCGAGGCGCTGCTCACGACGCGTGCATACTTTGCAAGCACGCCTTTGCGCGCGTACGGCTCCGGTGCACGCCACTCGCTGCGACGCTGTGCGAGCGTCTCCGCCGCGACATCGAGCCGCATTTCGCGCGTTTGCGCATCGATCGTGATCGCATCGCCGTCGCGCACCAATGCGATCGGACCGCCAACCGCGGCTTCAGGGGCGATGTGTCCCACGACAAAGCCGCGGCTGCCGCCGGAGAAACGTCCGTCGGTAATCAACGCAACCTGGTCGGCGAGGCCGCGACCCGCGATTGCGCTCGTCGGACTCAGCATCTCGCGCATGCCCGGGCCGCCCTTCGGCCCCTCGTAGCGAATCACCACGACGTCACCGGCAGCGACCTTGCCGTCGAGAATCGCCTGCACGGAAGCTTCTTCGCCCTCGAACACACGCGCGCGGCCGGTGAACGACAGCCCTTCCTTGCCGGTGATCTTTGCGACTGCGCCTTCCGGCGCGAGATTGCCGTACAGCACGACGAGATGACTGTCGGGCTTGATGGGATTCGAGAACGCGCGAACGATGTCCTGGCTCTTCGGGTACGGCTTCACGCCTTTGAGATTCTGCGCGAGCGTTTTGCCGGTGACCGTCAGGCAGTCGCCGTGCAGCAGTTTCTGATCGAGCAGCACCTTCATCAGCGGCTGAATGCCGCCGATGCGGATGAGCTCGGACATCATGTATTTGCCGCTGGGCCTGAGATCGGCGAGCACCGGCACGCGCGACCCGATGCGCGTGAAGTCGTCGAGCTCGAGCGGAACGTTCGCTGCGTGCGCCATCGCCAGCAGATGCAGGACTGCGTTGGTCGAACCGCTCAGGGCGATGACGACGGCGATCGCATTCTCGAACGCTTCACGCGTCAGGATCTGCGACGGAGTGATGCCCGCTTTCACCAGCCGCACGACCGCCCTGCCCGCGTCTTCGCAGTCCTTGATCTTGTGCCGCGAGACCGCCTCCTGCGCGGAGCTGTTCGGCAGGCTCATGCCGAGCGCTTCGATCGCGGAAGCCATGGTGTTCGCCGTGTACATTCCGGCGCAGCTGCCGGGACCCGGGATCGCCGTGCGCTCGATCTCGCTCATCTCGCGTGCCGAGATCGCGCCCTTGGCAAACGCACCGCGCGCTTCGAACACCGAGATGATGTCGCGCCGTTTTGCGCCCGGGCGGATCGTGCCGCCATACACGAACACCGAAGGCCGGTTGAGCCGCGCAAGGGCCATGAGGCAGCCAGGCATGTTCTTGTCGCAGCCCCCGATCGCCACGACCCCATCGAAGCCCTGCGCACCCGAGACTGTCTCGATCGAATCCGCGATGACTTCGCGCGACACCAGCGAGTACCGCATGCCCGGTGCGCCGTTGGAGATACCGTCGGAGACAGTGATCGTGCCGAAGGTCGTGCTTTTACCGCCCGCCTTGTCGACCGCGGCCGCCGCGGCGCGTGCCAGCCGATCGATGTGCATGTTGCACGGAGTGAGGTTGCTCCACGTCGAGACGACGCCGATCGCCGGCTTCTTGAAATCCGCGTCCTTGTAACCGACGGCGCGAAGCATCGCGCGGCTCGGCGCTTGTTTCAGACCGTCGACGACTTCACTGGAATACTTGCGGGGATTGATCTTGCCCGCGTCGCTCTTCTTCGGCATTCCGCACCATCCGCTATCTGTCTGTTATCCGCTTCTTCTTATTATTCTCATGCAATCCGGCGATGCGCATCGCCAGTTCCAGCGCCTGCTCATAGTTCAGCCGCGGATCGACCTGCGACTTGTAGGCGCGAGCGAGATCCGCATCGGTGAGGCCGCGGGCGCCGCCCGTGCATTCGGTGACGTCCTCGCCCGTCAGCTCGAAATGCACGCCGCCGAGCCATGACCCGAGCTCGCGATGAATACGGAATGCAGCTTCGACCTCGGCGACGATGTTTTCGAAGCGACGCGTCTTCAATCCGGAGCTCGAGGTCTCTGTATTGCCATGCATTGGATCGCAGATCCACAGGACCGGACTGCCCGTGGCACGCACTGCCTGAATCAGCGGCGCGAGGCGCTTGTCGATGTCCTTGATGCCCATGCGATGGATCAGCACCACCCGACCCGGCTCGTTGCGCGGGTTGAGCGTCGCGATCAGCCCCTGCACCCACTCCGCGCTCATCGACGGCCCGACCTTGATTCCGACCGGATTGGAAATGCCGCGGAAGAATTCGACGTGCGCGCCGTCCAGTGCCGCTGTCCGCATGCCGATCCACGGCATGTGCGTCGACAGGTTGTACCAGCGCTGCTGGCGCTCGATGAAGCGCGTCTGCGCCTGCTCGTATGGCAGGTGCAGGCCTTCGTGGCTCGTGTAGAAAGCGACACGATTGGCTTCGTGGATCGGCGCGCGACTGGTCGCCTCGAAGAAATCGAGCGAGTCGGAGATCGACTGCACGATGCGCTCGTACGCGTCCTTGAGCGGCGAGTGCCGCACGAAGTCGAGATCCCAGTACTCCGGGTGATGCAGGTCGGCGAAGCCGCCATCGATCAGCGCACGCACGAAGTTCAGCGTCAGCGCGGCGCGCTCGTAGCCGCGCAACAGCAGCTCCGGATCCGGATCGCGCTCCTGCGGCGTGAAGCCGGGGCGATTGATGTTGTCGCCGCGATAGCTCGGCAGCGTCTGGCCATCGCGCGTTTCGGTGTCCGCCGAGCGCGGTTTGGCGTACTGCCCGGCCATGCGGCCGATGCGCACGACCGGCTTGCGCAGGCCGTAGACGAGCACCAGGCTCATCTGCAGCAGGATCTTCAGCTTCTTCGCGATCTTGTCGGACTCGCAGTCCTCGAAGGTTTCCGCGCAGTCACCGCCCTGGAGGATGAAGCGCTCGCCGCGCTGGGCAGCGGCGATGTGGTCGCGCAGCGCCTCAATTTCCCAGGAAACGACCAACGGCGGCAGGCGCGCCAGCGAGGCAACCGTGCGCTGGAGGGCCGCTGTATCGGCATAGGCCGCCTGCTGCTGTGCCGGCTTGCTCTGCCAGCTGGCTGGGTGCCATTGGATGAGATCGGGGTTGCGGGTCATGGATGGAGCGTAGCATCCGGCGGGACTTGCTAGAATGCCGCCCCTTTTTTGGAGGTCCCGCATGCCCAAGGTTCTCATTCTCGGCGCCGGCAAGATCGGAGCGCTCATCTCCGGCCTGCTCGCCGAGTCCGGCTCGTACCAAGTGCATCTCGCAGACGTGAGCGGCGAGGCGGCGAATGCGGTCGTCAATGCGCATCGCTTTCCGAATCTGCACGCCTACCAGCTCGACGCCACCGACACGGCGGCGCTCGATGCGCATCTCAAGAGCCATCCCGTCGATGCGGTGATCTCGGGCCTGCCGTACTACTGCAACATTGCCGTGGCGGAAGCGGCACGTCGCGCCGGTACCAGCTATTTCGATCTGACCGAAGACGTGGAGGTTACGCGCGCGGTGCGCAAGATCGCCGCCGGCGCCAAGCAGGCGTTCGTGCCTCAATGCGGGCTCGCGCCGGGCTTCATTTCCATTGCGGCGAACGAGCTGATCGGCCACTTCGACGAGCTGCGGACGGTGAAGCTGCGCGTCGGCGCCCTGCCCCAGCACCCGAACAACGTCCTGAAGTACTCGCTGACCTGGTCGACCGAGGGTCTGATCAACGAGTACGGCAATCCGTGCGAAGCGATCGTCGACGGGCGCCGCATCGAGGCGGCACCGCTCGAAGGCCTGGAAGAGATCGAGATCGACGGCACGCTGTACGAGGCGTTCAACACCTCGGGCGGCCTCGGCTCGCTCGCCGAGACCTATGGCGCGCGCACGCAGGTCATGGACTACAAGACCATGCGCTATCCCGGCCATTGCGAGCAGATGCGCTTGCTGATGAACGATCTCAAGCTCAATCACGATCGCGGCACGCTCAAGCGCATCCTCGAGAACGCCGTGCCGCAGACACTGCAGGACGTAGTTGTGATCTACGTCGCCGTCACCGGCAAACAGGACGGCGACCTGCGCGAAGAGAACTACGTCAACAAGGTGTATCCGCAGATGATCGCCGGGCGCCTGTGGTCGGCCATTCAGGTTACGACCGCCGCCGGAATGACTGCTGTGGTGGATCTGGTGCTGAACAGCGGCGGACGTCACGCCGGGTTCGTGCGCCAGGAAGATTTCCGTCTACAAGACGTGCTGCAGAACCGCTTCGGCAAGCACTACGCTGCCGCCAGCGGCAAGGAGATTTCGGCGCACGTCGTCGTCAGCGGTCAGGCCGGCCACCAGCGCTCGCTGCACCGCCGTTGACCGAGCGAGCAAGCGAGCGGGGAATCCCGCGGGAGAGGTTTGATATGCGTGAGATTCTTGCGTCGTTGGGTATCGCTGAAACCAACGCCGGCGCGTGGTCGCAGGACGGCGGCTGGTCGAAAGACACCACCGGCCCGCTGATCGAATCGATCAATCCGGCCACCGGCGAGCTGATCGCTCGAGTCCGCAGCGCAACCGCTGCCGATTACGAGCGTGTGATCGTCTCTGCGCGCAAGGCGTTCGAGCAGTGGCGCATGGTTCCTGCGCCGAAGCGCGGCGAGGCTGTGCGCCTGATCGGCGAAGAGCTGCGTGCGCACAAGAGCGCACTGGGCAGTCTCGTCACGCTCGAAACGGGCAAGATCAAGCCCGAAGGCGATGGCGAAGTGCAGGAGATGATCGACATCGCCGACTTCGCCGTGGGTCAGTCGCGCATGCTGTACGGCACGACGATGCACTCGGAGCGGCCGATGCATCGCATGTACGAGCAATGGCATCCGCTCGGCATCGTCGGCATCATCAGCGCCTTCAATTTTCCGGTCGCAGTGTGGTCGTGGAATGCATTCCTGGCCGCAGTGTGCGGCGATGCCTGCGTGTGGAAACCGTCGCCGAAAGCGCCGCTGTGCGCGATCGCGGTCCAGAACATCGTGAATCGCGTCTGCGAGCGCGCGGGACTGCCAGGCATTTTCCAGCTGTTCATCAGTTCGGGCACCGAGCTCGCGGAGAAGTTCGTCGACGATCGTCGGGTCGATCTCGTGTCATTCACCGGCTCCACGGCTGTCGGCCGCAAGGTCGGCGAGCGCGTCGCCGCGCGCCTGGGCAAGAGCCTGCTCGAGCTCGGCGGCAACAACGCGATCATCGTCGACGAGTTCGCGAATCTGGATCTCGCCGTGCCCGCGATCGTCTTCGGCGCGGTCGGCACTGCCGGTCAACGCTGCACGAGCACGCGCCGCGTATTCGTCCACGAGTCACGCTCGAAGGAGCTGGAACAGCGGCTGACCAAGGCCTACGCGCAGGTGAAGATCGGCAATCCGCTGGAATCGAACACCTTGATGGGGCCGCTCATCGATCCGCGCGCGGTTAGCAGCTACAGCCAGGCGATCGAGAAGGCGCGCCGTGCGGGTGGCACGGTGCTCTGCGGCGACAAGGTTCGTCCGGGCTCCGGCAACTTCGTCGAGCCGACGATCGTGCGCGCGCGCAGCGAATGGGAGATCGTGCAGACCGAAACGTTCGCACCGATCCTGTACTTGATCGAGTTCAAGACGCTGGACGAAGCGATCGCTATGCATAACGCCTCGCATCACGGCCTGTCGTCGTCGATCTTCACCGACCGACTGCAGAACGCCGAGCGGTTCCTGTCCGCAGCGGGCAGCGACTGCGGGATCGCGAACGTGAACATCGGCACCTCGGGCGCGGAAATCGGCGGCGCATTCGGCGGCGAGAAGGACACCGGCGGCGGACGCGAGTCGGGATCGGACAGCTGGAAGGCGTACATGCGCCGCCAGACGAATACGATCAACTGGAGCCTGCAGCTGCCGCTCGCTCAGGGCATCGATTTCAAAGTCGGGGCCTGAGCGCGCTCGATCTGCTCCTGGATCCTCTTCTCGGATACGGGAACAGCGGTTTTCAGGTCCTGCGCGAACAGCGAGACGCGCAGCTCCTCGATCATCCACTGCAGGCGCTGGATCTCGGCATGTTGCTCGTCGCTGTGCTGTTGCGCGCTCAGCTGTTCGAGCGCGCGCATCGCCGGACGCACGCGCGCCATGATCTCGGCATCGCGCTTCTGATTGCCTGGCGCCTTGTCGAGGCGCCGGGTGAGCGCCTTGAGATAGCGCGGCAAGTGCGGCCACAGGATCGCTGGCACACCCGATGGAAAATCCGCTGGCGCCAGCGTCTGCAGCTGCGCGCGCGCGTCCTGCTGCAATAGTTGGAACGCCGGGTTGTCGAGCGCCGCCAGCTTCTGCCGGACGTTGCGCAGCTCACGCAACGTCTCGCGTGCGTGCGCCAGCACGCGATCGACGACTTCGCCGAAGCTGCTGCGGTGACGATCGAGCAGCGCCTCGAATTGCTCAGGCGTACGCGGCAGTACCGCCTTGTCGTCGGCGAGGAAACTTTCGCTGAACGCCCGCTCGGCGAGCGATTCGGCCAGCGGCTTTTTCGTATTGAGGCCCTGGCCGAGCAGCACGATCTCGCGATCATCCGCGAATCGCTTGCGGGCGTATTTGAATTGCTCCGGCAACGCGAGCATTGCCAGGCGCAGCACGGCCGGCCGTAGCGATTCCTCTGCATCCGCGGCGCTGCCCGCCTCGGTCAGCTCGACGCCGTCGCCGTGATCGCGCAGCGTCGGATAAACGGTGAAGCGCAGGCCGCGGCGCTGAACAACGTCGTGGCTGGGCACCGCGCCGAAGTCCCAGCGACGATGCACCGAGTCCGGCCGTCCGCCCGAGCGCTCGCCCTCGACGCGTCGAATGCTGCGTTTGAGCGCGAGCAGATCGCGTCCCTCGCCTCGCACTGTGCCGTTGAGATCGACCACGCGAATGTTGAAGCGCAACGCGTCCGACACCGGCAAAGCTGCTATCTCCTCCGCGGTAAGCGGAAAACCACTGAGGCTCGTGATCCAGGTCGCGAGGGCGGCGTGGAAGTCCTTGTGGCCCGGGTCGATCTCCGCCGCCGCGCGTGCAGCGTGCTCCGGCACCGGGACGAACGCCTTGCGCACCTGCTTCGGCAAAGCGCGCAGCAATTCAGTGATCGTCTCGTTGCGCCATCCGGGGACCGGCGACGTGAAGTCGGCCGGCGAGGCGTTCGCAAGCAACGGCAGCGGTAGCGTGACGGTGATGCCGTCTCGGGCGCTACCGGGCTCGAACAGGTATTCCAAAGGCAGTTCGTTGCCGGCGAGCTGCAGCTTGTCGGGATGGCTCGAGGCTGTGATCTCCGGAACGTCGCGACGCATGAGATCGCGACGGGTCATCTGCAAGGCGCCGGCCGGATGCGGCCCACGCAACCACTTTTCCAACGCCGCGATCGAATTCACTTGCGGCGGCAGACGCTGCAGATAGAAGTCCGTCATCGTCTGCTCGTCGACCAGCACGTCCTTGCGACGCAGCTTCGCCTCGAGCTGCTCCACTTCGCGTCGCAGGTGTCGATTGTGGTCGAGGAACTTCGCGCGCAGGCGCGTGTGGCCTTCGATGAGCGCTTCACGCACGAAGATCTGTTGCGCTTGCGCAGGCGCGACGCTGCCGTAGTTCACACGCCGTCGCGATGACAGGGCGAGCCCGTAGAGCGAGGTTGATTCGAACGCCGCGACGAAGCCTCGTTCCTCGACCCAGTGAGGCTCGCTGTAGCTGCGCTTGATCAGATGCTCGGCGGCCGCCTCGATCCACTGCGGCTCGACGGCGGCGACCATGCGCGCGTACAGGCGCGTAGTCTCCGTGAGGCTCGCGGCGACGACCCACTTCGGCGGCTTGGACGCGAGCGGCGTTCCCGGTGCGACCACGAAACGCGTGCCGCGCGCGCCTTCGTACTCGCGTCGCTCGTCGAGCGCGCCGATGTTGCCGAGAAAGCCGGTGAGGATCGCCTGGTGCAGGTCGTTGTAGTCGGCCGGCAGCTGATTCGGCTTCAACTGCAGCTCCGCGACTATGTCGGCGAGCTGGCGCTGCAGCTCCTGCCATTCGCGCATGCGGATGAAGGACAGGAAATTCTCGCGACACCATTTGCGCAACTGGCTGCCGGAGAGCGCCGCGCTCTGCTCGGCGAATGCCCGCCACAGGTTCAATACGCCGAGAAAATCGGAGCGCGGATCGGCGAAAGCGGCATGCTTCTGATCGGCCTGCGGCTGCGCCTCCGCTGGACGCTCGCGCGGATCCTGCGCGGCGAGAAACGCGGCGATGATGAGCATCTCTGCCACGCATCGATGATGACTCGCCGCCAGCAACATGCGCGCCAGTCGCGGATCGAGCGGCAGTGCGGAAATCTGCCGGCCGAGGCTCGTCACGACCCGATTCTCGTCGACCGCCTTCAGCTCCTGCAGCAGCTTGTAACCATCGTTGATCTGGCGCGTGTCGGGCGGATCGACGAACGGAAAGTCCTGCGGCTCGCCAAGCTCCAGCGCCGCCATCTGCAGGATCACGCTCGCCAGGTTGGTACGCAGGACTTCCGGCGGCGTGAACGGCAGTCGTGCGACGAAGTCGTCCTCCGTGTACAGCCGGATGCAGATGCCAGGGCTTTCGCGCCCGGCCCGGCCCTTGCGCTGGTCGGCGCTCGCCTGGGAGATCGGCTCGATCGGCAGGCGCTGCACTTTGCCGCGCACGCTGTAGCGGCTGATGCGCGCCAGGCCCGAGTCGACGACGTGTCGCATGCCGGGCACGGTCAGCGAGGTCTCCGCGACGTTAGTTGCGAGCACGACGCGGCGCGTGCCGTGCTTCTCGAAAATCAGCTCCTGATCGCGCGTCGAGAGGCGCGAGTACAGCGGCAGCACTTCCGTCGCATGCATTCGCGCCTTGCCCAGTGCGTCGGAGGCTTCGCGGATCTGCTTTTCGCCGGGCAGGAAGACCAGGACGTCGCCGCGATCTTCGCGGTCCAGCTCCTGCACGGCGGCGACGATTCCTTCCGGCAGCGACAGCTCCTCGTCTTCGTCGTCGCCGACCAGCGGGCGATAGCGCACGTCGACGGGATAGCTGCGGCCCGACACTTCGATGATGGGCGCACCGCCGAAAAAGTCGGCGAAGCGCTGCGGGTCGATCGTCGCGGAGGTGATGATGACGCGCAGCTCGGGACGCTGCGGCAGCATGCGCTTCAGCACGCCGAGCAGGAAATCGATGTTGAGGCTGCGCTCGTGGGCCTCGTCGATGATGAGCGTGTCGTAGTTGCGCAGCTGCCGGTCGTGCTCCAGCTCGCGCAGCAGGATGCCGTCGGTCATCACCTTGAGCCGGGTATCCGGGCCGGTGCGGTCGGTGAAGCGGATCTGGAAGCCGACCGCCGCGCCGACTGTCGTGCCGAGCTCTGCGGCGACTCTGTTGGCAATGGCGCGGGCGGCGATGCGTCGCGGCTGCGTGTGGCCGATCAAGCCCAGCGCGCCACGACCGGCTTCGATGCAGATCTTCGGCAGCTGCGTCGTCTTGCCGGAACCGGTCGCTCCGCACACGACGATCAATTGACGTTCCTGCAGCGCCTTCGCGATCTCCTCGCGATGCGCGACGATCGGCAACGCCGCGTCGTAGTCGATCTTGAGGGGCAGAGCTCTGAGTCTCTCGACGCGCGCGACCGACTCGTCGATCGCCTTCCCCAACGTGTCAGCTGCCTTCTGAGCCTGAGCATCGGGCGTCTTGCGAGCGAACAATCGATCCAGCTCGCGCGCCAGCCGCGCCCGATCCGCAAGGCGCACCATCGCCAGCCGCTCCCGCAAGGCCAGCAGCGTCGTATTGAATGAAGTCATAGGTGCCGGGAGAAAAAACGAGGGGAAACTCAGCAGTGCAGCATTCGATTGGACACCAAGCCAAGGATACCCGGTGCCGAATGCTGCAGCGCTGAGTTTCCCCTCGTTTTTTCTCCCGGCACCTATGTGGCTGGGAAGCGGATCTCGATGCGGGCGCCGCCGAGCGGCGATTCGTCGATGTGGATCGTACCGCCATTGAGCTGCGCCAGCTCGCGCACGACCGACAAGCCGATACCCTGCCCGCTGACGCGCTCGTCGAGGCGGGCGCCGCGGTCGAGCACGCGCGTGCGCTCGTCGACGGGAATTCCTGGCCCGTCGTCTTCGACGATGAGACGCAGGCCGTCGCGGCGCGCGGTGGGATCGGTAATGCGGTCCGCCGTCATCCGCACTTTGCCCCGGCTCCACTTGAACGCATTGTCCAGCAGGTTGCCGGCGATCTCGGTCAGATCTTCGCGGTCTCCCGCGAACAGGCAGAACGGCGCGACCTCGAGCACGCAGTCGATGTTGCGCTCGACGTATACCTTCAGCAGCGCTGCACGCAGCGCTTCGAGCGCACTGCGCACGTCGACCGGCGCGGTGCCGAGTCCGGTGCCGCCTGATGCAGCCGCGCGCTTCAGCTGATACTTGACGATGTCGTCCATCCGTCCCACCTGCTCGTCGAGCTGCTTCGCGAGCGCGAGCTCGCGCCCCTGCGCGCCGCCGAGCAGGTTGCGCATGACGGCAAGCGGGGTCTTGAAGCTGTGAGCGAGATTGCCCAGCGTGTTGCGATAGCGGGCCAGCCGCTCGCGCTCACTACGCAGCAGCGTGTTGAGATTGGTGGTCACGCCGATCAGCTCGCGCGGATATTCGGTGCCGAGCTCCGTCATGCGCCCGGCCTCGATCTCCTCGATCTCGTGCTCGATTCGCCGCAACGGCGTCAGCAACCGGCGCAGCAGGAACGCCAGCGCGCCGAGCAGCAGCAACATCACCAGGCCGAACCAGCCGAACATCTGTCCGCGGAAGCGGTTGAGCTGCGCGTAGTACGGCTCGAGATCCTCGGCGACGCTGTAGACGAAAGTGCGCGTCACACCGTTATCGAATTCCCACGCGATGCTGCGGCTCAAGGCGCGCACCGGCGAGCCGTCGCCGCGATGCAGCTGACGATATTGCCGCTGGCCCGACGGCAGCTGCACGGCGAAGTCCAGACCCGTGCCGGTCAGCGAGTTCGAGCGCCAGCTCGGATAGCCGTCGCTGCGCAGAATCTCGCCGTACAGACCGGAGCCGGGATTCTTCAACCGCTCTTCGGTCTTCTCCGTCGCCGGCTGCAAGCCGCCGCTGCTGTCTTCTTCCGACGCTGAGATCAGCGCGAGCATCTGCGCTTCGAGACGGTCGTGCATCGCCTGCTCGGTGACGCGGCGGAATGCGAAGTCGAGCGCCGCGATGGTGATGCCAAAGAACACGATCAGCAGGATGCTGACCGAGGCGAGCAGTCGTGTACTGAGGGAGCGTGGCCCCATTCAGCGCGTAATTTAACGCACTGGAGGCGTCATGCTGCGCTTTCGCGTTGCAGGGCGAAGCGGTAGCCGCGGCCGCGCAGGGTCTCTATCGGCTTGATCGAATCGTCGGGGTCGAGCTTGCGGCGCAGCCGGCCGATGAAGACTTCGATGGTGTTGCTGTCGCGATCGAAGTCCTGCGCGTACAGGCGCTCGGTCAGCTCGCCCTTGGAAATGACCTCGCCCGCGCGGTGAATCAGATACTCGAGGATGCGGTACTCGAAGCTGGTGAGGTCGACGCGCCGGCCGTTGACCGTCACTTCCTGAGTGCGCGGATCGAGCGCGACCGCGCCACAACGCAGCACCGGCTGCGCCCAGCCGCCGGACCGGCGCAGCAGCGCCTGCATGCGCGCCAGCAGCTCCTCGAAGTGAAACGGCTTCGCGAGGTAGTCGTCCGCGCCGGCCTGCAACCCTTCGACCTTGTCCTGCCAGCGATCGCGCGCCGTGAGGATCAGTACGGGATACGACTTGCCCTCGGCACGCAGCTTCTTGATGAGCTCCATGCCGTTGAGCTTCGGCAGGCCGAGGTCGACGATCGCGAGATCGAGCGCGTACTCGCGAGCGCAGTACAAACCCTCCTCGCCATCCGCAGCAGCGTCGACATTGAAGCCGTGCTGCTGCAGTTGCTCGACGATGGAATCGCGCAGGGGTTTTTCGTCTTCGACGATCAGCACGCGCATAGGCTCAGTGCATTGCTCCTGATTCTGCGTCCACCCGCACCGTCCAGACCTTGCCCTCGGCGCTGAGCAGACGGATCTGATGCACCCGTTTGCCGCCGCTCTCGACCGTTTCCGCCTTCACTGCCTTGGCGCGGAAACGCCGCTGAGCCATTTCCACTGCCTGGTCCAGCGACATGCCGGCCGTCTCGATCTGCCGATCGTGTTTCTGGCGGCGGTCGATCAGCTCCTGGGCCTGGCCGGCCAACGGCGCACCCGCCGCAAGCAACGACAGGAGGGCCAATACGAGATGCCGGCCAATGCGCATGAACTGTAGTGTACGTGCGGCGGGACGCTGATTCACGCCCCGCCGGGCACTTCCGATTACGTCAATCTGTCATCTGTCACTCGGCCGGAGCGACGGCGACGCGCACCTTGATCCGCTCGCCGGGGTCGTACGGCAGGCGCGTCGTGTATTCGCGGCCATTGTATTCGTAGGTCACGCGGTACCCGTCGATCCGCTCCTCAGTCGTGTGCTCGTAGCGCACGTCGCAACGCTCCACGGTTTCTTCGCGCGTCTGCGAGCCGTAGCGGCGCGACGCATTGCTGTAACCGACGCCGGCGCCGATAGCCGCGCCTGCAACCGTCGCGAAGTCTCGGCCGTTGCCGTGGCCGATCTGGTGGCCGAGCACGCCGCCGATGATGCCGCCGAGCACCGTCTGGGCGCCGACGTTCGGATTCGGCGATTCGACATAGCGCGTGTCGTCGTAACACTCGCGCCGCGGCGTCTCGATGCGCACCTGGCGCACGATCGGTTCGACATGCGTCACCGGCGCGTAGTCATACTCGCTGGACGCTCTGTTGTAGCGGGAATTCGAGTACGGCGGCGGCGTTGCAAGTGCGACGCCCGTCACACCCAGCACACCGACCAACACCAGCAAACCACGAGCCTTACGCATCTTGTTCTCCGTTGGACCTGCCCGGCTTGTAGGCCGAGCTTGGGGGACAAGGTAGGCGCGAGGGCATGAATGAACCCTGAATTGTGGTTTTTCGACCTAACCCCCGTCGGCCAGCCGCTTTTTTCCCTCGTCCCAGAGCCGGTCCATTTCCTCGAGCGTCGCCTCGCTGGCGCTGCGGCCCTGCTCGCGCAGCCGCTGCTCGACGTAGCCGAAACGGCGCTCGAATTTGCTGTTAGCGCCACGCAACGCCACCTCCGGATCTACGCCCAGGTAGCGGCAGACGTTGACGACGCAGAACAGCACATCGCCGAGCTCATCGGTGATCTCCGCCGGGCCGGCCTGTTCGCCGAGTCCCTTGCGCAGCTCGCCGAGCTCCTCGTCGAGCTTGTCGAGCGCGCCGGCTACGTTGGGCCATTCGAAGCCGACCAGCGCAGCCCGCTTGCCGAGCTTGTTGGCGCGCGTCAGCGCCGGCAGTGCAAGCGGCACGTCGGCGAGCACGCTCTTGCCGGCGCGTTCGCGCTCCTGCCGTTTTTGCTCCTCCCACGCGACTGTCTGCGCTGCCGCACTGTCGATCTGCGCGGTTCCAAAGACGTGCGGATGGCGCCGCTCCAGCTTGTCGCAGATTGCAGCGACCACGTCGTCGAACGCGAACGAGCCCTGCTCGCGCGCCATCTGCGAGTGAAACACGACCTGGAACAGCAAGTCGCCGAGCTCGTCGCGCAGCGCGGCGGAGTCGGCACGCTCGATCGCATCGGCGACTTCATACGCCTCTTCGATCGTGTACGGCGCGATCGTGGCGAAGCTCTGTTCGAGGTCCCACGGGCAGCCGCGCTGCGGATCGCGCAAGCGCGCCATGATTTGCAACAGCCGGTCGATGGCAGCCATGGTCACTCGTGCAGCAGGCGGTAAAGCGAAATCAGCATCCCGGCGGTCGCGCCCCAGATGCGATGCTCGCCATAGGGAATGTCATAGACGAGCACCTTCGTCGTGCCCAGCGTGCGCTCGCGCGACTGGTGATTGGCCGCGTCGAGAATGTGCAGCAGCGGCACCTCGAACGTCGACTCGACTTCGCTGCGGTCCAGCTCGAGCGCGAAGCCGGGCTGTACGAAGCCGACGACCGGCGTCACCCAGAAGCCCGTCAGCACCAGATGCGGCTCGAGATAGCCCGCGAATGTCACGTGCTGACGCGACAGGCCGATCTCCTCCTCCGTCTCGCGCAGCGCTGCTGCCAGCGGACCTTCATCCGCGGCTTCGATGCGTCCGCCGGGAAAGCTGACCTGCCCCGCATGATTCTTGAGGTGCGAGGCCCGTTGCGTGAGCAGCACCGACAGACCTTCTTCGCGATCGACGAGCGGCACCAGCACTGCGGCTGCAACCGGCGCGGCAGGAAAGTATTGGCGAATGGCTGCGTCCATTTCGGCAGAGAATCCGGCCGGCACTGCCGAGCTCGCATCGGCCCGCGGACGCGAGTCCTTCAGCCGCTCCTCGATCAGTCGCCGCAAGTCGTGCCGATTGCCGGCCGCTATCGTCACCTTCAACCGCCGCCGCCGTCGATCTTCGCGCCGCCGCGGGTCAGCGCCCGCGGATCGAGCAGGCGTTGCAGCTCTTCGGGTGCCATCTGTGTCTGCTCGGCGACGACGTCGCGGATCGGCCGGCCCTGCTCGTAGGCCAGCTTCGCGAGCTTCGCACCCTGCTCGTAGCCCAGGACTGAGTTCAATGCGGTGATGAGGATCGGGTTGCGTTCGAGCGCGGCATCGACGCGCGACTGATTGATCGTCATGCCGGCAATCGTGGTATCCGCGAGGGCACGCGCCGCGTTCGCGGACAGGTCGATGCTCTGCAACAGGTTGTAAGCGATCACGGGCAGCATGACGTTGAGCTGGAAGTTGCCGGACTGCCCGGCTATCGCGATGGTCGCATCGTTGCCCATCACCTGGGCGCACACCATCGTGACTGCTTCCGCAATCACCGGGTTCACCTTGCCCGGCATGATGCTGCTGCCCGGCTGCAGCGCCGGCAGCTTGACCTCGCCGATGCCGGCGAGCGGCCCGCTGTTCATCCAGCGCAGGTCGTTGGAGATCTTCATCAACGCCACCGCAAGCGTACGCAGCTGACCGGACAACTCGACTGCAGTGTCCTGCGAGGAGAGTGCCTCGAAGTAGTTTCCAGCTGGCCGCAACTCGAGACCGCACTTCACCGAGAGATAGCGCGTAGCACGCGCCGCAAAGCGCGGATGTGCGTTGACGCCCGTGCCCACCGCCGTGCCGCCGAGTGCGAGACCTTGCAGGCGGCTGCGGCACTCCATGATGCGCGCGCTCGCATGATCGACCTGCGCGTGCCAGCCGCTCATCTCCTGGCCGAACGTCAGCGGCATCGCATCCATCAAGTGCGTGCGCCCGGTCTTGACGACGTCGCCAATGTCGCCGATGCGGCGACTGATCACCGCACCGAGGTATGCGAGCGCCGGCAGCAGGTGCTGCTCGATGGCGAGCAGTGCGCTCAAGTGGATCGTGGTCGGAATCACGTCGTTCGAGCTCTGGCTCATGTTGACGTGATCGTTGGGATGCACGGCGACGCCGGCGTAACGGCTGGCGAGGTGCGCGATCACCTCGTTGGCATTCATGTTGGTGCTGGTGCCGGAGCCGGTCTGGAACACGTCGAGCGGGAAGTGCGCGTCATGCCGCCCTTCCGACACTTCGAGAGCAGCTTTCTGGATCGCCGCTGCCCGCTTGGCGTCGAGGCCGTCGAGGTCGAGATTCGTGGTCGCTGCAGCCCACTTGATCAGGCCGAGCGCGCGGATGAAGTCGCGCGGCATGCGCAGGCCGCTGATCTGGAAATTTTCGACCGCACGCTGCGTCTGTGCGCCCCACAGCGCGTCGGCGGGCACCTGGAGCTCGCCAAGGCTGTCTCGTTCGATGCGGAAACCCTCGTTCGCCACGCGAACCTCGATGCAAGAAGCGATTGATTCTCCGGTACTATAGTACCTCGTCGGGCCGAAGCTCGACCCACCAGTCATGAACAACAACACGCTCAACGCCATCTCTCCCATCGACGGCCGCTATGCCGACAAGGCCGCCGAGCTGCGGCCGCTCTTCAGCGAACGGGGGCTGATCCGGCAGCGGGTCCGCGTCGAAGCGCTCTGGCTCAAGGCACTGGCTGCGGAGCCCGGTATCGTCGAGCTGCGCGGTCTGCCCGCTGCCGCGTTGACGGTGCTCGACGCGCTGGCTGCCGAGCTCACCGAGGCAGAAGCAGCCGAGGTCAAACGCATCGAGCGCGAGACCAATCACGACGTGAAAGCGGTCGAGTACTTCGTCAAGGCTCGCCTGGACTCGGTGCCCGCGTGGCGCTCGCGCCGCGAGTTCGTGCACTTCGCCTGCACGTCGGAGGACATCAACAACCTGAGCTATGCGTTGATGCTGCGCGATGCTCGCGACCAGGTGCTGCTGGCGCGCCTCGACACGCTCATCGGCCGGCTGCGTACGCTCGCGCACACCAATGCGGCTGTCCCGATGATGGCTCGTACCCACGGGCAGCCTGCAACGCCAACGACGCTCGGTAAGGAGATTGCGAATTTCGTGCATCGTCTCGCCGAGCAGCGCACGCGCTTCGCGGCAGTAGCGATCGCCGGCAAGATCAACGGCGCAGTGGGCAACTTCAATGCACACCTCGCCGCTTATCCGCAGGTGGACTGGCCGGCACTCGGCAGGCGCTTCGTCGAGTCTCTCGGGCTGACCTGGAATCCCTATACGACGCAGATCGAGCCGCACGACTGGATGGCCGAATACTTCGACGCGCTGGCGCGATTGAACACCGTGCTGATCGCCCTGTGCCGTGACATGTGGGGCTACATCTCGATCGGTTACTTCCGCCAGCGCGCCGTCGCGGGTGAAGTCGGCTCCTCGACGATGCCGCACAAGGTCAACCCCATCGATTTCGAGAATGCCGAAGGCAACCTCGGGCTCGCGAACGCCCTGCTGCGCTTCCTGTCCGACAAGCTTCCAGTCTCGCGCTGGCAACGCGATCTCACCGACTCGACCGTTCTTCGCAATGTGGGCGTCGCGGTCAGCCATGCGCTGATTGCCTGGCGCTCGATCGAGCGCGGCCTGGAGCGGGTCGAAGTCGACGCGCGCCGGCTCGCGGAGGACCTGGACGCCAACTGGGAGCTGCTCGCGGAACCGATTCAGACCGTCATGCGTCGATTCGGCGTGGAGAACGCGTACGAACAGCTGAAATCGCTCACCCGCGGCCAGCGGGTCGATGCCGACTCCCTGCGCCGTTTCATTTCCGGCCTGGCGATCCCCGAGGATGCCAAGCGCGCGCTTTTGGAGCTTTCCCCGCAGCGCTACACCGGCTGTGCGGAGGATTTAGCTCGAAAAGTCTGACCAAAAAAGTCTGACGAGTGTCACAAATCCTGCGCAATCAGCCGGTTATATTCCCTTCATGATCCTTCGTCCCGATCTCACTGTCGCAGCCATCGTCGAGCGCGACGGCCAATTCCTGCTCGTCGAGGAGCGGGTCGCCAACCGCATGGTGTTCAACCAGCCCGCCGGCCATGTCGAGAAGGGCGAACAGTTCGTCGATGCAGTGGTCCGCGAGACGCTCGAAGAGACGGCGTGGACCTTCCACCCGGAATCGCTCGTCGGCATCTATTTCTGGGAGCAGCCTGACCAGCCTCGCAGCTTTCTGCGCGTGGCTTTCAGCGGTCGGGTCAGCAGCCACGACCCGGCGCGCCGCCTCGATCGTGGCATCGAACGCGCCGTGTGGATGAGGCGCGAGCAGATCGTGACGCGCTCGGCGCGCCTGCGCAGCCCGATGGTGCTCGGTTGCATCGACGACTATCTGGACGGCGCTCGCTATCCGCTCGACGTGATCAAGCACGTGCTCAAGGACGCGAACAGGCTGAGCACCGCCGATCTGCGCTCCCGCTCGTTCGACCATCCGGCGTTGAACCGCGTCATCTAGTCTTTCAGTCGAGTCTTCTGGTCGAAAGCGGCCAAGGCCCTTTCGACGCAGGCGTCAAAAGGCGTGACTTTTGCCGGCTGCAAGCGTCTACCATCCGCTTTCCATGTCCTCTACTCCCGTCATTGTCGGCATGTCCGGCGGCGTCGACTCGTCGGTCGCCGCGTGGCTGCTGCAGCAGCAGGGCTACGACGTGCAGGGGCTCTTCATGAGCAACTGGGACGAAGACGAGGACGGCTACTGCACGGCTGCCGAAGATTTCCAGGATGCGCGCAGCGTGTGCGAGCAGCTGCGCATTCCGCTGCACAAGGTGAGTTTCGCGGGCGAATACCGCGAGCGGGTCTTCGCTTATTTCCTCGAGGAGTATCGCGCCGGCCGCACGCCGAATCCGGACGTGCTGTGCAATCGCGAGATCAAGTTCGGCGTGTGTTTCGACTACGCGCGACGACTCGGTGCCGAGTGGGTCGCCACCGGCCACTATGCGCGAGTCGAGCACGGTGCGAGCCCGCGGCTGCTTCGCGGCGTGGATGCCGGCAAGGATCAAAGCTACTTCCTGCACGCGATGCCTTCGCAGGCGCTCGCTCGAACATTGTTTCCGATCGGCTCGCTGCAGAAGAGCGAAGTGCGCCGCATGGCACGCGAGCTCACGCTCCCCGTGTTCGACAAGAAGGACAGCACCGGCATCTGCTTCATCGGCGAGCGACCGTTCGCCGAGTTCCTCGCGCAATACCTGCCTGCGCAACCCGGTGCCATCGAGACTGCCGAAGGCCGCCAGGTCGGCGAGCATCGCGGCCTCATGTACTACACGCTCGGTCAGCGCCAGGGCCTGCGTATCGGCGGGCGCACCGACGCTGCGCAGGACGCCTGGTACGTGGCCGGCAAGGATCTGCGGCGCAACGTCCTGGTCGTCGTCCAGGGTCACGATCATCCCGCGCTGTTCAGCAGCGAGCTGACCGCGTCGCAACTCACCTGGGTCGCGGGCGAGGCCCCAGCGGCGCATTTCCGGGCCACGGCCAAGGTCAGGTATCGACAGCCCGATCAGGATTGCAACGTGCGCGTGCTCGCGACCGGGCGTTGTGAGGTGGAATTCGCCGAGCCGCAGCGCGCCGTCACTCCCGGGCAGTACGTGGTGTTCTACGACAACGAGGAATGCCTCGGCGGCGGCGTCATCGAGGCGTCTCACGGGCATCCCCAGCCGCTATAATCCGCTCGCTTTGGCGGGGCAGTTCCCACACCGTCATATCTCCAGAATATCGATGGTTGAGTCACCATATATTTTACCCGTACCCATGCAAACGCTATGGTGCGCGGGCAAAGGCGACCCGGTCGCCTGGCCAATTCTCCCGGAGGGTGCATGAAAGATTCGTTCAAGGCGCGCACGACGCTCGCTTGCGGCAACAGCAACTTCGAAATCTTCAGCCTCGCTGCGCTGAAAGATCGCAACGTCGCCCGCCTGCCCTACTCGCTGAAGATCCTGCTGGAAAACCTGCTGCGTTTCGAAGACGGTGTGAATGTCACGCGCGCCGACGTCGAAGCGCTGCTCAACTGGGATCCGAAAGCGGCGCCGGCCTACGAGATCTCGTTCTCGCCGAGCCGCGTCATCATGCAGGACTTCACTGGCGTGCCCGCCATCGTCGATCTCGCCGCGATGCGCGAGGCCATGATCAAGCTCGGCGGCAACCCGGACGAGATCAACCCGCTGTCGCCGGCAGAGCTCGTGATCGATCACTCCGTGCAGGTCGACGCCTACGGCACGCGCGACGCGCTCGCCAAGAACACCTCGATCGAATTCGGCCGCAACACCGAGCGCTACGCGTTCCTGCGCTGGGGCCAGACGGCGTTTCGCAACTTCAAGGTCGTGCCGCCGAACACCGGCATCGTGCACCAGGTCAATATCGAGCACCTGGCGCGCGTCGTGTTCGACATGGAGAAGGACGGCGTGCGCTGGGCGTATCCCGACACGCTGGTCGGCACCGATTCGCACACGACGATGGTCAACGGCCTCGGCGTGCTGGGCTGGGGCGTAGGCGGCATCGAAGCGGAAGCCGCGATGCTCGGTCAGCCCGTGACTATGCTCATTCCGCACGTCATCGGCTTCAAGCTCGTCGGCAGCCTGCCCGCCGGCACGACTGCGACCGATCTCGTGCTCACCGTAACCGAGATGCTGCGCAAGAAAGGCGTGGTCGACAAGTTCGTCGAGTTCTTCGGCGACGGCCTCGCGAGCCTGCCGCTCGCGGACCGCGCGACTATCGGCAACATGTCGCCGGAGTTCGGCAGCACCTGCGCGATCTTCCCGGTCGACGAGGAAACGCTGCGCTATCTCGAGCTGACCGGACGCAGCGCCGATCACATCGCGATGGTGAAGGCCTATGCGCAGCACCAGGGCATGTGGCGCCAGAACGGCCAACCGCAGGCCGATTACACCGACGTGCTGGAGCTGGACCTCGGCACCGTCGAGCCTTCGCTCGCCGGCCCGAAGCGTCCGCAAGACCGCGTGCCGTTGCGCACGGCGAAGCAGACCTACCAAGCCGCCCACAAGAAGATGGCTGAAGAGCGCGCGGCCAAGAATTCTGCAGCGCGCGGCGTCGCGATTGCCAACTGCGACGGCAAGTCGTTCGAGGTCGCAGATGGCGCGGTGCTGATCGCCGCGATCACGAGCTGCACGAATACGTCCAACCCGGCAGTGCTGATCGGCGCCGGCCTGCTCGCCCGCAATGCTCACAAGCGTGGCCTGACTGCGAAGCCCTGGGTCAAGACCAGCCTCGCACCCGGCTCGCGCGTCGTCACCGATTATCTCGACAAAGCCGGGCTCAGTGGCGACCTCGAAGCACTCGGCTTCTACACCGTCGGTTACGGCTGCACGACGTGCATCGGCAACTCCGGTCCGCTGCGGCCGGAAATCTCCGAGGCCGTGCGCGCCGGCGACATCATTGCCTGCTCGGTGCTCTCCGGTAATCGCAATTTCGAAGGCCGCGTGCACCCGGAAGTGAAGATGAACTTCCTCGCCTCGCCGCCGCTGGTCGTCGCCTATGCGCTCGCGGGCACTCTCAACCTCGACCTCATGACGGAGCCGCTCGGCACCGGCAGCGACGGCAAGCCCGTTTACCTCAAGGACATCTGGCCGTCGTCGGGCGAGATCCACGAGTTCATTGCGCGCTCGGTCGACTCCGCGATGTTCAAGAAGGGCTACGCCAGCGTGTTCACGGGCGACGAGCACTGGAATTCGATCCGGCTGCCGAGCGGCAAGATCTACTCGTGGGACGACAAGTCGACCTACGTGAAGAACCCGCCGTACTTCGTCGGCATGACGATGAAGCCCGGTGCAGTTGCCGATATCCGCAATGCGCGTGCGCTCGCCGTGCTGGGCGATTCGGTGACGACCGACCACATCTCGCCCGCCGGCGACATTTCCAAGTCGAGCCCGGCAGCGAAGTACCTGATGTCGCTCGGCGTGCAGCCGGCGGATTTCAATTCGTACGGCGCGCGCCGCGGCAATCACGAAGTGATGATGCGCGGCACCTTCGCCAACATCCGGCTGCGCAACCAGCTCGCGCCGGGCACCGAAGGCGGTGTCACCGTGCACGTGCCGAGCGGCGAGCAGATGAGCATCTACGACGCCGCGATGCGCTACAAACAGGAAGGAACGCCGCTGGTCGTGCTGGCGGGTAAAGAGTATGGCACCGGCTCATCGCGCGACTGGGCCGCAAAGGGCACGATGCTGCTGGGTGCGAAAGCAGTGATCGCCGAGAGCTTCGAGCGCATCCACCGCTCGAATCTGATCGGCATGGGCGTGCTGCCGCTACAGTTCAAGGAAGGGCAGAACGCGCAGTCGCTGGGCCTGACGGGCAAGGAGACGTTCGAGATCATCGGCCTGAACGGCGGTGCGGCGAAAGTGGTCACGGTCGTCGCGACACCCGCAACCGGCGCGCCTATCAAGTTCGAAGTGCGCGTGCGCATCGACACGCCGAAAGAGCGCGAGTACTTCCAGCACGGCGGCATCCTGCACTACGTTCTTCGCCAGCTGGCGTCTTCGAGCAAAGCAGCCTGACGGAGTGACGCGCCATGACTGAGCACGTTCGTATCGCGGTCGACAACGCAGTCATGCGCATCACGCTGGCGCGGCCGGAGAAGAAGAACGCGCTCACGCAGGCGATGTATGTCGCAGTCGGCGAAGCGCTGACGCGTGCCGAGAGCGATCCTACGGTGCGCGTCGTCTTGATCGACAGCGATGGCGACTCGTTTACGGCTGGCAACGACATCGCGGACTTTGCTGCCATCGCCACGGGCGCGAGCTCTCGCGAACAGATGCAGACGCACATCTTCCTGGAAGCGCTCGCGCGTGGCACGAAGCCATACGTTGCAGCCGTCGCCGGTCTTGCGGTCGGCGTCGGCGTCACGATGTTGATGCATTGTGATGTGTCTTACGTGGCGGAAGACGCCCGCCTCTCGACACCGTTCGTCAATCTCGCGCTGGTGCCGGAAGCGGCTTCGACGTGGCTCATTCCAGCGCGCATCGGCTACGCCCGTGCGTTCCAGTTGTTTGCGCTCGGCGAGCCTATCGATGGCAAGACCGCTGCCGCGATCGGACTCGTAACTGCCGCGCTGCCTGCGGCGGAAGTCCGCGCCAAGGCACTCGCGACCGCGAAGGCGCTCGCTGCGAAGCCCGCGGGTGCACTGCAGGCCACCAAGAAGCTGATGCGGGATTCTGCAGCGATCCTCGCCGTGATGGCGCGCGAGGGTGAGGCGTTCGGCAACCGCCTGCGCTCGCCGGAAGCAGCCGAGGCTTTCCGCGCATTCGCCGAGCGACGCGCGCCCGACTTCAGCAAGATCCAGGGCTGAGTCTCGCAGGCCTGCGATGCCCCTGCCGTTCGCAACATCGATCCAGGATACCGGCACCGAGCTGATCGGACCGCTGCGCATGCCGCGGCAGATGCTCGCGGCGCAGAAGTACGACGATCACACCTCGATCCACGACAACGCAACCGCGCAGAAATTCGGCTTCAAGGGCGGCACGATCGAAGGGCCGACGCATTTCAGCCAGTTCGCGCCGCTGTGCGTCGCGCTGTGGGGGCCGGGGTGGCTGGCACAGGGCTCACTTTCGGCGCACTACCGCAACGCCTGCTTCGAGGGCGACAAGGTCCGTGCGTTGGTGACGAAGCCCAAGGACGATGCGACTCACACCACTATCCGCATGGAGCGTGAGGATGGTACCGAGATTCTCCGTGGCACCGCCGCCATCGGCGCCAGCAATCCACCCTCGGCACTCGAACAGCGGATCAGCGAGCTGAGCCAGCCGGAAACCCTGGTCATCCTGCGCGACGTGCGCGTGGGAATGCGCACCAAGCGGATTGACGTGCGCATGGACGCAGATCAGAACATGGGTGCGCTGTATCCGTTCTCACTCGCGCAGAAGCTGCAGGCGATCACCGAGCCTTCGCCCTGGTACACCGCTGCAGGCGCGGCCAGCTCGCCGTGGAAGGCAGCGATCATTCCAGTCGAGATGGTCAGCGTGCTGCTCAACTATTCGAGCGACGCTGCGAGCTTTCCGGTGCGCAAGCCGGTCGTGGGGTTGTTCGCGGATCAGGAGATCCGCATGCACAGCGGGCCGCTGCTCGTGGGTCGGCAGTACGAGATGGATCGCGAAGTGGTGGCACTCAGCGGCAGCCGTCGGACGGAGAGCTTGTGGATCCGCACGCGAGTGTTCGCGCCGGGTGGAGAGGAAGTGCTGGCGACGATGCTGCTCAATGCGGCGTATATGAAAGATTCGTTTCCGAACTACGAAGCTGAGCAGAAGAGTCAGGCTCAAGCCTGACCCACAGCCTCAACGGCGCCACTTCTGCAATTTTTTTGGCGGCTGCTGGGGCGCGCGCTGCAGGCGGATCGGCAGACGCGGCGGCTCGGGCTCGTCTTCGACGAGCCACTTCTGTTTGAAAGCCTGCAACGCTTCCTGTTGGACAGCTGCGTGCCGATTCGACAGCAGCAGCGAAGAAGGCGCGCACACTCGCGCACGAATCAAGCCCAGATCCGCCGCCGCATCGAACAGGCTCGGATACCAGCTCTGCCAACCTGGCAGCAGGCTCTCGACCTGCTCGCGCAGGTTCAGGCGCTGGGGCGATTCGGGCAGCACGCTCATCACGGCCGTCTTTTATCACGAAGCTCATGGCAACTGCAGTCCTTGCATCACACAGCATCTGTGCGAGAAACTATTGGCCTTCCGAGTCGATACCAGTCGACGCGTCGCGTGACGAGCATCACCGCGGCGAGTGCGACGAACAGCACGATCGCGCCGAGCAGCAGTGCGTAGTCCTCGGACAACACCAGCGCGTATAGCAGCGCGTACACCCCGCTCATCGCAACACCCGCTACTGCGCCGCGCAGCGAGCTGCGCAATGCTCCTGCGACGTAGACCCCGATGAGCGCAACCAGTGCGACGGCCGCCGACAGATAAGCAGCCGCGAACGAGATGTGCTCGGCGAGCGCGATCAGCAGCAGATAGAAGATGCTCAATGCCAAGCCGATCATCAGGTACTGCAGCGGGTGCAGCGGATTGCGCGTGATCTGTTCCCACGCAAAGAAAGTCAGGAACGTCAGCGCGATGAACAGCAGCGCGTATTTCACCGCGCGCTCGCTGCGCTGATACACATCGACAGCCTGGTAGACAGCGACGCCGAAGGCAGACTGTTGGAGCGCGCTTTCATCGACCTCCTCTTCGCTGAACGCTTGCCGGTACGAGCGATTCAGCTCCAGCACCTGCCAGCGTGCATCGAACCCGTCGGCCGTGATGGTGCGCTCGGCCGGCAGGAACGCACCGTGGAACGACGGGTGCGGCCAGTTGGAATGCATCGCCAGCGTCGTCGTGCTGCCGAGCGGCAGCAACGACAAGTCGCGACTGCCGGCGGTGACCGTGTGAAACTCGAACGCCGCCGACGCGGTTTTCGCAAGCTCGGTCAGATCGACGCGTGCCTCGATGCCGCGATAGACGCCGGGTTGCGCCGGCCCGAGCTTGACGGTCTGCCCGGCGAAGCTCGCCACGCTCACCTCGCGCAGACTGCGGACTTCCGATACAGGCAGGCGCAGCCGGCTCTCGTGCCACAAGTACGTGACGCCGGGCCGATCGAGCAGCGGCTGCAACGCCGCGAACTCGAACTCGCCCTTGAACTGCAGATCCGCCAGGTACACCGGCACCGCGTAGATGCCCACGTAACGGGCCTCGTCCTGCAACTGCAGATCGACCTTCATGTCGAGACGGGCCGGCAGCAGATACAGGTAGGTGCGGATGATTTTTGCGACCTCCCTCTTGTCGTCGATCTTCTCGATCACGGTTCGCTGCGTCGGCACGACCAGCATCGGTCCACCGAGCACGGCACTGCCGCCCCAGCCTTCGGCGACGCGCGCATAGGCTTGCTCGCGCAACTCGGAGCGCTCGGTCACGAGCCCGCGCAGCATCCCCAAGGGCACCAACAGCAGCAGCACGATCACGCCGATCAGGACTGCCTTGAGGGTCACCGAACCCGATTCGCCGATCTGGAACGCCGCCATGCTCGTCACTCCCGCGTCTTGGTCAGTTGCCGGGGAGCCTGCGCCGGCAAGAGGGCATTCCGCCGACGCAATTCGGGCGAACTGTGGCGCCGCGATCAGGTCAAGAATCCGTGAAGCCCTGCCGTGCGTAGGGCAACGGTGCTAACGTCTATTGCGCACTGCGCCTTCGAGATGGGACCAGGAGTCACCTCATGTTGATCCGCCAGCCCCGGCCCGGCGATTCGGCCCAGATCCGGCCGTCGGAAATCACGCCAGAGTCGGTCTTTTTGGATCGGCGCCGGCTGCTGCAAGCTGCGCTCGCCGCAGGCGTCGCAGGCCTTGGCGGCGCCTGGTCGGAGGTCGCCTCGGCCGACGTCGCGCCGCTCGAGTACAAGCGCAACGAGAAGTACAGCCTCACCGAGACGCCGAACAAGTACGAAGACATCACCGGCTACAACAACTACTACGAGTTCGGTGTCGACAAGAGCGCTCCGGCTGCGAATTCCGGCCGCTTCAAGCCCGCGCCGTGGTCGGTCGCGGTAAGTGGCGAATGCGAGAACAAGGGCACCTTCACGCTCGAAGACGTGCTGAAGGGTCATCCGCTCGAAGAGCGCGTCTACCGCCTGCGCTGCGTGGAGGCGTGGTCGATGATCATTCCGTGGATCGGCGTGCCGCTCGCGGACATCCTGAAGCGCTACAAGCCGACGTCCAAGGCCAAGTACGTCGCATTCAAGACCGTCATGCGCCCGTCGGAAATGCCCGGCCAGCGTTACGACGTGCTCGAATGGCCGTACGTCGAGGGGCTGCGCATCGACGAAGCGATGAATCCGCTCGCGATCCTGGCTGTGGGCGTGTACGGCAAGTCGCTGCCGAATCAGAACGGCGCGCCGCTGCGGCTGATCACGCCGTGGAAGTACGGCTTCAAGGGCATCAAGTCGATCGTCGAGATCCGCTTCACCGAGCGCCAGCCGCCGACCTCCTGGAATATCTCGGCGCCGCACGAGTACGGGTTCTATGCCAACGTCAATCCCAACGTCGATCATCCGCGCTGGAGCCAGGCGCGCGAGCGGCGCATCGGCCATGGGTTGTTCGACTCACGCGTGCCGACGCTGATGTTCAATGGCTATGAGCGGGAGGTCGCGTCGCTGTACCAGGGGATGGACCTCAAGAAATTCTATTGATGCCGTCCACCAACGTCGTTCGCCGGGTCTTCAAGCCGGCGTTGTTCCTGCTGTGCCTGCTGCCGCTCGCCTCGCTCGTCTGGCGTGCGTTCGAGCTCGGCGGCACCAACCTCGGCGCAAATCCGGTCGAGAAGATCCAGGACACGCTCGGTCAGTGGGGGCTGCGCCTGCTGATCATCACGCTCGCAGTCACGCCGTTGCGGGATTGGTTCAATGCGGCCTGGCTGATCCAGCTGCGCCGCATGCTCGGCGTCTACGCCTTCTTCTACATACTGCTGCACTTCCTGACTTGGCTGATCCTGGACCAGGACCTGTACTGGGCCGGCATCCTGCCCGACATCGCGGACCGGCCGTTCATCACAATCGGTTTCCTGGCGCTGCTGCTGTTGATCCCGCTCGCGGTGACCTCGACCAACGGCATGATGCGTCGCCTGGGACGGCGCTGGAAAACCCTGCACCGGCTGATCTACCTGATCGTGCTGCTCGGCATCTGGCACTACTACTGGCAGGTCAAGGCCGACGTGCGCGAGCCGCTGATCTATCTCGCGATCACGCTGGTGCTGCTGGGATGGCGGGTGTGGAAAGTGCGGCGGCGGTTGCTGCCGTCACATCGCGGTGCGGATCGACCAGAGCTCCGGGAAGAAACGTAGCTCCAACGCCTTGGTGAGATACGACACGCCGCTGGTGCCGCCGGTGCCGCGCTTGTAGCCGATGATGCGCTCGACGGTTTTCATGTGACTGAAGCGCCAGAGCTGGAAATGGTGGTCGAGGTCGACCAGCTTCTCCGCCAGCTCGTACAGATCCCAGTTCGCATCGACGCTGTGGTAGACGGACAGCCACGCCGCAGCGACCTGCTTGCTCGCTTGATACGGCTGCGACCAGTCGCGGTCCAGGTACTCCTGCGGGATCTCGAAGCCGCGCCGGCTCAGCAAGCGCAGCGACTCGTCGTAAATGCTCGGCGTGTTCAGCGCGCGCTGCAGCGCCTCGTACGAAGCGGCATCGCGTCGATGCACCTGGATCATCTCGGCGTTCTTGTTGCCGATGACGAACTCCAGCATGCGGTACTGCACCGACTGGAAGCCGGAGGCGCGGCCGAGCTCGTTGCGGAACATGGAGTATTCCGCCGGCGTCATCGTCGCCAGCACGTCCCACGACTGCACCAGCTGGGCCTGGATGCGCGACACGCGCGCCAACATCTTGAACGAGGATCCAAGGTCGTCGCGGCGGATGTGCTCGCGCGCCGCCGTCAGCTCGTGCAAGCACAGCTTCATCCACAGCTCGGAGGCCTGATGGATGATGATGAACAGCATTTCGTCATGCTCGGCGGACACCGGCCGCTGCGCCGAGAGCAGCTGCTCCAGCTTGAGATACTGGCCGTAGCTCTGCGACTCGCCCAGGTCCCAGTGGACCTGCTCGTCGGACAGATCGACGGGTTTCGCCGGTCGATTGGGATCCTGATCGCTCACGAGAACATCCACCCCGGTACGCTTTGCCAGCCGCGCAGCAGCTCCTGGTCGAGCGCGCGATAATCGGACTCGATGCTCTCGACCAGTGCCCAGAACCTCGCCGAATGATTCATGTGTCGCGTGTGACACAGCTCGTGCAGCAGGAGATAGCGCACGACCTGCGGACGCAGGAACAGCAGGCACACGTTCAGGCTGATCGTGCCGCTCGCGGAACAGCTGCCCCAGCGCGTGCGTTGCCGGCGAATCTGCGTCCGCGCATAACGAAAATCACACTCCGCCGCGAGCTTTGCCAGCTGGTGGCCGAGTTGCCCATGTGCGAGGTCGGCGAGCCAGCTGCGCAATGCCGCAGCGATCGCGCGGTCATTGTGCAGCGGGCCGCTCACGACCAGCAGGTTCTCACCGGCGATCCGCACGCGTGCGGTGTCTTCGCCAGAGTGCTCGTACTCGACGGCATAGTGCCGCCCGATTGCCGGCAGCTTGATCGATGTCGGACGACTGTGGTCGGTCGCCGCAGCCGTGGAGAGGTCCTCGATCCGTCGATGAATCCATTGCCGGTGGGTGCCGATGAACTTCTGGACCGCTGCCGGCGATGCGCCCGGCGGCACGACGACTTCGACCCTGCCGCCCGGATAGACCCGCACCGACAGCCGGCGTGCGCGACCGCTGACGCGCACCGTCCAGCGATCAGCCGCGCTGCGCGAGTCGAACAGCTGCAGCTGAGGCGAGTTGAACGATGGAAGCTGGCGCCGGTTCACTTGCACAGTGTAGTTCAACGCGGCCGGGTCGCGGCACCCTGCAAGAGCTGCTGGGCCTGTCGATAGTCCGGCGCCATCACCAGCGCGCGCTCGAGCGTGTCGCGTGCGGCCACCGGGTCGCCGCGCTGCAGGTAGCTTTCGCCGAGCATCGTCAGCGCTTCCACGTGACCCCAGTCCGGTTTACCCGGCCGCGACGGCGGCGCGGCTTCGAAGCTCGCCACCACGGCACGCCAGCGCTCGACTGCTGCCGGATCGGCTGCCGTGGTCGACGCGCAGATCGCCTGAATGAGCTTGATGCGAGGATTGTTCGGAGCGAGCCCGTTCGCCGTGCGCAGCGGCTTGCTGTTCGCGCAACCCGCGGAACCGGACCGGGCAGTCGCGGAATGCCCGTCGCACGCGGCTTCGATCGCCAGCGCCTCTGCCATCGAAGCATCCTGCTCGACGGCGTGGCGCGCGTGGCGCACGCAGGTCTGCGCCGCTTTCGACGCCAGCGACTTCGCGTTCGGCCGCGGCCGCTGATCGGCCAGCGGCTGCAGATACAGCTGCGACAGTTTCCAATGGCCGTAGGCGAGCTGATACGACTTGCTGGCCGCCAGCGAATCCTCGACCTGGAATTCCTCGAGGTTCTTCAGGATCGTTGCGACGCCTTGGCTGTCGCCAGTGTAGAACGCGTACTGCATGCGTGCCGCGGCGTCGTCGAGCTCGGCGACGCTCTCAGCGCTTGCGGCACCGGTAGCGAGCAGCGCGAGCAGCAGGCCGCAGGATGTTGCACTACAATTCATGCCCGAAACGATAGCACAGGCTGCCCTCGCCGCAGATTCGCCCCATTGCCCGCCCAGCTCATCGACATCGGCATCAATCTCGCCCACGACAGTTTCGACAGCGATCGAGCGGACGTCATCCGGCGCGCGGATGCGGTCGGCGTCTCGCACATGCTGATCACCGGCAGCTCGCTGCCGAGCACGCGCGCGGCGCTCGACCTGGTGCGCAGCGATCCGCAACGCTTTCGATGCACGGCCGGCGTTCATCCGCATCATGCTGCCGAGCTCGACGAGGCGGCGTTGAGCGAGCTCGCTGCCCTCGCCGCAGCGTCAGAAGTCGTGGCAGTCGGCGAATGCGGATTGGACTATTTTCGCAATCTGTCGCCGCGTCCCGCGCAGCTCATAGCTTTCGGGCGCCAGCTCGACCTGGCGGTCCAGCTGCGCAAACCGGTGTTCCTGCATCAGCGCGACGCGCATGACGACTTCTTAAGAATTCTGCGCGAATACGGCTCGCGGCTGGTCGGCGGCGTGGCGCATTGCTTTACTGCGGGGATTGCGGAGGCTCGTGCATATCTCGATCTGGGGCTGTACATCGGCATCACCGGCTGGATTTCGGACGAGCGCCGCGGGCTGCACCTGCGCGAAGTCGTCCGTACGATTCCGGCGGAGCGGCTGCTGCTCGAGACGGACGGTCCGTACCTGTTGCCGCGCGACCTGCAACCGAAGCCGCAGAGCCGGCGCAACGAACCGATGTACCTGCCGCATGTCTTACGAGCAGTCGCTGCCGCCCGCGGCCAGTCGCCACAGGAACTCGCGTCGCTGACGACGCGTAACGCTCACACGCTATTCGGCTGGCCCGCGCCGGCCGCGGAGGTTTGACATGAGCTCTGGAGAAAACCCGGGAATCAATATGGAGCGGCTCACCCGCTACATCGACACCACCTGGGACCAGTCGATCGTGCCGGCGCTGTCCGAATACATCCGCATTCCGAACAAGTCCGTGCACTTCGATCCGCAATGGGAAGAGCACGGTCACATGCAGCGGGCCGCTAAGCTGATGAAGGCGTGGTGCGAGAAGCACGCGCTGCCGGGCATGAAGATCGAGATCGTGCGGCTGCCCGGGTTGACCCCGCTGCTGTTCATCGAAGTGCCGGGGTCGGGCGCCGCCGCCCGCAGCAACGACTGCGTGCTCCTGTACGGTCACATGGACAAGCAACCGGAGTTCAGCGGCTGGGCGGAAGGTCTCGATCCGTGGACGCCGGTGCTGCGCGACGGCCGACTGTACGGCCGCGGTGGCGCGGACGACGGCTACGCGGTGTTCGGCTCGCTGCTCGCGCTGCGTGCGCTGGCCGACCAGAACATTCCGTTCGCGCGCAGCGTGATCCTGATCGAAGCCACCGAGGAGAGCGGCAGTCCCGACCTGCCGGCTTACATCGATGCGCTGGCCGATCGCATCGGCGAGCCGTCGCTGGTGGTATGCCTCGATGCCGAGTGCGGCAACTACGATCAGTTCTGGTGTACGACTTCGCTGCGCGGCAACCTCATCGGCACGTTGCGCGTCGAGGTGCTGACGGAAGGCGTGCACTCCGGCATGGCGAGCGGCATCGTGCCGTCGAGCTTCCGAATCGCACGGCGACAGTTGGAGCGCGTCGAGAACGCGGAGACCGGCAAGCTGATCGATGCTCTGTGGAGCAAGATTCCCGAGGATCGACTGCAGCAAGCGCGCGCCGCCGCGAAGACGCTCGGCAAAGGCGTTTACACGAAGCTGCCCTTCTCGGGCGGCACAGGCCCGATCAGTGACGATCCATACGAGTTGCTTCTCAACAGCAACTGGCGCCCGACGCTTTCCGTCACTGGCGCCGAGGGCATCCCGTCGCTGCAGAACGCCGGCAACGTGCTGCGTCCCTTTACCGCGCTCAAGCTGTCGTTCCGGTTGCCGCCGGGCGTAGATGGCGAGGCCGCTGGCAACGCAGTCAAGCAGGCGCTGGAGAGCAACCCGCCGTACGGCGCAACGGTGAAGTTCGAGATCGAGTCGAGCATGGGCGGCTGGAACGCGCCATCGACCGCGCCCTGGCTCGAAGCCGCCATTCAGTCGGCGTCGCGCACGTTCTTCGGCCGCGACGCGATGTACATGGGCGTCGGCGGCTCGATTCCGTTCATGGGCATGCTGCACGAGAAGTTTCCGCGCACGCAGTTCCTGATCACCGGCGTGCTCGGGCCGCACTCGAACGCACACGGGCCGAACGAGTTCTTGGATATCGCGACCGGTAAGCGCGTGACGGCGTGCGTGGCACACGTCGTCGCGGAACACGCCAAGAGAAAGTAGTGCGCTGTAGTCGGGCTTCAGCCCGATTCTTCACGCCGCCAGCGGATTCGGCTCGGCGTTGCGCTTCACGTTCGCCCACACATCGCCGAACGCCGCCGTGGTGTGCCCGCGGTGCTTGTCCACGGGCGGGAAATCCTGCGTGATGCTGTCGATGCGCAGGCAGTTGCGCGGCTTGCCTTTCGGGAACTCGCTGCGCAGCGTGAACAACAATCGCCCTTCCACCGGCACTTCGCCCGTCAGCAGCCGCACCGCTGCCATACGGTCGTACAGCGCGTGCTGCGGGTTGGTGAACGTGTAGCGGCGCTTCTTGCCGATCGCCGTCCACTCGAGCATCTGGTCGCCGCCGAAAATCGCGCCGGGCATATCGAGCAGGTCCGCGACCAGCAGTCCGCGCTGCGTGAGCAGCAGGTAATGCACGTGGATCTGGCCGCCGTTGCCGTTCGGAATGAGCACGTTCTTCAGCATCTCGTAGGCGACGCTGGAGATCGCAGCGTCGATCGCCTTGCGAGTGCGATAGGCGCGCAACAACAGGTAGAGCCATACGAGCAGCGCCAGCGTGGCAACCGCGCCGGCAACTCCATACCACCACGTCGGAATGTGTTCGGGAATCTGGATCATCAGTTCTTCTGCAGCTCCCCACGCAACGCCTCGAGCGTCGGCTCGAGTTCCGTTTCCTGGCGCGGCAGCGCCAGCAAGCGAGCCAGGCTCTCGGGCACCGGCGCTTCGCGACCGGTCTGCGCCTCGACGATCTCGTTGAACTTCGCCGGGTGCGCCGTGGCGACGATCACCCAGTGACCGCGCGCGCCGCGCGCAAGCAGCCGGCGGAATACTTTGGCCGCGGTCGCGCTGTGCGGGCACCACAAGCGGTCCAGCTCGTGCGAGTCGCGGCGGATCGTGCCGCGGATCTCGATGTCGTCGACGCTCGACGCGCCGATCTGCCCTTGCAGCTCTTCGAAGTCGGGATGTAACGCGCGCAACCGTTCCATGTTGGAGGGATTGCCGACGTCCATTGCGTTTGCCAGCGTTGCCACGCTCGGCCGCGGCGCCCATTCGCCGGTGCGCAGGTACTCCGTGATCGACTGATTGGCGTTGGTCGCGAGCACGATTTCGCCGATCGGCACGCCGACGTGCCGCGCCCAGATGCAGGCGAGCGCGTTGCCGAGGTTGCCGGTCGGCACGATGAAATTGGCGCGCCGGCCGCTCTCGCGCCACAGCTCCAGGCCCGCCTTCGCGAAGTACACCATCTGCGGCAGGAGCCGGCCGACGTTGATGCTGTTGGCGGACGATAGCTGATGCGTTTCGGCGAGCGCCGGGTCGGCGAACGCTTCCTTCACCACGCGCTGGCAGTCGTCGAACGTACCGTTCACCGCGAACGTCCGGACATTGCCGCCCCAGCACGCGAGCTGCTGCGCCTGACGATCGGAAACCTTGCCCTTCGGGTACAGCACCGCCACGTCGACCCACGGCTTGCCGTGAAATGCCGCGGCGACGGCGCTGCCGGTGTCACCCGACGTCGCGACCAATATCGTCAGCTTGCGCCGCTGGCCGCGCTGGATGCGTTCCATGCAGGCCGCGAGGAACCGCGCACCGAAATCCTTGAAGGCGCCGGTCGGCCCATGAAACAGCTCGAGCACCGACAGCGGCGCCGGCGCATTGGGCAAGGTCGCCAGCGGTGCCGGGAAATCGAACGCCTCGTTGCAGATCGCGGGCAGCTCGTCTGCCAGCGGATCGCCAGCCGCGAATGGTGCGAGCAGGCGCATACCGAGTTGCGGCAGCTCGAAGTCGTTCTCGAACTGCCGCGCCGTGAAGTGCGGAAATTCCTGCGGAACGTACAACCCGCCGTCCGGCGCGAGACCGCGCGCAATGGCTTCGCCGAGCGTCACGGCGTGGTCGGCTTTGCGGGTGCTGATGTAGTGCATGAAGGCTAGTGCCCGGCGGCTCAGTCGATCATTCGAGGATCCGCGCGCCGGCCGGATCCAGGGTCGAGATCCAGGCATCGCTCGCGAGGCCATGGGCCGTGAACCCGGCGACCATCGCATCGCGAATGCGTTCGGCGTGCTGTTGCTCGCACCA
>DATNFA010000093.1:0-19956 GCA_035606615.1 Steroidobacteraceae bacterium
AGCTGCAGCATCGGCGTCTTGCCGATCATTTCGATAGCGTTCTGATAGACGCGCATGGTGAGTCGCCGGAAAGCGATTCCGACCTACAATAAAGTGAAGATGGGCAATTGTACGTGACTCAAACGATCTCCGACGCGCTGCATACGGCGACGCTGCTGCTCGAGCGCACCTCTGCGTCCGCGCGTCTCGACGCGGAGCTGCTGCTCGAATATGTAACCGGGTTGTCGCGCACGGATTTCCGTGCCGCGCCCGAGCGCGCGCTGCCGGCCGCGGCGGGCTGGTCATTTCAGCAGCTGATCAGGCGGCGCCTACAGGGCGAGCCGGTTGCATACATACGCGGCCAACAGGAGTTCTGGTCGCTGCTGCTGGAAGTTTCGCCGGCCGTGCTGATTCCGCGGCCGGAAACCGAGCTCGTGGTCGAGCGGACACTGGCGCTGCTGCGACCGGACGCGAAAGAAATGGCGGATCTCGGCACCGGCAGCGGCGCCATCGCGCTGGCGGTTGCAAGCGAGCGCCCTTCCCTGCAGGTCACGGCCGTAGACGTCGCGGGCGATGCGCTCGAAATCGCGGGGCGCAATGCACAGCGGCTGCAACTGCGCAACGTGCGCTTCGAGCGCGGGAGTTGGTTTGCGCCGCTCGCCGGCCGGCGTTTCGACGTCGTCGCCGCGAATCCGCCCTACATTGCGCGCGGCGACAAGGACCTGGCAGCGGACGTCGGTCGTTTCGAGCCGGAAATCGCGCTCATCGCCGGCACCACCGGGTTGGAATCGATCGAGCAGATCGTCGCGCAGGCCGGCCCGCACCTGCTGCCCGGCGGCTGGCTCGTCCTGGAGCACGGCTGGACCCAGGCCGGCGCCGTGCGCGACCGACTTGTGCGCAGCGGGTTCGCTCACGTACGCTCGCACGCCGATTTAGCGGGCCACGAACGGGTGACGGAGGGTTCACTGCCATGATCGAGTTCAAGACTTCCAAGGGAACCTTCAAGGTGCAGCTGTTCGACAAGCAGGCACCGGTGTCGGTCGAGAATTTCCTGCGTTACGTCGACGAAGGCTTCTTCGACGGCACGATTTTCCACCGCGTGATCCCGGGCTTCATGATCCAGGGCGGCGGCCTGACCGCGGACCTGAAGGACAAGAAGGGCCACGAGCCCATCAAGAACGAGGCGACCAACGGCCTGAAGAACAAGCGCGGCACGCTGGCGATGGCGCGCACCAACGACATCAACAGCGCCACCTCGCAGTTCTTCGTCAACCTGGTCGACAACGAGTTCCTGGACAACAAGGCCGGCAACTACGGCTATGCCGTGTTCGGCCGGGTCGACTCCGGGATGGAGGTCGTGGACGCGATCGCCGCGGTCAAGACCGGCAACAAGGGCCGCTACCAGGACGTGCCGACCGAGACCGTCGTCATCGAGTCGGCACGCCGGGTGGAGTAGCGTCGGGCTGACGCCTGATCCGACTGTCAGCGGAAGAGCATGCTCACGGCCAGGAGGTCGACATCCTGCTCGCCGCTACGGTCGTCGCCGACGTCGAGGAAGCGCCGGTATTCAAAGAGCAGCGAGTAGCTCTCGTTGATGTTCCAGCTCGCACCGATGCCCGCGAAGAACTCCTGCTCGCCGGCATTGTGCTCTACGTGACGCCGATTTTCCTCGAATGCGAGGTCGCGGACCCGGTCACGCACCTTGGTCTCGGCAAAGTACAGCCCGGCCGTGGCGCGCACGTCGAAACGCTCGTTGATCGGGAACCTGCCGACGGCGGCCGCGATCGGTCCGGCGCTCTTCAACCGCAAGGACGCCTCGAACGGGAACGGGTCGCCGCCCGAGGTAGTCTCGATGTCTGCCTGGTAGAGCATCTCGCCGAGGTTGACATAGCCGATTTCAGCGGCGAAGTTGCGGTGGAATTGATAGCCGATCTGAATCCCCCAGCCGATGTCGCTGTCATCGAGCGACGATTCGAATGTGACGTCCTCGAAGCCGTCGTCCAGCAGGTCCTCCACGATCGGCCCCGTGAAGGATTGGTCGAGCTCGCTCTTGGAACCGAGGTCGGCGCTGGCCATACCGACCGTCGCTTCGAAGTACAGCCCGGTGGCTCTCTCTGCTGCCGAAGCGCTATTGCCCAGGATCAATGCCATGGTCGCCGCGAGCAGCGGCGCCCGATACTTCCGAGTCATGCGTGATCTCCGTCGCTGTTAAAATTATTTCGAGTTATTGCTTCCAGGCGAAGCGGCGCGAATTCTACCGGGCGCGCATCGCTCCTCCATGGAACAGCTCACAGTTGACGACTCCGAGCATACGACACGACGCATGGCCTTGACGACATATTTACGCCGCGCATTGCGCCTGCTGAGTTATGTCGTCGCGACATTCGTCGTGCTGAGCATCGGTGCGGTGCTGATCCTGCGATGGCTCGATCCGCCGATCTCTGCTTTCATGATTCGCGAGCGCATGACCGCGCCGATCCGCTTTCGCTGGGTCGACGACGCGAACATCTCGCCACAGGTGAAAGTCGCGGTGATCGCGTCGGAAGATCAGAACTTCCCGGCGCACTACGGCTTCGACCTGAAGCAGATCAATGACGCGCTCGCCGACCGCCAGCGCGGCCGCCGCGTGCGCGGCGCGAGCACGATCACGCAGCAGGTCGCAAAGAATCTGTTCCTGTGGCCGCAACAGAGCTGGCTGCGCAAGGGCCTCGAAGCCTACTTCACGGTGCTGATCGAAACGCTGTGGCCGAAGCAGCGCATCCTCGAGGTGTATTTGAACGTCGCGGAGTTTGGGCGCGGCGTGTTCGGGGTCGGGGCGGCGGCGGATGTGTATTTCCGCAAGAGCGCGGCACGGTTGAATGCGTATGACGCGGCGCTGCTGGCTGCGGTATTGCCGAGTCCGAAGCGAATGCGGGTCAACGCACCGTCGAATTACGTGAGAGAGAGACAGCAGTGGATCCTGGGGCAGATGCGGGGGTTGGGTGGCACCGCGCTGTTGAAGGAATTGTCGGGCTAAAGCCCGACCTACAGCGTGGCTACGCCCTGACGACGGTTTGGTCGATCGCGCCGAAGATGCTCTTCCCCGCCGCGTCGAACATCTCGATCCGCACCCGATCGCCGAACTTCAAGAACGGCGTCACCGGCTTGCCCTTCTCGATCAGCTCCAGCGTGCGCCGTTCCGCCAGACACGCCGACCCCCGACTGCGATCGTAGTTCGAGATCGTGCCCGAGCCGAGAATCGTGCCGGCGCGGGCGTTGCGCGTCCTGGTGATGTGCTCGATCAGACGCGGGAAATCGAACGTCATGTCGACACCCGCTTGCGGCTTGCCGAAAGGCGCGCCATTGATCTCCACCGTGAGCGGCAGATTGATCTTGCCGCCGTCCCATGCCTCGCCGAGCTCATCCGGCGTCACCGCGACTGGCGAGAACGCCGTCGACGGCTTCGACTGATAGAAGCCGAAGCCCTTGCCGAGCTCCGCCGGAATGAGGTTGCGCAGCGACCAATCGTTCACGAGCATCAGCAGCTTGATGTGATCGCGGGCCTGGTGCGGCGTGGTGCCCATCGGCACGTCGTCGGTGATCACCGCGACTTCGCCTTCCAGGTCGATGCCGAATTCTTCGCTCGACATGGCGACGTCTTCAGTGGCCGCTAGAAAATCATCCGACCCGCCCTGATAGACGAGAGGGTCGGTCCAGAAGCTCGCCGGCATTTCCGCGCCGCGCGCCTTGCGCACGAGCTCGACATGATTCACGTACGCCGAGCCGTCCACCCACTGATACGCACGCGGCAGCGGCGCCAGCGTGCGCTCTGCCAGAAATGTAGTCGCCGCGACGCTGCCCTGCTCCAGCGTCTGCGCCGCTTCTTGCAGCAGCGGCGAGCAGCGCGGCCAGTTGTCGAGCGCTTCCTGCAGAGTTGCCGCAATTCGCTGCACCGGCAGCGCCCGGGTGAGATCGCGGCTGACGACGACCAGTTGCCCGTCGCGCGAGCCGTTGCGCAGAGTCGCCAATTTCATTTTTCTTTCCAGCTGTCCACGTAGCCGGCCCACTCCACTTCCTGAGCGGCCGGTGTGATCTCCAGCGCATCGCGCGCGTCGATCATCACTGCGTATTCATCGGTCGCCGGCTTCGATTGCACCAGCATGTTCTTGAGCGCCTTCGGGTGCGGACCATGAGTGAAGCCGCACGGATGCAGCGTCATCATGCCGGGCGCGATGTTGTCGCGCGAGAAGAAGTTGCCCGCGTGATAGAAGATCACCTCGTCGTAGTCGTCGTTGTTATGGAAGAACGGCACCTTGAGCGCGCCGGGATCGGTCTCGAACGGCCGCGGCACGAACGTACAGACCACGAAGCGATTGGCGACGAACGTCGTGTGCACCGAAGGCGGCAGATGGTACCGATGGCTCGCCACCGGCCGGATGTCCTTGACGTTGATGCGCACGACTGACAGGTCGCCGTGCCAACCCGTCGCATCGAGCGGATTGAACGGATAGGTCACGACCGAGATCGCGTTGTTGCGTTTGACGCGCACTTGCCACGCGCGATCGTCGCTCTGTTGCGCGACGAAGGCCGCATCCATTTTCGGCACGTCGAGCATTGCCGGATCGAAGATCGCATGATTGCCGAGCATGCCCTTGTCCGGCAGCGCGTAGCTGGAGTTCGTCGCCTCGATCAGCAGCGCGGCGAGCGGCTGCTGCGTCTCGATGCGCCACATCGTGCCGCGAGGAATGACGACGTAGTCGCCAGCGGCAAGCGCCAGGTGACCGTAGTCGCAATGCAGATCGCCTGCGCCCTGATGCAGAAACAGCAGATCGTCGCCGTCTGCATTGCGCACCAGATGATCCATCGACGTCGTGGCCTGCCAGAAGCGGACGCGCACGTTGCCATTGCGGAGCACATCTGCGGCCTGCCATGGCGAGCCTTGCGCGCGCGCCAGCTTGTTCAAGTCGAACGCATGCGGCCGCAGCGGACCTTCGAACGCGGTCCAGCCCGTCGGCGGATGCTTGTGATGGAAGAACGCCGCGGGCCCGAAGAAGCCTTCCTTGCTGATCTCGCGCTCGTACGTGCCGGCCGGCATGTCGGCGTGTGCCTGGCGCGAAGCCGTGCCCTCGACCTGCGGAACGAAGATCGGGCGCTTCATGTCACGGCACTCCTCACAACACGCCTCTGCGCATCTGGTCCAGCTCGATCGACTCGAACAACGCCTTGAAGTTGCCTTCGCCGAAGCCCTCGTTGCCCTTGCGCTGGATGATCTCGAAGAAGATCGGGCCGATGACGTTCTGCGTGAAGATCTGCAGCAGCAGTCCCTCGCCGTTCTCGGGATTGCCGTCCAGCAGGATGCGGCGCTTGCGCAGCTCTTCCAGGTTTTCGCGATGGCCGCGGACGCGCTGGTCCACGCCCTCATAATATGTATCGGGCGTGTCCTGGAACTGCACGCCCTGCGCCCGCAGCACGTCGACGGTTGCGACGATGTCCGCGGTGCCGAGCGCGATGTGCTGGATCCCCTCGCCGCGGTACTGCTGCAGGTATTCCTCGATCTGCGACTTGTCGTCCTGCGACTCGTTGATCGGGATGCGGATCTTGCCGCACGGGCTGGTCATCGCGCGGCTGAACAGACCGGTCTTCTTGCCCTCGATGTCGAAGTAGCGGATCTCGCGGAAGTTGAACAGCTTCTCGTAGAAGCCCGCCCACTTGTTCATGTTGCCGCGCGCGACGTTGTGCGTCAGATGATCGATGTAGGTGAGGCCCGCCCCGGCATCGTTGCGCACGCCGCTACCGCGCTGCTCGGGCAGGAAGTCGACGTCGTAGATCGTGCGCTCGCCATAGCGGTCGACCAGATAAATGAGGCTGCCGCCGATGCCCTCGATCGCCGGGATCTGCAGCTCCATCGGCCCGACTCGCGTCTCGACCGGCTTCGCACCCAGGTCGATGCAGCGCTTGTACGCTGCAGCGGCGTCCTTCACGCGGAAGGCCATCGCGCACGCCGATGGCCCGTGCTCGCGCGCGAAGCGCTGACCGAAGCTGCCCGGCTCGGCGTTGATGATGAAGTTGATGTCGCCCTGCCGGTGCAGCGTCACGTTCTTGCTGCGATGCCGCGCCGCGACCGGAAAGCCGAGTCGCTCGAACAGCGTGCGCAGCAGCTCCGGATCGGGCGCGGTGTATTCGACGAACTCGAAGCCGTCGGTACCCACCGGGTTATCGAGGGAGGTACGGTCACTCTGGATATTACTTGTTGCGTTCATTGGCGACTTCCGCGAACGAATGGTTACAATTGAAACTATTCGACCTATGCCAGTCAAGCGAAAGTCTCGAACCGCCGACAGGCTCCATCTGGAGCACTTCGTGCCCTATCGCCTGTCGGTGCTGACCAACATCGTCAGCATGAGCATCGCGGAGGCCTACGAGCGCGAGTTCGGCCTGTCGATTCCGCAATGGCGGGTCATTGCAGTGCTGGCACGCTACCCGGATCTTTCGGCCATCGAAGTCGCCGAACGCACCGCAATGGACAAGGTGGCTGTGAGCCGCGCCGTGCAGGGTTTGCTCGCCGACGGCCGGTTGGTCCGCGCCTACGACTCCGGAGACCGGCGCCGCACACGCCTGCGCCTGTCCGGTGCCGGACAATCGGTATACACACGTGTTGCGCCCCTGGCGCTGACCTACGAAAAGAAGCTGCTCGACGCGCTCAGCCCTACAGACCGCCGGGCATTGGACCGCCTGCTGGGGCGGCTGGTCGATCGCGCCAAGGCGTTAGCCTGATGACCGACGGGATGCGCAACCGCTGGGCGCGCATCCCGGGGGAATCCCGCGGGACTCCGCTATAATCCGCGCCCTCTATGACCATCGCCATTCCCGCCGCTCGTCAGAAACTGATCGAGCGCATCGCGACCAGCTCCCGCCGCCTGCGCAAGCGCGCCGATCCGCTGCCAGCCGACGAGTTCATCCGCCAGTACTATCACGGCGTTGCGGAAGAGGATCTCGCCGAATACGGCAGCGATGAGCTGGCGGCCGCTGCGCTCGCGCACCTGCGTTTCGGCTCCGTACGCAAGGCGTCGCAGCCGCTGGTTCGCATCTACAACGCCGAGGAGGCGCGCGACGGCTGGACTTCGCGGCACACGGTCCTGGAAGTCACCGTCGAAGACATGCCGTTCCTCGTCGACTCGCTCGGCATGGTGCTGACGCAGGCCGGCCTCACGATCCACATGATGGTGCACCCCGTGCTCGCCGTGCGTCGCGATCGCAGCGGCCGCCTGGTCGAGCTCGCGGCAGGCGACCGCACCAACGGGCAGTTCCGGCGCGAGTCGTGGCAGCACATCCAGATGGATCGCATCGGCGATGAGCAAGGCCTGCGCGAGCTGGAGCAGAAAGTCCTCCGGACGCTGAGCGACGTGCAGGCAGCCGTCGCCGACTGGCGAACGATGCGTCAGCGCGCCGTCGAGGTCGCGCAGGAGATTGCGCGTCAACCGCCGCCGAGCGGCGGGAACGAAGTGCACGAAGTGAAGGCACTGCTCGAGTGGATGGCGGACAACCATTTCACGTTCCTGGGCTATCGCCAATACAAACTGCGACGCGGCCGCTCCGAAGATGTGTTGGAGCCACTGCCCGAAACTGGCCTCGGCATCCTGCGCGTGCGACGCGGCATAGCCATCGAGTCCAGAGTGCTGACGGGGGAAAACCGTGAGCGCGCACGCCAACCCGAGCTGCTGCTGGTCACCAAAGCGAATTCCATGTCGACGGTGCACCGCGCGACACATCTCGATTACGTCGGCGTGAAGACGTTCGATAGTGCTGGACGCGCCACCGGCGAGAAGCGCTTCCTCGGCTTGTTCACCTCGGCCGTCTACAACCGCAGCCCGCGCGAGATCCCTCTGCTGCGCCATAAGATAGACAGCACCGTTGCGCACTTCGGTCTCGATCCTGCGAGCCACGACGGCAAAGCTGTCGTGCACGTGCTGGAGACCTATCCGCGCGACGAGCTGTTCCAGACCAGCGTGCCCGACCTGATTCGCACGGTGCGCGGAATCGTCAACCTGTACGAGCGCCAGCGCGTGCGCTTGTTCCTGCGCCGTGACACATTCGGCCGTTACTACTCCGCGCTGATCTTCGTGCCGCGCGACCGCTATAACACGCAGGTCCGCCAGCGCATGGAGTCGGTGATCAATCAGCAGTTGCGGGCCACACAGATCGAGTCGCAGGTGCAGCTGTCGGATTCAGCGCTGGCGCGCGTGCACATGATCATCCGCGTGCCGCCCGGCGGTCCGACGACTGTCGATGCCGATGCGCTCGAGGTCCTGATCGCCGAGACCGTGCGGACCTGGAACGATCGCCTGCGAGCGGCGCTCATCGAAGCGCGCGGCGAGCTCGAAGGCCGCACGCTCGCCGATCGCTTCGCGAACGCATTCCCGGCCGCGTACGAGGAAGACGCCTCGATCCCGGTGGTGCTGGAAGACATCAAGCAGCTGCAGGAAGTGCTGGCGAATCCCGACCGGATCGCGATGCGCCTTGCAGCCGATCCCACGGCTGCGGCCGAGTCGATCCACCTGCGCCTGTTCCGCTCGGCCTCGCCGATCACGCTGTCGCAAGCGCTGCCGATCCTGGAGAACATGGGCTTCGTCGTGCTGAGCGAGCATCCGTATCGCATCGAAATACCCGGCAGCCGCCCGATCTGGTTGCAGGACTTCCAGATGCAGCGGCGCGACGGCGGCACGGTGAGCCCGCAGGCGCTCGGCCCGCGCTTCACGGAAACGTTCGCAGCAGTCTGGAACGGGCGCGCCGAGAACGACGGCTTCAATCGGCTCGTCGTCATGACTGCCATGACTTGGCGCCAGGCAGCAGTGATCCGCGCCTATTGCAAGTTCCTGCTGCAGACCGGCGGCACGTTCAGTCAGTCGTACATGGAGCAGGTGCTGGCGTCGAACTCTGGCGTTGCGAGCGCGCTGTCGCAGCTGTTCGAAGCCCAGTTCGATCCGGCGATGAAAGCGCCGCGGCGCGAAACCGAGCTGGCGCGCGTGCAGGGCGAGATCGATCGCCTGCTCGATGCAGTCACCAGCCTCGACGAGGATCGCATCCTGCGACGCTTCGTCGGCGCAATTCGTGCGACGTTGCGCACGAATTATTATCAAAAAGATGGGAAAGAGCCGTTCAAGAGCTGGCTGTCGTTCAAGCTCGACCCACGCCACGTGCCCGAGCTGCCGCAGCCGCGGCCCGCATTCGAGATCTTCGTCTACTCGCCGCGAGTCGAAGGCGTGCACCTGCGCATGGGACACGTCGCGCGCGGCGGCATCCGCTGGTCCGATCGGCGCGAAGACTTCCGCACCGAAGTGCTCGGCCTGATGAAGGCGCAGAACGTCAAGAACACGGTGATCGTCCCGGTCGGCGCCAAAGGCGGCTTCGTGCCGAAGCGCCTGCCCGCGAATGCGAGCCGCGAAGACGTGCAGCGCGAAGGTGTCGAGTGCTATCGCACTTTCATCCGCGGCCTGCTCGACGTCACCGACAACATCGTCGACGGCAAGCTCGTGCCGCCGCCACAGGTCGTGCGTCGCGATGACGACGATCCATACCTGGTCGTCGCTGCCGACAAAGGCACCGCGACCTTCTCCGACATCGCGAATCGCATCTCGGCCGAATACAACTTCTGGCTCGGCGACGCGTTCGCATCCGGCGGCTCGGCGGGTTACGACCACAAGAAGATGGGCATCACTGCGCGCGGCGGCTGGGAGTGCGTCAAGCGGCACTTCCGTGAGCTCGGCGTCGATACGCAGTCGCAGGACTTCACGGCGATCGGCATCGGCGACATGGCCGGCGACGTGTTCGGCAACGGCCTGCTGCAATCGCCGCACACCAAGCTGCTCGCGGCGTTCAATCACATGCACATCTTCCTCGATCCGACGCCGGATCCGGCCGCGAGCTTTGCCGAGCGCCAGCGCATGTTCGATCTGCCGCGCTCGAGCTGGGAAGACTACGATCGCAAGCTGATCTCCAAGGGCGGCGGCGTGTTCCCGCGCAGTCTGAAGTCGATCAAGCTTTCGCCGCAGGTTCAGACGATGTTCGGCGTGAAGCGCGATTCCGTGACGCCGCCCGAGCTGATCAAGCTCATCCTGTGCATGCAGGTCGACCTGCTGTGGAACGGCGGCATCGGCACCTACGTGAAAGCCAGCGACGAGAGTCATGGTGACGTCGGCGATCGCGCCAACGATGCGGTGCGCGTCAACGGCAAAGACCTGCGCTGCCGCGTCGTCGGCGAAGGCGGCAATCTCGGCCTGTCACAACGCGGTCGCGTCGAATACGCGGCGTGCGGCGGCAAGCTCAACACCGACTTCGTCGACAACTCGGGCGGCGTCGACTGCTCCGACCACGAAGTCAACATCAAGATCCTGCTCAACAACCTGCCGAAGCGCGCCGATCTCCCGCTCGCCAAGCGCAACAAGCTGCTCGTCGACATGACCGACGAAGTGGCGCACCTGGTCCTGCGCGACAACTATCTGCAGAGCCAGGCGCTGTCCGTGCTCGAAACCCGCGCCGTCAGCGACATGCTCGAACACGCGCACTCGATCCGCTCGCTGGAGCTGTCCGGCGCGCTCGACCGCGCGCTGGAGTTCCTGCCGGGCGCGGAAGAAATCACCGAGCGGCACAAGGGCGGGCGCGGACTTACGCGGCCCGAGCTGGCGATCCTGCTCGCCTACTCGAAGATGGCGCTGTACTCGCGCCTCATCGATTCCGACGTGCCGGAGGATCCGTACCTGGCGCACGAGCTGGAGCGCTACTTCCCGCGCACCATGCAGCAGCGCCTCGGCAAGTATCTGCACCAGCATCGGCTGCGCCGCGAGATCATCGCGACCGCGACGACCAACAGCATGGTGAACCGCATGGGCCCGACGTTCGCGCGGCGCGTGCAGGAAGACACCGGTGCTGGTGCCGCCACCGTCGTGCGGGCCTACGCGATCGCGCGCGAGTCATACGAGATGCGCGCGACGTGGAGCCAGATCGAAGCGCTCGACACGAAGATCAAAGCATCGACTCAGTACGAGCTGATGTACGAGACGACGCGACTGCTGCGCTTCTGCACGTACTGGCTCATTCATCATCAGTCCGGCCGGCTCGAAATCGAGCGCCAGGTGTCGCGCCTGCGGCGCGGCCTGGCAGATCTCGACGCTGCGCTTCCTGGAGTGCTCTCCGGCACGGACCAGGCGTTCTTCGAGAGCCGGCGCGCGCAATATCGCGAGGCGAACGTTCCCGAAGCCCTGGCGAAGCGCATGGCGAGCCTCGCAGCGCTGCGCTCCGGCCCGGATCTCGTCGAAATTGCCGAGAACGCCAAACTGCCGGTTACCACGGCCGCACGCGTGTACTTCGGTGTCGGCACGGCACTGCAGCTCGATTGGATCCGCGAGCAGATCGAATCGCTCGGCGTCGAAGGTCACTGGCAGGCGGTGGCACGCACGACCCTGCGCGACAATATTTACAACCTGCAGCGAGTCCTGTGCACGCAGGTGTTGAGCGAGTCGCGCCAGCGCGCGCCGGAGCAGGCGGTGCAAGCCTGGGTCGCGCGTCATCAGAAGGCCGTCGATTACCTGCGTCAGACAGTCAACGACATGCGCTCGCTGCCAGAAATGGATTTCGCGACCTTGTCGGTGGCCTTGCAGGCTGTGCGGCGCATGGCAGAAGGGTAAGCTTCGCACCATGCCCGGCAAACTCGTTCTCGTTCGTCACGGTCAAAGCACCTGGAACCTGGAAAACCTGTTCACCGGTTGGGTCGACGTCGACCTGACGGATCAGGGGCGCCAGGAAGCGCGCGCCGCCGGTCAGCTGTTGAAGGCGGAAGGGTTCGTCTTCGACGTCGTGCACACTTCGGTGCTGAAGCGCGCGATCCGCACGATGTGGATGATCCTCGACGAAATGGATGCGATGTGGCTCCCGGTCGAGCGCAGCTGGCGCTTGAACGAGCGGCACTACGGAGCGCTGCAAGGACTGAACAAGGCGCAGACAGTCGAGAAGCACGGCGCCGAGCAAGTCAAGATCTGGCGACGCAGCTACGACATTCCGCCACCGCCGCTGTCGACCGATGATCCGCGCCATCCGCGTTTCGACCGTCGTTACAAGAGCGTGGCGCCGCAGCTGCTGCCTGCCACCGAATCGCTCAAGACGACGCTGGAACGTGTGCTGCCGTATTGGAACGAGCGCCTCGCACCCGATCTCAAGGCCGGCCGCAACGTACTCATCGTCGCGCATGGCAACAGTCTGCGCGCACTGGTGAAGATGCTGGACAACATGTCGGACACCGACATCGTGGAGTTCAACATCCCGACCGGCGTGCCGATTCATTACGAGCTCGAGGCGAGCCTCAAGCCGATCTCGCGCCGCTTCCTCGGCGATCCGGCAGCGATCAAGGCTGCGGCTGAGGCGGTTGCCCGGCAGACCGAGAAGAAGTAAGCACTTCGCGCCGCGTCGGCGCAAAAGCGCTGGCGCCGATCCAGCGCCAGACGTTGCGCGCATCGCGCGCGCCGCCCAACACGCGAATCTGTCCGCGACTCACCGCCTGCTCGGGCAGCAGATCACCCGTCCAGATCTCGGTCAGCGCGCGCACCGGCGACTCGATGATCAGCGTGACTTCGTAACCCGGATCGTCGCGGCACAAATCGACCTCGCCGTTTTCGACCACCAGCCACCAGGCACGCTCGCCCTGGCGGCCATCCGTAAAGCGGAACTGCACGACCACACGGCGCTCCGCTGGAAACAGCTCGCGGCGTGCGAAGCGGCGGATGTCCCACATGAGAAAGCCCGCATCGAGCTGATCGCGCTTGAGGCGGCTGCCGATCCAGCGCGAGCCCCAGTGGCCGAGCGCCATGATGATCGCGCGCAACTCTTCGCCTGCGGCAGTCAGCCGATATTCGCCGCCGCCGGCGGCCCGCACGTGCTCGACCACGCCGATTTCCTCCAGCTTGCGCAGGCGCTGCGCGAGCAACGTCGTCGACATCCGCGGCACGCCACGCCGGATTTCGTTGAAGCGCGTGCTGCCGCATAGCAGTTCGCGCACGACCAGCGGTGTCCAGCGCTCGCCGAAGACCTCGGCGGCGCGCGCGACGGGGCAGAACTGTCCGTAATCGAGCATGTGTGAACGCTACTCCCGGGGCCGCTGCAGGCCAAGTCCAGATTCTGCACTATGCCGGCGCGACGCCGGTGCGCATCCTCCCAGCAACCGGGTTTCGTCTTGTGGAGGAATCAACATGAAACGTTTTGCTGGCCTGATGCTGTGCGGGCTGCTCGGCGGTGCGGGGCCCGCCTGTGCCGATGCAGTGGTCGATTGGAATCAAATCACGGTCGACGCAGTCACGGTCGGACGTCCTGGTCCAATCGGCCTGGTGGACATCGCACTGGTACACATCGCCGTGCACGATGCCGTGCAGGCGATCGAGGGGCGATTCGAGCCTTATCACTTCGAAGTCGATCGAGCCTACGGCCGGCGCTCAGCTGCGGTAGCTGCGGCGGCGCATGACGTGCTGGTGGGCATGTATCCGGCGCAAGCGGCGACGCTGGATCCTCTCTACTACACCTATCTCGCCGACCACGGGTTGAGCAGCGACCCGGGACTCGCCGTCGGACAGCAAGCGGCTGCAAACATTCTGCCGTTGCGACGCGTGAATCCGAATCCGTTGCCGCCGCCGTTCGTCGGTGGCAACAACGTTGGCCAATGGCGCCCGACGCCTTCCTTCCTCGGCAATCCACCCGTGCCCGCGCCGTTCTCGCCGATGGCGGTGCCGTGGATGGCAAGCTTCGATCCGTTCACGCTCACCAGCCCCGCGCGCTTCCGGCCCGAGCCGCCGCCGGCGCTCACGAGCGAGCGCTACACGCGCGACTTCAATGAGGTCAAAGCCTTCGGCGCGCTCGCAAGCAAGGCGCGCAGCGCCGAGCAGACCGATCTCGCGTACTTCTACAGCGGCAACATTCCGGCGCAGTGGAACAGCGCGCTGCGAGGAATCGCGACGCGCTACCTGCGCAGGACAGGCGATTCCGCACGGCTGTTCGCGCTGGCGAACATGGCGACAGCCGACGCGATAATCAGCAGTTGGGACAGCAAGGTGCACTACGCTTTCTGGCGACCTGTCACTGCCATCGTGGAAGCTGAGAGTGACGGCAATCCGCAGACGGCTGCAGATGCGTCGTGGCAGCCGCTGATCAACACTCCGAACTATCCGGACTACACCTCGGGCGCGAACAACGTGTCCGGCGCGATGACGCGCACCCTTGAGCTGTTCTTCGGCACGGATCGCGTCACGTTCGACGTCACCACGGCTGTTCCGCAAGCAGTGCGCAAGACACGAACTTATCGCCGCTTCTCGGACGCGGCCGCCGACATGGTGGAGGCCCGTATGCTGCTCGGCATCCACTTTCGTTTCGCGGATACCGCGGGACGCGCGCAGGGACGACATGTCGCGGATTGGACGGTCAATCACTACCTGACTGCCATCCAGAGGTCGCGAATGTAGTCGAAGAGCCAGCACGCCAGCTCCAGGCGGTGCCAGCTGACCGTTTCGGAGGACGCAGCGTACGCGGACAACAACCGTTCGCGCTGCGACCTCCGATAACGGTGGTAGACGCACAACGAGGCGAGATCGAACAGCGGCTCGCCAACACCTGCGTACTCCCAGTCGATCAACTTGAGGCTGTCGCCAGCGACGACGTTGAGATGATGCACGTCGTTGTGACACAGGCACGTCGCCGAGTCTTTGCGCAACTGCAGCGCAGCCTTGTCGGCGCACTCGCGCAGCGACGGCAACGTGAGTCCGCTACGGATGCCGCGCTCATCCAATGTTCGGAGGTAACCCTGCACCGTCGTCGCGAGATCAACGGTTCGCACGCCGCCGGGAACGTCGAGCCCGTGCAGTCGACGCAGGAGCGTGCCGAGTCGATCGATGTTCTCGTTCGAATGCGCATCGCTCGCGCTCCATGTCGCACCGAGATAGCGTGTCACCAGAATGCCGCGCTCGAGATCGTTTCGCAGGACGTCGGGGCCGATGCCGGCGCGCGCGACGAGTTGCAGGACGACGGCCTCGCTGTTGCGATCGATCTGCAGCTCTGCCACGGCTGCCTCACTGATCCGCACGACAAAGCGATCAGCGTCGGTCGTGACGAGCCAGCTGCGATTCGTGAGACCGTGCTTGATCGGCTCGACCTCGCGGATCGCGCCGGTGCCCAACTCGAGCGCGATGGCCGCGACTTCCGCCGGTGCCTCGCTGCCCGGCGGCATTACGCAGCGACTCCCGCCAGCCGTTGCTGTGCCTGTTCGCGGCGCCACACGAAGTAGCCGCGCACGACGATGCCGAGGTAGATCACGAACAGCACTGTCGTGGCGAGCAGACCCTGCGCGAAGTACAGCCACGCGGCGACTGCATCGACGACGATCCAGTACAGCCAGTTCTCGATCACGCGCCTCGCGACCATCCACGTCGTCACTACGCTGCCCCAGGTGACGAATGAATCGACGTACGGTGCTGCGGCATCGGTGTTGTGCGCCAGCAGCCAGCCGTTCACAACGCTTGCGACAGCAACCGCCACTGCGACGAGCACGTGCTGGGTTGGTGTCCACGTACGAATCACGACTTCACCGTCGGCAGTGCGTCCCTTGCGCCAGTCGATGAATCCGTAGACCGCCATGACCAGATAGAACACCTGCAGCAGCGACTGCATGTATAGCGCAGCGCGCGCGAACAGCACGAGATAGATCGAGGTGCTGACGAACGCGCACAACCAGCACAGTAGATTGCGACGAACGGCAAGCAGCAGGTAGGCCAGGCCGAGCAGCGCCGCGCCGGCCTCCCAGGGAGAAGTCGCGAGCAGCTGCGAGAGCAGCTTCTCCATCAAGCCCCGCCGAGCACTTTCATGACGAACACCTTGCGCCCGCGCTCACCGAACGTGATCGCGGTCTCCTTGCCGAGGATCTCGAACACGCGCGCATGCTCGCCCGCGATCTGCGTGCTCATCGCATTGGTCGTGACCTGCAGCTCCGGGTAAGTGTTCAGACGATCGATGAACGCCTTGATCGGCGGAATGTAATCGGCGTCGAGCGGATACAGGCTGATCTCTACTGCGGTACGCATCAAAACTCCCATCGGGCGGTGATACCCAGCTGCCGCGGCTCGCCGAGCTGCAAGTAGCGCTCGAACTCGAACGACGGCGGCTGGTTGCCGAAATAGAACCCTCGCACAGCGTAATCGTGGTCGAACACGTTGCGTCCCCACGCGTACACGCTCCATCGCTCCGCCTCGTAGCCGACTTTGACGTGGGTCAGCCAGTACGCTGCGCTGCGCGCGGGATTCGGCGGTACGTCGAAATAAAAGTCATCGACTGCCGAAACGTCGACGCGCGCCATCCAGCCGAGCGGATGCCGCCACGTCGCGTTCAGCGACAGCTGGTACTCGGGCGCATGCGCCTGGTCGCGATCGCTCAAATCCTCGCCGGCCGGCCGGTAGCCGGAGTAGCGAGTGCGCAGCAGGCCGAGCGTGCCGCCGACTTCGAGCTGCCCGCTGAAACGCCAGCGCACGCTGCTCTCGAGCCCGAGATTGCGGCCGCCGGAAGCGTTGTCGGTCAGGAAGAAATAGCTGCCCGGATCGCCGACCGGATCGAGCTGCACGCCGGTCGAGATCTGCATGTCTTCGCGCTTCATGTAAAACGCCGTGACGTCCGCGTACAAGCGGCGGTCCAGCCATTCGCCTTTCGCACCGACGTCGATGCTCCAGAGATATTCCGGCGCGAAGCGCGGACGGATCGTCGCTGCCTGACCGAGATTGAAGCCGCCTGCCTTGTACCCGCGCGACAGCGTCACGAACGTGCGCAACTGTTCGCGAGGATCGAAATAGACCGTGGCCTGCCCACCCCACATCGTGTCGGTTTCGTCGGCGTCGGTAGCACGCGGCTCGCCGTTGCGCGCGCCGCTGTCCTGGTAATCCGCCGCGCGGTTCTCGCCGCGCAGCCCGAACGACCAGCCCCAGCGCTCGTCGAACAATCCATCCAGTTGACCGAAGACTGCGACGTTCCGCGCGTCGTAGTGGCTGCGCAGGTGATAGTCCGTCGTGCCGGAGAACTCCGGCGTGAACGGATCGATGTACACGCCCTGTCGGCCTTCGTTCAAAGTCTCGCCCACGTCCAGCGCATAGATCCCGGCGAGCCAGGCCACCGCTCCGGGTGCTGCGGCGTCCGGCGACGCCAGACGCGCTTCGAGGCTGCGTGTAGTCCGGTTGCGCTGTGAACTGTAGAAGAAGTCGTACGTGAACGGCGCCCAGTCACGTTCGTTGCCCCAGTCCTCGTCGAAGCTGTATTCGCTGTCCGAGTCGGATCCTGCGGCGATGACGGTGAGACGGCCGACCGATCCGGCGTTCGTTTCGACGCGCAGCGACGCGCCGTCGGACGTTTGCGCATCCTTGCCTGGACGATCGGCGAGCGACACGCGCGAGTTGTCGATCGACCAACCGTCGTAACCGTTGTCGAGCTTCGCGTGCAACCACGTCAGGTCGACGGTGGTCTCCTCGCTCGGTCGCCAACGCCACTTCGCGCGCCCGGTGAGCTCGTCGCGACCGTCCGTGTCGTCTCGATGCAGGAACGCGTCGCGACGATAACCGTCGCTGCGGAAGCGCTGTACGGCGACACGCCACGAGGAGTTCAGCGCATCGACCGGTCCCGTTGCGACGGCGCCGACGGATTCGCTCGCGTATTCGCCGAACGACGCTTCGGTCGAGAAACCAAGCTCGTCACCGGGATCCTGCCCGCGCAGGACGATCAGGCCCGCGAGTGCATTTGCGCCGTAGCGCATGCCTTGCGGACCGCGCAGCACCTCGATGCGTCCGACATCGAACGTCGTCGCCGGCATGCCGATGCCGCTGAAGTCGATGTCGTCGATGAGAAAGCCGACCGATGGATTCGGCGCGCCCTCGTACTGCTCGCGCTCGCCGATGCCGCGGATCTGGAAAAAGCGCGGCCGCGAGGTGCCGCCGGCCCAATTCAGATTTGGCACCGCGGCGAGCACGTCCTCGAAATGCTGTCTGCCCGCATCCTGCAGCGTCCGCTCGTTCAGCACAGTGATGCTGACGGGCGCCTCGAGCAGCGACTGTTCTCGCAGCGTCGCAGTGACGATGACTTCTTCGAGGACTTCGTCGTCCGCGGCAATGACGTTCGCGCCGTGCAGCAGCAGTGCTGCCGAGGCGAACAGATTCAAGACGATAGATTGAAGGCGAGTGCTGTAGCGCATGACCTGCTCCCTACGCCGGTACTAACCGGATCAGGTTCAACGGGTTCGGCGCTGAGCGCTCATCGCGCATGCCGCCATCTCAGGCCCCAGTCAGGGCCACCCCTAAGGCGGAACGGATTGTATAGCTGCGCGGCCTTCACCGCCAGCGGCGCTCATTGACCTTCCTCGTCACTTCCGCCATAAGAGCGGGGCTACAACAATCAGTCGGGAGGTCGAGAATTCATGGCCAATCGCCGCTGCCGGCTCTTTCACGTCGACGCCTTCACACGCGAGCGCTTCTGCGGCAATCCCGCGGTCGTCGTGCTCGACGCGGACGAGCTGACGGAAGACCAGATGCAGACGGTCGCCACGGAAGTGAACCGCGAGACAGCGTTCGTGCTGGAAGAAGCGGAAGCCGGCGATCACGACATGCAGGTCAAATTCTTCACGCCGCGGCATCCGGTGCCATTCGTGGGTCACGCTACGATCGCCGCGCAATATGTGCGTGCGAAGAAGGATGGCAAGCCGCGCGGCCAACTGCGCCAGCGCACGGCCGCGGGTATCGTCGAGATCGAAGTGACGGAAGTCGGCGGCGACCTGCGCATCGGCATCACGCAGAATCCGCCTTCGCTCGGCCCGATCCTGCCCGATCACCATCGCCGGCAAGTGCTGAACGCGCTCGGCATCTCGAGCCCGAGCCTGCACGTCGACTGTCCGCTGCAGATTCTCGCCAAGGGCGGCACGCGTCTGCTGATCGGCCTGAAGTCGGCGGAGCTGCTCGGCTCGATCAAGCCGGATTTCGAAGAGCTGGCGCGCCTGACCTCACACGTCGGCGCCGAAGGTTACTTCGTGTTCGCGCTGGTCGAGGAGAACGGCGCGGTCGGCACGGAGTCGCGCATGTTCGTGCCCGCGCTCGGCATCCCCGAGGATCCGGTCAGCGGCAACGCCCACGGCATGCTTGGCACATATCTGGTGACGCACGGACTGATGATCCCGAAAGAAGGCCGCGTCAAGTTCCGTGGACAGCAAGGAATGTGGGTGCGCCGACCCGGTCTGGTCGAGGTCGAAGTGGAGTCGTCGGGCAAAGTCGTGCAGGCCGTGAAAATTGTCGGCGACGCTGTCATCGTGTACGAGGCGGAAGTGCAGATTTAGCGACCCAGCGGCCGCTGCGCTTCAACTGCAAGATATTCTTCACCGCCGGCACGATGTCATCCGCGTCGTGCACGGCCATCACGATTTGTGTCCCGCTGCGAGCAAGTCGCTCGATCTCGCGCAGCACGCGTGCACGCACGTCGCCGTCCAATCCGGTACACGGTTCGTCCAGCAGCAACAGCTCAGGGTCGTTCGCCATCGCGCGCGCGAACAGCGCGAGTCGCATCTGGCCGTAGGAAACGCTGCGCGGACCGCGATCGCGCAGCTCGGCGATGCCGAAGTATTCGAGCCAGCGTCGCGCACTGCGCCGGTCCGCAGCCGTGGCCGGCGCGTTCAATCCAACGCTCGCGTATCGACCAGAGATGACAACCTCCTCGAGCGAATGCGCCGCGAAGTGATCGGCCTGGAGTTCCGGCGAAACCCATGCGACGCGGCGCTTCCAATCCTCGATACGGTCGCCTGCTGACAAACCCGCTCGCTCGATCGTGCCGCCGAGAGCCGGATGCAGGTCGCCGTAGATCAAGCTGAGCAGCGTCGACTTACCGCTGCCGTTCGCACCGAGCACGGCCCAGTGCTCGCCGGAAAATAACGTCCAGTCGAGATCGCGAATGACCGGA
>DATNFA010000094.1:0-9214 GCA_035606615.1 Steroidobacteraceae bacterium
TTTGGTTCGGCTTGTATCGGTCAGACGTGCGATACCGAAGTCGGTGATCTTCAACTCGTCCGTGTCGGGATTGAACATTATGTTAGCTGGTTTTATATCGCGGTGGACCACGTTTTGGCGGTGCGCATAGTAGAGGGCGTCGGCGACGCGCGCGACCAACAGCATCGTACTTTTGAAAGGCAGGATGCGCGCAGCTTCTGTGAAATGGCTCATGTGCGTGCCGCGCAGGTATTCCATCGCGATGTAGGCCAGCCCGTGGTCCTCGCCCGCATCGTAGACCGTCACGATCGCCGGATGGTTGAGCCGCCCGGCCATTTCGGCCTCGCGGAAGAAGCGCGCGCGCGCTTCCTGCAGATCGTCTTCCTCGAATTCCTGCGCGAGCGGGATCGCCTTGATCGCGACCACGCGGTTGATCTTCGGATCGCGGCCGAGATAGACGGTGCCCATTGCGCCTTTGCCGAGCTCGCGCTCGATCTCGTAGCGGCCGAGCGTACGGGTGGCGCGCGCATGGCGAGGCGCTGGATATGCCAAATCCGGATCGGAGGGCTGTGTCTGCAGTTCCGGCGCAGGGCGCGCTTCCGGTTGCTCTGGCGGCGGCGGCGGCGGCGCCGGCGCGACTCCGCGCGTCAGCGGCTGCTCCTTCAAGCGCTGGCGGCGCGCGCGCAGGTCGCGATAGTTCGGGTCGCGGGCCGCGATGTAACTGTAGACGTTGGATGCCTTCTGAGTCTGGCGCCGCTTCTCGAAATCGTTGCCGAGCTGATAGAGCAGGTCCATCGTCGTCGCATCGAGCGGGCAGCGGCGGTACGTTTCGAACGCGAGGTCGAGCTGGCCGGTGCGTTGAAATTGCTGACCGAGATTGCGCAGGCTGGTCGCGGACAGATTCTTCGCGTCTTCGGTACGAGTGCTCGCGCGGCGCATCAGCTCGCCGGGCACGAACAGCCCGTAGCCGACCACGATCGCGATCGCCGGGATGATGAAGCGCACCCACACCAGCGACGAGCTCAACAGCCCGACCTGGGTGACGCCGAGGATCACGATGAACAGCACGCTGGCGAGTGCGCCGAACGCGACGCCGGTCCGCGGCAGCACGAACGCTGCGAACAAGATCGCGGCGAGGGCGGCGAGCCATTCGAGCGCGACCGCGTACGACGGACGCGAGTAGACCTTGCCGGTGACTACGCTGGTCACCGCGCTCGCGGTCGTCAGCACTGCGGGCGACGCATCGCTCGCGGGCGTCGTCACTGTACCGGGTGCAGCGAGCGGCGAGTCGAGAAAGCCGACGATCACGATCTTGTCGCGCAGCTGCTCCACTGGAACGTCGTCGGCCAGCACGCGCCAGTACGGGTATTGAGCGAACTGCGGCGGCTGCGTTGCGAAGTAGCGCGGGCGAATCGTCAGTGCAGGGCCGAGCAGTCGGACGCGCTCGCCGAGATGGAGCGCATCGCCCGAGAAGCTCAGCTCCGCGGGCGTGACGCCGAGCGCGCGTGCGGCCACGGCTGTCGCCAGCGACGGCACCAGCTCTTCGTTGCCGACGCGCAGCGCTGCTGCGTCGGAGCGAACAGTCCTGTCGCCGTCGGCGATTGTCAGCGTATGGCCGATCGCGGCGGCGGCTTGTGCGAGCACAGCAGCAGGCACGGTGACGATGTCAGCGCTCCGTGCGGCGCGCAGCGCACCTGCGTCGCCACTCGAAAGCAGTCGGGCTGGCAATTCGGGCTTTCCACCACTGGTCTCGGCGAGGCGGACATCCGCGGGCAGTACGACGTTGCCTTGCGTCCGAATTGCCTGCGCAAGGTATGCGTCCGGGTCGCGGCCCGCGCTGGACTCGCCGAGCAGCCGGCGCAGCTCCTGTGCCTGTTCGGAGCCGCCGAGATCGGACGATTCGAGCAGCGCGAGCGCCGAGCGCAGGCGCTCCGCTTCGCTCGTCCGCGGCGAAGTATCCACCGGCACGCTGAATGCCACGACGCGTGCACCCGCAGCGGTGAGACGTGCGATCAGGCTGGCGTGGACGTCGCGCGGCCAGGGCCATTCGCCGAGCTTGGCAATGCTGGCGTCGTCGATTGCGACGATCGCCACGTCCGCGGCGGGACTCGCCGGCGTGGCGCGCATCACGCGGTCGTACAGCATCAGCTCGACCGGCGCGTAGGTCGTGGAGGAAATCAGTCGTCCGACGACGATGATGAAGGCTGCTGCCAGCCCCCCGGGAAGCCAGGAAAATCGCGCCAGTCTTGCCGCCACCCAGGCACCTCGAGCGAAACCGGCGCGAGTATAGACGAATGCCGCGAGGGCAAATCGCAGGAGACGTCACAGGTCAGATCGCATGGGGGCAAACGTCGCACCTGTCCGACAGCGCCATGCGCTACTGTAGGAATGCCGATCACGTCCTTGTGTACAGCCGTATGGAGAGTCATGGCGAAATCCCGCGAAGTCTTCGTTTGCGACCAGTGCGGTAACGAAAGCCTGCAGTGGCAGGGCCTGTGTCCCATGTGCGGCGCGGGCGACTCGCTGCGGCGCGTGGCTGTTGCGGCCCGCAGCAAACCGGAGCGTCGCTCCCTGGCCGCTAGCAGCGCGGAGCCGCAGCGGCTCGCGCAGGTCGCCGAGCACGACGAGCCGCGGGTCGCCACTGGGCTGGAGGAGCTCGATCGGGTTCTGGGCGGCGGGCTGGTGCTCGGCTCCGTGGCCCTGCTGGGCGGCGACCCCGGCATTGGCAAGTCAACGATGCTGCTGCAGGCGGGCGATGCGCTCAGTCGTGCGACGCCGACGCTCTACGTGACCGGTGAGGAATCGTTGCGGCAGGTCAGCTTGCGTGCGCGCCGGCTCGGCTTGGCGGGCGATACGCTGCAGCTGCTGGCGGAGACGTCGGTGGACACGATCATCGAGCACGCACGCGATAGCGGCGCGCGCGTGCTGGTCATCGACTCCATTCAGACCATGTTCGCGAGCGAGGTGGAGTCCTCGCCCGGATCCGCCGCGCAAGTGCGCGAGTCGGCAGCGGCGCTGGTGCGCTTCGCGAAATCGACGGGCGTGTCCGTGCTGATCATCGGCCACGTGACGAAGGAAGGCGTAATCGCCGGCCCGCGCATCCTCGAGCACATGGTCGACACGGTGCTGTATTTCGAGAGCGACGCGGGCAGCCGCTTCCGCCTGGTGCGCGCGGTGAAGAATCGCTTCGGCGCGGCCAACGAGGTCGGCGTGTTCGCAATGACCGAGCAGGGACTCAAGGAAGTAAAGAATCCGTCGGCAATTTTCCTCTCGCAGCACGCGCAACCCGTCAGCGGCAGCGCAGTGATGGTGGCGCGCGAGGGCAGCAGGCCGATGCTGATCGAAGTCCAGGCCCTGACTGACGACGCGCAGGGCATGAATCCGCGCCGCGTCGCGGTCGGGCTCGAAGCGAACCGTCTGGCGCTGTTGCTCGCAGTGCTGCACCGGCACGGCGGCATCGCAACCTCGGGCCGCGACGTTTTCGTCAACGTCGTCGGCGGCGTGCGGATTTCGGAAACAGCAGCCGATCTGCCCGCGGTACTCGCGACAGTCTCCAGCGCGCGCGATGAGCCGCTCGCGGGACGCCTCGTCTGCTTCGGCGAGCTGGGACTCGCGGGCGAGATTCGTCCGGTGCCGTACGGCGAGGAGCGCCTGCGCGAGGCAGCCAAGCATGGCTTCGAGCGAGCGATCGTGCCGGAAGCGAACAAGCCGCGGCGGGCGATCGACGGCTTGCAGGTGATCGGCGTCGAGCGACTGGCAGACGCGCTACGCAGCGCCTTTTGAGCGCTCGTCGAAAGTGTCGGCCGGCATTGCCCGAATGCGCGCGGTCTTCACGCTGTTGTCGACGGTCTGCAGGATCTCGATGGTCAGATCGCCCAGGCGCAGCACCGTCCCTGCCTGCGGCAGCGTTTCCAGGTACTCGACGATCAGGCCATTGAGCGTGCGCGGCCCGTTGGTCGGCAGGCTCCAACCGAGCGTGCGATTCAGGACGCGCGCATTGATCGCGCCGTTCACCACGTAGCTGCCATCCGCTTCGCGGTGAATGTCCTTGTGCAGCGTGGCGGGCGCGCTGGTGAACTCACCGACGATCTCCTCGAGGATGTCTTCCAGCGTCACCAGTCCCTGGATGTCGCCGTACTCGTCGACGACGAGCGCGATGCGGCGCCGGTCGCGCTTGAAATTGAGGAGCTGCACGTCGAGTGTCGTGCCCTCGGGCACGAAGTACGCTTCGCGCTCCCGCGCCAGCTGCAGCAAGTGCTCGCGATCGAAATCGCCACGCGCCAGCGCGCGCGCGACTTTTTTCATGTGCAGGATGCCGACGATGTTGTCGAGATTCCCCTGGCAGACGGGCAGCCGCGTGTGCGGCGTCGAGCGCAGCGCGTCGAGGATCGTGTCCCAGTCGTCGCTGACGTCGACGTAGGCGATCTCGCCGCGCGGGATCATGATGTCGTCGACGCTCATCGTCTGCAGCCCGAGCATCTTGTCGGCGAGTTGCGCGCGGTCGGCGGTAGCGGCCGGGTCGTCCGCGATCATCGACCGTGGACGACGCGCGCGCGTGCGGCGCGCGGCGAGCGCGAACCCCGCGACCGCTCCGGCCAGCGCCGCGACGATCGCGATCAGAACGAGAGCCATTGCGGAGAGCGTGAGCAAGTGCGCGGCCCCGTAGCTGCGAGCGCTAGCCCCAATGACGGCCGAGGAAGGATTCGAGCACGATCTTCGAGCCGAAGTACGCCAGTCCCAGCAGCGCAAATCCGCTCAGCGCCCAGTTCGTCGCAGTGCGCCCGCGCCAGCCGAAGCGCCAGCGGCCGAACAGCAGCACCGCGAACACGACCCACGCGAGACACGACAGCACTGTCTTGTGCACGAGATGTTGCGCGAACAGGTTGTCGACGAACACGAAGCCACTGAACAGCGCCAGCGTGAGCACCGCGAAGCCGGCCGTCAGCGCCTGAAAGGTGCCGGCCTCGAGCGCTTCGACCGAGGGCAGCGTCGCCAGCCAGCCGAGCGGTTTGCGGCTGCGCAACCGCTGATCCAGCAGGCGCAACGCGACGGCCAGTGCAATGGCGATCGTCAGCAGCGCGTAGGCAAGCGTCGACAGCACGATATGCGCGCCGATTTCCCAGCTAGGCCCATCGACCAGCGGAGCACCGCCACCGCCTCTGACCGTCGTCGCTGCAACCACGCCGGCGACGACCGTGAGCACGGCACCGATGCCGGCAAAGCGCGGCCGCAGCCACGAGGCCCCCACGGCTATCAAGCCGATAGGCCAGCCGATCAGCGATGCAGTTTCCGCGATGGTGAACGACAGCACCGGGCGATCGAACAGCCCGCGCCACAGCAGCACGGCGTGCAATACCAGCGCGATCAGACCCAGTGCGACGCCGGCGATGCGGCGACCGTGAGCAGCATGCTCGCCCGCGCGGTAGACGCTGGACGCCAGCCACGCGGCGCAAGCGAGATAGCACGCGAGAACGATGACGGATAACACAGCTGGGTGTGGGCGGATCGGTTACCGAGGAAGCGTACAGGCTACCTGAAGGCCTGTTGTTCTACACTATCCGCCCTTCGCCTCACCGCCAGCCGTTTCCAGCTCCCATGTTCGACAAATTGACCGAGCGCCTGCAGGGCGTCATCGAAAGCCTGCGCGGCCGCGGGCGACTGACCGACGAGAATATTGCAGACACGTTGCGCCAGGTGCGCATGGCGCTGCTCGAGGCCGACGTCGCGCTGCCGGTGGTCAAGACGTTCATCGATGCGGTGCGTGCCAAGGTCGTCGGGCAGGAGCTCGACAAGAGCCTGACGCCCGGCCAGACGCTGGTCCGCATCATCAACGACGAGCTGGTCGCGCTGATGGGCGAGGGCGTGCGGCCGCTGAACCTGCGGGCGCAGCCGCCGGTCGTGATCCTGCTGGCGGGATTGCAGGGCGCCGGCAAGACCACCTCCGCCGCCAAGCTGGCGAAATGGCTGAAGGAGAACGAGCGCAAGAAAGTGCTGCTCGCCAGCACCGACGTGTATCGGCCGGCCGCAATCCTGCAGCTGGAGCGGCTCGCAGCGCAGCTGGACATCGGCTTCTTTGCTTCGGATCCGAGCAAGTCCGCGGTCGTGCTGGCGCGCGAGGCGCTGGCAGAGGCGCGGCGCTCGTTGTTCGACGTCCTCATCGTGGACACCGCGGGACGCTTGCACGTCGACGACGAGATGATGGTCGAGATTCGCGAGATCAGTTCCGTGGTCGCACCGACCGAGACGCTGTTCGTGGTCGACAGCATGGCCGGTCAGGACGCGGTCAATGCCGCACGTGCGTTCGGGCAGGCGCTCAGCCTCACCGGCGTCGTGCTGACCAAGACGGACGGCGATGCACGCGGCGGCGCCGCGCTGTCGGTGCGGCAGATCACCGGTCAGCCCATTCTGTTCATGGGCACCGGCGAGAAAACCGAGGCGCTGGAAGTCTTTCAGGCCGAGCGGGTCGCCTCGCGCATCCTCGGGATGGGCGACGTGCTGGCGCTGGTCGAAAACGTCACGCGCAACGTCGATCGCGAGCAGGCCGAGAAGCTGGCCCGCAAGCTCAAGAAGGGCAAGGATTTCGACCTGGAGGACCTACACGACCAGCTGCAACAGGTCGAGAAGATGGGCGGCCTGAGCGCGCTCATGGACAAGCTGCCGGCGCAGCTGGCCGGCAGGGCCGCAGCGGCACCGCAAGCCAACGACAAGGAGATCAAGCGCCAGATCGCTGTAATCCGTTCGATGACACCGGGCGAGCGGCGCTACCCGAAGAATATCGACGCCTCCCGCAAGCGTCGGATCGCCGCCGGCTCGGGAGTGCACGTGTCCGAGGTCAACCGCCTGCTCAAGAACTACCTGCAGATGCAGAAGATGATGAAAACGATGTCCAAGGGCGGGGGGCTGCGGCGCCTGATGGGGGCATTCGGCGGCGGACGGTTCCCGCCCGGCTAGCCGGCAAAAGTCACGCCTTTTGCCGGCGTTGTCGAAAGGGCCTTGGCCGCTTTCGACCAGAAAACAACTCGGGGCCCAAGTTCTAGCTTGCCGCCTGATTTTTCAGTAACATTCGCGCCCTTTTGCCGGGAGGCGCCTCCCGGTCAGCTTTTCCGAGGCTTTTGCAGCAATGGTCACGATCCGGCTCACCCGCCGCGGGGCGAAGAAGCAGCCCTTCTATCACGTCGTCGTCACGGACAGCCGTATCCGCCAGGGCGGAACGACCCTGGAGCAGGTGGGCTATTTCAACCCGGTTCCGGCCGGCAAGCAGCGCCGCCTGGAGCTGAACCTGGACCGGATCGACTACTGGGTCGGCAAGGGCGCGAAGCCCTCCGAGCGCGTCGCCGAGCTGGTCAAGAAGCATCGCAAGCAGGCTGTCGCTGCGGCCTGAGCTGGTTGTGGGCCGGCGTGTCGTCCTCGGCCAGGTCGGTGGGGCGTTCGGGGTCCAGGGCTGGGTCAGGATTCAGTCCCACACCGATCCGCCGGCCAACATCCTGAAGTTTGGACGCTGGCAGCTCGGACGGGCCGGCCAGTGGCGTGAGGTCGAGGTCGAAGACGGCAAGGTGACCGCGAAGGGCGTGCTCGCGAAGCTCGTGGGGGTCGAGACCCCGGAGGAGGCGCGCCTCGCCACGGGGTCGGAGATCGCAGTGGCGCGCGAAGAGCTGCCTGCGCCGGCGCCCGGTGAGTACTACTGGAGCGATCTCGAAGGATTGGCAGCGTTCGGTCACAACGGCCAGGCGCTGGGACGCATCGAGGAATTCCGGACGACGCCGGCGGGTCCGGTAGCCGTGATCCGGGGCGAACGCCAGCACTGGGTGCCGTTCGTCAAGGAGCGAATCGTTGCGGTCGATCTCGACGCCGGGCGCGTCGTGTTCGACTGGGCCGCAGATTGGTGACGACGTACCTGGTGAGGACATGCGCATCGAAGTGGTGACGCTGTTCCCGGAGTTCGTCGGGCAGGCAGTGCGCGTTGGCGTGCTGGGCCGCGCGATCGAAGCGGGCCGCGTCGCAGTGCATGCGACCACGCCGCGCGAATTCGCCACCGACGTGCATCGGACGGTCGACGACCGGCCGTACGGCGGCGGGCCGGGAATGGTGATGAAGGTCGAGCCCGCGCGCACGGCGATCCGTGCTGCGAAGGCGCGGCTGCCGGCTGGGAGCCGCAGCGTCTATCTCGCCGCCGATGGCGAACGACTGACGCATGCAATGGCGCGCGAGCTGGCGCAGCTGCCGGGGTTGATGTTGCTCGCCGGACGTTACGAAGGCGTCGACGAGCGCTTGATCGAGTCGGAGATCGACGCCAGCGTGTCGATCGGCGATTACGTGTTATCGGGCGGCGAGCTGCCCGCGCTGGTGTTGATCGATGCTGTGGTGCGCCTGTTGCCGGGTGTCCTCGGCGACGACGAATCGGCGGAGCAGGACTCGTTCGCTAACGGCCTGCTCGACTGGCCGCATTACACGCGGCCCGAAGTGTTCGAGGGTCGCGCGGTGCCGGAAGTGCTGGCGAGCGGCAATCACGCCGCGATCCGGCGCTGGCGCACCAAGCAGGCGCTGGGTCGTACCTGGGTGCGGCGGCCGGAACTGATCGAAGAGCTGACGCTGAGCGCTGAAGAGCAGCGGCTGCTGGATGAATTCAAGACTGAACTGCCCAAGAGTTAATGGGATATAGCAACATGAGCAACATCATCGCGAAGCTCGAGAGCGAAGGGCTCGACAAGAAGATTCCGGACTTCTCGCCCGGCGACACCGTAGTCGTCGAAGTGAAAGTGAAGGAAGGCGACCGCGAGCGCGTGCAGGCCTACGAAGGCATCGTCATCGCGCGTCGCAATCGTGGCTTCAACTCCTCGTTCACCGTGCGCAAGATTTCTCACGGTGAAGGCGTCGAGCGCGTGTTTCAGACGTACAGCCCGTCGATCGGCACGATCACGGTCAAGCGTCGCGGCAACGTGCGTCGGGCCAAGCTCTACTACCTGCGCGATCTGACGGGTAAAGCCGCTCGCATCGAAGAAAAGGTGTAACAAGGTGTCAGGCTGAAGCCTGACCCACGGGTTACACTGCACGCGCGGAGGAAATTTTTTATGCGCGTGGTTGTGCTCTTCGTTTCACTCACGCTGGCCGCAGCCGCGGCCGGCGCCAGTCCCAAGACGGACAAGGTCATCGAGAACGTCCGTCTGCCGACCGGCTTCAAGATGGAGGTCTACAGCGACCAGGTTCCTGGCGCGCGCTCGATGGCGCTCGGCCAGAA
>DATNFA010000095.1:0-9487 GCA_035606615.1 Steroidobacteraceae bacterium
GCGCCCAACGGTCGACCGCCACCAACTGATCGGGCGACACCTGCTCCTTCGCCGGATCGAAGCCCGCCATGTTGCCGAGCAGGAAGCGCACGGTATTGCGCATGCGCCGATACGACTCGGCAACGCGCTTCAGGATTTCGTCCGACAGACTCATCTCGTTCGCGTAGTCCGTGGCGGCGATCCACAGCCGCAGCACGTCGGCGCCGAGCGTGCCGATCACCTTCTGCGGCACGATGACGTTGCCGAGCGACTTCGACTGCTTGCGCCCATGCTCGTCAACGGTGAAGCCGTGCGTAAGCACTGCGCGATACGGCGCGCGATCGTGCAACGCGACCGACGTCAGCAGCGCGCTGTGGAACCAGCCGCGGTGCTGATCCGAGCCTTCCAGGTACAGATCGGCCGGCATCGTGACTTGCGGCCAATGTTTCGACACGCACTGATGCGAGACGCCCGAGTCGAACCACACGTCGAGAATGTCTTTGACCTTCTCGTAGTTCTTCGCCTCGGCGCCGAGCAGATCGACCGGATCGAGATCCTCCCACGCGTCGATGCCCTGCTTGTCGACGCGCGCAGCCACGGCGTCGAGCAGCTCGGCAGAGCGCGGATGCGGTTCGCCCGTGACGCGATGCGCGAACAACGCAAGCGGCACGCCCCAGACACGCTGGCGCGAGATACACCAGTCGGGACGATCGGCAATCATGTTGCCAATGCGGCTCTCGCCCCACGCGGGCATCCATTTCACCTTGCCGATCTCGCGCAGCGCGCCCTTGCGCAAGCCCGCCTGCTCCATGCTGATGAACCACTGCGCAGTCGCGCGGAAGATGACCGGCGTCTTGTGACGCCAGCAATGCGGGTAGCTGTGCTTTAGGGTCTCTTCGTGCAGCAGCGTGCCGTGCTCCTTCAGCACCGCGATCACGTGCTTGTTCGCTTCGAACACGTGCTCGCCTTCGAACAGCGGCGTGCCCGGAACATACCGACCGTCGCTGCCGACCGGGTTGTCGATCTTGAGCTTGTACTTCATGCCGACGGCGTAGTCTTCCTGACCGTGCCCCGGCGCGGTGTGCACCAAGCCCGTGCCCGCATCGAGCGTGACGTGCTCGCCGAGCACGACGGGAACCGTGCGGTCGTAGAACGGATGAGCGAGCGCGAGACCTTCGAGTGCCGCGCCGCTCACCTCGCCAAGACGCTTGAACTCGTTGACGCCGGCACGTTTGAGCACAGCAGGCGTGAGCTCCTTCGCGAGCACGAGCAACTCTGAACCTGTATCGATGAGCTCGTAGGTGACGTCGGGCCCGGCGGAGACAGCCTGGTTAGCAGGCAGCGTCCACGGCGTGGTGGTCCAGATCACTACGCTCGCCGGCGCAGCCAGCGATGAGTCGAGGCCGAACCGCTTGGCGAGATCGGCAACATCCTCGATCGCGAACCGCACGTCGATCGCCGGTGAAACCCGATCCTCGTATTCGACTTCGGCCTCGGCGAGCGCCGAGCGGCAATCGAGACACCAGTGCACCGGCTTCAATCCTTTGTAGACGTGCCCGTTGCGCAGAATCTGCGCGAGCGCGCGCAACTGCTCAGCCTCGTAAAACGGCTGCATCGTCATGTACGGATGGTCCCAATCGCCCATCACGCCGAGCCGCAGGAAGTCGACGCGCTGGCCTTCGACCTGCGACAGCGCGTATTCGCGACAGGCCTTGCGGAATTCCCGCGGCGGCAGCGTCTTCACTTCCTTGCCGCGCGCCTTTTCGATCTGGTGCTCGATCGGCAGACCGTGACAGTCCCACCCCGGCACGTACGGCGCGTCGTAGCCGTCGAACGAGCGCGACTTGACCACGACGTCCTTCAAGACCTTGTTGATCGCGTGCCCGAGATGAATCGCGCCGTTCGCGTACGGCGGACCGTCGTGAAGAATGAACGTCGGGCGGCCGCTCGCGACCTGGCGGAGCTTCTCGTAGATGCGCTGCTGCTCCCAGAACTTCTGTACGTCCGGCTCGCGCCGCGCGAGATCCGCCTTCATCGGGAAGTCGGTCTCCGGCAAGTTGAGAGTGTGCTTGTAGTCAGTAGCCATACTTAACGACTCAAAATCTCCCGCGCGCGCGCCGCATCCTGTTTCATCTGCTCCACCAACCCGTCCATGTCGGGGAACCACAATTCGTCGCGCAGCCGCGCAATGAAATCGACGTGCAGGTACCGGCGGTACAGGTCACCGTCGAAGTCGAATACGTGCGCTTCGAGCAGCAACGCCTTGCCGTTGACTGCAGGCCGGGTACCGAGACTGGCAACTCCCGGCGCGTTCTGCAAACCACCGCCCGACACCCGAACCGCGAACACGCCCGCCAGGGGCGTTGCGCGCCGCTGCGGCCGCAGATTCGCAGTCGGAAATCCCAGCTTGCGGCCGAGTTTCGCGCCTTCAACGACCCTGCCCGTCATGCGGTACGGCCGCCCCAGCAGGCGCGTGGCATGCGCTATGTCACCTGCCTCGAGCGCGGCGCGGATCAGCGAACTGCTGACGCGCTCGCCGTCGATCTCGAACGGCGGCACCTCGGTCACTGCGAAGCCGGCCGCGAGCCCCGCTGCACGCAGCGTCTCGACGCTGCCTGCCATGTTGCGCCCGAACTTGAAGTCGTGTCCGACGACGATGTGCCGGGCACCGAGCGCGTCCACCAGCACCTGGCTGATGAACTCGTCGGCACTCATCGAGCGCAGCGCCGAGTCGAAACGCAGACACACGAAGCGCTGAACACCATAGTGGTCGAGCGCCGCGTACTTCTCTCGAAATCGCGTCAGGCGCGCTGGCGGCGTCGCCCGGGCAAAAAATTCACGCGGCGTCGGCTCGAAGGACAGGAGCGCGGCCGGCAGGCTGTGGGTCGCCGCGATCGTTCGCAGCACCCGGATCATCTCCTGGTGGCCGCGATGAATGCCGTCGAAGGCGCCGATCGTGAGCACGCACCCGCGAGCCGCTCGATCCACGTTGTGCAAGCCCCGAACGAGCTCCATCGTGGCCTCGCGCTCCCAATCGTTCACCGGATGGTCGGCATTATAGGGGGTATTTCCCTGTCGGCCGGGTTCGTGCGCTGTAGGTCGGGCTTTAGCCCGACTCCGGCGCCGGCGGCTGCAACCGGAATTGCCCCGCCCTCACCCCGAGCAGCCACAGCACCCCGAAGTACACCACGATGCCGGCGACGATGAGCCCGCTCAGCCGCACCACCCGGACTGCAGTGCCGCTGGCCAGCCAGAACGCCAGGTCGCCGCCCAACCACGCCAGCAACGCGGCCATCGCGGCGGTAGCGATCAGGATGCGCGCGAGCAAGCCGCGCATGACGTGCCCCGGCTGAATGATGCCCATGCGGGCCAATCCGACGTAGAGCAACCCGGCATTCAACATCGCCCCGACGCCATTGGTCAGCGCGAGCAGCGAATGAGCGCCGGCCGATTTGAGATGCCCGGTGAACCACAGCCCTGCGAGCACCAGCAGGTTCAACGCCATCGTCAGGCCCAGGGAACGCATGGCGACCCGCACCGGCCCCTTCGTGTCCTGCCGGGCGTAATAGCCGGTGGCGAGCACCTTGATGAGGCTCCAGCCGAGCAGCGCGAGCGAGAACGCCATCAGCGCGCGCTGGGTCATGTCGACGTCGAATCCCGAGAATTTGCCGCGATGGTAGATCACGACCGTCAGCGGCCCCGCGAGCGCGAGCATCGCGGCCGAGGCCGGAATGACGATCAGGCACACGAGCCGCAGCGCCCAGGCGAGCGTCTCGGCAAACTCTGCGGGCGTCTGTTTCGCGTGATGCGCCGACAGGCTGGGCAGGATCACAGTCGCGAGCGCGATGCTGAAAACGCCGAGCGGAAATTCGACGAGGCGATCCGCGAAGAACAGCCACGTCATGCTGCCATCGGCCAGGAGCGAGGCGATCGCGGTGCTCAGCATGACGCTGAGCTGTCCCATCGAAGAGCCGATGATCGCCGGCCCCATGAGCAGCGCAATGCGCCGCACGGCTTCGTGTCGCGGATTCCAGCGCGGCCAGCGCACCAGGCGAAGGCGCAGCAACGCCGGCACCTGCATCACGACTTGAATGATGCCGCCGACGAACACGCCGATCGCGAGCGCCAGCACCGGCTGCTCGAAATACGGGGAAATCCAGGCCGCGAACACGATCATCACGACGTTGAGCGCGACGGATGCGAACGCCGGCAGCGCGAACTTCTGATAGCTGTTCAGCACGCCGCCAGCGAGCGCGGTGAGCGACACGAACAATAGATACGGGAACGTCCAGCGCAGCGCCTCCACGGCCAGCTCGTACTGGCCCGCCTGCTTGGAATGAAAGCCCGGCGCGCACAGCCAGACGATCAGCGGCGCGATGATGACGCCCAGAATCGAGACGATTGTGAGGACGCCGCCGAGCGTGCCGGCGACAGAGTCGACCAGCTCCCGTACTTCCTCGGTGCTGCGCTTGGCGCGATACTCGGCCACGACAGGCACGAACGCCTGCGAGAACGCGCCCTCGGCGAACAGACGGCGCAACAGGTTCGGGATCTGGTTCGCGAGAACGTAGACCTCGAGCATGACCGCGGGAACGATCGCGGCGAACACCATTTCCCGCGCCAGCCCGGTGATCCGGGACAGCAGCGTGGTGGCTCCAACGACAGCGGTGCTGCGAAAAAAACCGCGGTTCATCGCCGGCGGCGCGGGGCGGGAAGCTTCATGGGGCCGCCATGGTACAGAGCGCAAGTGGGCTGCGGAGGGCGGATGGCGGCCACAGGCGGGCGAATTGTGCCGTTCCCCTTGCCTCGGACCGGCCGCATCGGCAGAATCGCGCCTCTTTTTTGGAGTCCCCGCGCCCGTGGCCAATATCAAGTCAGCAGAGAAGCGAGCCCGTCAGACCGTGAAGCGCCGAGCGCGCAACGTGGCCGCCCGGTCCAAGCTGCGCACCGCGATCAAGAACGTCGTCAGCGCCGTCAACGCGGGTAACAAGCAGGAAGCGGCCGCGAAGCTGAAAGAGGCCGGCCCGATCATCGATTCGGCCGTGAACAAGGGCGTCATCCACCGCAACAAGGCGTCCCGGCACAAGAGCCACCTGAACGCCCGCATCAAGGAAATGTCCGCCGGCTGAGCTCGCGCGGACCGGGCTTCAGCCCGCCTCTTCCTCCGGTTCCTGCACCCCCAACTCTTCCAGCCGCTTCATCACTTGGCGGCACAGCTCCTCCGTTCCCTGCCGGGCCAGTCCCGAAATCCGGTAAACGGGCCCTTTCCAGCGCAGCCGACGCACTATCTCCTTGCAGCGTCGCTCAGCCTCGGCTGCCGGCAGCAGATCCAGCTTGTTGAGCACCAGCCAGCGCTCTTTCTCAACCAGATCGCTGCTGAATTTCTTCAATTCGGCGACGATCGCCCGAGCATCGCGCACTGGATCGGCGTCAGGATCCGGCGGAGCGATATCGATCAGATGCAGGAGCACTCGTGTCCGCTGCAGATGTTTCAGAAACCGGATTCCGAGGCCGGCGCCCTCCGCCGCGCCTTCGATCAAGCCGGGGATATCGGCCATGACGAAGCTGCGATGCGTCCCGACCGCAACCACACCCAGATTCGGGTGCAAGGTCGTGAACGGATAGTCGGCAACTTTCGGCTTCGCCGCCGAAACAGCACGGATCAGCGTCGACTTGCCGGCGTTCGGCAATCCCAGCAGCCCGACATCCGCCATGACCTTCATTTCCAGCCGGAGCTGCCGCTTTTCACCGGGCAAGCCAGGCATCGCCTTCCTGGGCGTGCGGTTGGTGCTGCTCTTGAACTTGGTATTGCCCCATCCGCCCTTGCCGCCCTTGGCGACTAGCAGGCGCTGACCGAGGCCGATCACATCGCCGAGCTGCTCTTCTGTATCGATATCGACGATAACGGTGCCGATCGGGACCGGAACATCGAGATCTGTGCCGCCGGCCCCGGTGCAGTCCTGGCTGCTGCCCGGAGTCCCGTTGGGCGCGCGGAAGGTCCGGTGATAGCGAAAATCCGCCAGCGTATTGATGCCCGGCGTGCCGACGAGATAGATGTCCGCACCTTTGCCGCCGTCCCCGCCGTCGGGTCCACCGAAGGGCACGAACTTCTCGCGGCGAAAGCTCACCGCACCCCGGCCGCCGTTGCCGGCTTGAACAGCTATGTTTGCTTCGTCAACGAATCGCATGTGTAAGGCCCGAGCATAAAAAAAGCCCCGGACGGACCGGGGCTCTTTATGCCATGGAGATGGCCCGAACCTTTACTCGGCCTCGACGCTGACGAACGTGTGCTGCGCGACGCCCTTCTTCCGATACTGCACACGGCCCGTGACCTTGGCAAACAGCGTGTAGTCCGTGCCCGTGCCAACGTTGTCGCCGGCCCGATAAACGGTGCCGCGCTGACGCACGAGGATGTTGCCGGCCAGCACCTGCTCGCCGCCGAACTTCTTGATGCCGAGCCGCTTCGACTCGGATTCGCGGCCGTTCTTGGTACTGCCGCCTGCCTTTTTGTGTGCCATGACCCGTTCTCGCTATGACTGATCGATCGGCTGTCAGCCGACGATGCTGGTGACCTTCACTTCCGTATAGGGCTGACGGTGCGTGCCCTGCCGCAGGTAGTGCTTGCGGCGGCGGAATTTGACGATGCGCACCTTGTCGCCCTTGCCGTGACCCTGCACGGTCGCGACCACTTTGCCGCCGCTCAGGAACGGCGAGCCGATCTTGACGTTTTCGCCCTGCCCGACGAGCAGCACCTGGTCGAACTCGACGTTCGCACCGGCCTCGGCCGTGAGCTTCTCCACGCGAAGGACCGAGCCCTCGCTGACGCGATACTGCTTACCACCCGTCGAAATTACGGCGTACATGATTCTGACCGAGCTCCGGACCAGCCGGGGGCCCGGCCAGAAAAGGGCGTGCAGTGTACGGACAGCAGGGATCAGAGGCAAGTTTCAGCGAATTCAGTGCTTTCAAGTGCTTCGCTGGGCGCGGAAGGAGGTAGATGGGCAGCGTGGGGCGTCCATCGGCTACCATTTCCGGTATCCCTGTTTCGCTTGTCACAGTATGAGTTTCGCGTCTGTCAAAGCCCTGGTCGACGATGACCTTCGAGAGGTCGACCGCGTCATCCGCACTCGCCTCGCCAGCGATGTCGTGCTGATCAACCAGATCGCCGACTACATCGTCGGCAGCGGCGGAAAACGCCTACGTCCGGTGGTCGTGCTCGTCGTCGGACGTGCCTGCGGCACCAGCGACCGACGGCACGCGGACGCGGCCGCGATCATCGAGTTCATCCACACGGCGACGCTGCTGCACGACGATGTCGTCGACGGTTCGACGCTCCGCCGCGGCCGCGACACGGCCAACGAAGTGTGGGGCAACGAAGCGAGCGTGCTGGTCGGCGATTACGTTTACTCGCGCGCGTTCGAAATGATGGTGTCGCTCGGCAGCATGCGAGTCATGGACGTGATGGCGAGCGCGACCAACAAGATCGCCGAAGGCGAAGTCCTGCAGCTGCTGAACGCGAACGATGCGGACACGACGCAGGAGCGCTACTTCGAGGTGATCTACCGAAAAACCGCGAAGTTGTTCGAATCCGGCGCGCAGATCGCCGCGATCCTGACGGGAGCGCCGGCAGCCATCGAGGGCGCGATGGCCCGCTACGGCCGCCACCTCGGCACTGCGTTTCAGTTGATCGACGACGTGCTTGACTACCGCTCGGACAGAGAGCAGCTCGGCAAGAACCTCGGCGACGACCTGGCCGAAGGCAAGCCGACGCTTCCTCTTATATATGCGCTGCGGACCGGCAGCGAGGATCAGCGCCGCATCATCCGGCGCAGCATCGAGATGGGCAGCACAGCAGAGCTGGCGGCCGTCACGGTTGCAATTGAATCGACCGGGGGCCTTGCGTACACTGCGCGGCTCGCGCGGCAGGAGGCCGCCCTTGCCGTCGAGGCCCTCGCCGAACTGCCCGAGTCGGCGTACAAGCAGGCCTTGCGCGAACTCGCAGATTTCGCCGTCGAGCGCAACTACTGAGCGCTCGCACGCGCGACCCGGTTTCGGGGTGTAGCTCAGCCTGGTAGAGCGCTACGTTCGGGACGTATAGGTCGCAGGTTCAAATCCTGTCACCCCGACCATTCTGTTGCAGTCCGTTGCGCTCGAGCGCATTTCGTCGCAGCCAGCGCGTCAGCATGGCGTAGTGCAGTACTCGTCATGCGGGCGCCTGATTGTAGACGTGAGCGCACTCAAGAACTGAGTCCATGCCGCGTGCAACACAGGTGATACTCTTGTCCCACTCCGTCTAAGGCGCGTCTCATCCGGATCAAATTGATCGTTCAGGTTCACTCGTTGGCGACTGGGGTGCTTGAGTGGAGCACCTGGGCACTTTAGTCGCCGTGATGTTCCGACATGCTCCTCGATCGAAGTAGAGAGCTGATGGAGATCTGCGGAATGATTGAGCGTGGCGAAATCCGAATTGCCTCGCGGAGTCCGCCGAGGTCACGCCGCAAGAAGTAAACGGAATCACTCCGGCGCTTAGCCGCTGTCCGTTCCGTGCGGCAATCCCGGCGCAATGGCGCGCTCACAGCGCCTTCTGTTCGATGCCGCACATACCGCCATGGCGTTATCGCTCAGTCTGTCAGACGTAGCGGCCCTGCGGCGTATGTTTTTGCTGGACGGGTTGCAATAGCACCGTTCCGCGAAAGCGGCGCCGCGAGCCATCGCTTCGGAACATGGCGACACTTCGCGCGTTTTTGGTGTCCGCTTGCAATCTCACGTTGGCTTCCTTCACACAGTGGCACGGCGCCCGCAGCCCTAGCAAACGGGTTAGCAGGCCGAATCGGCCGAGTTGCAATATGGCCATGACTACGACTCACGTAACTGATCGGCGGCCATCCAGAAACGCCCGAGCTTTTCCGCAAGGACGACCGGGCGATGCTCACCCAGGCACCGATATCGGCGATCTAAGCCGCATCGTCGAGCGCGACCTCCAGGTGTTGAAGACGAATCTCGCACAGCATCGTTGCGACGCGACGCACGACGAAGAGTGGGAGGGCGCCTGGACGCGGCTGGAGAGCGCCTGGGAAACGGTGAGATCCGAGCTCGTCGACGATTCAGTAGCAAATCCTCCGACCGAGGTCATCTCGTCGCAGCGCACTCGTGCCGCGGGCGTACCTCCACTTGAGGAAGAGTCATCGGCGACTTCGCCGACGGCGCAACTCATCGATCGCCTGCCCCGCATGGTCCGAAATCTCGCCCGCAGCCTTTCCTCCGCCGGCGCTGCCCATGCCCGCGAAGGGAAAATCTGGCTGACTGCCAGCGCTCGAGCGCAAGCCAAGAATTGGGAGCGTGCCAGGCATCGATTGGGAGGAGCGCGAAATGCCTTGGGCGTCGGGTTTCGCGATCTCATGGATGCCTCACACAAGTTTGCGTCGGCGAGCGCTGTGCGCCTGCGCCGGCAGCTACGGGAAGCGGGCCGGCGAAAACGAGTACGAGTCCTGACGGATTTGACGTTACC
>DATNFA010000096.1:0-22016 GCA_035606615.1 Steroidobacteraceae bacterium
GTGCCGACACGGCCGTCCGCGCGTCGATAGCCCATGAACGACAGCGGCTCTGCGGTTTGCGCGGCTGCTCGATCTGCGCGGGGCGCGAATCGATATTCATCGACACCCGCGAGCAACGTCGCCAGGTTGTGCGTGTGAACGTGCGCGCCGCGCGCGATCTGCGCGGTCGCCCGGCCGATCACCTGACCGTACTTGCGAACCGGCTCGCCGGCGCTCACGGACCGCAGGGCGAACTTGTGACTGCGGGGGATGGCGTCCAGCAATTCGAATGCCGCGCCGTCCAAGGTCACGCGCTCGCCGGCGGCGAGATCGCGCAAGGCGATGGCCACATCGTCCCGAGCGGTGATCCGGTAACAGGGCGGCAGGGCAGGGGCAGCGCTGTCCATGAGGCATCTTACCGCCGGTGGAAACCGGTGTCAGATTGTCCTCCGCGCCGGCATGGTTGGCATTACAATCCAGGCCAGCACATGCCCAAGAAGCCCGCCACGAAGATTGTCCGCCTGCCTGCGAAGGCCTCCGCCGAGACGCGCGCCCACCAGCTGCAGCCCGCTCTCGTCCCCGACCTGGAGCGCAAGCACACCATCAACGACATCGCGCGGCTGGCGAACGTCTCGAAGAAGACCGTTTCGCGCGTCATCAACGAATCGCCGTTCGTGCGCGAAGAAACGCGCGCGCGCATCACCGAGATCATCAAGCGCGTCGGGTTCACGCCCGACCCGCAAGCGCGTGCGCTCGCGTTCCGGCGCTCGTTCCTGATCGGCCTGATCTACGACAACCCGAACGCGCCGTACGTGATCAATTTCCAGGAGGGCGCGCTCGGCGCCCTGCGCCGCATGGGCTACGAGCTCGTCGTGCATCCATGCGATCGCCACAGCGACGAGTTCCTGACCGACATCCGCCGCTTCATCACGCGCCAGAAGCTGGACGGCGTCGTCATGCTGCCGCCGGTCTCGGAGAATCCGACGCTCGCGGAAATGCTGCGCAAGCTGGAATGCCCGTACATTCGCGTGATCGCCGCGGCGCTCGACGATCCGAAGAACCTGGTCATGTCGATGGACCGCCAGTCCGCCGCAGAAGTCGCCGAGCATCTGGCGAAGCTCGGCCACCGGCGCATCGCGATGATCATGGGTCCGCACACGTTCCGCTCCGCGATCGAGCGTCTCGAGGGTTTCTCGAACGCGCTGGCGGATCGCGGGCTGTCGCTGCCGCCGGAATTCCTCGCCGAGGGCTCCTATACGTTCGAGTCCGGCGCTGCTTGCGCAGATATCCTGCTGTCGCGTTCGCCGCGGCCGACGGCGATCTTCGCGGGCAATGACGAGACGGCCGCGGGCGTCTATCGCACCGCGTATCTGCGCGGCGTGAAGATTCCGGACGAGCTCACGGTCATCGGCTTCGACGACAGTCCGCTCGCCTCGCGGCTGTGTCCTTCGCTCACGACGATGCGCCAGCCGATCCGCGACATGGGGCGCATGGCCGCGGAGAAGCTCGTCGCGAAGATCGCCGGCCTGTCCGACGTTCCGGCCATTGCCGCCACGACCGTCGTGCCGCACCTGGTCGTGCGCGAGTCCTCCGGCCCGCCTGGCAAATAGCCAAAGGCGCCTGGCGCTTTCTTTGCTTGGCTCTGTGCATGACACCGGTTACCATCCGGGACCATTGGCAGGGCCCCCGTGCGCATCAGCGCAATGCACTGCAACATCGGACCTTATGGCCAAGGCACTGCAACTTCACGAGGACCGGCTGTTTCCCGTCGACGCTGCCACGCGCGGCGTCGCGCGGCGCCTGTACCGCGAAATAGCCGGCCTGCCGATCATCAGTCCGCACGGCCACACCGATCCGCAGTGGTTCGCCGGGAACGAGCCGTTCACGAACGCCACCGAGTTGCTGCTGGCGCCAGATCACTACCTGTATCGAATGCTGTACAGCCAGGGCGTCGATCTCGAGGCGCTCGGCGTGCCTTCGCGCCGCGGCGCTTCTCCCGCTGATCCGCGCGCTGCGTGGCGCCTGTTCGCGGAGCGGTTCCATCTGTTTCGCGGCACGCCCTCGACGCTGTGGCTGAACTACGTGTTCGCGAAAGTGTTCGAGATCGAGGTCGCGCTCGCGGCCGACACCGCCGACCACTACTTCAACGTCATCGGCGAGAAGCTCGCGCAGCCAGCCTTCCGTCCGCGCGCCTTGTTCGAGCGCTTCAACATCCAGGTGCTGGCGACGACCGAGTCGCCGATCGATCCTCTGGATGCGCATCGAGCGATTGCCAGCAGCGGTTGGAGCGGGCGCGTCATCACTGCCTATCGCCCTGACCCGGTCATCGATCCCGAGCACGAGGCGTTCGCTGCATCGCTGGAGCGCTTCAGTGAGCTGACGAACGAAGACGTGCTCTCGTGGCGCGGCTATCTGGAAGCGCATCGCAAGCGTCGCGCTGTGTTCGCGAAGGCCGGTGCGACGTCGACGGATCACGGTCATCCGACGGCCGCGACCGCGGATCTGACGAGTCGCGAAGCCGAGCGGTTGTTCGCGCGCGTGACCTCCGGGAATTTCTCGCCGGCGGACGCCGAGCTGTTCCGCGCGGCGATGCTCGTCGAGATGGCGCGCATGAGTCTGGAAGACGGCTTGGTCATGCAGCTGCACCCGGGCGCCTTCCGCAACCACAACCGCTGGCTGTTCACGCACTACGGCCGCGACAAAGGCGCAGACGTGCCGCTGCCGACCGAGTACGTTCACGCGCTGCGGCCGCTGCTGGATCGTTTCGGCAATGAGCGCGCGTTGACGTTGATCCTGTTCACGCTCGACGAGAGCGCGTACAGCCGCGAGCTAGCGCCGCTCGCGGGGCACTATCCAATTCTCAAGCTCGGCCCGGCCTGGTGGTTCCACGACAGCCCCGAGGGCATGCGGCGCTTCCGCGAGCAAACCACCGAGACGGCCGGCTTCTACAACACCGTCGGCTTCAACGACGACACGCGCGCCTTCCTGTCGATCCCGGCGCGGCACGACCTGGCGCGTCGCGTGGATTGCAGCTTCCTCGCGCGCCTCGTCGTCGAGCATCAGTTGGAGGAAGACGAAGCTGCTGAGATCGCCGCGGATCTTGCCTATCGTCTGCCGAAGCAAGCGTACAAACTCTAGTCAATTTATTGGGCGGGCTCGTGTTCAAGAAGACCTATCACGCAACGCATCCCGACATGATGGCCGGCGCCAGCAACCAGCAGCTGCGCGACCGCTATCTGGTCGCAGGCTTGTTCGCGGCGGACGCGATCACTCTCAACTACGCGCACTACGAGCGCTTCGTGATCGGCGGCGCGATGGCCGCGACGCGTGCGCTGCGGCTGCCGGATCAGACCGAGCCCGCGTCGGCGGCGGGCAAGCCGTTCCTGGAGCGGCGCGAGCTCGGCGTCGTCAACATCGGCAGGGCGGCCGGACGCGTCACGCTCGACGGCAAGGCTTTCGATCTGGCGCCGCGCGATGGGCTGTACGTGCCGATGGGCACGAAGGACGTGACCTTCGAGTCGCGCACGGCCGGGACGCCGGCCAAGTTCTATCTGGTCTCGACGCCGGCGCACGCGCGCTTCGAGCCAGTGCAGATCTCGGTCGACAAGGCCGTGCCGCTGCAGCGTGGCGCGCTGGAGACGTCGAACGAGCGCACGATCTATCAGTACATCGTGCCCGCGACCTGCCGCTCCGCGCAGCTGTTGCTCGGGCTGACGATGCTCAAGCCGGGCAGCGTCTGGAACACGATGCCGCCGCATCTGCACGACCGCCGCTCCGAGGTGTATTTCTACTTCGACCTGGAAGATGCGTCGCAGGACAAGAGCGCGCAGCGCGTGATGCACTTCATGGGCGAGCCCGACGAGACGCGCAGCCTGGTGCTGCAGAACGAAGAAGCCGTGATCTCGCCGCCATGGTCGATTCACATGGGCGCCGGTACTCGCAGCTACAGCTTCATCTGGGCGATGGGCGGCGAGAACCTCGACTACACCGACATGAACGTGCTCGACATCTGCCAGCTCAAGTGATGCCCGGCACCGCAAGCGACACCAAGTAGAAAACATGACCGCACAGAACCCCTCGTCGAATCCGTTCTCACTGCACGGCAAGGTGGCGCTCGTGACCGGCGCCAGCACGGGCCTCGGGCAGGGCATCGCAATCGCGCTGGCACAAGCTGGCGCCGATGTAGTCGGTGTCGCGCGTTCCAGCACAGCTGACGCCGAGCGCGGCGTCACTGCGTCGGGCCGGAAGTTTTACGCGCTGCGTGCGGACCTCGAGCGCCAGCACGAAGCGGCGAATGTCGTGACGCAGTCGATCAAGCTCGCCGGGCGCGTCGACATTCTCGTGAACAACGCCGGCATCATCCGGCGCGATGACGCGCTCACGTTCGGCGAAGAGGACTGGGACGCGGCGCTGCATCTCAATCTCAAGGTGCCGTTCTTCCTGGCGCAGGCAGTCGCGCAGTCGCTGGTACAGGCGGGGCGCGGCGGCAAGATCATCAACATCGCCTCGATGCTCTCCTTCCAGGGCGGCATTCGCGTGGCGTCGTACACGGCGAGCAAGAGCGGCCTCGCCGGCATCACGCGCCTGCTCGCGAACGAATGGGCGGCGCGCGGCATCAACGTGAACGCGATCGCGCCCGGGTACTTCGAGACGAACAACACGGCGGCACTGCGCACGGACGAGCAGCGCAATCGCGACATCCTCGGGCGTATTCCGGCGGGGCGCTGGGGCAAGCCTTCCGATCTCGGCGGCGCCGCCGTGTTCCTGGCGTCGGCGGCTTCCGACTACGTGCACGGCACGATCATCCCCGTCGACGGCGGCTGGCTGGCACGGTAGGAGACTGCCTGACTCGTGAACCGCGTCACTGCGTGTGGCGCCGCAGGGAGACGCGACGCTCGCGTGCGGGTACGCTGTCGACCCGCAAACAGGAGGATGCGCGTGTTCCGGCGTGAGAGGAATCTGCTGCTGGCGGTCGACGACGAGACCGATTTCCTGGAGCTGATCGAGCAGATCGGCACCGGGATCGGTTGCGACGTGATTACAGCGGACACCGCCACCAGCTTTCGCGAGCAGCTGGCCCGGCGCCAGCCGTCGCTGATCCTGCTCGACCTGCAGATGCCCGATATGGACGGCATCGAGGCATTGCGTTACTTAGCACGCCAGGGCGTGACTTCCGGTATTTTGCTGGCGAGCGGCATGGACCAGCGGGTCCTGGCGAGCGCGCGCCAGCTCGGCGACTCGCTCGGCCTGAAGATGCTCGGCACTCTGCAGAAGCCGGCGATGCTCGAGGAGATCGAAAGCTTGTTGACGAAGCACTTGGAACCCGGCGCGCGCATCTCCGTCGAGGAGCTGCGCAGCGGCATCGAAGAGCACGAGCTGGTCGTGCATTACCAACCCAAGGTCGTGCGCAACGCCGGCGACTGGCAAGTGCGCAGCGCCGAGGCGCTGGTGCGCTGGCGTCATCCACGCCTCGGTCTGCTCTATCCCGGCGAGTTCCTGCCGCTGGCGGAGCAGTCGGGCCTGATCGTCGACGTGACCGATTTCGTGCTCACCGACGCGATCCGGCAGATCGGCCACTGGCGGCAGCGCGGGCTCGATCTCGCCGCTTCCGTGAATCTCTCGCCGCGCCTGGTGCAGGACCTGGAATTCCCGGACCGCCTGACGCGGGTGTTCCGCGAGTTCGAAGTCGCGCCCGAGCAGCTCACGCTCGAAGTGACGGAAGCGGCGTCGCTGGACGATCCCGAGCTGGTGATGGACATCTTCACGCGCCTGCGCGTGAAGGGCGTCGGCCTGTCGCTCGACGACTTCGGCACCGGCACGTCATCGCTGACGCAGCTCTACAAGATGCCGTTCAGCGAAGTGAAGATCGACGGCACGGTGATCTCGGAAATCGCGACGGCCAAGCCGGCCGCGACCATCGTGCGCGCGATCATCGATCTGGCGCACAACCTGTCGCTGACGGTGTGCGCGGAAGGGATCGAGACGCCGGCGGTGTTCGAGTTCCTGGATCAGAGCGCGTGCGACGCGATGCAGGGAGATTTCATCGCGTCGGCGATGCCGGCGGGGGAGATCGAGAATTTCATTCAGGTGTGGAACGGCGCGGATCACACGCTCGTGCCGGTGATGAGGAAATAAGAGTCGGGCTGAAGCCCGACCGACAGCGCGCTACACAGCTCGGCTGAGCTTTTCTTTGGATTGACGCAGCAGATGCAGCGGCGCCGACAGCACGATGCGCGTGCCGGGGTTCGGCTCTTCGAAATTGATCGTGCCGCCGAGCATGCGGGCGCGGTATTCCATGATCTTCAAGCCCATGCCGGGCCGGCGTTGCGCCAGCCCTGCTGACAGTCCAATGCCGTCGTCTGCGATCGATAGCTGGAGCTTGCGTCCGGTCGAGCGCAGGTCGATGGCAATCGTCTTCGCACGAGCGTAGCGCGCTGCATTCGTCGTCGCTTCCTGCGCGATTCGATAGAGGTGCGTCGCGGCGCCTTCTTCCAGATCCGGCAGCTTCTGCGAGCCGTTACCGAACGTGCACTGCAGGCTGTACATGTCGGTGCAGCGTGCGGCGAGATGCTTCAGCGCCTCCGGTAAACCACCGCGTTCGAGATTGACTGGTGCCAACCCGCGCGCGAGCGAGCGCGTGCTCTGAATTGCGTGCGCGAGCAAGTCGGTGATCTTGGTGATGTGCGAGGTGTACTGCGGCGCCTCGCGCGACAGCTGCACCTCCAACCCTTTCAGCAGCAGCGACAATCCCGTGAGCTCCTGGCCGAGGCCATCGTGCAGATCGCTGCCGAGCCGGCGCTGCTCGCGATTGGAGATCTCCAGGATTTCCTGCTCCAGCGCGCGCCGCGTCGTGACCTCCTGGACCGTGCACACCAGGCCGGAGACTGTGCCGTGATCGCGCAGCGGCACGTGGGTGTAGTTGAACCAGCGCACCGAGCCGTCGGTCGAGATCCACGCGCGCTCCTGGTCGGTGAGCGCGCGACCGGTGCGCATCGTCGTGGCCGCCTGCGCTTCGATGTCGGCGACGTTCTCGTCGTTCGAGATGTCCGAGAGCGTGCGGCTGATGACCTGGTCGCGCCGCCGGCCGAGCGTGTCCAGCAGCGCCTTGTTGACGACCTTCACGCGATTGTTGGTGTCGACCGCGTAGATGATCTCCGGCAGGCTGTCGATCAGCGTGCTGAGCAGCACGCGTTGTTCTTCGAGCGCCGCCTGAGCTTCGCGCCGTTCGCGCCGCTCCCGGGCTTCCGTCAGCGCGCGCATCACCACTGCCGGCAGACGTTGCAGCCGGTCTTTGAGCACATAGTCGGTGGCGCCGCTCTTCAGCGCTTCGATCGCGCGTTCCTCGCCGAGCGAGCCGGAGACGAAGATGAAGGGTATGTCGGGCGAGTGCTGCAGCAGGATCTTCAGCGCTGCCAGCCCGTCGAAACCGGGCAGCGTGTAGTCGGCGAGCACCAGCTCCGGCGGCGCGCCGGCGAGAGCTTCGCGAAAGTCGCGCTCGGCGACGACGTGCCGCCAGTCGACTTCGATCCCATCCTTCGCCAGCTGCAGCTGGATCAGCTCAGCGTCGTTCGGGTCGTCCTCCAGCAGCACGAACCGCAGCGGACCCGTACCTTTTTTCATAAGCGTGCGCGTCAAGCCTTCCGTCCGTGACCGGGCGCCACGCTATCACTCTGCGGCGCTTGTGGAAAATGAGGATTGCCCCAGGTAGATCGCGCCGCAAGACTCGCCCCAGGACGGGACTAAGAAGAGGGCAAGGCATGGCCGAGCTGACGCGCATCGTAATCGTCGACGATCACCCGTTCGTTCGCGAAGGCTTGAAACAGCTCCTGGCGGGCCAGAACGAGTTCCAGCTGGCGGGGGAAGCGTCGTCCATCGCGGACGCCCGCACGGCGATTGCCTCGCAGAACCCCGATGTGGCCGTCGTGGACCTCGCGCTCGGCGCGGATGACGGCGTCGACCTGGTGCGCTGGATTCGCAGCTCGCATCCCAACGTGCGCGTGCTGGTGCTCTCGATGCAGGACGAAGCGCTCTACGCCGAGCGGCTGTTACGGCTCGGTGTCAGCGGTTATGTCATGAAGAACGTCGCCGGCACGGACTTCCTTGGTGCACTGCGAAAGGTCGCTCGGGGCCAGCGGCACGTCAGCGCCGCAATGGGCGAAAGACTCCTGACGCAGGTTGCCCGGGGCCGGAGTCCCGGCGTGGATGAAGATCCGGTCTCGGCGCTCACCGAGCGCGAGCTCGAAGTCTTTCGGCTGATCGGCGAAGGCATCAGCACGCGCGAGATCTCGCAGCGCCTCGACCTTTCGATGAAAACGGTCGACGCGCACCGCCGCCACATGCGGGAAAAGCTCAACCTCCGTTCCACCAGCGAGCTGATCCGCTATGCCACGCAATGGGTCTCCGACCGGGGCGGTGGCCCCGGCCTGAGCCACGGTTCGGCTTAACTCCCGGCGCGACGCCCCGCGCTCCCAACACCTTGTTTCGCTTCGGACTTGAGGCGCGCGACGTGCTGCGCAGATTGGCGCGATGGCGTGCGCGTCGCGTGCCACATTAAGGGATTAACTGATATCCCCTACACGGGGCCTCCAACACCATGCGGCGGTCAACTAAGAGCGCCGGTGCAGGCCCCTTTGAGCGTTGCGACGAAAAAAACCGCGGTCACGGCCGCCTCCGCCACGAGCGACCTGTCCTCCCCGGCAGCCTGGGCGAGCGAGCAGTTGCGCGAGCTCATTGCATCGGTTCCCGACTACGTGCTCGTGCTCGACCGGCGCTTGCGCGTGCTGCTCGCGAACCGCGGTGTCGGCCGTCGCAGCGCCAAGGATCTGGAAGGTGTCCCGGTCACCGAGTTCCTGCCGCATGACCTGCACCCGCAGGCGCTCGCAGCGATGCATCGCGTGCTCGCGACCGGCCAGGTCGACGGTTACTCCGCGATGCTCGACGACGGCGAGTCCCGCCACTTCGATATCCGCATCAGCCCGATCCGCTCGCAGCAGCAGATCGTCGCGATCACGCTGATCGCTTCCGACACGACCGAGCAGGTGCGCGCCGAGCGCGCCATCGCCACCCAGGCGCGCATGATCGAATCGATGCTCGAAGGCGTCGCGGTCGTCAGTGAGGAGGCGGTCGTCGAAATTACCAATCCCGCTTTCGACACGATGTTCGGCTACCGCCGCGGCGAGCTGATCGGCCGACCGATGACGACGCTCGCCGGCTGGCCGTTCGAGCAGCCGGAGCGCTGGCAGCAGCTCGCCTCGGACCCGCAGGGTCAGGGCTCGATGCGCGTCGAGTTCGACGGCCTGCGCAGCGACGGCAGTCATTTCGCCGCCGCCGGCTTGCTCTCGCGTTTCGATGTGGCCGGCCGCAGTCACTGCCTGGTCGTGTTGCAGGATGTGAGCGAGCGCAAGCAACTGGAGCGCGCGATCCTGCAAGCTGTGAACCGCGAGCAATACCGCATCGGCAACGACCTGCACGACGGTCTCGGCCAGGAGCTGACGGGCATCGCACTGATGCTGCGCGGCGTCGCCGGCCGGCTCGCGAGCGAATACGCGCCGATTCTGCCGGAGATCGAGAGCATCACACGGCTAGTGAACAACGCTATCGAAAGCACTCGAGCGCTGGCGCGCGGCCTATCGCCGGTGAATCTGGAGCGCGGCGGCTTGTCCGACGCCCTCGACGGCCTGGCCATGCATGCGGCCGAGCTCTACAACGTGCAGATCGTGTGCACGCATCGGGTCAAGACGATCCGTCCGCTCGGCGCCGAGCTGGCGAACCATCTGTACAGGATCGCGCAAGAGGCCGTGCGCAACGCAGTCCGGCACGGCCGCGCGCGGACTATACGGCTGCACTTGCACGGCGCACGCGCTAAGGTGCGCCTGACCATAACCGACGATGGTACCGGCATGCCTGTCGACGCTGTCGACGCCGCCGGCATGGGACTCAAGATCATGCAATACCGTGCGCGCATACTCGGCGGAGAAGTCCGCTTCGAGCGGGCCGAGCCGCAAGGCACGCGCATCGTGTGTGAATGTCCGCTGGAACCTCTGGCCCAGCCGGCGCGCGCGCCGCGCGCACGTCGTCGCAGCCGGCTGAGCACGGCAGCAAGCTGACGAATCCACGCCGAACACTACAAGGACTATTGCTGAGGAGTGATGCAATGACCGTTGGCCCCTCTCTGTTCAAGCCCGCGCATCGGCCGTCGGGCAGCGTGTCGAAGGACCGCAAGCGACGTGTGCTGATCGTCGACGATCATCCGATCGTGCGGCAGGGCCTGCGCCGCCTGATCGAGGCCGAAGCGGATCTCGAGGTGTGCGGCGAAGCCGAGACGGCGCGCGAGGCGAAATCGCTGATTCGCGAGCTCGAGCCGGACGCCGTCATCGTCGACGTGTCGCTCAAGCAGGGCGATGGTCTGGAACTGGTGAAGGATGCGCGCGCGCATTATCCGTCGCTGCCTTTGCTGGTCCTGTCGATGCACGACGAGGCGATCTACGCGGAGCGCATGCTGTCGGCGGGCGCGAACGGTTACATCATGAAGCAGGCTGCCTCGGATCAGTTCCTGGTGGCGCTGCGCCGCGTGCTCGATGGCGGCATCTACGTGTCCGAAGCTGTCGGCAACAGCATGATCGAGAAGTTCGCGTCCGGCGGCGCGTACATCTCTTCCAACCCGGTCGACAGCCTGACCAATCGTGAGCTGCAAGTACTGCACATGATCGGCAAGGGTCTGTCGACGCGACAGACGGCCGAGGCGCTCAACCTCAGCGTCAAGACCGTCGAATCGCACCGGCAGCGAATCAAACGCAAGCTGTCGCTGCGCACCTCGGCGCAGCTGATGCAGTACGCCGTGAATTGGTACGCGGGCCGGGAGCCCGGACAGAAGCCTTGACCGAAGCGCTGCACGGACTGCTCACCGTTTCCGGGATCGCAGGTCTCGTCGTCGGGCTGTTGCTCGCCGGCGCGCCGCTCGTCTGGCTGCTGCTCAGGCGCGGGCAGAGCAAGAGCGGGCCGTCGCGGCAGGACGCCGCATCGACTCATCGACGCAACCAGGCGATCGTCGAAGGCGCGGGCGAGGGCGTGCTCGAGCTCGACAACGTCGGCCAGGTGCGTTACGCGAACCCCGCCGCGGCGAAGCTGCTCGGTTACGACATCGAGGAGCTGCCGGGTCTCGACTATCGCGTCCTCATCAACACCCAGAGCGACGACGACAACCGCACCGATCCCGTGCGCCGCGTGCGCTACACGACCGACATCATGCGCGGCGTCGGCGCGCTGCTGCGGCGTAAGAACGGCCAGTTCCGTCCAGTCGAATATCGCATCGTGCCGGTCACCGAGCAGGGCGCGACCGTCGGCACGGTGCTCGTATTCCACGACGTCGGCGAGCGCGTGCGCCTCGACAATCTGCTGAAGGACATGCAGACCACCGCGCGTATCGGCGGCTGGGAATACGACGTCGACACTCACAAGGTTCACTGGACCGAAGCGCTGTACTCGATCCACGACCTGCCGTTCGGGCAGCCGATCGAGCTGGAAGCCAGCCGCAACATGTTCCATCCGGAGGACAAGAAGAAGCTGATCGAAGCTTCGCAGCACGCGATCGACACCGGCGCCAGCAGCGATCTGCACCTGCGCCTGACGAGCGCGCGCAATCGGCAGTTGTGGGTGCGCATGATCATCAAGGCCGAGCGGCGCAACGGCAAGATCGTGCGACTGCACGGCACATTGCAGGACGTCACCGATCGCGTGGTAGCCGAGCGCCAGCTGCGCGAGACGCGCGACTTCTTCGAGCTGACGCTGAACGCGGTGCCGACGCCGATCAACTATTTCAATCGCGACTTCGTCATGACGTACTCGAACCGCGCGTTCGAGGAATGGCTCGGCGTGCCCGCGACCAAGATGATCGGCAAAGGCCTGCGCGAGCTGCTGCCGACCGACATGTTCACGGTCGTCATGCCGTACGTGGACAAGGTGATGGCGGGCGAGCGCGTGCACTCGCGGCACACGGCCATGCGTCACGGCATCATGCGCGAGTGGCAGAACCACTACGTGCCGCAGGTCGACCAGAACGGCGCGGTGCTCGGCTTCTTCTCGATCATCTACGATCTCACCGAGCAGCGGCGCCTCGAAGCGCGCCTGCTGCAAGCTCAGAAGATGGAAGCGATCGGCCAGCTCACCGGCGGCATCGCGCACGACTTCAACAACCTGCTCGGCGTGGTGATCGGCAACCTGCAGCTACTCGAGCGCAGCGTGTCCGAGACGCCGACGCTCGCGCGGAAGGTACACACGGCAATGCGCGCCGCGGTCCGCGGCGCCGATCTGACGCGACGGCTGTTGGCGTTCGCGCGTCGGCAGATTCTCGATCCGGTCGTGGTCGACGCGAACCGTCAGCTCTCCGGCCTGACCGAGCTGATGCAGCGTACGCTCGGCGAATCCGTCGAAGTGCACATGGTGCAGGCGCACGATCTGTGGCACACGCGCGTCGACGCGGGCCAGTTCGAGAACGCGATCCTCAATCTCGCGATCAACGCGCGCGACGCGATGCCCGAGGGCGGGCGCTTGACCGTGCGGACCCGCAACGTCTATCTCGATTCGATCTTCTGCAGCGATCATCCGGAGATCGAGCCCGGCGAGTTCGTCTCGATCAGCGTCAGCGACACCGGCGTGGGCATCGAGCCCGAGGTGCTCAAGCGCGTGTTCGAGCCGTTCTTCACGACCAAGGAGTCCGGGCGCGGCAGCGGCCTCGGCCTCGCGATGGTCGACAGCTTCGCCGAGCAGGCGGGCGGCGTCGCAACGATCGAGAGCGCGGTCGGGCAGGGCACGACCGTGACGATCCTGCTGCCGCGTTGCATGGAAGAGCAGGCGACGCTGCAGGACACGATCGTCACCAAGATCGCGCCCGGCGGCAACGAAACGATCCTGGTCGTCGAGGACGACGCCGACTTGCGCGAGACCGTCGTGACTGCGCTGTCGCAGCTCGGCTATCGCGCGCTCTCCGCGCCGAATGCCAATGCGGCGCTGCGAATTCTCGCGGGCACCGAGCACATCGACCTGCTGTTCACCGACATCATGATGCCCGGCGGCATGCTCGGCCCGGCGCTGGCGACCCGCGCGCGCGAGATGCGTCCGGATATCGAAATCCTGTTCACGACGGGCTATGCCGACAACAGCGCGCTCGCCGGAACGCCTGGCCTGACTGCGGCCGACGTGATCACCAAGCCGTACCGCAACGAAGATCTGGCCATGCGCATCCGGCACGTGCTGGATCGGGAGGCGCGCGTTGCCTGAGCAGGCCAACAAGCTGCTGGTGATCGACGATCAGCCCGATCTGTGCGAGTTCATTTCCGAGGCCGCAACGGGTCTCGGCTTCGAGTCGCTGGCGGTCACGGAGCCCGACGAGTTCCGGCGCGCGGTGCAGGATTTTCAACCGACGGTCGTGGTGCTGGATCTGCAGATGCCCGGTGCGGACGGCATCGAGCTCTTGCGCTATCTCGGCGAGCGCGGCAGCAAAGCGCAGGTGCTCGTCGCGAGCGGCATGGATCAGCGCGTCCTCGCCACCGCGCAGCAGATCGGCAAGGCCCAGGGCCTCGCGATGCTCGGCGCGTTGCAGAAGCCGATCCTGCTCGCGGACCTGGAGCTGATGCTGCGCCAGTGCCTGCGTGCCGATGCGGCGATCAATCCCGCGGTGCTCGAAGCCGCGCTCGATGCGCACGAAATTCAAGTTCACTATCAGCCGAAGGCGACGCGCGTGTCGCCGAACCGCTGGATCGTCGAAGGCGTGGAAGCGCTCGCGCGCTGGCATCATCCCGCGCTCGGCTTCATCTCGCCGGCGCGCTTCATTCCGCTCGCGGAGAAGAACGGCCTGATTCGCCGGCTCACCGAACAGGTGCTGGAAATATCGCTCGCTCAGGGCCGCGTCTGGGACGCGGCGGGCCTGCAACTGTCGGTCGCGATCAATCTCTCGCCGCAGCTGCTCAACGATCTGGCGTTTCCCGATCAGGTCGCGCGCATGGCGGCACAGGTCGGCGCCGATGCGCGGCGCATCATCTTCGAGGTGACCGAGAGCGCAGCGATGTTCGATCCAGGCACGACCATGGACGTGCTGACGCGCATGCGCGTGAAGAACTTCGGGTTGTCGATCGACGACTTCGGCACCGGCTATTCCTCGCTCAAGCAGCTGTACCTGATGCCGTTCAGCGAGCTGAAGATCGATACCTCGTTCGTGCGCGACATCTTCGCGCACGAGGACGCACGCACCATGGTCGAGACCATGGTCCTGCTGGCCCACAAGCTGCGCCTGACGGCGTGTGCCGAGGGCGTGGAGTCGCAACAGATCCTGGACTTCCTCGACTCGGTGGAATGCGACCGCGCCCAGGGCTACTACATTGGCCGCCCCATGCCCGGCGACGCTCTGGAGAACGCCGTGCGGGAGTGGAACGCCAAGCAGGGCTGAGCAGAACAAGATAAAGATATTGGACAGGATGAACAGGATGTACAGGATGGGCAGAGAGCAGAGAAGCTTTGCCGGATCCGGTCCTTGATCATCCTATCCTGTCCATCCTGTTCATCCTGTCCAGTCTCCTTCCGCCTCTTCCTGACTCGCTCCCCCTCAAATCCGTGACAAACCGCCCCTTTTTCGCTTAAACCTGCACTCCTCGCGCGGCATCCAAACAACAAACGCGATAGGAGAGAGGCGACTTTGACGAACGGGGCCGGAACCCATAGTTCGGCACTCAGTGCGGAGCGCTCGCCGCTTTCTGACAGCGCGTTGGTGGCTGCAGCCCGCAAGGGCGACATGAAGGCTTTCGAGCGCCTGTATCGGCTTCATAGCGGCAAGGTCATGGGCCTGTGCCTGCGGATGACCCGGCGGCGCGACGTGGCGGAGGATTGCGTGCAACAGACTTTCATACGTGCCTGGCGGAGTCTCGCGGCCTTCGAGGGCCGCAGTGCCTTCGGCACGTGGCTGCACCGGATCGCGGTCAACGAAGTCCTCACGTTCCAACGCAATCACGGCACGCGCGCGGAGTCCGACGGCGAAGCCGTCGAAGACGCGCAGGACGCGCCGGTCGAGTCGCCGCGCGAATACGACTCGGGTGAAGTAATGGACGTGGAGCGCGCGCTCGCGACGCTGCCGCCGGGCTCGCGCCACGTCGTCGTGCTGCAGACGGTCTACGGCTACAGCCACGAAGAAGTTGCCGACATGCTCGGCATCGCGGTCGGCACGTGCAAGGCGCAATTGCATCGCGGCCGCCGCTTGCTGCGCGAGCGGATGGGTTTGCCGGAGACGGCCGATGAGTGAATTCGACAAAACCGGGCGTGACCCGCTCGACCAGGCGCTGGCCTCGCTGCCCGAGGACGTGGCCCCCGAGCGCGACCTGTGGCCGCAGATCCGCGCGGAGATCGCGAAGACGCCGATCGCGGCGCCCGCGAGCCCTGTGCAATCGAACTGGTTTCGTCTCGCAGCGGCCGTCCTGCTCGTGCTCGCCACCTCGTTCGTTACTTACTACGTCACGCGCCAGTCGATGCAGGAGCAGGTCGCGAAGGCTCCCGCCGAAGCCGCGCCGGCCCCGCAGCTGAGCGGCCAGCCCGCGAGCTTCACGTTCGGGCCCGAGCGCCTCGGCGCCGGCTACATGAACGCGCGCGCCGATCTCGACCGGCGCTTCAAGGAGCGCATCGCCTCGCTGCCGCCGGCCACGCGCATGAAAGTCGAGAAGAACCTCGCGGACCTGCGGCACGCCGCCGACGAGATTTCCGCAACGCTGGCCGAGAATCCCTCGGACCCGCTGCTACAGGAGCTGCTGATGTCGACCTACCAGAGCGAGCTGCAGTTGCTCGCCAACGTGAGCGAGCTGCCGACCGCAGGCTCGATGAGGACCGATCTATGAGAGTGGCTGTAGTAGTCGCCGCGACACTGCTGCTGGCGCAGGCCGCCGGCGCGGAAGATATCGAGAAGCGCGCGCAGGCCGATCCCCACGGCGAGGTCAGCATCGTCAACGTCGCCGGCGAAGTGCAGGTCACGGGGTGGGATCGCAACGAAGTGCAGGTCAACGCCGAGCTGGAGGAGGGCGCCCAGCGGCTGGAGTTCAAGACCAGCGGCGCGCGCACCAGCATCGAAGTGGTCCTGCCGAAAGGACGCACTTTCGAGGGTTCCAGCGACCTCGTCGTGCACGTGCCGCGCAACAGCTCGCTGGTGACGCAGACCATCAGTGCCGACCAGACGATCAAGGAAGTACGCGGCTCGCAGCGCCTGCAGTCGGTGAGCGGCCAGATCCAGACGGAGGCATGGAACGAGGACGTACAGGTCAAGAACATCAGTGGCGAAGTCAACGTGCGCGGTCACAACGGCAAGGGCACCATCCGGCTCAACACCGTGAGCGGCGACGTGCGGCTGGAGGACGTCGGTCCCGAGCTGGATCTGACCAGCGTCACCGGCGACATGCAGGTGCGCGTCGCGGAGCTGTCGAGTGCGCGCATCAAGACCACGAACGGCGATCTGGAGCTGCGTGCGGCGTCGCTGACTCGCGAAGTTCGCGTCGAAGCAGAAGGAATCAACGGCAATCTGCGCTTCCGCTTCCGCGGTGCCATCGATGCGGAGTTCGATATCCAGACCTTCAACGGCGAGATCGACAACTGCTTCGGACCCAAGCCGCACCGGGTCAGCGAATATGCCCCGGGCAACGCCCTGCGCTTCAAGCAGGGCAACGGCGAGGGCCGTATCCGGATCAAGGCCTTGAACGGCACAGTGGAGATCTGCAACCGCTGAAGGACGCTATGGCGCGGTGCAGGGCCTGCGGTTACGATCCGCAGCGCATGACCGAGCCCGCAGTTTCACCGAGCGCAACGGCGCAGGAAGCCTGGCGCATCCTGCTCGTCGACGATGAGCCTACGCAGCGCCTGATCATGGCGCGGCTGCTCAAGCGCGCCGGCTACAACGTCGAGGTCGCGGGCAACGGCAAGGAAGCGCTCGAAAAAATCGCCGCCGGCGATTTCCAGCTGATGATCACCGATTGGGAAATGCCGGAAATGGATGGCATCGCGCTGTGCCGCGAGCTGCGCGCCACACCGGGCAAAGGTTACATCTACACGATTCTGCTCACGGCGCGGGATGCGATCGAGCACGTCGTGACCGGCTTGCAGTCCGGCGCCGACGACTATCTCACCAAGCCCGTCATCGAGCCGGAGCTGATCGCCAGGCTCAGCACGGGCCGGCGCATCGTGACGCTGGAGCGCTCGCTGCGCACGGCGAACGAGGAGAACCGGCGCCTGTCGATCACCGATCCGCTGACCGGCGCCTACAACCGTCGCTACCTCACCGAACAACTGCCGCGCGAGATCGACCGTGCGGCGCGCTATGGCCGACAGCTCGCAACGGTCATGTGCGACGTCGATCACTTCAAGCGTATCAACGACACGCAGGGTCATTTGGTCGGCGACGATGTACTGAAGTGGTTCTCCGCACAGCTGCAGGCCGGCACGCGCGGCGTCGACTGGGTTGCACGCTACGGCGGCGAGGAGTTTCTCGTCGTGCTGCCGGAGACCAATGTCGCCAGTGCGGCGGTGGCAGCAGAGCATTTGCGCGCGAAACTGGCGGCGACGCCTTTTCCCGGCGTGCCCGGCGGGCTCGCCGTGACCGCGAGCTTCGGCGTCGCCGGATGGCAGAGCAACGTGCCGCAAGGCTCGACCTTCGATGCGCTGGTCGCTCGCTGCGACGAAGGCGTGTACGCGAGCAAAGCGGCCGGCCGGAATTGCGTCACCGCCCGGCCCCTGGATTAGCCGAGGAATCTCCATGCGTCCCCTGCGGATCGTCGCGTATGTCGCGGCCGGATTGATCGGTCTGATCGTCATCGGCCTGGTGCTGGTGATCGTGTTCGTCGACCCGAACGACTATCGCGACGACATCCAGAGAATCGTCAAGGAAAAGACCGGGCGCGAGCTGACGCTGAGCGGCGATCTCAAGCTGTCGGTGTTTCCGTGGATCGCGCTGGAGACCGGCGCGGCGTCGCTCGGCGACGCGCCAGGCTTCGGCCCGGAACCGTTCCTCTCGATCAAGCACGCGCGCCTGGGCGTGCGCCTGATGCCGCTGCTCGGCGGCAAGGTCGAAGTCGGCAATGTGCGGCTCGACGGCGCGCGCATCCGGCTGATCACGGACGAGCGCGGCCGCGACAACTGGGCGGATCTCGGCAAGAGCGAAGGCGAAGAGAACAAGCCGGCGAGCGGCGCGACCGAAGTGCCGACGGTGGCCGGTCTGGAAATCAACGACGCGGCGGTCGTGATGGAGAATCGCAAGGAGAAGAGCCGGCGCGAAGTGCGCGACTTCAACTTGAAGACCGGCCGGCTGGCGTCGGGCGAGCCGTTCGACTTCGCGACCGATTTCGTGCTCGACCAGGACCGCTCGCTCACGGCGAAGGTGAAGGTCGCTGCGAAGGTCACTGCCGATCTCGAGCGCAACGTGCATCGCCTGGCCGAGCCGAAGATCGACGTTGTCGTTTCGGGCGCCGGCTATCCCGCCGACGGCGTGCCGGTGGAAGTGCGCGCGCAGTCGCTCGAAGCCGATATCGCGAAGGAGCTGTATTCGCTCGATGACCTGGCGATCAAGACCACCTGGAAGAGCGACGGGCTGCCCGCGGCCGGCGTGCCGGTCGCCTTCAAGGCGAAGGATTGCAACGTGAATCTCGCGTCGCAGACGCTGGAGCTCGGCGGGCTCGATGCCGATGCGGCCGGCGCGCACGTGACCGGCAGCCTGACGGGCGCAGAGATTCTCGATGCGCCGACACTAAAGGGCTCGATCAAGCTCGATCCGCTGTCGCTGCGCGAGTGGCTGCCGAAGGTCGGCGTCGCTGCCCCGCGGACCACCGATCCGAACGTTCTCAAGCAGCTGAGCTTCGCCGGCAACGTGAGGCTCACGAAGACCTCGGCCGAGGTCGGCGACATCGCGATGAAGCTCGACGATACGACGATGCGCGGCCTGGTCGGCGTGGCCGATTTTGCAGCGAAAGCGCTGCGCTTCGACCTGAACGTCGATCGCATCAACGCCGATCGCTATCTGCCGCCGTCGAGCGACAAGCCGGTCGCCAAGGATGCGAAAGAGCCGCCGGCCGAGATTCCCGTGGAGCTGCTGCGCAAGCTGAACGCGCGCGGTCAGTTGACGGTGGGCGAGGCGATCTTCGCGGGCATGAAGTTCACGAAGCTGCGCCTCGGCGTGAACTCGCGCGACGGCAAGGCGCGCTTCTATCCGTCGGAAGCCTCGATGTACGGCGGCCAGTATCGCGGCGACATCGGCATCGACTCGACGGGCAAGGTCGCGCGCGTCACGCTCGATGAGCATGTGAGCAGCGTGAACTTCGCGCCGCTGTTCAAGGATCTGTTCGAGTCCAACCGCGTCTCGGGCAAAGGCAGCGCCAACATCAAGCTCGCCGGCACCGGCCGCACGACCGACGACATCATGAAGACGCTCGCGGGCGCCGTGGACTTCAACGTCGCCGACGGCGCGCTGGAAGGCGCCGACCTGTGGTACGAGATCCGCCGCGCCCGTGCCGTGCTCAAGCAGCAGGCGGTCCCCGAGCGTCCGAGCGGCCCGCCGCGCACGCCGTTCAGCGCGCTGACCGGCACTGGCTCGATGAAGGACGGCGTGCTGACGAACAACGATCTGAACGTCGCCATGCAGTACCTGAAGGTGACCGGGCAGGGCAATGTCGACCTGCCGCGCAACGCGCTCGACTACCGCCTGGTCGCGGCGGTGCTGAAAATCCCGCGCGAAGGCGCAGATCCCACGCAGATGCAGGACATGGTGGACGCGCAGATTCCGGTGAAGGTCACCGGCTCCTTGAGCGATCCGAAGGTCCGCCCCGACCTCGAGGGCTATCTGAAGGGCGAGGCGAAGAAGAAGGTCGAGGAGAAGATCAAGGACAAGCTGAAGGACATCTTCAAGCGCTGAGGGGGAACCCGGATGAACGCCGGGCGTCTGGATAGGCACGTACAGACAGTATTCGTCGCGCAGAAGTGCCGGTTTCGTTCATGTCCCGTTTATGTCTTACCGCCCCCGCGCTCGCCGCTGCCTTGCTCTGGTCCGGCGCGGCCGGAGCTTTCGAGATCGAGCACAGCGAGACTCGTTACGTAGACAAGCGTTACCAGTGCGATCTGAACGTGCGGCTGGACGCGCCGCTCGACAAGGTCGAGGCGGTGCTGCGCGACTACGAAAAATATCCCTCGCTCGATACGCGCATCCTGCAGGCGCGGGTACTGGAGCGGCCGTCGCCGAACGTGGCGATGCTGGAAACGAAGCTACGCCTGTGCCTGGGATGGTTCTGCCGCAACGTCAGCCGGGTCGAGCGCGTGGAGGAGTCCGAGCACGCACTGGCCGCACTGGCAGATCCGAGCCGCAGCGACGTGAAATACGGCGAGACCCACTTGCAGCTTGCGACCGGCGAGCACGGCAGCACGCTGGTGACCTATACCACCAGCATCACGCCGGCGTTCTGGACTCCCTCGGTGTTCGGTCGACACTGGATGTTGCGCACCCTCGAGGATGCGACCACCGACCTGTTCATGAATGTCGAGATGAAGGCCAAAGCGGACGAAGAGGGAAAAGAAAAAGCGGCTAGCAACTGAGGTCGCTAGCCGCCTTGATGGGGAGTCGGGCTGAAGCCCGACCTACAGGTCTATTTTCCGGCGTTGGATGAAACTTGCGTGGGTGCGCCGACCGGAGTCAGCTCGCGGAACTGCACCACGCCGTACAGCATCTCGTCGAACGACTGCTCGCCCCACGGCACGGTCCGGTTCGGATCCGGGTTCGCCGGGTTCTGCACCGAGTTGTCGTACACCGTCGTGTGCACGATCTTCGTGCCCGCCGGCACCTGCTTCGGCGTCGCGAACGTGTAGGTCGTCTGCCAGTTGAAGTCGTACTTCGGCACGGACAGCAGCAGTTCCTCGCGACCATCCGGATAGATGGCGGTGAACTGCGAGGCATGGCCACGGAAGTGCGCGTGCGGCGTCAGCCGGTAGATGATCATGTCGCGCGGGAACTGCTGCGCGATCGTCTCGGCATGCTCCTTGGTGTTCGGCGGAATCTTGATGTTCGGATTCGCCAGCGCGACGGTCTTGAACTCGTACGTCGGCGCGGCATCGCGGAAGTACAAGCCGAAGCGGGTCACGTCGTGCTCCGCCTTGCCCGAGGTCGTGTAGTGCATCTGGAACGCGAAAGCCTGGTCCGCGCGCACCAGCACGCCCGTGTCCTGCGGATACAGTGTCGGGCCGTTGCCCGGCACATAGGCGCCGAGCGACGGGCTGGACGCCTTGATCATGCGCATCCGCTCATCGGGAATCTTCGGGTCATACACGCCGACGATGACGTGGTGCACGACCGTGCGGGCGCCGGGAATGATGTCGGTCGCGCGCACCCACACGTCGCGGCCCAGCGTGTTCGGGACCACGTAGCGCTTGTAGTCGACGATACCGGTCGCCGGAATGTCGAACGCCGGGACCTCGATGACCATGTCGGGCTTGCCGAACGCCCACTCGCTCCAGGTCTTGTGCAGGTCGGCCAGCGGATCCGGGCCTTTGCCGCGCGGCGCGCCGGCCTCGATCCAGTGCACCAGCGCCTGCTTCTGTTCGGTGCTCAGCGAACGGTCGCCGCTCCACACGCCAGTGTGCGGGTCCGCATGCCACGGCGGCATGCGCTTGGTGCGCACGACTTCGCGGATCATCGGCGAGAAGCCTTTCACCACGTCGTAGCTCGTCATCTGCCAGGGGCCGATGCCGCCGGCGCGGTGACAAGTGACGCAGTTGTCGATCAGCATCGGCGCGATCTTCTCGGAGTACGAGACTTTCGCGCCCGCGTTCGTCGCCTTCGCGGCTTTGATCGCGCAACCGCGCGCCGAGACCTTCGCTTTCTTCACAGGCTGGCCGGCCAGCACGGAGTCGAGCGCCGAGGTCAGCAGCGCGTTACCTGCCTTATTGTCTCTCTGGGCTTTGTCGAGCGGACCGCGGTAAGCGATCTTCCAGCCCTTCGGATCGATCACCAGCACTTCGCCGGCGCGCGTCAGCTGCAGCGA
>DATNFA010000097.1:0-92202 GCA_035606615.1 Steroidobacteraceae bacterium
GAAAGTGTTGACGCCCATGATCGCGATGTTGCGGATCCGGTCGTGCTCGACCCGCACGCGGCCGAGCATGTCGAACGCCGCCTGCCCGTGCGCCCACGTTTCCATCTGCCGCGCGCTGATGCAGGAACGCACGCTCATATCCGGACCGGCCCACTTCACGCGCCGCGCAGGATCGAGGCCCGCGTATTCGTCGGCGACCTGATGCGAGAAGTCATGCCAGCTCTCGAGCAGCTCGCGACCGGCGCAGCCGCGCAACCACACGCGCGTGTACTCGACCATCGAGTGTCCCGCTGCAAGCGAGTGAGAAAAGCTGTCCCAGAATGCCGCAAAGGCGTTCGGGCCTTCCAGCGTGAGGCGTGCGGCGTAGTCGAACATGTGGAGGTGCCCGAGCACATCGTCGAGCGTCCAGCGTTTGAATTGCGTCGGCTGCGACCACTGCGCGGCGTCGACGTCGGCGAGCAACGCGTACAGCGCGTCGCACTCGTCGCGATAGTCGATGGCCTGGGTCAGCATCGCGAGCACCCGCGGTTTGGTGGGCTCACTCTACCGAAATTGTCAGGCTAAAGCCTGACCCACAGGGAGGGTGTTGTGGGTCAGGCTTTAGCCTGACTCCTTCTCTTCTCCACCGCCCCCGCCAACCTCTCCAACACCTCCACCGACGTCGCCCAATCTAGGCACCCATCCGTGATGCTTTGCCCATACACCAACCGCCCACCCGGCGTCAGGTCCTGGCGTCCGCCGACCAGGTGACTCTCGACCATGACACCCACGATGCGCCGCTCCCCGCCTTCGATCTGCCGTGCGATATCGTCGACGACGCCGGGCTGGTTCTCCGGCCGCTTGCTGCTGTTGCCGTGACTGACGTCGATCATCACCTGCGGCCGCAGGCCCGCGCCCGTGATCGTGGCGCAGACGCTTGCGATGCTGGCCGCATCGTAATTGGGCGCTTTGCCGCCGCGCAGAATGATGTGGCAGTCGTCGTTGCCCGCCGTCGTCGCGATGGCGCTGCGGCCCAGCTTGGTCACGGCCAGGAAGTGATGCGGATGCGCGGCCGCCTGCACTGCGTCGATCGCGATCTTCACGTTGCCGTCCGTGCCGTTCTTGAAGCCGACCGGACACGACAGGCCCGAAGCGAGCTCGCGATGCACCTGGCTCTCCGTCGTACGCGCGCCGATCGCGCCCCAGGCCACCAGGTCGCCGATGAACTGCGGCGTGATCATGTCGAGGAACTCGCACCCGGCCGGCAAGCCGAGCCCGTTGATATCGCGCAGCAGACCGCGCGCGAGCCGCAGGCCCTTGTTGATATGGAAGCTGCCGTCCAGGTCCGGGTCATTGATCAGCCCCTTCCAGCCGACCGTCGTGCGCGGCTTCTCGAAATACACGCGCATGACGATTTCGAGCGCGCCTTTGAAGCGCTCGCGCTGCCCGCGCAGCCGGCCTGCGTACTCCAGCGCCGCGGCGGTATCGTGAATCGAGCACGGACCGATCACGACTGCGAGACGATCGTCGCTCCCGTGCAGAATTCGCTGCAGTCCGCGGCGTGCGGCGCTGACGGTCGCGGAAGCCGGCTCGCCGCACGGATACTCGCGCATGAGCTCTTCGGGCGTGCTCAGCTCGCGGATGTCGCGGATGCGCAGGTCGTCGGTGCGAATGTTCATAGGCCAAATGATGGACAATAAAAAAACCGCCAGGGGTCTGGCGGTTTCTTCGTGTCTCGTGAGTGTTAGCTTCAGTTCGAGCGCAACGATTCCGCCAGCTGGGCTGGGTCGTAGTAGTACCAGAACCAATAGCGACGAACCGTCATGGGCGGCATTGATAGCACAGGCCAATCGCAAGGTCCATCACGTTCGTCCCGGTGGGACCGGTGCGATGCAAGTCGCCCAACGCGTCCAGAAAAGTGTAGCTGTCTTGGCGTCGCAGAAAATCGTCAGCGTCGAGGCCCCTTGCCCGAGCGCGCGCGACAGTCGAGCCGTCGACGAATGCGCCCGCTGCGTCTGTAGGTCCGTCAGTGCCATCGGTGCCCGCGCTCAAGACGCTGACGCCGTCGACTCCCTGCAGATCCAGCGCAGCGATCAGTGCGAACTCCTGATTGCGTCCGCCGTGGCCGCTGCCGTTGACGGGGAGCGTCGTTTCGCCGCCCGCGAGAATCACCGTTGGCGCGTTGTCGCCGCGAGCGCTTGCTGCATCTCGGAGCGCCGCCGCGAAACGATGCGCAGCTTCGTGTGTGTGGCCCTGCATTTCAGTCGTGAGGATCTCCACCTTGCATCCGCGCTCGCGCGCGGCGCGCGCTGCTGCATCGACGGAAATGCGATTGCTCGCGACGATTCGATAGTGCGAGCCGCGGAAGGTCGCCGACTTCTCTTTCGGCGTCTCCGCGATGAGACCGGCGACTCCGCGCTCGAGATGCTCGACCACAGTGCGCGGCAATGCGTCGCACAGTCCGTATCGCTCGATGATCGCGACACACTCCTGAAACGTCGACGGATCGGCAACGGTCGGACCGGAACCGATCGCCGCGGGCGAGTCGCCGATCACGTCGGAGATGGCGAGCGTACAGAAAGCGGCGCACCGCGCACGCTGGCGCAGACGTCCGCCAGTCACCGCCGAAAGATGCTTGCGGACGGCATTGATCTCATCGATCTGCGCACCGCCGTTCACGAGCAGCCGGCTCGCAGCCTGCAGATCGGCGAATGACAATCCCGGCGCGGGCTCGATCAGCAACGCCGATGCGCCGCCGGTCAGCACGAAGAACATCGTGTCGTTCTCCGACGCTGCTTCGACCGTCTGCATGAGCTGCCGCGTACCGGCCAGCCCGGCGGCATCCGGCACAGGATGTCCGCCTTCCAGCACGGCGATTCTCTGCAGAGGCTGACCGTGACCGTGCTTGACGAGCACGACGCCGGAGTCGATGCGATCGCCGAGCACCGCTTCCAGACCTCGCGCGAGCGATGCGGCAGCCTTGCCCGCACCGGTCACGAGAACCTTGCCGCGGCCGGGCTGCGGCAACGGCACCTCGACCGCTCCGCCCGGACCGGAATAGCGCCACACGCCAGGTCCGGCTGTCGAGTTGGCGATCAGCAAGTCTTCGCCGCGCGCGGCACGAACTGCCGCGTCGAAGAGCTCGATGAGCAACGGATTCGCCATCAACCGCGAACGTTGGAGCGCAGGAACTGTGCGAGCCAGGTGCCGGCGCGGGCGCGATCGTTCGGCTGGCGCAGCGTCTGCAGAGCCCGATCGGCCTGCTCGTCGGTGTACTTGGAGCTGCGCCGCAGCTCGATCAAGGCCGCCGCGTACTCGGGCGAGAATTCCGGATGCGATTGCAGCGACATCGCCCGCCGCTGCGGATACTCGACGATGCCGTATTGAGTGAACTCGCTGCCGCCGAGCACGTGCGCGTCGTCCGGCAGTTTCACGATCTGATCCTGATGCGACGCCGGCACTGCGATCGAATGCGCGTCATCCATCCAGGCAGCGCGCTCGTGCACGTCGTAGCGATGCAGGCCGATGCCCCAGCCCTTCGGTGACTTGATCACCCGGCCGCCGAATGCCTCCGCCATGAGTTGATGGCCGAAGCAGATGCCGACCATCGCGCTGCGTCCGCTCGCGCTGCGCACGAAGTCTTTCAGCGGATCGATCCAGCCGTCGCCGTCGTAAACACCGGACGCCGAGCCGGTGATGACATACGCGGCGCAACTTTCGGGCTGCGCGGGCAGCTCGCCATTGCGCACTTCGAACGTAGCGAACTCGTGCTGCGGACCCAGCAGCTCCTGCACCATCGCGCTGTAGGAGCCGAATCGCTCCTGCAACGGCGGCGGAGGATTACCTGTTTGCAGAATGCCGACCTTGATCGTCATGGTGGACAAGATACTCCACTGTCCGCAGCCGTGGCGCCTGCGACGTGTTGTGCCGTCGCGGCGACGGCAGCTTCGAGTGCCGTGCCCTTCGCGAGGGCCGCAGCCCGCTCGGCATGTGAGCGTGCCTGCGATACGCAGCCGCGATCACTGAGAATCTCCGCGAGATTGTTGTGAGCAACGACATTGCCCGGATCGAGCGCAAGCGTCGCGAGGTAGCCGCCCTCCGCTGCCTGCCGGTCCCCGCGCCGATAACTGACGTTGGCGAGGCCGAGTTGCGGCCAGGCCGAGTCCGGCCACTGTTCGTGTGCCCGAGTGTAGGCCCGGCCCGCTGCATCCAACCTGCCAACTGCTTCCAGCGCCGCGGCCGCTGCGACATATCGATCGAGCTGCGCGCTCGCTGGCAGCTGGCCCGGCTCAAGCACGACCAGCCCCCAGCGCTGCGCGCGATTCCACGTGCTCATGAACCTGCGCATGCCCATGACGCGGCGCTCGGTCGTTCCCGATCTCAAGACGAGCGTGCCGGTGTCGAGGTCGTAGCCGACGACGACCGCGTAATGCCAGATGGGGATGAGCTGCACGCCCAGGTTCTGCATCACCAGCACCGGTGAGCCGGCCGCGACCTGGCGCAGCAACGAAGGCAGATCCCGCGAGACTTCGTAAGTCACACGGTCGCGCATGCGAGCTGCTGCAACGAGCTCGACCTGCAGGCTTCCCTTCCTGCCCGGCAGATAAACCTCGTTAACGAGCTCGTCAGGCGAGCCGGCGGCGCCCGAGCTGCGCAGGACGGTCGCCAACGCGGCCGGCCCGCACTGGTACTGCTTCTGCGGAAAGAATGGGACTTGCGTCAGCTCGGCCTGCGGCGGAAGACCGGCGGTCTCTTCCGGCGCAAAGCGCGGCGGATTGAAGCTGCACCCACCCAGCGCGATCAGCAGGATCGAAGCCGGGACCGCGCAGGCGGGCGCGAGCCGACGCAAGGTGTTACGGAAACTTCTTGAAGATGTCGATGACTCCGACGGCTTCGAGAATCAGCAGCACCACGAACACGACGCCAATGACGGCGAGCACGTCGCCGCCCGCCGGTGCGTGCTCGAGATTGTCGGCGAGGGTGCTCAGCTCGGAATCCGTCAGGCCTGCGAGCCGTGCCTCCACCTGTGCCTGGTCGACACCCAGCTCCTGCAGCTGCGCCCGGGCATCGGCCGTCGCCAGCACGCGATTGACGCGCGCGAGATCGGCGTTACGTTGAGCGGACTCCAGTCCGGCCAGTGTGCCGATGACCTCGGCCTGCACCACGAGTGGCGAGCCGACGCTCAGCAGCGCGACCGCGAGAATCTGCACCAGTAATGTTCTCAAGAGCCCAATCATGGAGTTACCTCTGAAGTAGCCTCGCCCGCTATACGCGCCCGCCGGGATGGCTGTTCCCCGGACGCGACGTAGCAACACGTCCGACGGGCGCCATTGTAAGCACTGTCGTCACTTGACAGGGTCGCCATGGTTGCGTGTGATTGCGCGGCGGGCTGCAGAACAATCACATGACGCAGTTAACTCACGAAGGGAGCGCGAGCGGCGCCACGGTCCTGATCGTCGAAGACGAAATCGTGGTCAGCTTCTTCATCCAGACGCTGCTGGAAGAGCGCGGCCTGCAAGTGGCTGTAGCAAGCACTGCCGCCGAGGCGGCGCAGCTCATCGAAAACCTTGGTCCCGCACTCGGCGCGGCAATCATCGACGTCGGCCTGCCGGACACGTCGGGCGACCAGCTGGTGGCCCCGATCCGTGCGGTGCTGCCCGAGCTGCCGATCGTGATCGCCACCGGGTTCTCGGAGAGCGAATTCGGCCGGCGGTTCCAGGACGACGCGCGGGTCCGTGTGATCGGCAAGCCGTTCGATGCACCCCAACTGTGGTCCGCGCTGGGCACGCTCGACTCGTCCTTCGAAACCGGGCGCGCGTAGGGGATTGCCGGAACTTTCGCCGCAACCGCGGCGTTGCGCCCAATCAATGCGAACAAATCCGCCATCCGTCGATCCGTGGGCGGAGCTCGGCGAGCGCGAGCACCTGGTCCAGTTCTACGACGATTCGCACAGCCTGATCGAGACCCTCGACGGCTTCATCGGCGGCGGCCTGCGCGCCAACAGCGCCGGTATCGTCATCGCCACCCGTGAGCACATCGACGCCCTGGATCAGCAGCTGGCCGCAAGCGGCGTCGACGTGGCAGCAGTCAGGCAGAGCGGCCAATACGTCACCCTCGAGGCCGCCGAGTTACTCCAGCAGATTCTCGCCAACGGCTGGCCGCAACCGGACCTGTTCCGGATAAAGGTCGGCAGCCTGATCGACCGGGCCCACGCGCGTTGGGGCTCGGTGCGCGCGTTTGGAGAAATGGTCGGGTTGCTGTGGGAAGGCGGTGCGCCGGGCGCAGCGCTGCGGCTGGAAAGCCTGTGGAACGAGCTTGCCGAGGCTCAAGCGTTCACACTCCTGTGTGGCTACGACGTCGGCCAGCTGCGCAATAGCGATCGCCAGCTCATCGGCCGGATCTGTTCCGTGCACGGACAAGTCTCATTCGACGACGGTGAGCCGCAGCCCACCGGTAATGCGGGCGAGCATGCGGCAGGCTTGACGGCGCGCCTGCAACGGCGCGTGCAACGCCTGGAGCGCGAGCTGCAGCGGCGCAAGCTCCTCGAGACACGCGTTGCCGAGCGCGAGATGGAGCTCGCGGATTTCCTCGAGAACTCCGTCGTCGGTCTGCACAAGATCGGCGCCGACGGCAGCATCATCTGGGCCAACCGCGCAGAGCTGGATCTGCTCGGCTACGCCGCCGAGGAGTACATCGGGCGGCCGATCGCCGACTTCGTGGTGCAGCCGGGACAGGCTGCAGACATGCTCCAGCGCGCCACGGCCGGCGAGGCGTTCCGCGACGAGCACGTGCAGCTGCGCTGCAAGGACGGCTCGACCAAGGATGTCGTGATCAACTCCAACCCGCTGCTGATCGACGGCAAATTCATCTGCACCCGCTCGTCGATGCGCGACGTGACGGCGCAATGGACCATCGAAGGTCATTTGCGCGGCGAGGCGCAGAAGTGGGAGATCCTGCACCGGACCGGCATCGCGCTGTCGACCGATCTCGATCTGGAGCGCATCGTGCAAACGGTCACCGATGCAGCGGTGCAGCTTGCCAACGCGGAGTTCGGTGCCTTCTTCTACAACGTCGACCAGCCCGAAGGCGGCTCGTACATGCTGTACTCGCTGTCGGGTGCGCCGCGCGAGGCGTTCGCGAAGTTTCCGATGCCGCGTGCGACCGCGCTGTTCGGCCCGACGTTCCGTGGCGAGCGCATCATGCGCATCGACGACGTGCTGGCCCATCCCGACTACGGCATGTCCGCCCCGTACCACGGCATGCCCAAGGGTCATCTGCCGGTGCGCAGCTATCTCGCCGTACCGGTGATCGGGCGCGAAGGCAAAGTGCACGGCGGGCTATTCTTCGGCCACTCCACCCCCGGCGTGTTCACGCACCGCGACGAGCTCATGGTCGGCGGCATCGCCGCGCAGGCCGCGATCGCGATGGAGAACGCGCACCTGTTCCGCGACAGCCAGCAGACGCACCAGGAGCTGCAACAGCTCAACGACGAGCTGGAGCAACGCGTCGCCGAGCGCACCAACGAGCTGGCGCGCTCGGAGGTGCAGTTCAGAGAGCTGGTGAGCGGCGTGGTCGACTATGCGATCTACATGCTCGACATCGACGGCAATATCGCCAGCTGGAACGCCGGTGCCGAGCGCATCAAGGGTTACAGCAAGAACGAAGCGATCGGCAAGCACTTCTCCATGTTCTACACGCCGGAGGATCGCGAGAAACGCGTGCCCTGGCACGCGCTCACGGTCGCGGCCACGATGGGCAAGTACGAGGCCGAGGCGTGGCGGGTGCGCAAGGACGGTCAGCGCTTCTGGGCCAGCGTGGTGATCGACGCAATCTATGACGGGGCAGGCATGGTCGTGGGCTTCGCGAAAGTCACGCGCGATCTCACCGAGCGGCGCGCCATCGAGGAGCAGCTGCGCCAGTCGCAGAAGATGGAGGCGATCGGCCAGCTCACCGGCGGCGTCGCACACGACTTCAACAATCTGCTCACCGTCATCGTCGGCAATCTCGAAACGATCTGGCGCCACGCTCCTCCCGAGGACGGCAGGCTCCGGCGTGCGATCGATCAGGTGACGCGCGGCGCGCAGCGCGCCGTGACGCTCACTCAGCAATTGCTGGCGTTCTCGCGCCGCCAGCCGCTGAATCCGAAGCCGACCGACATCAACCGGCTGGTGGCCGGCATGTCCGACCTGATCCGCCGCACGATCGGCGAGAGCATCGCGGTCGAGACGGTGCTCGCGGGCGGCCTGTGGCGCGTCGAGATCGATGCGCATCAACTGGAAAACGCGCTGCTCAATCTCGCCGTCAACGCACGCGACGCGATGCCCGAGGGCGGCAAGCTCACTATCGAAACTGCCAACGCACACCTCGACGAGGGCTATGCCGATCGCTATCCGGAGCTGGACGCTGGCCAATATGTCGCCCTGTGCGTCACGGACACCGGCACCGGCATGAGCGCCGATGTCATCACGCGCGCATTCGAGCCGTTCTACACGACCAAGCCGATCGGCCAGGGAACCGGCCTCGGCCTGAGTCAGGTCTACGGCTTCGTCAAGCAGAGCGGCGGACACGTCAAGCTGTACAGCGAAGTCGGCGAAGGCACGACTGTGAAGATCTACCTGCCGCGCATGAGCAGACAGGTGGAGGAAGAAGAAGAGCCGCCGTTCCCCCTGGCGCCGACCGGCGACAAGCACGAAGTCGTGCTGGTGGTCGAGGACGACGACGACGTGCGCCTGTTCACGACCGAAAGCCTGCGCGAGCTGGGTTTTACCGTGGTTCAGGCGCACGATGCGCCATCGGCGCTGAAGCTGCTGGAGCTGCGTCCGGAAGTGCAACTGATCTTCACGGACGTCGGCCTGCCCGGCATGAACGGCGCGCAGCTGGTTGCGGCTGCGCGCGCACTGCGCCCCGACATCAAGGTGCTATTCACGACCGGCTACGCTCGCAACGCCATCGTGCACCAGGGACGCCTGGACCCCGGCGTCGAGCTCATCACCAAGCCATTCACGCGCGTCCAGCTCGCATCACGCATCCGCGATGTGCTGGACGTGCCGGTCAGCGGCGGTGCGCGCCGGCCCGTGGCACTGGTGATCGAAGACGAAGGGCTGGTGCGCATGTTCATCGGCGATCAGCTGAACGATCTGGGATTCGACGTGATCGACGCCGGCAGTGCAGCCGAGGGGCTGCGCGCCGCGCGCAATCACGAGCAACTGGACGTCGCGATCGTCGATCGCGGCCTGCCGGATCGGGACGGGTTGGATGTGGTGGCCGAGCTGCGCACGCAGCTGCCTTCGCTACCGGTGATCGTCGCCAGCGGCTACGGCGATCTGCCCGGTCATGAATCCCTGCTCAACGACGCACACATCCGCTTCATGTCGAAGCCGTACGACGTCGACGCGCTGACGACTGCGTTGCGCGCATTGCACGTACGGACGAAAGAGATGCGGTAGGAAGCTCAGTCGGGGATGACGGCTGTCGCTTCGATCTCCACCTTCGCGCCCTGCTCCAGCAGCGCGACGACCTGCACGACCGACATCGGCGGGTAGTGCCGACCGATCACGTCGCGATAGGCCGCGCCGATCTCCTTCTGCTCGGCGCGATACTCATCGAGGCTCGAGACGAACCACGTGAGCCGCACCAGATGCTCGGGGCGGCCGCCGGCCTGTGCCAGCAGCGCCATGATGTTCTGCAACGCCTGCCGCACTTGCAGCGCGAAGCGCGTGCTCACCAGCTGCTGCGACTCGTTCCAGCCGATCTGACCGGCGAGATAGATCTGGCGCCCGCGCGCGCTGACGCCGTTCGAGTAGCCCTTCGGCGCCGCCCAACCCGGCGGCTGCAGGAATTCGCTGCCCATCAGTTGCCCTCGAAGACGGGTTTCTGCTTCGCCAGGAACGCGCGATAGGCGCGCCGGAAATCTTCCGTCTGCATGCACAGCGCCTGCGCCTGCGCTTCGGCTTCGATTGCCTGTTCGAGACTCATGCTCCATTCCTGATTCAACATCGTCTTGGTGATGCCGTTGGCGAACGACGGACCCGCAGCAAGCTCCTGCGCGAGCTGTGTTGCCGCCGTTGACAGCTGGTCGGGCGCGACGAGGCGATTGAAGAAGCCCCATTGCAATGCTTCATCGCCGCTCATGCTGCGCCCGAGATACAACAGCTCCGCCGCGCGCCCCTGCCCGATGATGCGCGGCAGGATTGCGCACGCGCCCATGTCGCAGCCCGCGAGTCCGACGCGGTTGAACAGGAACGAAGTGCGCGAGCGCGCAGTGCCGACGCGCAGGTCGCTGACCATCGCGATGATCGCGCCGGCGCCGGCGCAGACGCCGTCGACTGCGGCGACGATCGGCTGCGGACAGCCGCGCATCGCTTTGACCAGATCGCCGGTCATGCGCGTGAACGCGAGCAGGCCGGCCGTATCCATCCGGGTGAGCGGGCCGATGATCTCGTGCACGTCGCCGCCCGAGCAGAAGTTCTCGCCTGCGCCGCTGACGGTGACAGCCTTGATCGACCGATCCGCGCCGAGATTGCGAAACAGGTCGCGCAACTCCGCATACGACTCGAAGGTGAGCGGATTCTTGCGCTCGGGCCGGTTCAGGACGACGCGGCCGAGCGAGCCCTCGACCGACCATTGGAAGTGTTGCGCGACGTAATTCGTCAGTTGCATCGGTTCACTGCCTTCCGCGCTCGTCGAGCGGAACATTGTCGAGGATGTGTTGCTTCAGCGTGTGCAGCCGCTCGGCCAGCGAGCGGGCTTCGCGTGCCGAGAGGCCGGCGAACACCTCGGCGATCCAGCGCTCGTGCTCGGCGGCCATCGTGCGAAACGCGCGGCGACCCTCGCGCGTGAGTTTCACGCGCAACGCGCGCCGGTCGCTGCCGTCGGACTCGCGCACGACCAGGCCTTCGGCTTCGAGAGAGTCGGTGAGACCGGTGACGTTGCCGCCCGTGACCATGAGCCGGCTCGACAGCTCGCTCATGCGCAGCCCCTGCGGCGAGCGGTCGAGCTGCGCCATCAAGTCGAAGCGCGGCAACGTCGTGCCGAAGCGCGTCTGCAGGCGGCGCCGCACGCGGCTTTCGACGAGGCTCGTACACGCGTACAAGCGCAGCCACAAGCGCAGCGCGTGGTGATCGTCGCTCGTCGCACGCGTCTCGGCGTCGATCGGTCGCGTGTCGGCACTCACATCAATTCTCCGCCGGCCACTGCAATGCTCTGCCCGGTGATGCTGCTGGCACCGCTGCTGCAGAGCCAGAGCACTGTTTGCGCGACTTCTTCCGGTGCAATCAATCGACCCTGCGGATTGCGCGCGGTCAACGCCGTACGAGCGGCAGCTTCGTCGCGACCGGTCTTCGCCTGAATGTTCGCGACCGCATCGCGCACCATGTCCGTATCCGAATAGCCGGGGCAGACGGCGTTCACGGTGATGTTCTTGCGCGCCAACTCCATCGCGAGCGAACGCGTGAGACCGATCACTCCGTGCTTGGCCGCGCAGTACGCCGTGACGTATGCATAGCCCGTCAGACCTGCAGTGCTCGCGATGTTGACGATACGTCCGCGGCCCGCTTCCAGCATGTCGGGCAATGCGCAGCGAATGCATCGATAGACGCCGCCGAGGTTGACCGCGAGCATCTCATCCCACAGCGACTCGTCCGCCGTGTGCAGCGGCGCACTGCGTGCCTGACCGGCATTGTTGATGAGGATAGTTACGGCACCGAATCGTTCCCTCGCGCGCGCGAATGCAGCTTGCAAGGCAGGACCGTCGCTCACGTCGGCGGCAACGACGCAGGTTTCGGTAGTGCCCTTGAGCTCTGCGGCGATCTTGTCGAGCGAATCGCGATTGCGACCGACGAGGGTAAGCTTCGCGCCCTCCGCCGCCAGGGCGCGTGCGATTGCCGCGCCGATGCCGCGGCCCGCACCGGTCACGACCGCGTGCTCCCCTTGCAGCGAGCTCATACGGCGCCTGCGAGCAGCGCCGCACGCTGCAGATTGCGTTCGAGCTGACTCTTGCCGGACAGATACTGCTGCGGCCACCACTGCTCGGCGTGTTGGAGCTGCGCTGCCGCCTGCAACGTCCAGTTCGGATTCGCCAGATGCGGCCGCGCGACGGCGCAGAGATCGGCGCGCCCCGATGCGACGATCGAGTTCACGTGGTCGGGCTCGTAAATGTTGCCCACCGCAATCGTCGGCACGTTGAGGGTGTTACGGATGAAGTCGGAAAACGGCGTCTGGTACATCCTGCCGTAGACCGGCTTCTGCCACGGCACCGTCTGGCCCGTCGAAACGTCGAGCATGTCCGCACCGGCTTCGTGAAGAGCGCGGGCCGTCGCGATCAGATCGTCGTCGCTCAAGCCGCCTTGCGCCCAATCGCTCGCGGAGATGCGCACCGACAACGGCATCCCCTCCGGCATGATCGCTCGCACCGCGCGGATCACCTCGGCCGGAAACCGCGCGCGATTCTCGACGGAGCCGCCATAGCGATCCGTGCGCTGATTCGTGAGCGGCGACAGGAAGCTCGCCAGCAGATAGCCGTGGGCCATGTGCAGCTCGATCATGTCGAAGCCGGCCTGCAGACCGAGCTGCGCGGCCGTGACGAACTGAGCCGTGATCGTCGCGATGTCCGCCTCGCTCGCCTGCTTCGGGACCTGACTCACGCCTTCGATGTACGGCAGCGGCGATGCCGAGATGATCGGCCAGTTGTCCGACGGCAGCGGATAGTCGGCCTGCTCCCAGCCCAGCTGCGTCGAGCCTTTGCGGCCCGAGTGTCCGAGCTGCAAGCAGAGCTTCGCCTGCGTGTGCCCATGCACGAAGTCGACGATGCGACGCCAGGCATCGCGCTGCTGTTCGCTCCAGAGCCCCGTACAGCCTGGCGAGATGCGGCCGTGCGGCGACACGCACGTCATCTCAGTGAAGACGAGGCCTGCCCCGCCCGTAGCGCGCGCGCCGTAGTGCACGAGGTGCCAATCGTTCGGCATGCCATCGAGCGCCGAGTACTGCGCCATCGGCGACACCACGACTCGATTGACGAGCTCGAGGTCGCGCAGCTTGAACGGCAGAAACATCGGCGCGCAGGCGCGGTCCGCGACACCGGCGCGCTTCGCCAGGCAGCGCTCCATGTCGCCGACGAAGCCGGCGTCGCGCAGTTTGAGATTGTCGTGACCGATGCGCTGGCTGCCGGTGAGCAGGCTGTAGGTGAACTGCAAGGGTTCGAGATGCGTGTAACGCGCGACGTTCTCGAACCACTCCATGCGATTGCGCGCCGCGCTCTGCAGCTTGAGTGCCTCGAGCTCGCGCTCTTCCTGATAGCGCTGCAAGGCATCGCCCACGTCGCCGCCCCGCGCGATCTCGCGGCTCAAGGCGATCGCATCTTCCATCGCGAGCTTCGTGCCCGAACCGATCGAGAAGTGCGCCGTGTGCGCGGCATCGCCGATCAACACGATGTTGCGCGTATACCAGCGCCGGCACAGCACGCGGTTGAAGTTGAGCCATGCAGAGCCGCGCAGATGCCGCGCGTTGCTCAGCAGCCGCGCGCCGCCGAGGTACTTGCCGAACAGCTGCTCGGCGAATGCGATCGATTCGTCGGTGGTCGCGCGGTCCAGCCCGTGTGCGCGCCAGGTTTCCTCGCGCGTTTCGACGATCACCGTCGAGAGCTCCGTGCTGAACTGATATGCGTGGATCTGGAACCAGCCGTGCTCGGTCCGTTCGAACGCGAAGGTGAAAGCAGGAAACTGCCGGGTCGTGCCCAGCCAGATGAAGCGGCACTTGCGCACATCGACATTCGGCTCGAAGGCAGGCGCGTACTGCTGGCGCACGCGGCTATTGACGCCATCGGCGGCAATCAGCAGGTCCGCGTCGGCGAACTCCGCCTCGTCGCGAACCTCGTGCCGAAAGGTTTGCTCGACGCCGAGGCTCGCGGCCCGCTCCTGCAGGATATTGAGCAGCCGCTTGCGCTCGATACCTGCGAACCCATGGCCGCCGGTGCGGATCGAGGCGCCGTGGATGTGAACGTCGATGTCGTCCCAGTGATAGAAGCTGTCGACGATGGCGGTGTGCGAAGGCGGGTCGGCCGTCGCGAAGCCGGCCATGGTCTGATCCGAGAACACCACGCCCCAGCCGAAAGTGTCGTCCGGCCGGTTGCGCTCGTAGACCTCGATGCGCGTGCGCGGCAGCGCCTGCTTCAGCAGGATCGCCGAATACAGCCCCGCCGGCCCACCGCCCATGCAGACGATACGCTTCATCGCCAGAACTTTAGATATAGTTAATTTAGATGTCAATTAACTGAGAGTCAGGCTTCAGCTTGACTCCGGGTTCCTGTAAATTCCCGCCCATGCCCTACCTCTTCCCACCCACCGTCCCTGCCGTCGCCGTCAAAGGCCGTCCCGACCAATTCCCCGTCCATCGCATCTACTGCGTCGGCCGCAACTACGCCGCGCACGCGCGCGAAATGGGCGCGAACCCCGATCGGGAGCCGCCGTTCTTCTTCGCCAAGCCGGCCGATGCCATCGTGCCGGGCAACTCGCGCATCCCGTATCCCTCGCGCACGAACAACTTCCACCACGAGATCGAGCTGGTGGTGGCGATCGGCAAGGGCGGACGGGACATCGCCGCAGCGCAGGCACTCGACCATGTCTACGGTTACGCAGTCGGCAACGACCTCACCCGCCGCGACCTGCAATCGGACGCTAAGGACAACGGCCGGCCGTGGGATACGAGCAAGGGTTTCGATCGTTCCGCTGCGATCAGCGCCATCACGCCGGCTGCCCAGAGCGGTCATCTGCGCAGCGGCCGGATCTGGTTGAAGGTGAACGGTCAGATGCGCCAGCAGGCGGATCTGTCCGAGCTGATCTGGAGCGTGCCGGAGATCATCGCGGAGCTGTCGACGTTTTTCGAGCTGCAGCCCGGCGACCTGATCTACACCGGCACGCCCGCCGGCGTCGGCGCGCTCAAGAAGGGCGATCGCATCGAAGGCGGTATCGACGGTCTCGACGAGCTAGTAACAACAATCGAATAACCCGGGGTCGAGTAACCCATGCGTACCGCACTCGCCTTCTGCGCGCTGGCGCTCTGTTCTTCTGTCGCCAGTGCCGCCGACGAAGACTGGATTCAGCTGTTCAACGGCCGCGATCTGACTGGCTGGACGCCGAAGATCACGCATCACGAGCTGGGCGACAACTTCGCCAAGACATTCCGGGTCGAAGACGGGCTGCTGAAGGTGCGCTACGACGGCTACAAGGACGGCTTCCAGACGCAGTTCGGCCACCTGTTCTACGCGAAGCCCTACTCCTATTACCGCCTGCGCGTCGAGTACCGCTTCGTCGGCAAACAAGTGGGCGAGGGACAGCGTTGGGCGGAGCGCAACAGCGGCATCATGTTCCATTCGCAGGCGCCGCAGACGATGACGAAGGAACAGGATTTTCCGATTTCAATCGAGGCGCAGTTCCTCGGCGGACTGAGCGACGGCAAGCCGCGCCCCACCCTCAGCATGTGCTCGCCGGGCACCGAGATCGTCTACAACGGCGAGCTGTATCCGAAGCACTGCCTGGAATCGGCATCGAAGACCTATGACGGCGATCAATGGGTGCAGATCGAGCTCATCGTGATCGGCGGCGCGCACATCACGCACCTCGTCGATGGCCAGAAAGTGCTGGAATACTCGCTGCCGCAGATCGGCGGCGGCGTCGTCACGAACTTCGATCCGAAGGTGAAGCGGGACGGCGAGCTGGTGAGCGGCGGCTACATCGCGCTGCAGAGCGAGTCGCATCCTCTGGACGTGCGCAAGATCGAGCTGCTCGACCTGGAGGGCTGCATGGACAGCAAGGCCAAGAACTACCGCAAGTACTTCGTGCACTCGAATCCCAAGACCTGCACGTACTAGCGTGGCGGGGCCACAACTCAACTACGGCAACTGGGTACGCAAGCGAATCCTGCTGCGGCATCCGAAGATCTTCGGCAAGGTCGCTATCCTCTCAGGCAGGAAGTAGCCCGCTCACGCGATCGCGTACAGATAATCCACGTACGACTTGACCGCGCCGTCCAGTCCCGCCAGCTTCGGATTCTGCGACTCGATCAGAAAATACTCGTCCGGCGCGTGCGCGCGCTGGCCGTGACCGAGCCCGAAATGTCCCGCGGCGAGCTTCAGCGGATCGCCGGTGAACACGTAGCCCGGCCATGAGCCGCCGCGGCGCGGCCAGAAGATCGGCTCGATGCCGGCCGCACGATAGACCTGCGACTCCGCTTTGATCAGCCGCGCGTCCACCGACGTCGTCGTCGGGTCGTAGCCGCCGGTGACGTTGACCTCGATGTCGCCGAAGCCGTGCTTCGCGAGATGTGCCTTGAGTTTCTCGACCGCACCCTTGTGCGTCATGTCAGGCACCAGGCGCAGATCGAGCTTCGCAGCCGCGCGATGCGGCAGGATCGTCATGCCGCCCTGCCCCGTGTAGCCGCCCACCAATCCTTCGATGTTCACCGTCGGCCGGTGCGCGAGATCCTGCAGCGCTTGCCGCCAGCTCGCGTTGCGCGCCCATGCCTTCACGCCCATCGACTTCTTGGCAGTGTTCTCATCGATACGCAGCGCTGCGTCGTCGAGCATCTTCGACTCGGCGGCGTTCGGCGGACGCACGCCTTCCATGTAACCCTCGATCGCCGGGTCGCCGTTCTCGTCGATCAGCGTATTGAGCGCCTGCACCAGATGCCACGCCGGACTGTCGAGGCGCGCGCGATTGCTCGAATGCACGTCCTTCGACGGACCGCGCCCCCACTTCTCGCCGGTCGCGACCAGCTCCAGCTCCGCGATGCCCTTGGCGCCGAGCGAGACCGTCACGTTGCCATCGAGATCCTGCGCGGCCTCGGGCATGAAGATGCCTTCGCACTTCGCGAGTGCTTCACGCACGGGCGAGGCGAGAACGACCTGCGGGAAATGCGGCGAGCCGATCTCCTCCTCGCCTTCCGCGACCAGCACGAGATTCACCGGGATCTTCCTGCCGGCTGCACGAATAGCATGCAACGCTGCGATGAACGCCGACTGCGGTCCTTTCTGATTCACGGCGCCGCGGCCCATGACGACCTTGCCGAGATTCGGCAGGTCGACGAGCTGCGCTTCCCACGGCGGCGACGACCACTCCTGCGGATGGGCCTGCTTCACGTCGTACATGAAATACAAGCCGAACGTGCGGCGTGCACCGGCGTCGAGCGTCGCGAAGATGCCGGGCTGACCATCGGTCGGGCGCTGCTCGACGTGCTGAAACCCCGCGTCGCGCAGCATACGCATCGTCAGGTCGCAGCCTTCCGTCACGCCGCGATTCTCTGCGGCGATCGACGGCTGACGGATCCACGCCTGCAGGCGCTGCACGGCTTCGTCGTGACGCTGCTCGATCTGCTTGTAGATCGCGCCCCGATCCGATGCGGCGGCGGCCCTGCCGGCCGCGAGCATTGCGCCGGTCGCCAGCGAAGTGCCGACGAAGGTTCTGCGTGTGACTGCCATCGGGGGTGCCCTCTTGTTCGTCAATAGGTGGTGCTGCGACGGATTCTACAAAACCGTGCAGCACGCAGGCAGAACCGTGACTCATGCACGTTGGTGAATACCGCTACGGCGAAGTCCCAGTCACTCAGACCCTGGGGCAGCCGGCAGTTTTTACCTGAACCGCGCCTACGCAGGCTCCAGCCCGCCGGGCCCAGCGCCGATAGCTTCGGTCATGGCAGCGGACGCTGCGCCTCACAGCCAAGTATGGTTTTAGCGAAACCTCTCAGCCGGATCCTGTACGTCGACGACGATGCTTCCATGCGCGAGCTGGTGCGCACGGCGCTCGCGGCTCAGCCGGATTTCTCGGTGGTGACCTGCGCTTCGGGCTTCGAGGCGCTGATCATCGTCGGCCAGCTGCGCCCCGATCTCATCCTGATGGACGTGGCCATGCCGCGCATGGACGGCGTGCAGACGCTCGAATGCCTGCGCGCGATGGAGCTGGGGCATCACACCCCGGTCGTGTTCGTGGCCGCGGGTCTTGCGCCGCTCGAGTTGCGGCGACTGCAGGCGGCCGGAGCGGCGGAGGTCATCCGGCTGCCGTTCGATGCGGGCGGGTTGCCGGAATTGATTCGCTCGATCTGGAGTCGCATCGCGGATTAGAATCCTCCGCGTGTGGCTGCGCAGAATACTCATCACTCTCGGCGTGCTGCTGGTACTCGCTGGCGTGGCCTACTACTGGCTGCTGGTCGAGAGTCACATCCCCGGCGACGCCTCGTATACGCTCGACATCGAGCGCGTGCGCGCTGCGCTCGCTACTGTTCCAGGCGATAAGCCCGGCTCGATCGAAGTCGAACAGGTCGGGGTGTTCACGTTCCCGGCCACCGGCGTGGTCGCCGGAGATGGCTGGAACGGCGTGCCGCTGCCGGTATTCTGCTATCGGCTGATCTATCCGGACAGCACGATCATCGTCGACACCGGCTTGACGCAATCGATGGGCGGCAGCCTGCTCACGAGCTTCGACGCCGCGGCATTCGGCCGCGTCGAGGCCGCGATGTCTACGGCGGCGCAGATCGTCATCACTCACGAGCACATGGATCACATCGGCGGACTGACGGCGCACAGTGATCTGAAAGCCGTGCTGCCAGGAACACGACTGACGCGTGAGCAACTCTCGGAGCCGGAGCGTAGCCTGCCTGCGAAGTTCCCGGAGCACGCGCTCGACGGCTATCAGCCGCTCGTGTACGACCAGTACCAGGCGATCGCTCCTGGTGTCGTGCTGATCAAAGCGCCGGGCCACACGCCGGGCAGCCAGATCGTTTACGTGCAGACTGCGAGTGGCGCCGAGCTGCTGTTGATAGGTGACGTCGCCTGGCACTTTCGCAATATCGAGCTGCAACGCGAACGCGCGCGGCTGATGACGATGCTGTTCATCAAGGAAGACCGGAAAGCCGTGTTCGGCGAGCTCGTTGCTCTGAAACGGCTGCACGAAGCGCAGCCCGCCATCCATATCGTGCCCGGGCACGACGGGCCCGTGGTCGATTCGCTCGTCGCGGCGGGAGTGCTGAAGCGCGGCTTCAGTCCCTGAGATCGCGGAACCGATCGGTCGCTGCCACGAGCTCACGACGGATGCCGGGCTCGGTCGCCGCGTGACCGGCGTCCGGCACGATGCGAAGCGTCGCTTCCGGCCACGCCGCCGCGAGCACGAGCGCGCCTTCCACCGGACACAACATGTCGTAGCGGCCGTGCACGAGGACGCCCGGTACATGGCGGAAGCGCGGTACCGCATCGATCAGCTCGTTCTCGCGCAAGAAGCAGCGATTGTGCATGTAGTGCGCCTCGATCCGCGGCATCGACAGGATGTTCGCACGCACCGGCTCTGCACGCGGCGGCAGCAGCGTCGCGCAACTCGTCTCATATCTATCCCACACGATGGCGGCCGGCAGATGCACGGCCGGATCGGGATCCAACAACCTGCGCAGATACGCACCGAGCAGATCGTGGCGCTCGGCCTGCGGAATCGGATCGACGAAGGCCTGCCAGTATTCGGGATAGATGAGGCGGATCGGACCGAACCACCAGTCAAGGTCGATCTCGCGGCATAACCAGATTCCGCGAAGCACGAGCGCACGACACGCCTCGGGATGCGTCGCCGCGTAGGCGAGCCCGAGCGTGGAGCCCCACGACCCGCCGAACACCAGCCAGCGATCGATCTTCAGGTGGCGACGCAGCGTCTCGATGTCGCTCACGAGATTCTGGGTGGTGTTCTCGTGCACGCTGGCCGTCGGCGTCGAGCGCCCGGCGCCGCGCTGATCGAACAACACGATCTTGTAGACCGCGGGGTCGAAGAAGCGCCGGTGCGTCGGGTTGCAGCCGGCGCCGGGGCCGCCATGCAGGAACACCGCGGGGCGGCCGGACGGATTGCCGCACAGCTCATAGACGAGGCGATGGCCGCCCGAGACTTCGAGCGCGCCGGTTTCGTAGGGCTCGATGGAGGGATAGAGATCGGTCAGCGTGTCATTCATGCGAGAAGCTCCTGCAAAGCCGCGACCAACCGGTCGAGATCCGCCGCAGTGCTGTGCATGTGCGGGGAGACGCGAATATTGTTGCCGCGAGCGCCTACATATACATGACGCGTACGCAGCGCGTCGATAAGACCCGACGGCAACGCGCCCCGCGCGGTGAGGCCGACCATGTGACCTACGCGCTGCCCCCGCGCCATCGAATCGAGCCCGAGCGGCGCCGTTCGCGCCGACAACTCGCTGGTCCACTCGCTCAACTGCTGCTGAACGCGCGCCGGTGTCCATTGTGCGATCTGCGTCAGCGCAGCGAGCGCCATCGGCAATAGGTAGAACTGTGCGGACTCGCCCTGCGTGAAGCGCTGCGCACCCGGCTGATAGGCATCCGTGTAGTCGACGAGCCCCGCGAAATTCTCCCCGCCTTCGCGATTGAGCCAGGACTCTTCGAGCGGCTCGCCGTTCGCGTGCCAACGCTCTGCGACGTACAGATAGCCGAGCCCGTACGGGCCGAGCAACCACTTGTAGCCGACCGTGACGAGAAAGTCGGGGCGGACTTCGGCGACGTCGAACGGATGGACGCCGAGCGACTGGCTCGCATCCACGACCAATGCAGCGTCGTGACGCCGGGCCGCCGCGCCGACGCGAGCGAGGTCGACCGCCGCGCCGTTCGTCCAATGACAATTGGCGACGGCAACGACTGCAGTGCGCCGATCGATGAGCGACAAGATCGCGTCCGTCAGGCTCGCGTCGCCGCCTGCGGCTGCCGTCCGAATCTCCGCGCCGCGCTCGCGGGCGAGACGCTGCCAGCTGTAGAAGTTCGACGGGTACTCCTGATCGATCACGACGATGTTGTCGCCTGCCGCGACCGGCACGTTGCGCGCAGCAGTCGCGATGCCATAGCTCACAGATGGCACAAGTGCGACACAATCGGCCGGTGCGCCGATGAGTGACGCGAACAGTGCCCTTAACGCGCGAGCGTCGGCGAACCAGTCGCTCGAGCGGATGCTCCAAGGCGCTGCCATCCTTTCGACGGCAGCATGTCCGGCTGCGTTGACCGCATGCAGGCGCGGGCCGAGACTCCCTGAATTGAGATAAGTGACTGCATCGGTGATCGCGAACAGCTCTCGCGAAGACGGGGCAGCGGATTGCATGGTGCGTGCCTGTTGCCGGGGAAAGCGGGGGCGAGCATGATGCTCGCAATTCGCGGATCGCTGAATAGCGAATGCCAGACGGGGAGACGCCGATTCCTGCCAAAAGAAAGAAAATCGCTCCTCCTGCCTTGCAAACAACAAGCGCGGCCCTGGATGCGACCAACCTGGAAATCCTGCGCCACCTGACGGCGCAGCCGGGCCTGGCGATACGCGAGCTCGCGCGGCGCGTCGAAATGTCGGCGCCTGCGGTGAACGAGCGTGTGCTGCGACTCAAGGAAGCCGGCGTGATCAGGCGCGAGTGGCTCGAAGTCGATCCGCAAGCGCTCGGCCTGGGAGTGACTGCCTACGTACGCGTTCGGCCGATGCCGGGCGGACTGGCGAAGATCATCAAGCTGGCACAGAGCACGCCTGAGGTCGTCGAGTGTCATCGGGTCACCGGCGAGGACTGCTTGATGATGAAAGTGCTCGCAGCCGACGTACAGCGGCTCGAAGGTTTGCTCGACCGCTTCCTGATGCACGGGAATACGACCAGCTCGCTGATCGTTTCGTCGCCCGTGCCACCGCGCAACCCACCTCTGCCGGAAGCGCGATGATCGTCAGAAGCATTCTGGCTGCGCTCGTGTTGCTGCTCGCCGCCTGCGGTGGCGGCGGCGATTCGCAGCGCGGCGGTGCAACCTCCGGGCCGCCGCCAGCGTCGGCCGACATCACGCTGCTGTTCATGGGCAACAGCCACACCTCGGTGAACGATCTCAGCAAGATGGTCGCGGACATGGTGCGCGCCGGCCGGCCCGGCAAGAGCGTGGCCTCGGTCGAAGCTCCGGGCTGGCTGTTTCTCGACGAGCGGCTCACCGATGCTCCATCGATGGACTTGCTGCGCAGTCAGAACTGGAACTTCGTGATCCTGCAAGCGCAGAAGTACAGCAGCAGCGGGCAGGTCGCGTACTCGACGGAAGAAGCGAAGGAGCTGGTGCGCAGGAGCCGCACGCAGCATGCCGTGCCGATCATGTTCCCGGAGTGGCCGCGCCGGGGCATCGACGAGACGCAGCGGATCTTCGACCTGCATGTCTCGATCGCGCAGGCGGAACCGGCCTGCGTTGCGCCGATTCCACAAGCGTTCGATCTCGCACTCGCACGTGACCCGACGCTGACGCTGCATGCGTCGGACGGCAATCACTCCGCGCCGGCGGGCGCGTTCCTCGCAGCGCTCGTGTTGTACGCGACGATCACTGGCCAGTCGCCGCTCGATCTGCCGCCACTTACGCAATACCCAGTCAGCGCGTCGCTGCAAGCAACGTTGCGTGGCATCGCTGCGGAGACGGTGCAGACAGTGCCGCCACGCATGTGGTGCCCGGGAGATGTCATCTGACTCGCGCGATCAGCTCCGCAAGAGTCGACGCATCCACCGGCTTCACCATGTATGCATCGAACCCCGCCTGCGCGCCGCGCTCCGCATCTCCCTGGCTACCGTAGCCGGTAATCGCAACGAGCAGCACCGGACGTAGTGCGCGTGAGCGCACCGCGCGCGCAACGCCATAGCCATCCAGACTCGGCAACCCGATGTCGACCAGCGCGATGTCGGCGTTCTCGCGCAGAATCGTATCGACACCTTGCAAGCCGTCCCTCGCCTCCACGACGTCGTGCCCTGCCATCTCCAGCAGTACGCGCAAGCTGGCACGCACGTCATCGTTGTCCTCGACGACCGCAATGCGCCGACGCGCAGAGTTGCGCGGCGACTGCTCCCGCGCCCCGACTTCGATAGGCGGCTCGATAGCGGGTAGATGGACGACGAACTCGCTGCCTTTCCCGGCGCCTTCGCTGCGCGCCTCGACACGGCCGCCGTGCAACTCCGCAATCCGCTTTACCAGCGTCAAGCCGATCCCCAACCCGCCCTGCGAGCGATCGAGACCGCGCTCGCCCTGCACGAACAGGTCGAAGATCCGCGGCAGCAGCTCCGGCTCGAGGCCGAGCCCCGAATCGCGCACGCTGAACACAGCCTGGCCCGACTCGCGGCGCACGCTCACCTCGATGCGGCCGGGCGGCGGCGTGTACTTGACCGCATTGGTCAGCAGATTTGCGAGCACTTGATCGATGCGCGTCGGATCGACGTTCACCCAGACCGATTCGAGCTCAGTGCCGCACTCGTGGCGCTGCAGCTGGCCGGTGTTGCGCAAGGTGTCGACGGTATTGCCGACCACCTGCGCCAGATCCACCGGACGCCGGTCCAGCACGATCTTGCCCATCATGACGCGCGCCGCGTCGAGCAGGTCGTCCGTCAGCTTGCCGAGGTGACGCACCTGGCGGCGAATGATCGCTTTCGCGTGCTGCTCCACGTCCTTGCGCTGCGTCTGCTCCGACTGCTCGAGCACTTGCGCTGCGGTGGCGATCGCCGCGAGCGGATTGCGCAGCTCGTGTCCGAGCATCGCGAGAAATTCGTCCTTCGTTTTGTTGGCCAGCTCCGCGGCAAGCCGCGCGTTCTGCTCGAGCAGCCGCGCCTGTCGCTCGCTGTGTAGCAGCTTCTCGCGCTCGATGTGCGCGGCGAGCAGCGCCAGCATCGCCTGGCGAATTTCCGGCAAGTCGGTCTCCTGCAACATCGGCGCTTCGCCGCGTGCGACGGAAGCCGCGGCGCGCTCCAGCTTGCGCATCGGTCCAGTGACCGTACGCCCGGTGAAGAGCGCGGCACCCAGACCGAGCATGATCGACGCGAGGACCGAGCCGCCGAGCACCGTGTACGACCGCATGACTGGCGCATCGACGGTGGCGGTCGGAATACCGATGGCCGCCGCCCAGCCGGTCTCGGTCGAACGGTGATAGACCGTATACACGCGCACGCCTTCGAGCGTGGTCGTCACCGCGTTGTTCTCGTTTCGATCGAGCATTTCCAGCAGCGTCGCGGATGGCGGCTTGCCTACCCATGCAGCATGGTTGCGGGTGCGCGCAACGACTGCGCGGCGCTGGTCGAGCACGACGACCGTTGCGCCTTCGGGCAGGACGTGACGCTTGACGATCTCCAGCACTGCTTCGGGCCGCACTACGGCCGTGAGCACGTACGGGATCCTGTCGCCTTCGCGAATCGGCAGCCGCACAGCGAACACGTACATGTTCAGCACCGGGCTCCAGATCAAGTTGCCGACCCCCGCCACGCCCGAGCGCACGGTCGCTTCGACTGCGCCGGGATCGATCGACCGCGGCAGCGGCGCGCCCAGCGGCAGACGCACGTTGACGACGTGCTGCGAAGTCGGATCGGACAGAACGATGTTGGCCCACGCCGGACGCCGCTCCAGCAAGGCGCGCGCCTCGGCGTAGAACCCGGTGAAATCGCGTGCCTGCAACCGCGGGCTCGCCGCCAATGCATCCAGCGAGGCGAGCGAAGTCCGCAGCTCGGCGTCCACGGCCGCCATCACCGAATGCATGGTGTTCTCGGCGGTCTGGATCTGTTGCCGACGCTGGGTCTGGGCGTTGTAGAGCAGCGTGGCGAACGCGAGCAGGACCAACGGCAGGAGCCCCGCGACGACGATCCAGAACAGTCGTCGTTCGAGCGGCCCGAGCACTACCGCTCGCCACAGGCGTTGCACATTCATTGTGCGTGTATTCTAGGCATATGAGCCGCGAACACGTATTACGCCCTGCGTTGTGGACCGCTGCATTCTTCAATCTTGCCGGCGCCGTTCCGTTCGCCTTCCCCGGCTCATCGCTGGGACAGTTCGCGGGCCTGCCGACTGACGTGCCGGTCGTCTATCGCGCCATGACGGCGCTATTCGTACTTCTGTTCGCTGGTGCTTACGCCTGGCTGGCCATGCAACCTGCCATCAACCGGCCGTTCGTCGCCTTCGGTGCGATCGGCAAGGCGGCGGCATTCGTCCTCGTCGTCATCCTGTGGCTGCGCGGCACTGTTCCGGCAAGTGGCGTACTCGCGATGATCGGCGACATCCTGCTCGCGCTGCTGTTTGCCTGGTGTCTGCTCGACCGCCGACGCTAGGTACCGCGTCGGGACTGGAGCGCGTAAGCCTCATCCCGATGATGTCTGATGATCGGCAGCATCTCGGCCGCGTAGCGCCGGAACGATTCGGGCAACGTCTCGGTCTTCGAGCTCGCGGCCGCATCGAACAGCGCAACCGCCTCGTCGTGGCCGGAAACGATGGCCTTGACGTAGCCGGCATCGAACTCGTCCGCCGGTGCGCGCTTGAGCTCGTCTTTCAGGTCCTGGTGCTTCTTGTCGACCATGGCAGGCAATGCGACCTGCGCGTCGCCCGCGACCGTGCGCAGCTTCTCTTGCGCACGCCAATGCTCGTCGCGCATCTTGCGGGCATAGGCTTGCAGCGTTGCATCGTGCGAGCGGCTCAGCGCAAGATCCGCCAGCTCGGTCTCCGCCATATTCACGATCGCCGCACGAATGACGAATGTTTGTGCCGTCAGCGGCGCATCCTCGGCGAGCGCCGGCGGCGGCTCGAAGGACGCGGTGCCACGTGGCGGCGGATTCTGCTGTGACGGCGTCTGTTGGGCCGAACCGGACTGATAGAGCATCAGCATCGGCAGCGCGACGAGAATTGAATGCAGACGCATCGTGAGTCCAAAGCAACGTAATCCTGCATGAACAACCTACGCAATCGCTCGATTGTTCCGGGCCGCGCGCTGGCGCTCGCCCTGTTCTTGTGCGCTGCCCGGATCTCACACGGGGCCACGCAGCACGATTCGCCGGTCGAGAGCTTCTGCCTCGATCGCGATGGCTCTCGCACGCAGGTCGCCACTCTCGAAACGCGACTGGCCCAGGTGCCCGCGCTGTTGCGCGCCCCACCGAAGGTGTCGAAGCCACCGATTCTCCTGTGGCACGGCTTCGGTCCGCCGGCGAGCGAGCGTGCACTGATGGACGCGTTGCCGCTCGATGACGTGCCGGCCGTCAAGGTCTACCTCGGGTTGCCGCAGTTCGGCGCGCGCGAGGCAGCTGACGGTCGTGAAGACATGATGCGTCGTCAGGCGGAGGATCTCGGCCGTCTGGTGTTCGAGCCCGTCGTCGTCGGTGCTGCGAAGGAGCTCCCCGCCGTCATCGCGGCGTTGGAGCAACTGAGTTGCCTCCGCGCCGGCGAAAAAGTCGGTCTGTTTGGGTTCTCTGCTGGCGCAGCCGCGGTGCTGTTCGCGCTCGCCGAAGGGAATGCGCCGATCGAAACTGCGGTGGTCATCAACGCGTCCACCGGCTTGACGGCATCGGTGCAAGCTTACGAACGCGCAACGAAGCTGCAGTACAAGTGGAACGATTACACCCGCGACCTGGCCCGCCGCACGGATGCCGTGCAGCGCTCAGGCGACATTGCGCGTAACCACCCTGCTCTGCTGATCGTGCAAGGCAGTGACGATGCCATGCTGGGGGCGAAGAACGCGACGGCGCTACGGGACGCGCTCAGACCCTTCTATAAGAGTCCTCGCGACCAGCCTCGTTTGCGGCTGGCACTCGTCGATGGCCTGGCACACGGCTGGGTGGACTCCCCGCACTCCGCCGAAGTGCGCAGCTCGATCGCGGATTGGTTCAACGCGTCTCATTGAGGAATTCGACATGCCCATCGTCCAGCACAACCCGCCGGAGCTGTTTCCGCGCTATCGGTGCTATACGCACGCGACCGAGGTCCGCGGCGACTCGCGCCTGCTGATCATGAGCGGCCTCAACGGTTATCTGCAGGACGGCCGGACGATGCCGGAATCGTTCGAGGACCAGGCGGAGCTCATCTGGGGGCACATCCACACACTGCTGCGGTCCGCCGACATGACTGTCGGCAATCTGGTGTCGTTGCGGTTCTATCTCGCCGACCCGAAGTACGACGAGGCCAACGTTCGCACGCTGGTCAAGCATCTCGGGCCGCATGCGCCTTCGCGGACGGTGATTTGCTGTCAGCTGCTGGACCCGCGCTGGAAACTCGAGGTCGAAGCGATGGCGGCGACCTGATAGGCTTTGCGCATGTGCAGAAACATCAAGACGCTATTCAACTTCGCACCGCCGGCAACGGAAGAGGAAATCCGCGCCGCCTCGTTGCAGTTCGTCCGCAAGCTGAGCGGCTTCAATGCGCCGTCGCAGGCCAATCGCGCGGCGTTCGAGAAGGCGACCGCTGACGTTGCAGCGGTGGCACGCACGCTGATGGAGTCGCTGGTCACGACGGCGCCGCCGCGTGACCGCGAAGTCGAGGCCGCGCGCGCCAAGGCCCGCGCAGCCGCGAGATTCGGCTCGTAAGCCCGGGCTCAGCCCGTAGGCTTGTGCTCGTCGCCGTGCTGCCAACCCTGGCCGCGCGGTCCGCGCGGGTGGTCCATCAGCGCGTCGAACTTCTTCATCTGCTCGGGCGTCAGCACGCCCTGCAGCTTGGTCGTCATGTCCTGCTTCATCTCCTCGTGAAACTTCTGGCGCTCTTCGCGCGTCGGCTTCGTGCCCGCCGCCTTGAGCTCCTCGTGTTTGGCATCGAGCTTCTCGTGTTGCTCGTTGAAGATCTTCTGCACTTCGGCCTTTTGCGAATCGTTCAAGTCGAGCAGCACGGCCATACGGTCCATGTCGGGGCCCGGATGGCCTTCGTGCTGGGCGGCAAGCGCGACCGTGCTGGCGAGCAGGGCCGCCGCAATCAGTGCTACGCGTGATTTCATTGCAGTCTCCGTGATACTCAAAAATGCGTCGATGGGGGACGCGAGTATCAATCTACGGCGCGCTCGTCTGCCTTACCGTAAGCAATCGTTACCGACTGTAACCGCGGCAAGACCAGCCTGGCTTCGAGGCCGCCGCTGCTGCGATTCGCCAACGTGAGCGAGCCGCCGTGTGCCTGCGCGACGTCGCGTGCAATGCTCAGGCCGAGACCCGTGCCGCCGGTTGCGCGATTGCGCGAGCTCTCCAGCCGGTAGAAAGGCTCGAACACTCGCTCGATCTCGGCTTCCGGGATGCCGGGTCCGTCGTCGAGCACGCGGATCGTGAGCTCGTCGTTGCTGTCGGTCACTGCGATCGTCGCGTGCTCACCGTACTGGAGCGCGTTGTCCACGAGATTGCCGAGGCAACGCTTGAGCGCGAGCGGCTTGCCAGGAAACGGCGCAGTCGTCGTGCCTTCGATCGCGACATTCGCGTTGACTTCGCCGTACCGTCGTTGCAGTTCCTGCAGCAGCGCGTCGATATCCACCGGCACTTTCGGTTCTTCATCGTTGAGCCCGCGGAACACGCTCAATGCGCCGCGCACCATGCGCGTCATCTCGTCGAGATCCTCGACGCAGCGCGTGCGCAAGGCCTCGTCTTCGATCGACTCCACTCGCAGCCGCAGCCGGGTGATCGGCGTGCGCAGATCGTGCGACATCGCAGCGAGCACACGCGTCCGACTGTCGAGATAGCGATTCAACCGCTCCTGCATCGCATTGAAGGCTCGCGTTGCGCGCTTCAGCTCGCGGGCGCCGCGTTCCTGGAGCGGCTGGACGGCTGTGCCGCGGCCGACCGCATCCGCCGCCTTGGCAAGATCAGCGAGCGGCCGCGTGATCGTTCGCGTCATGGCGTACAGCACGATGCTGAGCATCACAGTCAGCAGACCGAGCTCGAAAATGAAATGACGCGGGAATGGCGGCGTGCCGCGCGGGGAGAACGTCCGGAACGCAACGCGGTCGCCGTCGGGAAGCGTGACGACGAGATCGAACATGCGATCGGGCGGAGGCGGCGGATCGCCGCCGCCCGGACCGGCTCCGCGATCGGGGGACGGACCCGAGTCGGCAGCGCCGAGCATGATGACGCGGTGATGCCCCATTCGCGGCGGCCGGGCCGCGACGGCGAAGTTTCCGCCGAGCTGACCCTGGACCTCGTTGGCGAACGAGCGCTGTGCGACCATGAAGTCTTCGTGCGGGTGATCGTGTGAACGGCGCGGCTGATGCTCCGCTCGCAATTGCGCCAGCATCGCATCGCGCTGATCGTGCGGCAGACGCGCGAGCTGCTGACTGAGCTCGACGATGCTTGCCGCCGCGGCACCGGAACCGCTCTCCGTGAACGCCAGCTCGCGCCGCTCGCGCAGCACCAGCGACATGAGAACGAGCAGCGCTGCAACGACGACAGCGACAGTCGCGGCGAACAATCGACCGAACAAGGTTTCCGGCAGCGGCAGGCGCATCAGGACTGCTCCACCGGCACGCCGATCACGTAGCCCTCGCCATAGATCGTCTTGATGATGCGAGGCGCACGTGCGTCGTCACGCAATGTCTGGCGCAGACGACTGATCCGCACGTCGATGCTGCGATCGAACGGATCCAGCTCGCGACCGCGCACCAGCTCCATGAGCTGCGCGCGTGACAGCACGCGTGTCGCATGCGACAGGAGCACTGACAGCAGCCGAAATTCCGCGCCGCTCAGCGCAATCTGGCTGCCGTCGGCGTGAGAGAGCGTGCGTGTTGTGTTGTCGAGCTGCCAGTCTCCGAACTTGTAACCGCTGGCCTGACGCAGGTCGGGATCGCGCGGCATGTGCGCCGTGCGGCGCAGGATCGCCTTGATGCGTCCAACCAGCTCGCGCGGACTGAACGGTTTCGGCAAGTAGTCGTCGGCGCCGACTTCCAGGCCGAGCACCCGGTCGATCTCCTCGCCGAGCGCGGTGAGCATCAGCACCGGGATCTGGGACTGGCTGCGCAGGTCGCGGCACAACTTGAGGCCGTCATCGCCCGGCAGCATCAGGTCCAGCACGATCAGGTCGACGTGCGTCTGCTCGAGCGCGCGCCGCATCGCCTTGCCTTCCGCGACCGCAGTCACGCGATAACCGTTCTTCTGCAGGTAGTCGCTCAGCAGCGTGCGGATGTCGCGGTCATCGTCGACGACCAGGATGTGCGGCGCTTCGCTCATGTCCGTCTACTGTACACGCCGCTTCCGCGCGCTGCCGCAGGCCTTGCCGGCCAGGTTGTAACGAACTGTTGCAGCGTCCACACCGGAAACACTCGGATACAGATTGCTACGCCAGTCGCAAAATCGGTCACGTAGCGTGCCTTCATCTTTCCTGACGCAGTGGAGTCATCGTGAAGAAGCTTGCACCCTGCACCGAGATCGTCTCCCGTCGCCGCGCCCTCGCGCTGTTCGGCGCCACCGCCACGCTGCTCGGCTGCGGCGGCGGCGGCTCCGGCTCATCTGGCACGACCGCTGCGGCGTCGGCGTCGACCAGTAGCGGCAGCGTGAGCTGCGTGCTGACTCCCGAGGAAACTGCGGGCCCCTACCCGCTCTTCAGCGACATCGCGAGTGCGTCGACGTACATGCGTGAAGACATCACGGAGGGCAAGACTGGCGCCCCGCTGCGGCTGATGCTCACGTTCGTCAACGTGAATGGCAGCTGCGCTCCGATTACGGATGCGCTCGTCTACACCTGGCATTGCGATAAGGACGGCGTGTACTCCGGCTACAACCAGCCTGGCAACAACACTGTGGGGCAGACGTTCTGCCGCGGCGTGCAGATGACCGACAGCACCGGGCTGACGCGCTTCACGACGATTTATCCGGGCTGGTATTCCGGTCGGATCACGCACGTGCACTTCCGCGTGTATCTGGGCAACTCGCTGCAAGCGACCTCGCAGCTGGCGTTTCCTCAGGAGATCACGCGCGCGGTGTACAGCAGCTCTCTGTACGCAGCCCGCGGACAGAACACCTCGGTGAGCAGCTTCAGCGCGGACAACGTCTTCTCGGATGGCGAGCAGTATCAACTCTGCACGATGAGCGCGAACGCGGCGACCGGCGGTTACGACGCTGCGTTGACGGTTGGAATTGCGCTGTAGGAATCAGCCGGACCTGTCGCCGACGGCTGACAACGGACCTTTCTATTTCTCGACGCGTTTTGCCGATCTCGTAGCCTGAACTTCGGGTGGAAGGGATCGATGGACAACGTACGGCGAAACTCCGCTTGGCTCCTGGCGGGCTGTCTGCTGCTGTCCGCGTGCGGCGGCGGAGGCGGCGGCGGCGACAGTGCCCCACCGCCGACGCCAGCGCCGGTCCAGCCGCCTGCCGATCCGCCGGTGTTTCCCACCACTGCGTGGACTTCTGCGTCGCCGGCCGACATGAACATGACGGCCGCCAAGCTCGATCAGGCGCGCAACTACTCGCTGATCGGCGGCGGCTCGGGCTTCGTCACGCGCCGCGGCCGGGTCGTCTATACGTGGGGCGATACTGCCGCACGCTACGTAGTCAAGTCTGCAGCCAAGTCGATCGGCGGCATCGCATTGGGGGTGGCGCTGGATGAGGGCCGGGTGCAACTTTCGGACACTGCGAAGTCGCATCTGTCGACCTTCGGGGTACCGCCGCAAAGCAATGCGGCAACCGGATGGCTCGACGAGATCACCATTCTGCAACTTGCCACTCACACCGCGGGCTTCGAAAAGGAGGGTGGCTTCATTCCGCTGGAGTTCGAGCCCGGCACGACCTGGTTCTACTCGGACGGCGGCGCAAACTGGCTCGCGGACGTGCTCACGCAGACGTACGCGGAGGATCTGGACTCCGTGCTGTTCTCGCGCGTGTTCTCGCCTATCGGCATCACGCACGACATGCTGAGCTGGCGTGACAATGCCTCGCGCAGCGACAAGCTCAACGGCATCAAGCGGCGCGAGATCTCCTCCGGCATCGATATCAGCGTCGATGCGATGGCACGCATCGGCTATCTGTTTCTGCGCCGCGGCGTCTGGAACGGCGAGCGCGTGCTATCGGAATCCTTCGTCGATCTCGTGCGCACGCCGCGCCCCGAGACCAAGAGCGCGACCAACGGCAACCCGCAGGATGACCCGACGGCGACCCAGAATTACGGCGTGCTGTGGTGGACCAACACCTCGGGCGAGATGCCCGGCGTGCCCCGCGACGCGTATTGGGCCTGGGGGCTCGGCGACAACCTGATCGTCGTGATCCCCAGCCTCGACCTGGTGATCGCACGCACCGGCAACGATCCGGACGATCCGACGCTGCCGCAGTTGCGCACCGAGCGCAACAGCGACTACGCGGTTCTCGAGCCGCTGCTGACGCCGATCGTCGAGTCGGTCACCGACGATTGAGGCATCTTGGTTAGAACCGGTAGCTCGTCTCCAGCGCCCAGGTCTTGCCGTTGCCCGCCTCGCGCAACGGAATGCAACCCTGCTGGCGGCCCGGCACCGGCAGGTACTGCAGGATCTGCGTTGCGCCGACTTCCGAAGTGAAGTAGCCCAACAAGGTGAGCTCCTTCATCGTGAGGATGAACGGCCGCGCGGGCCGCTGCGCCTGCGAGCCGAGCATCGCTCGCAGCCGCTTCTTGACCGCGCGCAATTCGCCGACCGGCACCGCGCTTTGCTCTTCGAGTTTCCGCCACCCCCGCTGCAGCTTCAGACGCGCCTTCGCTTCGGCCACGATGTCGTCGTGAAGTTTCCGGGCAAATGCGACACGCTGCGATTGTGACAGCTGCAGGAACAGCTTGCCGTGCGCGCGCTGCGCTGCCATTTCGAAATCCTGCAGGCCGCTGATGAATGACTGCTGCTCCTCGCTCGAAAAGGCGTCCTGCAGCATCGCGGCGATGAAGCGCGGAACCCCGACGTCCTGCGCGCCGGGCGTGTCCGTGCGCGGGATGATGATCTCGGCGACCTCTGCGATGAGCGCGCGCTGCGCCTCGTCCAGCACGAGCGGAGCGCCCGTACCCGGCGTGCGCGAACAACCGTTGAGCACGGCGAGCACTGCCGGGGTGGCAACTGTGCCGCCCATCAGCCAGGCGACCCGTTGCAGAAGCTCGCGACGGTTCATGCGCGGATCCTCCATCATTCGACACTCATCTTCTTCAGCGCGGCGACGGCGTGATCGACGGCGCGTGCGGTGAACGCCATGTACGTGAGCGACGGGTTCTGGCACGCGCTCGAGGCCATGAACGAGCCGTCGGTGACGTACACGTTCGGGCAGGCGTGCACCTGGTTCCACTTGTTGAGCACCGAGGTCTTCGGGTCCTTGCCCATGCGCGCGGTACCCATCTCGTGAATGCCGAGACCGACGCCGATCTCACGATCGAAGGTGCGCACGTCGCTGAACCCCGCGGCCTCGAGCATCTCCGCGGCATCGTCCGCCATGTCCTTGCGCATCTTCAGCTCGTTCTCGCGCAGCTGCGCATCGAACGCGAGCAGCGGCAAGCCCCACTTGTCCTTGCGGGTCTGGTCGAGCGTCACGCGATTGGCGTGATTCGGCAGGATCTCGCCGAAGCCGTCCAGCTTGACGTACCACGGGCCTGGCTTCGCGGCCTCGGTCTTCACCGCGGCACCGAACGGCGAGTCGAGCAGCAATCGCGGCCAGCCGAGCCGGCTGGCGTTGCCCTGGTAGCCGAAGCCACGCACGTAGTCGCGCTTCTCGCCGCCGAGGTTGCGATAACGGGGGACGTAGGCGTCATTGGGCCGGTTGCCGAAGTAGTAGCGGTCCTGGAATCCCTCCTCCACCGCAGTGGCGCCGACGTGGAGGTGGTTGTCCATGATGTTGCAGCCGAGCTCGCCGCTGTCGTTGCCGAAGCCGTTCGGAAAGCGCGGCGACACCGAGTTCAGCATGATGTGCGTCGACGCGAAGGTGGACGCGCACAGGAAGATCACCTTGGCGTTGAACTCGAGATGCTCGTTCGTTTTTGTGTCGATCACGCGCACGCCGGTCGCGCGCCGTTGCTTGTCGTCGTAGATCAGCTCGTAGACGATCGAGTTCGGCCGCAGTGTCATGTTGCCCGTCGCTTCCGCGGCAGGCAGCGTGCTCGAGTTGCTGCTGAAGTAGGCGCCGTACGGGCAACCGCGGATGCAGAGGTTGCGGTACTGACACGTGCCTCGCTGCGGGCTGTGCGCGAGCGGCGCGGTCAGGTGTGCGACGCGGCCGATCGTCAGCTTGCGCTGGAACTTGTCCGCCATCGTCTGCTGCAGATGAGTCTCGACGCAATTGAGCTCCATGGGCGGCAGGAATTTGCCATCGGGGAGCTGTGGCAATCCCTCCGCGCGGCCGCTGACGCCGATGAAGCTCTCGACGTAGTCGTACCACGGCGCGATCTCGGCATAGCGCACCGGCCAGTCGACTCCGATTCCGTCCTGTGCGTTCGCCCCGAAGTCGATGTCGCTCCAGCGATAGCAATGCCGGCCCCACATGATGGAGCGGCCGCCGACGTGGTAACCGCGGATCCAATCGAAGCGCTGGATCTCAGTGTACGGATGCTCGGTGTCGTCGACGAACCAGTGCTTCGACGCCTGCGTCAAGTGCCCGCTGCGTGCGGTGACGGCCTGTCGCTGCAGGTCTTCATCCGTGGCACGGCCGCCGTACGGCAATTCCCAGAGATCCTTGGTCGCTGTGGGATAGTCGCCGTGCTTGACGTCGCGGCCGCGGTCCAGCACCAGCGTCTTGAGACCCTTCTCGGTCAGCTCTTTGGCGGCCCAGCCGCCGGTGATTCCGGTACCGACGACGATCGCGTCGTAGAAAGTGTCCTGCGCCATCCTTACCTCTGGGGCCTCTTGACGACTCCATCGTCGCCTTACAACAGCCGACGCGCGAGCTGTGTTCCACCTACAGCAAAACTGCGCGCGTCGGCAAACGCCCGAGGCACGTTTTACGAGGCGTAATCACTTGGGAACACTCCACTCGATTCATGCGTCTGCGCGCTCGGGGATCGGTCGCTAGTCGCTGACGAGCCGAGAGTCGAAGTGCATAACGACGAGATGACGTTCTTCACCCATCGGGTGAACGGACAGACCTATGGCGCCTGGTATCGCCATGTGGCGCCCCTCGAGCTGGAAATCATGGGAGCGGGCTTCCTGTGCAAGACGATCTACGCCGGCTGCGACGAGCTGTCCGTTGCGCGCTCCGTGCTCGAGGATTTCCTGCGCAGCCAGCTGCAGAGCGGCGCCAAGCCGCAATCGCTCGATCAGTGCGACAGAACCGACGGCTGAGGCGCCGGCAGCCGCTGCAGAATCTCGCCGAGACGCACGAGCTCGAGCGGCTTCGCCAGATGCGCGTCGAAGCCGCTACTGCTTGCAGGCGGCCCGTATCCTGACAGCGCCACCAGATACGGCGCGGCCGTGCCGCAGCGTTGCCTGATGAGATCTGCAGTCGCGTAACCGTCGAGACCCGGCAGGCCGACGTCCATCAGCACGACTTGCGCGGCGAACTGCTCCAGCTCTTGCAGCGCTGCGGGGCCGCTGCGAACCGACCGCACTTCGTGCCCTTCCATTTCCAGCAGCACCGACAGCGACATCGCAGAGTCGGCGTTGTCGTCGACGACGAGGATGCGCCGCGAATTCATCGGCGCGGCGTCGGCAGCGCTCTGCATGGGCGCCGTGAGCACGCCGACCGGCACCGTTATGGTGAATTCGCTGCCGCGCCCCGGTCCGGCGCTGCGGACTTCGATGCGTCCGCCGTGCAACTCGACCAGCCGTTTCGCGATAGTGAGCCCGACGCCGAGGCCGCCCTGGGCACGGTCGAGCGATTGATCGCCTTGCACGAACAGATCGAACACGTGCGGCAAGGTCTGCGCATCGATGCCTACGCCTTCGTCGCGGACGCCGATCTGCACGCTGCCGGCGAGCTGCGCAGCGCTGACCTGAATGCGCGCGCCGTCCGGCGAGAACTTGGCAGCATTCGCCAGCAGGTTGCCGATCACTTGCGAAAGCCTGACCGGGTCGGCGTCGACCCGCAGCGGCTGCGGCGGCGGATCGAACGTCACGCTCTGCCGATGCGCGGCTATCAACGGTTGCGCGCCTTCGATTGCGTGCTCGATGACTTCCTGCACGATGACGCTCTGCGTCCGCAACTCGATCTTGCCGCTGGTGATGCGTGCGACGTCCAGCAGATCGTCGACCAGCCGCGCGAGATGCGAGGCCTGCCGCTGCAGCACACCGCTCATCTGCCGCACGGTCGACGGCTCGTAGGCCCTGCTGCCCAGAATCGGCGCGATATTGAGGATCGAAGCGAGCGGATTGCGCAGCTCGTGCGCGAGCATGGCCAGGAACTCGTTCTTGCGCCGGTCCGCCTCCAGCAAGCGCGCCTCGCTGTCGAGGAGCTTGCGATGCGTGACCTGCAGGTGGTGCAGCAGCTCGACCAGCGCGGCGCAGACCAGGACGAAGAAGGTGACGTGCGCGATCCAGCCGAGCGGGTCGCTCCAGCTGAAGTCATCCTGAAAAAACAGCGTACCGAACACCGGGCTGGCCAGCGTAATCAGCCAGGCCGGGCCCCGGCCGCACAGATAGCAGGTCGCCAGGACCGGAAGGACGAACGCCAGCAGCGGGCTGTGCCGGCCGATCAACGGGGTCAGCTCCAGCCGCGTGAATGCGATGCATACGAGCAGGCCGACGGCCAGGCCATAACGTAGCCAGGCCGGCTCGGTTTGCAGACGCGGGCCGATCAGCGAGTCCCGGAGTCGGGTGCGCACTCCACCCTCCCTGTTTTACTCGGGTTCTTTGGGGACTTGAAACGCGGCCGGGTCGCGGCGGTTCCCGCAGGGCGGCAATTTCATGGAGCGCGGCTATCATGGGTTAACTCAAGGAGCCCCCCGTGACCGACAGTTTCGTGGACTACGCTGCCGCCGATCGCATCGTCACCCTGACCTTGAACCGGCCGGAAAGCCGCAACGCCATCGGCGCCCAGCAGGACTGCCAGGACGTCATCGACGCAGTGCGCCGGGCCGAGGAAGACCCGGGCATCAGCTGCATCCTGCTGACCGGCGCCGGGGCCAGCTTCTGCGCCGGCGGCAATCTCAAAGGGATGCAGTCCCGCAGCGGCATCGGCCGGCTCGGCACGCCGGAGGCGACCCGCGCCAACTATCGGCGCGGGGTACAGCGGATGATCCGCGCGCTGTGGGATTGCGAAGTGCCGATGGTCGCTGCGGTCAATGGCCATGCGATCGGCCTCGGCCTCGACCTGGCCTGCGTTTGCGACGTCCGCCTCGCGGCCGACACGGCCAAGTTCGCATCCAGCTTCATCAAGGTCGGCATCGTGCCGGGCGACGGCGGCGCGTGGATCCTGGCCCGGGCGATCGGCCTGGCACGCGCGTCGGAAATGATCCTGACCGGCGACACGATCGACGCACGCACGGCAGAGTCATTCGGCCTGGTCTCGCGCATCGTGCCCGCCGATCAGCTGTTGAACGAAGCCCGGGCTGTCGCGCGACGTATCGTCACCAATCCAGCGAAGGCGTTGCGGCTCGCCAAGCGGCTGCTGCGCGAGGGACAGCAACAGCGCTTGAGCGATGTCCTGGAGCTTTCCGCTGCATTCCAGGCTCTCGCGCACGAGACGAAGGACCACGAAGAAGCCGTCGCGGCGTTCCTCGAGAAGCGCGAGCCGCGGTTCACGGGACAGTAGGCGCGAGGAGCCGGCTGTGCACGCCTTCAAGTTCGATCCCGTCGCGCTCCCGGCCGACGCGCCCGCATTCCGCAAAGAGATTCGCGAGTTCCTGGCGCGCGAGCTCACTGCTGTGCCGGCCGAACGTCGCGCCAACTGCTGGGCCGTGTTCGATGCCGACTTCACTCGCAAGCTCGGCGCGCGCGGCTGGATCGGCATGGTGTGGCCGAAGCGCTACGGCGGCCACGAGCGCAGCGCGCTCGAACGTTACGTGCTGCTCGAAGAATTGCTCGCGGCGGGTGCGCCGGTCGGCGCGCATTGGATCGCGGATCGCCAGTCCGGGCCGAACCTGCTCCGCTACGGCTCGGAGCTGCAGCGGCAGAAATTTCTGCCGGGCATGGCGCGCGGCGAAATTCTCTGTTGCATCGGCATGTCGGAGCCCGGCGCGGGCTCGGACCTCGCCGCGGTGCGCACGCGCGCCGAGCAACTGCCGGACGGCCGCTGGCGCATCAACGGCCAGAAGATCTGGACCAGCAACGCCAGGCAGAGTCAGTTGATGATCGCGCTGGTGCGCACCGGCCCGCTCGACGAGAAAAACCGCCACGCGGGCCTGAGTCAGTTTCTGCTCGAATTGAGCACGCCCGGCATTCGCATCCAGCCGATCGTCGACCTGGTCGGCCATCCGGGCTTCAACGAAGTGTTCTTCGATGACGTCGTGGTCGGGCCGGAATGTCTGCTCGGCGCCGCGGGCGAAGGCTGGCGACAGGTCACGAGCGAATTGTCGTTGGAGCGCAGCGGACCGGAGCGTTACCTGTCGAGCTTCGCGCTCTTCATCGAGCTCGTGCGGCTCGCACAGCGGGTGGATTCGGAAGCGTTGCGCCACGCGGTCGGTCGTCTCACGGCCGAGTTGTGGACGTTGCGCCAGATGTCGTTGTCGGTCGCGGGACAACTCGCCGCTGGCGAGGATCCGATGCTCGCAGCCGCCATCGTCAAGGATCTTGGCAATTCGTTCGAGCAGTCGCTGCCGACGCTCGTGCAAGCGCTCGTCGGCGAGGATGTCCGACTCGAGGACGACACTGATCTCGCCCGTACGCTCGCGCTGCTGTTACAGACTTCCCCCTCCTTCAGCTTGCGCGGCGGGACCCGCGAGATTCTCCGCGGCATCGTCGCCCGCGGTCTCGGGTTGCGCTGACATGAGCGAGCAACGACAACTGCTCAGCGACAGCGCCGCGCGCCTGTTCCAGGCGAACGCCGGCTGGGACGAGATCGATGCTCTCGGGATCGCCGACCTGCTCGTCCCCGAAGATCGTGGCGGCAGCGGCGCAGACTGGGACGACGCGTGCGCCGTGCTGCAGGCCGCCGGACACGCGCAGACTCCATTGCCGCTGGCCGAAGCGATGCTGGCGCGGAAGCTCCTGGCCGAAACTGCTCTGGAAGCGCCGCGATCGCTGCTGAGCATCGCGGCGAATCCGGTCGGCAAGCTCGCACGCGATGCGCGTGGGTGGAAGTTCTCAGGTGTAGTGACGAGCGTGCCGTGGGGACGCGACGCCGCTCACGTGGTGACGACGGTTACATCCGAAGGCGGACCGCATGTCGTGGTGCTGGCCGTTGCGGATGCGAGCGTGCACAAAAGGACGAATCTCGCGGACGAGCCCCGCGACGATCTGCGGTTCGACTCGACGCCCGCGCTGGCGGCGCCGGCGAGCAGCCGCGAAGCGCAGCGACTCCTTGACTACGCAGCGCTCGCCCGCACCGCGCAGATCGCAGGCGCACTGCAGTCGGCACTCGAACGCTCGATTGGCTACGCACTGGAGCGCAAGCAGTTCGGTCGAGCAATCGGTCAGTTTCAAGCGGTCCAGCAGCAACTCGCGCTGTTCGGCGCAGAAACCGCCGCCGCGACTTGCGCCAGTCGCTCCGCCGCCATCGCCGCAAGCGCGGGCGATGCTTCATTCGAAATTGCCGCCGCGAAGCTGCGCGCCAACCAGGCGATCGGCGTCGCGACCGCGACGGCGCACCAAGTTCACGGCGCGATAGGATTCACGCGGGAATACGCGCTGCGGCAAGCGACGCAGCGCTTGTGGTCTTGGCGGTCGGAGTACGGGAATGATCGGTACTGGAGCGAGCGGTTGGGACGGGCTGTGATCGAGCGGGGCGCGGACAGCTTCTGGGGTAATTTGACGGATCGTTGATACAGAGAATCAAGAATGGACAGGATGAACAGGATGAACAGGATGTGAGATGAGAGTACCGGGTCGAGCCTCGTCTCTCCGCTCCGCCCCATCCTGTACATCCTGTTCATCCTGTCCAATATCTTCGTCTTTCCGAGAGCATTTCCGGTCTCCTCCCTGTTCATCCGGCGCGTTTTCGTGTTGATTCGTCGCCAGCGCAGCGCGGGCTGAGGCGCGGCGCGCGCGCCCAGCGCATAATCCGGCGATTCACCTTTCCTGGCAGCACCTTCATGGCAGCACACGAGTCGGCAATCGGTGCAACGGTTTCTGCGCCCGCTGCATCGAATCTTTCAGCTGCGCCGGGCGTCGACTCGGCGGCGCGGCGCACGATGACGCAGATCCACGTGTTCAGCGCACTGTTCTGGGCAGCGATGTTCACGATGCACACCACGCAAATGATCCTGATGAACGGCCACGAAGACTGGCCGTCGATCCGCTGGCGCGCGGCGATGAACGTCCTCGCCTTCGCGCTGTGCATCCCGCTCGGCAAGGTGATCGCCGCGACGGCGGAATGGCGCATCTCGAAGCGCGTGCTCGCCATCGGCAGCGCCGGCCTGCCGATCGCGTTCGCCTATGCGCTGGTCGGTCATTACGTGTGGACGTACGTGCTGGAGAATCCGCCGATGCCCTATTCCACGCTGGCCAGCCTGATCATCCAGTCGCAATACAACTTCATCCTGTTCCTGCTGTGGTCGGCGTTCTGCTCCGTGATCCTGTTTGCCGCGCAGCTGCAGGAGCGCGAGCGCAGCCTGCTGCAGGCGCAGGTCCTGGCCCGCGAAGCGGAGCTGAAGATGCTGCGTTACCAGATCAATCCGCACTTCCTCTTCAATACGCTCAATGCGGTCTCGGCACTGATCGTCACCGGCCAGGCACAAGCGGCCGACGCGATGATCAACAAGCTGGCCCGCTTCTTCCGCAACGCGCTGAGCCGCGAGTCGACCGTGAAAGTCACGCTGGCGGAAGAGCTGCGCGTTCAGCTTGAATACCTGAACATCGAGCTCACACGCTTTCCCGACCGGCTCAGCTGGTCGACGCAGCTCGCACCGGGCCTGGACAAAGCACTCGTGCCGCACTTGATCCTGCAACCGCTGTTCGAGAACGCCATCAAGCATGGCGTGGCGCGCAATGCGTCGCCGGTCGAGTTGCAGTTGAGCGCCGAGCGCAAGGATGGACAGTTGATCGTCAGATTGAGCAACGCGGCGCGAAGAGTCGGGTTGAAGCCCGATCTGCAACCCGATGGACAGGGCGAGGGAGTGGGACTCGCGAATGTCGCGCGGCGGCTGGTGAACTTCTACGGGCCGGCGGCGAGCCTGTCGGTCGTGCAACGCGAGGGACGGTTCACAGTCGAGCTGCGCCTGCCGATCGAATTGACTCTATGACAGCATTGCGAGTGATCGCGATCGACGACGAGCCCCTGGCATTGCGCCGCCTGGAGTGGTGTCTGCAGGACCTGCCCGGCATTGCCCTGGTCGGCAAGACCGGCGACCCGCAGCAGGGCCTGGAGATGATCCGCACACTCGGTCCCGACGTCGTGCTGCTCGACGTGGAGATGCCCGAGCTCAACGGTTTCGAGCTGATCGAGTCGCTCGGCAGTTTCAGCGACGCCGCGCTGCCGGAGATCGTGTTCGTGACGGCGTTCGATCATTTCGCAGTCAAGGCGTTCGGGATCAGCGCGGTCGACTACTTGCTCAAGCCCGTCGAGCGCAGCCGCCTGCACGAAGCGCTGGAACGTGCACGCGTTCGTCGCGAGTTGCGGGACGCGCAAGCGCGCGTCCAGGAGCTGCGCAACATCATCGACAGCCTGCGCGCGGAGCGCCGCGGCGGCGGCACGCAGAAGAAATACGAGACCGAGCTGTGGATTCGCGAAGGCGACGCACGCGTGCGCGTGCCGGTCGAGATGATCGAGCGGCTCGAGGCGGATGGCGATTACGTTCGACTCCATATCGGCCAGCGCGCGCGGCTGCTGCGCGCGCGTCTCGGCGATCTCGCCGAACGGCTCGATCCGGCGCAATTCGTGCGAATCCATCGCTCCGAAATCGTGCGCCACGATCTGATCGCGGCGATTCGTCGTCACGATTCGGGCCGCACGTTCGCCGTGCTCTGCGGCGGTCGGGAAGTTCCCGTCAGTCGGCGATACGTCGCGCGCATCTCGCAGACATTACGATTTCGTAAGCAAGGCGCGTGACGGAGGCATGCGTTGCTCGCGTCCGCCGTTCATCGCCCCAGGATGACTACTCAACGCAAATACGTGCGGAACAAATCACTGCCGCATTAGCGTATTCCCCGTGTGACTTTGGCAACGTGCAAGCTCCAGATGCGCGTTGCAGACGGGGGCTCGATGGGATCGATCATTCGCAGGTTCGCCTCGGCGACGAACGGCACGACGAGTGGCGCGCACACGGCACAAGCAACCGAGATTCACTGGATGCCTGCCGGGCGCGCAGCGCCCGAAGTGATCGCAGGCGTACCATCCGTTCATGCAGCATGGAATGGCAGTTATCCGCTCTGCGTCGACGGCCACGCCCTCAAGCTGGAAGAGGATGTGTTTCTCGCACTCAATGCCGGCCATGTGCTCACGACGCGCGGGCGACGCGATCCGGGCAGCAGCCTGCTGAGCATCTACTTCGCGCCGCAGATGCTCGCGGACGCGTTCGCAACACTCGCACCCGGCGACCGCGAATTGCTCATTGCGGGTACGCAGAACGGCTCGGTGCGCCTGTTCGAGCACCTGCGCGACTGCGATCGCCCGCTGATCTCCGTGATGCATTACATCGCTCATCACATCTGTGCGGGAGTCGACGATCCGCAGTGGTACGAGGAGCAAGTGAGCTTTCTCTTACGGCGACTGTTGACGCATGAGATCGCGCTGGCGCGCACCGTGGCCAACATGACGCACATGAAGTCATGGAAGCGCCGCGAAACCTTCACGCGTCTCGCGCGCGTCACTGATCTGATCCATTCGTGCTACGACCGCGCGCTGACGATCGACGAGCTGGCCGAAGCTGCGCACTGGTCGCGCTTTCACATGATGCGCGAGTTCAAAGCGGTTCATGGAATCAGCCCCTACGAATATCTGCAGCGTCGTCGGACACAAACGGCCGCGCGCCTGCTGTGCTCGACGGAATTGTCTGTCGCGGAAATCGCAGAGCGCACCGGTTTTCACGAACGCAGTACGCTGGTGCGCCGCTTGCGTCGCAGCCGCGGGCTCGGCGCGCGCGCACTACGGATGCTCGCGCACGACGGACAAATCCATTCATCATCGCAAGGGCTGCCACACAGAATGCCAACGTCCGCCGCATCCGGTGTGAATCCCGCAACTAGCATCTCCTCAGTGCGCTAAGCGCACAAATAAATGGGGACATCCCCCGAGGCGGAGTCAGGAGACCTGACCCGCATCGAGGGCTGTCCCTTTTGTTTTTTCGCAGGAGGGCTCTCGATGACCACGAATCTCTTTCTCCGGCGCGCAGTACGCTGCGCGCTGTTCACTACGTCGGTTGCCGCACTTGCCGGTGCGTTGCCGGCTCAAGCGCAACAACAGGAGTCCTCGACGATCCAGGAGGTGGTCGTGACGGGCTCGCGCATCGCGCAGCCAGGGTTGACCAGCACCAGCCCGGTGACTGCAATCGGCTCCGATCAGGTCAAGATCGAAGGCGTCACGCGCGTCGAAGACCTGATCAACAACCTGCCGCAGGCCTTCGCAGACTTCGGCGGCAACCTCTCCAACGGCTCCACCGGCGCGGCGACGGTCAACCTGCGTAACCTCGGCTCGCAACGCACACTGGTGCTCGTCAACAGCCGTCGCTTGATGCCGGGCGATCCGACGCAGAACGGCGCAGCGTCACCCGATCTGAACCAGATTCCTTCGGCGCTGATGGAGCGTGTCGAAGTGCTGACGGGCGGCGCGTCGGCCGTGTACGGCGCCGACGCCGTCGCCGGCGTCGTGAACTTCATCATGAACGACAAGTTCGAGGGCGTGCGCGTCGATGCTCAGTACAGCATGTACCAGCACGACAACAACGACGACAAGATCGCCAACCTGGTGCGCGACGCCGGATTTGCCACGCCGGACAGCAACGTGCGCGACGGCTACACCAAGGACATCACGTTCATCGCCGGCATCAACACACCGGACGGCCGCGGCAATGCGACTGTCTACATCGGCTATCGCACTCTCGATGCGATCACGCAGAACCGGCGCGACTTCAGCGCCTGCGCGCTCGCCTCTTCCGACGCCGGCGATCCGGCGTCCACTCAGTTCGCCTGCGGCGGCTCGGGTACGACGTCGCCCGCGCTGTTCCAGACCTACAACCCGGCCGATCCATTCGACTTCGAGCCGACCGGCGCATTCACGGTCGGCGCCAACGGCCAGATCCGCGGCTTCGATGCGTCGACCGAGCTGTTCAACTTTGCACCGTCGAACTACTACCAGCGTCCGGACGAGCGCAAGACCGCGGGCCTGTTCGCGCACTATGACTTCAGCGACAAGGCGAGCGTCTACACGGAGTTCATGTTCATGGACGATCGCACCACGGCGCAGATCGCGCCGAGCGGCGCATTCCTCGGCAGCGGTCCCGGCCAGCCGCCGTTCTTCGGCCGCTATGCCGTGAATTGCGATAACCCATTGCTCACGCCGTCGGCTGTCAGCGCATTCTGCGGCGGCAACACGGGCGTGGGCGATGTGCTGCTCGACATCGGCCGTCGCAACACCGAAGGCGGCGGCCGCATCGACGATCTGCGGCACACTTCGTTCCGCGGCGTCGTCGGCCTGCGCGGCGACATTGCGGAGGGTTGGAACTACGACGTCTACGGCCTGTACGGCACGTCGGTTCTCTCCGAGAATTTCCAGAACGACTTCTCGCGCTCGCGGCTGCGCAATGCGCTGCAAGCGGTGGCAGGCCCGGGCGGCACGCCTGTCTGCCGCATCAACGCGGATACGGACCTCACCAACGACGACCCGAACTGCGTTCCGTACTCGATCTTCGGCGCCGGTGCTGTCACACCCGAGCAACTCGCCTATCTGCAGATTCCCGGTCTGTCCGAAGGCGAAACCGTCGAGCAGATCCTGAGCGGCTCGATTTCCGGCGACCTCGGCCAGTATGGCATCAAGCTGCCCACGGCCAACGACGGGCTCGGGGTCGCATTCGGTGCCGAATACCGCTCCGAGCGTTCGGAGCTGCGCACGGATGAAGCCTTCCAGACGAACGATCTCGCCGGCCAGGGCGCACCGACGCTCGACACGTTCGGCTCGTTCGACGTCAAAGAGCTGTTCGCCGAAGCGCGTCTGCCGATCCTGCAGGACAAGCCGTTCGCCGATACGTTGTCGCTCGAGGCGGGCTATCGCTACTCGGATTACAACCTCGGCTTCAACACCGACAGCTACAAAGCGGGCCTGCAGTGGGCGCCGATCAGCGATGTGTTATTGCGTGGCAGCTATCAGCGCGCCGTGCGCTCGCCGAACGTGCAGGAGCTGTTCCTGCAACCGCGCGTGCAGCTCGACGGCAACACGGATCCTTGTTCGAACGATGTCGGCGGCACGCCGACGGCGAGCTTCGAGGAATGCGCGCGCACGGGCGTGACCCAGGCGCAATACGGCAACATCCTGGCCAACCCGGCCGCGCAGTACAACGGCCTGGTCGGCGGCAACCGCGACATCCAGCCCGAAGAGTCGGACACCTACTCGTTCGGCGTCGTCCTCACGCCGGGGTTCGCGCCCGGTCTGAGCCTCACGGTCGACTACTACGACATCAAGGTCGACAAGCTGATCAACTCCCTCGGCGCGGACTTCATTCTGGGTCAGTGCCTCGAGAGCGGCGATCCGACGTTCTGCAACCGCGTGCACCGCGCCGGCAACGGCTCGATCTGGCTCGGCGACCAGGGCTTCGTCGACGACCCGATCCTCAACACCGGCTCGCTACAGAGCAAGGGCATCGATACCGAGGCGAACTATCGCTTCGAGATGGGCGGCCTCGGCAGCCTCGGACTGCAATTCATCGGCACGTACGTCGACAAATTCCTGACCGAGCCGCTGCCCGGCTCGCCCAAGTACGACTGTGCTGGCCTGTACGGTACGGTCTGCGGCACGCCAGTTCCGGATTGGCGGCACAAGCTGCGCGCCAACTGGACGACGCCGTGGAACATGGACCTGGCCTTGACGTGGCGCTACATCGCCGCCGTGGACGACGACCGTACCAGCACGGATCCGAGCCTCGCGGCCGATGTCATCCAGACCGACAAGCACCTCGGTTCGCGCAGCTACTTCGACCTCACCGGCTCCTACACCTTCAGCGAAGTGGGTGTGTTCAGCAGCCTGACCGGACGACTCGGCATCAACAACATCCTCGACAAGGATCCGCCACTCGTGGGTCAGGACACCTGCCCCGCCGTGTTCTGCAACGGCAACACGTTCCCGCAGGTGTACGACACACTCGGCCGTTATGTCTTCTTGGGATTAACCGCCGACTTCTAGAAAACGACCACAACCTTCGCAACGGCGGGCTACGGCCCGCCGTTTTTTTGCGCACACGCGACGCATCCATTGCTCGCTCGTGTCACTCATCGCCGCCAGATGACTACTCAACGCAAAAACCTGCGGAGCCATCCGTCGCCCGTTTAGCGTGGCGGCGTGTTTCCGCAGCAACGCGTCGTGCAAGGCACTGAGATTCGCTGGCTGCCCGCCGGGCGCGCCGTGCCAGAGACGATCGGCAGCGTACCGTCCGTTCATGCTGCGTGGAATGGCAGCTACTCGCTGTGCGTCGATGGGCACGCCGCGCTCAAGCTCGAGGACGAAGTCTTCGTCGCGCTCAATGCCGGCCACACTCTGACGACGCGCTGCCGGCGCGATCCGAGTGCCTGTCTGCTGAGCGTCTACTTCGCGCCGGAACTGCTGGAGAAGGCGTTCGAAGCACTTGCACCGGCCGAACGCGATCTGCTGCTTGCGTGCTCGCAGGACAAGCCTTTTCGGCTCTTCGAGCATGTGCGCGACAGCGATCGCTCGCTCGCGTCGGTGCTCCGCTACATCGCGCACCACGCCAGCACTGGCATCGACGATCCGCAGTGGTACGAAGAACAAGTGAGCTTCCTGCTGCGCCGGCTGCTGGGCCACGAAGTCTCTCTGGCGCGCACGGTCAATGCGATGACGCATACGAAGTCGTGGAAGCGTCGCGAGACGTTCATGCGGATCGCGCGCGTGACCGACCTGATCCATTCGTGCTACGAGCGTGCTTTGACGATCGATGAGCTGGCCGAAGCTGCTCACTGGTCGCGCTTTCACATGATGCGCGAGTTCAAAGCGCTGCACGCACTCAGTCCGTTCGAATATCTGCAACGCCGACGGACACAAACAGCCAGTCGCCTCTTGTGCTCTACGGATCTGTCCGTCGCGGAAATCGCCGAGCGCACCGGCTTTCACGTACGCACGTTGGTGCGTCGTCTGCGTCGCAGCCGCGGCGTCGGCGCGCGCGCACTGCGCACGCTCGCGCAGGAAGGCCTGCAATCACAGCACTCGACGTCCAGCAGAATGACAACGAGTGTCGTATAACGCGTCGCGCCCGCCACTAGCATCTCCTCCGTTCGAGAAAAACTTCGCAGGAGGGAGAACTATGTCGACGAACAGTTCGCTTCGGCGCGCAGTCCGCTGCGTGCTCTTCACGAGTGCGGCAGCTGCGCTCGCTGGCGCGCTGCCAGCGCTGGCGCAGGAAGGCTCGACCATTCAGGAAGTGGTCGTGACCGGCTCGCGCATTCCCCAACCCAACCTCACGAGCGTCAGCCCGGTGACCGCCGTGGGCTCCGAGCAGGTCAAGGTCGAGGGCGTCACGCGTGTCGAGGACCTGATCAACAATCTGCCGCAGGCATTCGCAGACTTCGGCGGCAACCTGTCGAACGGCTCGACCGGCACCGCCAGTGTCAATCTGCGTAACCTCGGCTCGCAACGCACGTTGGTGCTCGTCAACAGCCGCCGCTTGATGCCCGGCGATCCGACGCAGAACGCTGCGGCCTCGCCCGACTTGAATCAGATTCCGGCGGCGCTGATCGAGCGAGTGGAAGTGCTGACGGGCGGAGCATCGGCCGTGTACGGCGCCGACGCCGTCGCCGGCGTCGTCAACTTCATCATGAACGACAAGTTCGAAGGCGTGCGGGTCGATGCTCAGTACAGCATGTACCAGCACAACAACGACGATGACCACATCACGAGCATCGTGCGCGACAGCGGCTTCAATACACCGGACAGCAACGTGCGCGACGGCTACACCAAGGACATCACGTTCATCGCCGGCATCAACACGCCGGATGGCCGCGGCAATGCCACCGTGTACATCGGCTACCGCACGCTGGATCCGGTCACGCAGGACCGCCGCGACTTCAGCGCCTGCGCGCTCGGCTCCTCCGACCAGGGCGATCCGACTTCCACCGAGTTCACCTGCGGCGGCTCCAGCAACACGGCGCGCGGTCGCTTCCTGACCTACGATCAGACCGATCTCAACAACACCAATGCGATCGGCGACTTCACCGTCGGCGAGAACGGCGCGATGCGCGACTTCGCTGCTTCCGACCTGTACAACTTCGCGCCGTCGAACTTCTATCAGCGTACCGACGAGCGCAAGACGGCCGGGCTGTTCGCCCACTACGATTTCAGCGACAGGGCGAGCGTCTACACCGAATTCATGTTCATGGACGATCGCACGCAGGCGCAAATCGCACCGAGCGGCGCGTTCCTCGGCGCCGGACCCGGCGCACCGCCGTTCTTCGGTCGCTACACCGTGAACTGCGATAACCCGCTGCTCACCGCCTCGGCCCTCGACGCGTTCTGCGGCGGCGATGCCGGCGCGGGCGACGTGCTGATGGACATCGGCCGGCGCAACGTCGAAGGCGGCGGCCGCAACGACGACCTGCGGCACACTTCGTTCCGCGGCGTGATCGGTCTGCGCGGCGACATCGCCGACGGCTGGAACTACGACGTGTACGGCCTGTATGGCACGTCGATCCTGTCCGAGAACTTCCAGAACGACTTCTCGCGCTCGCGCATCCGCAAGTCGCTGACCGCCGTGGCCGGCCCGAACGGCCAGGCAGTCTGCCGCGTCAACGCGGATGCCGATCTGACGAACGACGATCCGAGCTGCGTGCCGTATCAGATCTTCGGCATCGGCAGTGTCACGCCGGAGCAACTCGCGTATCTGCAGATCCCTGCGCTGTCCGAAGGCTCGACCGTCGAGCAGGTGCTGAGCGGCTCGGTCTCGGGCGATCTGGGCCAGTACGGCGTCAAGCTGCCGACGGCGAACGACGGCCTCGGCGTCGCGTTCGGCGCAGAGTATCGCTCCGAGCGCTCGGAGCTGCGCACCGACGCGAACTACCAGAACAACGACCTCGCCGGCCAGGGCGCGCCAACGCTCGATACGTTCGGCCAGTTCGACGTCAAGGAAGTGTTCGCCGAAGCGCGTCTGCCGATTGCGCAGGACAAGCCGTTCGCCGACACGCTGTCGCTCGAAGCGGGCTATCGCTACTCGGACTACAACCTCGGCTTCAGCACGGACAGCTACAAGCTCGGTCTGCAGTGGGCACCAGTGAGCGACGTGATGTTCCGCGGCAGCTATCAGCGCGCGGTGCGTTCGCCGAACATCCAGGAGCTGTTCCTGCAACCGCGTGTGCAGCTCGATGGCGTGACCGATCCGTGCTCGAACGAGCCGGGCAAGACACCTGCCGCCAGCCTGGCGCAATGCTTGAACAGCGGCGTCACTCCCGCGCAGTACGGCAATATCCTGCAGAACCCGGCTTCGCAGTACAACGGCGAAGTCGGCGGCAATCCCAACATCCAGCCGGAAGAGTCGGACACGTACTCGTACGGCTTCGTGGTGACGCCGGGATTCCTGCCGGGCTTCAGCTTCACGGTCGACTACTACGACATCAAGGTCGAGAAGCTGATCAACAACCTGGGCGCGGACTTCGTCCTCGGTCAGTGCTTGACGACGGCCGACCCGACGTACTGCGATCGCGTGCATCGCGCCGGTAACGGCTCGATCTGGCTGGGCGACAGCGGCTTCGTCGAGGATCCGATCCTCAACACCGGCTCGCTGCAGATCAAAGGCATCGATGCAGAAGCGAACTATCGCTTCGAGATGGGCAATGCGGGAAGCCTCGGGCTGCAGTTCATCGGCACGTACGTCGATGAGTTCCTGACCGAGCCGCTGCCTGGTGCGAGCAAGTACGACTGCGCCGGGCTGTACGGCACGGTCTGCGGCACGCCGGTCCCGGATTGGCGCCACAAGCTGCGCGCGAGCTGGACGACGCCCTGGAACATGGACCTCGCGCTGACCTGGCGCTACATCGCCGCCGTCGACGACGACCGCACCAGCTCGGATCCGAACCTGGCCGCGGACATCATCGAGACGGACAAGCACCTCGGCTCGCGCAGCTACTTCGACCTGACGGGCTCGTACACCTTCAGCGAAGTGGGCGTGTTCAGCAACATCACCGGCCGGCTCGGCATCAACAACATCCTGGACAAGGATCCGCCGCTGCTCGGTCAGGACACCTGCCCCGCCGTGTTCTGCAACGGCAACACGTTCCCGCAGGTGTACGACACGATGGGGCGGTATGTCTTCCTCGGATTGACCGCCGACTTCTAACAACACGCAACACTTCGTTACATCGGAAAACCTTGGTTACAACGGCGGGCTTCGGCCCGCCGTTTTTTCGCGCATACTCGAGCGATGAAAACCCTCCACCTCTTGGTCGCGGCTCTGTTCGTCACGACTGGCTGCGCACAGCAACCGAAGCATGAACCCTCTGCCCACGAGGCGGAGGCAACCACGGTCGACTTCCAGGATGACTCCAGCAGCTGGAAGCGATCGCCCCACATGCATGCCTACTACGACGAGACCGTGAAGACGTTCGCGAACGGCACCGACATCGACATCGACGCCTACGAAGCACGCTCGTTCGAGATCTTTCGCGCATTCGCGCGTGCCAGCGGCGCGAGCGAGGCAGCGATGGTCGATCACCTGAAGCTGATCCCGCGTCAGGTCGTCGGCATCGTCAAGGAGGATCCCGCCGTGCTGAAGAGCTTCGACGCATTCTGGGCCGCGCTCGTCGGACCGGAGTGATGTGGGTCAGGCTTTAGCCTGACTCTTGTAGCGCGCGATCTCCGCCAGCAACTCGGTCCTGTCGAAATACACTTCATTGCGGCGGATCTTGCCGGCCGCATCCAGCTGGACCAGGCACACGCCGACGACCTCGAGCGTCGTCGCTCCGACCGGAATCTTCGCCAGCCACTTGTTGAGAAACCCGTCCTGCAGCGGAATCGCTTCGAGCTGCGTCCAGACCCAGTGCGGATTGTGCGCGAGGAGCTTGCGGAAGTACGCGAGCAGGTCCGCTTTGCCGCGGGCGCCGGCGGGAATGCCGGGATCGACGTACAGCGCATCGTCGGAATAGAACGCGGCCAGCCGTTGCGGATCGTTGCCGGTCCACGCGGGCAGCCAGCGCTGCGCGAATTGCGCAGCCTCGGCGGCGCTCATGCAGGTCACTGGGTCCTCCTTCTCTAACGGGCGTGCAGGAATTCGCCTCGAACAGGGATCCATTGTGCGCCACGCGGGTTGAGTCTGGCACCTGACGAAAAGGAGGAAACCATGCTCAGCAAATACGACGCAATTCCCACGGTCGCGGTCAAGAACCTGACGGCGGCGAAGAAATTCTACGAGGGCACGCTCGGCCTGAAGCCGATCGACGCGGAAGGCGAAGAAGTGGTCGTGTATCAGAACGGCAACTCGCGCCTCAATGTCTACCGCTCGCAGTACGCCGGCACGAACAAGGCGACGGCCGTGACCTGGCCGGTCGACGATGTGGAGGGCGAAGTTCGGACGTTGAAATCGAAGGGCGTCGCCTTCGAGCACTACGACCTGCCGGAGCTGAAGCTGCAGGGCGACGTGCATGTCGCCGAAGGCGCTGACATGAAGGTTGCCTGGTTCAAGGACCCGGACGGCAATATCTTCAGCATCGTGAATCGTTGATCGAACCGGGCTACTTCTCGCCCGCTTGCTCCTGCACACGCGCGCCGCGAAGGATCACCTCGACCGCCTGATTGCCCTCGTGGCACGCGTACTCGAACATCTGATACTTCTCGTCGCGCGTCAGCGGATACGCAATCTTCCACGGCGCGGTGTAGTTCACGGGATCCTCGATCGTGGCCTCGTACTGCATCGTGTCGTGGTTGACGCGCGTGAACCGCTCCACCATCCGCAGCTGTTCGCTGACCGGCACCCCGCGCAATGCCAGCGCATTGCCCCCCGTCGCGATCCAGCCGAGCGAATTGAAGTTCGTAGTCTCGACCACCAGCGTCGAACCTTCCCAGTGGCCGCGTGAATCTCCGGCCCATGAGCGGACGCGAGAATCTGCGTGCGCGGCGCGCTTGTCATCGCCGATCGGGATGATGCGTGCGTCATGGACCATCTCGGCGGTGATCACCACGTAACCCGGCGTCTGCACGATCTGATGCGCGTTGTTATAGCTGACCGGAAACATCGTGGTGGGCTCGCGCGTGATGCAGCGATCCCACTGGCTCATGGTCTCGTAGGAATCGAAATTGCTCAGATTGAAATCGCGTCGCTGCAGCGCCGCCGGCCTGAACGGCACACGCCCGTCGGCGGGCTCGACGACGAGCGAAGTCTGGCCGTTCGGCAGGATCTTCAGGTCCTGATCGATGAACGCGTCGTTATCGCGGCCGACGTCGCCGGGTTTATGGCCGGCGGCCCAGAACTTCTCGGTAGCCAGCCGCTGTTGTTCGGCAAGCTGCTCTGCCGGCAACTGCGCGACGACCCCCGCGGGCCGTTCGAACGGAGTCAGCGTACCGCTGATCCAGAAGCCCTGCAGGTCAGGCGGTGGGTCGGCGGCGCTGGCGGCGCTGGCGGCGCTGGCGGCGAGGATCCCCGACGTCAGCCCCAGCAGGAGCCCCGTCGATACTCTCGAGCTTCGAAGTTGCATGCGCGGCACCGTTTCGCGACCGGTCAGTCACGATACGGCGCCGAGCATACTCGCGTCGATAGAACTATTGGGATCCCTTGTTCATGGGATCCGGCTGCAGTATCGCCGTACCGAACTTCCCCGCGAGCTTGCCGGTTTGGATCCAGTGCGTCAGCAGGTCGAAATAGCCCGCTGACTGCCTGGCGTACGGCTGTCCACCCTCTTCGCCCTCTTCGAGGATGCCGTGATCGGCATTGGGGAAGACGGCAATGTCGAGCTGCGGAGGCGCAGGCTGCAGGCCGCGCAGGAATTCGAGCGTCGGCGCGCTCGGCGCTTCCGTGTCCTTGCCTGCGACGACCCAGAGCATCGGCACACGCACCCGGCGCAGCGCCGCCTGCGCGTCGTAGTCGAAAATCGCGTCGAAGCCAAGCGCGGCGCGCAACTTGGTGAACTGATCGTCGGGTGAGTTCAGCAGCGGACCGGTGAAATCGCCTTCGACTTCGTGCAGCCACTTCTCGTCCGCATGCGCGGCCTTGAACTTGCGCAGGTCGTCCAGGCCATCGGTGAAGCGCGACAGCATGATGCGGCCGGTGATGGACGTCAGCTCGCGGCCCTTCGCCATCACGCTGTCGTCGTAACCTTTCGCGCGCAGCTCATCGAAGACTTCATAGCGGTCCTCGTCGAGCGGACTGATCGCGAGCCCATAGGACACGACGACGAAGTCGGCAGGCGCGCGGGCTGCTGCCAGCGGGGCGATCCAGCCGCCCTGACTTTCGCCCATCAAACCGACGGGCACGCCGGGCGCGTCGAGGAGCTTGCGCGCGTAGGCGACCGCGGCGAGCGCATCGTCGGCCAGCTCGCTGAAGTCGACGGTGAAGCGGCCGTTCGAGCGACCGGTGCCGCGCTTGTCGTAGGCGAACACTGCGATGTCATACATGGGCAGCAGGTGCTGCACATAGTTGTAGGTCACTGCGCTGTCCTGCCCCGAGCCGAAGACGAGAACGACGAGCGCCTTGGGTTTCTCAGGCGCGAACAGCTCGCCGTAAAGCGTGTTGCCGATGCTGGAGAACGTGCCGCCCTGCTTCGTAACCGGCACGCGGCGCGCGACCCCGGAAGGCCCGTCCTTCAGACGAAACTGCAGTCGATCGCTCGAGCACCCGTCGAACGCAGCCTCGGCGATGCGTGGCTCGCGCGCTGCCCAGCCCGGTCCGCCGTCAAAATGTTTGTCGTCGCTCGGATAGAGCCGGCCGGTGCGGCCGTCGGTCACGCGATAGCGCAACGCGCCTTCGCTGCTTGGCGCAATGACGACAAAACCGCCATTGGCGAATCGATACGCACCCGAGTAGCACGCCTGCGGCGGCGCCGAATACGAATCAGCTTGGGACGCAACGGGTAGAGCAGCCGCGGCCAGCGCGACTGTACCGAACAAATAAGATGCAACTGTCATGGTGCCTCCTAGCCTCGCCAGTAACTGTGCTGGTTCGGACGCAGCACCCGCTATTTGGGTTGCGCTTGGAAGCGGATGGCTTGGCCGCCGGCGGGGGCGAGCTTGAGCTGCAAGATGTCGCCGCGGCGGACTTCGCGGCGCTCGATTGCGATGGCGAAGGGATGCGTGCGCCAGTCCGCGTTGGCGCTGTCGCGATAGATGTGCGCGCGGTAAACGCGATCGGCATCGAGGAAGTCGAGCTCGACCTCCATCGTGCGTGCGTTCTCGTCCGTGACGCTGCCCAGATACCAGTCGTCGCTGTTGCGATCCTTGCGCACGATCGTGGCGTAGTCGCCGACGGCGCCGTTCGGCACCAGCGTCTGCGCCCAGTCGGTCGGCACGTCCTTGATGAACTGAAACGGTGCCGGGTAGCGCCGGTAATTTTCGGGAAGATCCGCGGCCATCTGCAGCGGCGCGTACAGGATGACGTAGTTCGCGAGCTGCTTCGCCAGCGTCGATTGCAACGGCTGACCGCCCTTGCCCTTCAGGCTGAGCACGCCCGGCGTGAAGTCGAACGGGCCGGCGAGCATGCGAGTGAACACGAGATTCGCTTCGTGCTCCGGCGGATTCGGCGGATTGCCCCAAGCGTTGTATTCCATGCCGCGCGCGCCTTCGCGCGACACCCAATTCGGATACGTACGCCGTAATCCCGTGTCTTTGATCGGCTCGTGCGCGACCACAGCGATGTGACGCTTGGCGGCCTCCAGCACGACCTTCAGGTGATGACGCGACATCACCTGGCCGTCGTGCCACTCGAAGTGAATCCGTCCATCCTCACCCAGCGCTTTGACGCCGCCCGCGTCGGCGACGTAACCGGTCTTCACGCTGTCGATGCCCAGGCGCTGATAGAGATCGAGCCCCGCCTCGAGCTGCCGCTCGTAGTTCGCGATGTTCGCGGACGTTTCGTGATGACCGATCAGGTGCACGCCCTTGCGCTTCGCATACTCGGCGAGCCCCGCCAGATCGAAGTCCGGGTACGGCTGCGTGAAGCTGAAGCTCTCGCCGTTTGCGAACCAGTCGCCGTCCCACCCGACGTTCCAGCCTTCCACGAGCACGCCGCGAAAACCGTTGCGTGCGGCGAAGTCGATGTAGCGGCGCGTGTTCGCGGTCGTTGCGCCATGCTGCGGGCCCGCAGCCCACGTCCACTCGCCGAGATGCATCCCCCACCAGATGCCGATGTACTTCGATGGCTCGAACCACGACATGTCGCCGAGCTGGTTCGGCTCGTTGAGATTGAGAATGATGTCCGACGCCAGGTAGAGCGCGCCGGCACTGTCTGCGATCAGCAGCGTGCGCCAGGGCGTCGCGAACGGCGCGACGCGTTTGACTTTCGCACCTTGCGACGACGGCGACAGCACCGCCTTGAGCCGCGTACCGTCGACGCGACGCAGCCACATGCCCGAATAGTCCACCAACGCCGCTTCGTGGATCGCGATGTGCAGACCCGCATCGGTGCGGATCGTGAGCGGCGTGTGCGCCTGAGCGACTTCGCACAGCGCAGTCCGACGATAGAGATATTCGTAGCGATTCCACTCCCCGCCCGGGATCCACCACGCCGTGCCCTGATCGGCGAGGGCGAACTCGGTCAGCTCTTCGCCGATGTTCACCTGGTGCAGTTGCGGCTGATCCGGAAACTCGTAGCGAAACCCGACGCCATCGTCGAATACACGGAACACGACGACGAGCGAGCGCTGCGGCTGACTCTTCTCGACCAGCCGAGCGCGCAGCTCGTTGTAGCGATTGCGCACGTAGCGCCGCTCACCCCACGGCTGCTCCCATGTCTCATCGAAGCTGCGCGTCTGAACTCCATCGCCGCGGAAGTTACGCTCGAGCTTCGGTGCGTCGGTCAACCAGAAGCCGAGGCGCGACTCGGTGACGATCTGCCGGCCGCCGCGCGTGATCGAATAGCCGGGCCGGCCTTCGTCGTTGACGGTGACGCTGACGGAGAGAATATTGCCTGGAGAGTTCACGGTGCCGAGGGTCTCGGCGCCCGCGGCGCTGACCCACAGAATCAGGAGAAGAAATAGAGAATCTCTTCTCACGTTCCGTCTCCGGCAGCGCACACGATGAAGTCGAGCGGAGCCAGCACGACGCGATAGGAGCCCGGGGCGACCGCTTCGCTCTCGCAACGACCATACAATGCGGTGAACCTGCGCGAGTGGGCAGCAACTTCCATCACGGTCGACAGCGGCTGCAGCGAGGTGTTGAACGCGATCGCAATCTCGCGCCCTGTAGTCGGATCGAGCCGGGAGACGGCGAACAGCCCTGGCGAGTCGGAATAGTTGCGGACCACCTGCCGCCCACTGCGCAACGCGGCATGCGTGCGACGCAGCGCCGAGAGTTTCGCAATGGCTCGTGCAATCGGATGCTGGAGATCGAAGCTCGACCCCAGTGGGTCAGGCTTTAGCCTGACTCCGACTCTCCGATCTGCCAGATAAGAAGGTGTGCGACTGGGCATCATGTCCTGTCGGGCATCCTGATCGCCGCCGACGCCAGTGAACCCCTGCTCGTCGCCGTAGTAAACGACGGGCACTCCACGCAACGTGAACAGCATGGCGTGCGCCAGCAGCACGCGCTTCAAGACCTCGTCGTCGCTTGCCTGCGGGCGAGCCGCTCGCACATGGAAGCCGAAGCGACCACCATCGTGATTGCTCACGAACGTCGGCAGCTGTAACGCCGTCCGTTCCCCACCCTCGTACAGCGAGTCGTCCGCGAACAACCGCGCCAGCTTGTCCGTCCCAGCATTTCCGGCCACCGTATCGCGCACGGCATTCGCGAACGCAAAATCGAGGACCGCGGGCAGCTTCGCGACGCGCGTGTAGCGAGCCAGCAGCGCGACATCGATGCCCGGACTCGACACCTCGCCGAAAATGTGAAAGTGCGGGATGCCGCGCGCGGCCGCCCGCTGCAGCATCGCCGGCACGAACGCCTGCCAGAACTCCGGATTCACGTGCCGCGCAGTGTCGATGCGAAAGCCATCGACGCCGTAGCGATCGATCCAGCTGCCGTAGATCTCGATCATTCCCTGCACGACACGCGGATGCTCGGTCATGAGGTCGTCGAGCCCGACGAAGTCGCCCATCTCCGAGCTCTCGCCCTCGAAGGTCGTATTGCCGCGGTTGTGATAGAGCAGCGGGTCGTTCAGCCACTGCGGCACCTTGATCCGCTCTTCGCCCGCCGGCAGGTAGGGGGTATATGCGAAATCGGGACGCGTGAGCTTCTCGAAGTCGTTGCCGGTGAAGCCTGCGTTGATCGGTGCACCCTGCACGCCGCCGCGGCGCGAATAGGGATATTCGGCACGCGAGCGATACGGGCATTGCTCGGTCGGACATTCGCGATACGCGATCACGTCCGCCGTGTGGTTCGCGATGATGTCGAGATACACCTTCATGCCGCGCGCGTGCGCGGCTCGCACGAAAGCCTGCATCTGCGCCTCATCGCCGAGATGCGGATCGATGGCGGTGAAATCCGTGATCCAGTAACCGTGATAACCGGCCGATTCCTGGCCCGGGGCGCCCTGCACGGCCTTGTTCTTGAACACCGGTGTGAGCCACACCGCAGTGGCGCCGAGCGCCTGGATATAGTCGAGCCGCGCGGTGAGTCCCTGCAGATCGCCGCCGTGAAAGAACGCCTTCGACGTCGGATCGAAACCGTGCTGTAAACGATCACCGGGCAGCCCGCCGCGATCGTTGGCGAGATTGCCGTTCTCGAAGCGATCGGGCAGGACGAAGTAGATGATTTCATCCGTCTGCGAACGATCGCGGACCGCGTCCGCCGCGTTGGCAGTGCAAGCGAAAGCGAACAACAGCAGCAGCGAACGGACGGCAGTGATCATTGCGCGACGCTGGAAGGCGTGCCGGCCACCGCGACTGCCGGTTCTGCGACCCGCAGCACTGCCAGCCCGGCGATGAACAGGCTCGCACCGCCGATGACCAGCGCGTAGATCGGTTGTCCATGAGCGAACGCCCGCAACAGGAAGCCGAGCACGCTCGCGGCCAGCAATTGCGGAATCACGATGAAGAAATTGAAGATGCCCATGTAGATGCCCATCTTGGCGGCGGGCAGATTGTTGGACAACAGCGCGTAGGGCAGCGAAACGATCGAGGCCCACGCAAATCCGACGCCGACCATCGCGACGATCAGCCATTGAGGATCGCGAATCAGCACGAACGAGATGAGCCCGGCGGCACCCAGCCAGAGATTGATCAAGTGACTGGTGCGCAGGCCGAAGCGCCGCACCAGCAGCGGAATGGCAACGGCCGCAATCGCCGCGAAGCCGCTGTAGGAGGCGAACAGCACTCCGACCCAGTTCGCGCCTTCGTTATATCTGGCCGACTGCGGATCGGTAGTGCCGAAATGAACCTGGGTGACCGCAGCCGTGGTGTAGATCCACATTGCGAACAGCGCGAACCACGAGAAGAACTGTACGACTGCGAGTCGGCGCATTGCCGGCGGCATCTCGTGCAAATCCGCCATGATCGCGGTGAACGCATTGCGCGCACGCCAGACACTCAGGATCAGCAACGCAATCCCGTATGCGAGGAGTCCCGCCGCCAGCAGATAGAGCTCCGCCTCCAGCTTGCCGAAGCTGATCACAGCCACAGCTACGACACCGGCAGCAAGGCAGAGCAAACCGTCGCGGCGCGCTTTGCCTGCGTTGATCGTCGTCTCGCCCATCGCGTTGGCATCGTCGAAGCCCTGCAATTGCGCCGGCGGATATTCGCGCGTGCTGACGACCGTCCACCCCACTGCCAGAAACAGGACGGCGGCTCCGGCGTAGAACGCGTACCGGACCGTATCCGGAATTGCGCCGGGCTCGGCACTGTTCTGCACGCCTGCCGCGGCGAGCAGCCAGGGCAGCAGGCTTGCCACGACTGCACCGATGCCGATGAAGAAGCTCTGCATCGCATAGCCCGTCGGGCGTTGCAGCGGCGACAACTGATCGCCGACGAACGCGCGGAACGGCTCCATCGAAATATTGAGCGATGCATCGAGCAGCCACAGCAGTCCCGCGGCGATCCACAGCGCTGGAGAGTTCGGCATCGCGAACAGCGCCAGCGTCGTCAGCACTGCGCCGCCGAGAAAATATGGCCGGCGGCGGCCGAGCCGATTCCAGGTGCGGTCGGAGTAGTACCCGACGATGGGTTGCACGATCAGCCCGGTGAGCGGCGCGGCGATCCAGAGAATCGGGATCTGCTCGACCTGCGCACCGAGCGTCTGGAAGATGCGGCTGACGTTGGCATTCTGCAGCGCGAAGCCGAACTGGATTCCCAGGAATCCGAAACACATGTTCCAGATCTGCCAGAACGATACCTGCGGCTTGGCAGTCATGCGGCGCAGTGTCGCGCGATGAAGTCCGCGTGGTCCGGCAGCTGCTGCGTAGCTTGGGCGATGAGCGCGCGGAGGTCCCGCAAATACCCCTCGCGGTCGGCAGGCGCCACCGCTTCCACGAATGGATGCGACGCTCGCGGACGCACACCCTGTCCCCACAGCACCTGCAGCCAGCTGGTCATCTGGAACAGATCGTCGGAGGCGCAGAAGATGCCCGCCGTTTCGCGGAACAGCTCGATTCGATGCCGCAGCGAATCCGGTATCGACATGTTGCGGCACGTGTCCCAGAACGCTTCGCCGCGGCGGTTGTTGGCGTGATAGTGCAGGATGATGAAATCGCGGATGTATTCGTACTCCGCCGCCATGGCGCGATTGAACTCACTGCGTCGCTCCTCGCAATCGCCGCGGTGTGGAAACAGCAGGATCAACCTCTGTATCGCCACCTGGATCAGGTGAATGGCGGTGGACTCGAGCGGCTCGAGGAAGCCGCTGGCGAGCCCCATGCACACCACGTTTCTGTTCCACAACTGTTTGCGACGCCCCGTCGTAAAGCGAATCAGCCGCGGTTCTGCAAGCGCCGGCGCATCCAGATTTGCGAGCAACAGCTCGCGCGCACGCTCGTCGCTCGTATGCGAGGACGCATAGACGTAACCGTTGCCCGTGCGGTGCTGCAGCGGGATGCGCCACTGCCACCCTGCTTCGCGCGCAGTCGAACGCGTATGTGGCAGGAGCGGCTTCACTCGCCCTGATGGAACCGCCCACGCTCGGTCGCAGGGTAACCACTGCGACCAACTCTCGTAGCCGATGCCGAGCGCCTTCTCGATCAACAGTCCGCGGAATCCCGTGCAATCGATGAAGAAGTCGGCCGTCAACTCGCGCCCGTCGGCGAGCCGCAGGGCACGCACGTCGCCGTTCTCCTGAGCCAGCACAACCTCGGCGATGATGCCATCCACCCTGCGCACGCCCATGCCCTGTGCCAAACGCGACAGATACGCCGCATAGAGCGAAGCGTCGAAATGGTAGGCCCACATCAAGCCCGCCAGCGGCGTGTCGGCGATGCGCTCGGTCCGCGCAAAACGCGCCTGCTTCGCGGCGAGCCAGTTGAAGCTGTAATCCCAGAGCGAGCTCGCGCCTGTGTGCGCGTGGTCACGCAACCAGTAGTGGTGAAAAGGGACGTAAGCGAGGTCGCGGCCCACCGGTCCGAAGGCATGCATGTACACATGCCCCGGCTCGTACCAATCGACGAACTCGATGCCGAGCTTGAACGTGCCCTGCGTTTGCCGCAGGAAATCGTCCTCGTCGATGCGCAGCAGCTTGTTGAACTGCGCAATCGCCGGGATCGTCGCCTCGCCGACGCCGACGATGCCGATCTCGGAAGATTCCACCAGCGTGATTGAGAGCCTGGGCCCGAGCACGCGTACCAGGGCGGCCGCGGCCATCCAGCCCGCAGCCCCGCCCCCGGCAATCACGACGGACCTGATTTCCTGATCGACCACGCTGTCAGCTTGTCAGAAAACGAGCCCGCCAGCGCACTCGGCCGGCGGGCTGCTCATTTGCAGTTGAGTGCTTAGAATTTGTAAGTCACTGCGACCGAGTACACCGCACCGTACTCCTGATGCTTGATCAGGTTGTACGACGTGGTGTCCACGTTGTTGAGCGTGAATGGCTCGTCGGTGAGGTTGGTGCCGGAGAGGCTCACGCTCAAACCCCTCATGAATCCTTCCTGGAACTCGTAGCCGACCTGCGCGTCCAGCAGCGACTCGGCGCTCACGTTCTTCAGCGTCAGGCTCGAGTCGAACTCGGGCACCTCGCCGATGAAATCGCCACGATAGCGGTTGCTCACGCGTGCCGAGAAACCCGCCTTCTCGAAGTACAGCGTCGTGTTGATCACTTCCTCGGACAAGCCCGGCACGGGCGTCTCGACGCCGTTGATGTCGATCGAGGAATCGTTAACGGCACCGCTCACGATGAAGCCGAAGCCATCGAGCGCCGGCGCGAAGATCGACAGCGGCATCGAGAACGTCAGCTCGGCTCCTTGGATATAGCCGCCGCTGCCGTTCACCTTGGTGGTCGTAACGCCCAGACGATTCGCATCGGCCTGGGTGTAGCCGGTGTTGGGATCGTCGGGCGAGTCCTGGCCGGGCAGCAGCACGCCCTCGAAGCTCTCGATGATCGAGCTGTTGAAGATGTACGTTTTCAGGTCCTTGTAGTACACGGCCAGGGAGACGTACGCCTGCTCGGCGAAATACTTCTCGAGCGACAGATCGAAAGTGTTCGCCTTCCACGGCCTGAGCTCCGGATTGCCGCCGCCGGTCCGCTTCCAATATATGGGCTGCCCGTTGACGTTGTCCGCAGCGCCGCCGTCCGGGACTACGGTGTAGCCCGCGCCGCCAGCGAGATCATCCATCCGTGGCCGAGCAACGGTGATCGCGGCACCGAAGCGCAGTTTCATGTCGTGGGGCAGCTCCAGTGCGAGGTTCAGGCTGGGCAGGACATCGGTGTACTTGGCGCCCGAAGTGACGATCGAAACACTGCCGAACGTCTCGCCCGGCAGCGGCGCCGAGAAAAAGCTGATGTCCGAAGACTGGTCCGCCGTAACGCTCTGCACGCCGACGTTGCCTCGCAACGGCAGGCTGCCGATCTGAGTATCGATGCCGACCTGCACGAATGCCGTGGTGAGCTTCTCGGTCACTTCCCAATCGTTGGTGACGGCGCTCTGGCGATCTCCCGTGCCCACGGCCGGATTCGGATCCGAGAATGCATCCACAGGCTGCCAGAACCCTGAGCGATACAGTGCGAGGGCGTTGTAACCGATGACCCCGTGCGGACTGCCGAAGAACGACGAATTGGTGATCCCGGTACGGAACCCTTCCGGCACGGCGGCGTGAGAAATGTTCCCGGGCAGGTACAGGATGCTCTGGAAGTTGTCCTTCGATTTCACGCGCTCGGCGTAGTTCGCTCCGAAGGTCACCCGGTCCATGAAGTTGCTGCCGAGCTTGCGCTCAGCCGACAGCCGTACCGCCTTGATCTCGTCTTCGATGTGGGGGTTGCCCACGAAACCCGAGCGGCGCGCGCCGCCGCCCCAGCCACCTGGGTCGGTCAGGAACACCGTGTTGTAGTCGCTGTAGTCGAGCGTCGGCGTGAAATGCGAGATGCCGTCAGCATCGGTCGTGAAGGAAATGGAGTCGACATGCGGCAGGAACGACGGATCGTTGTTCGTCCCGGTGCCGGCTGTGGATTCCAGACGCAGATCCTCGCGCTTGACTCGCGACCAGCTGAGGTCGCCGTTGAAGCTCCAGTCGTCGTTGAGATCGAACTGGGTGTTCCAGCCGATCGAATCGACGTCCGCGTTACGGTCGTTGTTGTAGTTCTCGATCACCACGAACGGCACGTTCGCGAACGTGCCCGATTGGATGCGGCCGTTCACCACCGGGCCGGGATTGGAGAGCGTCGCGCCTGCCCAGATCGTGCCGAACTCGACGCGCTGGACCGTTTGCAGCTCCTCGAAATCGGAGTGGTAGCCATCGACCAGCATGTGCAGCCGATCGTTCGGTTGGAACTCGAGCACGCCGAGGTAGGCCTTACGCTCGTAGAACGAGGACTGCACGCCGTCCTTGTCGCCGCCGATGACCAGGTTGCCGCCGACCTCCGGGTAACCCCAAGGCTCGCGGGTTTGCGCCTGATACGGGGACTTGTTGTATGCGGCTCCCAACGCCAGGCCCACGGTGCCATCGCGGAACTGATCGATGTAGGTGAGGTTCGCACGATCGCCAGTGCGATCCAGTCCTGGGATGTTGGCGTCCTGCTCGTTGTACTCATGACGATAGGTCGCCGCCGTTTGGCGTCCGTTGTATGCGAGCGGATGGACCGTCGAGATGTCCGTGGTGCCCGCAATGCCCTGGTACGCCATGCCGGCATCGGGTGTCTTGTAAATCTTGACCTGCGTCACGAGCTCCGACGGATACTGATCGAACTCGACCGTGCGGTTGTCGTTGGTCGAAGCCTGCTCGCGACCATTGAACGTGGTGACGGTGAAGTCCGGGCCGAGACCGCGGATCGAAAGCGTCTGAGCACGGCCGTTGGTGCGCTGCGCGGCGAGGCCGGGCAGTCGCGCGAGCGATTCGGCGATGGAGGAATCGGGAAGTTTGCCGATGTCCTCGGCCGTCACCACTTCGACGATCTGGTCGTCGTTCTTCTTGACGGCGATCGAATCCTCGATGCTCTTGCGGATGCCGGTGACGATGACCTCTTCCATCTGCGAACCGTCGCTGGCACCTTGCGCGCCGGGAGGCTGGGCCTGCGCAAAGGCGGCGCCACTGCTCGCCATGAGGAATACCGCGCAACCCGTTGCCGAGCTGATCTCGTAGGGCCGACGATGCTGGATCGGCTTGGTGCGATTACCTTTCCGCTTTGAAGTCTTCACTCGCATCCCCTCCTGATTACCGCACACGAACTGACGTTCTTATTGATGTCGTACAAGGATGTCGGCAGCGACCGCCAATTAGCAATCTCATGCATACGTATTCACGCATGAACCGCTGCGTTCAACGGGCCGGCGAGGCCTTGCTGAAAACCCTGAATTCCCACGGAGCGAGGAACATCGCGGGCAGCATCGCGGCGTGACGGCCAGTTTGCGTGCTTGCAGCTGCCGGAGCAGTCGCGCGCGCCGCCGGCGTGATCTCCCGGTATTCACCCGGCTCGGTTTCCACGATGCCCGCGTAGTTGTGGGACGACAGATTGACGACGACGACGAGCGTCTCCCCCGCGCCTGCGCGCTCGTAACTGAGCACGCGCTCTTCGTCGTCGTTTCGCAGCCATCGCACCGCACCGCGCGTGAACGCTGGATGCGCGCGTCGCAGCGCCGCGAGCGCCTGGTAATACGCTGTTACCGGTGGGCGTCGCTCGGCCATTTCCCAGGCGATCGGCGCTCGTTCGAACAGTGCCGGCGCCGTGGACTCTGTCGTGTCTCCCACCTCCATGCCGTTGTAGAGCAGCGGCACGCCATCCAGCGTAAAGATCAGCGCGGAGGCTGCGAGCGCGGCCGGCAAGCCAAACTGCCCGGTGGCACGCAGCTGGTCGTGGTTGTCGGAAAATCGCAGACGCAACGCGCCGCGCGGATAGCGTGCCGCGGCGCGCTCCCACGCCTCGCGCACGGATGAGGCGGTTGCTCGCCCGGAAAGTGCATCGCTCAGCGCGTGATAAAAATCCCATGCGTAGTCGATGTCGAACGCGCTCGCCAGGAGCGCCGGATCGTCGGCCTCGGCCATGAATGCCAGGCCGGGGCGGACACGATCGAGCTGCGGTCGCAAGGATTCCCAGAAGTCGCGCGGCACGCCGATCGCATAGTCGCAGCGGAAGCCGTCGAGACGGTAGTCGCGCAGCCAGCGCACCAGCATGTCGCTCATGTAGCGACGCAGCGCGGGATTCGAATAGTCGAGTTGCGCGACATCGACCCAGTCAGGGTTCGGCGGCACGATCTGACCGGCAGCGTTTTTTCGGTACCAGTCCGGGTGCTGTTCGATCAGCACCGAATCCCAGGCGGTGTGGTTGGCGACGATGTCGATGAACACCTTCATATCGCGACGGTGCGCAGCATCGACCAGCTGTCGCAGATCGTCGGCGCTGCCGTAGTCAGGATTGATCGCATCGTAGTCGCGGACAGCATAGGGGCTGCCGAGAGTGCCCTTGGCCTTGAGCTTTCCCAGCGGATGGATGGGCATCAACCACAGCACGCTCACCCCGAGCTCCTTCAGGCGGTCGAGCTGCGCGCTGACAGCTTTGAAATTTCCTTGCTGCGAAAACGCTCGTGGGAACACCTCGTAGATCACAGCGTCGCGCAGCCAGTCCGGGCTTTGGCGTGCGATCGGCTGGCTGTCGCGCGCCTCTGCAGCGCGTAAAGGCGGTACCGCGGCAAGCGCCGCTAAGGCCAGAAATGCGTAGAGTGCGCACGCACGGAAAATATTTACACGCATCATCCGGCCTCGCTGCGGGGCATCGCGAATACAGCGCCATGCGCGGGCAATCGCAATCGGCCGCGCTCCAGTTGTCCTTCGAGAAGTCCGGTACTGCCGACCTGGCGCCAGGCTTCGAGCTCGGGCGTGCGTACCTCGATTGCATCCGCGGACAAGTTGAATGCCGCCAGGATCCGTTCGCCGCGGTAGCTGCGCTCGAAAGCGAACACGGATTCGGCGATGGCCATCAGGTGAATGTCGCCCCAGCGCAGCGCCGGTTGCGACTTGCGCCAGCGCACAAAGGCGCGGAATGCATTCAACGTCGAATGGGCGTCGGCGTCCTGACGCGCAGCGCACATCGCAATATGCTCTCGTGGCACGGGCAGCCACGGCGTGGCAGAGCTGAAGCCGCCGTGCTCGATGTCATCCCAGGGCATCGGCGTGCGACAACCGTCGCGACCCTTGAAGTTGGGCCAGAAGGCAATGCCGTACGGATCGCGCAGAGCCTGAAACGGCACGTCCGCTTCGGGCAAGCCGAGCTCCTCGCCCTGGTACAGGCACACCGAGCCACGCAGCGAGCACAGCATCGCCAGCAGTTGCATTGCGAGAGCCCTCGTTGGGCGTGCGCCGCCCCAGCGCGTGACCACGCGACGCACGTCGTGATTGGAAAGCGCCCAGCAGGGCCACCCCTCTGACATGCGTTGTTCGAGCGTTGCCACCGTCGCACGAACGTGCGCGGCAGTAGAGTCCTCGGATAGCAGCTCGAAGCTGTACGCCATGTGCAGCCGATCGCGACTCGTATATTCCGCCATGGTGGCCAGCGAGTCTTCCGAAGCGACCTCGCCGAGCGTGGCGGTACCGGGGTAGTCATCCAGCAGGGCGCGCAGCTCGCTCAGGAACTGCAGATTTTCCGGCCGCGTGTTGTCGTGATGGTGGTACTGATAGGCATATGGATTGTCCGGGCTGAAGGCGCGCGCGATGCGCTGTTCCGCCGGCTTCGGCGGGTTGTCGCGCAACAGCGGATCGTGAAAGCAGAAATTGATCGCGTCGAGCCGCAGACCATCGACGCCCTTGTCGAGCCAGAAGCGCAGATTGTCGAGCACCGCGCGACGCACGTGCGGATTGTGAAAATTCAGATCGGGCTGCGACGACAGGAAGTTGTGCAGGTAGTACTGGCGGCGGCGCGGCTCCCAGCGCCAGGCAACTCCGCCGAAGATGGACAACCAGTTGTTCGGCGGCGTGCCATCCTGCTTCGGCTCGGCCCACACATACCAGTCGGACTTGGGATTGTCGCGGCTCGCCCGGCTCTCCCTGAACCATGCGTGCTCGACCGAGGTGTGACTCAGTACCTGATCGATGATGACTTTGAGGCCGAGGTCGTGTGCTCTGGCCAGCAGGCGGTCAAAATCGTCCATCGAGCCGAACATGGGATCGACGCTGCGATAGTCCGCCACGTCGTAGCCGAAATCGGCCATCGGCGATTTGAAGAATGGCGCAATCCAGATTGCATCGACGCCGAGGCCGGCCACGTAATCGAGCCGGTCGATGATGCCCTGCAGATCGCCGATGCCGTCGGCATTGCTGTCGCTGAAGCTGCGAGGATAGATCTCGTAGATCACCGCGCCGCGCCACCATGGCGGTTGCGTCATGTTCTCGTTCCCACTGCATACCGGCGTGCAGCTTAATGGGAGCGAGTATCAGGCAACGATAGCCTGCATACGTATTCAGTCACACGCCGCAGGAGCGGCGCACGACCAGCCGCGTCGGCAGGACTCTGTCCTGCACTGGTTCGCCCTGCACTGAACGCAGCAGGGAATCGACGAGCACCTCGCCGGCGAGTCGCGTGTCCTGCATGACCGTGGTGAGCGGCGGATTGGCCAGGCTCGCAGCCGGGATGTCGTCGAAGCCGACGACGGATACCGCGCCGGGCACATCGATGTGGCGCTCCTGCAAGGCGCGCAGCGCCCCGATGGCGATCAGATCGCTGGCGGCGACGATCGCATCGAACGCCTCGCCGCGGCCCAGCAACTCGCACGCGGCCTCGTAGCCCGATTGTTCCATCGTGATCGCGTCGACTTGCAAGGCGGGGTTGACGCTTACGCCTGCGGCTTTGAGCGCCTCGCCGTAGCCGCGATAGCGTTCGAGAAATTCCGGATAGTGGCCCGAGGCACTGCCCAGGAACGCGATCTTGCGTCGACTGAGGCGCAGCAGATGCTGAGTCGCTTCGTGCCCGCCGTGGAAATTGTCGCAGCCGACCGAAAGACCCGGCTGCCCCGACTGCACCGCGCCCCAGCGCACGAAGTGCGTGCCCTGGTCCACCAGTTGCTCGAGCCGCAGGCGATATTCGAGAAAGTCGCCGTAGCCGAGGAGGATGATGCCGTCGGCCTTGCGGCTGTCCTCGTAGTCGACGTGCCAATTGCCCGACTGCTGCTGGAACGACACGAGCAGGTCGTAGCCGCGCTGCGCACAGGCGCGCGTGATCGAGCCGAGCATCGCGAGGAAGAACGGATTGATCAGCGAGTCGTCCGGCGTCGGGTCCTCGAACAGCAGCAGCGCCAGCGTGTTCGAGTGCTGGCAGCGCAGGTTCGAAGCGTTCTTGTCGACCTTGTAATTGAGCTGCTGCGCGATCGACTCGATGCGCCGCCGCGTCTCCTCGCTGACCATCGGGCTGCCGCGCAAGGCGCGCGAGACCGTCGGTTGCGACACACCGGCCAGGTAAGCAATGTCAATTGAGGTGGGCTTGCCCTGCATCCTCAATCACCCCCATTGAATCAACCAGCAATCAACGAATCTTTGAATAAGCGAGCGGCGTTATGATGCCACAGCCCCCCGCCGCGCACAGCTCCCGGCAAACCGCAGACCACGCCATGGCATCTGTACATTCGCGTCAGCCCGCGATCTTCTTCGGTCACGGCAATCCCATGAATGCGCTGGGAAACAACGAGTACACCCGCGCCTGGGCGGCGCTCGGTGCGGGTCTGCCGCGCCCGCGTGCGGTGCTGTGTATCTCGGCGCATTGGTATGTGCCGCAGCTCGCCGTCACGGCGATGCCTGCGCCGCGCACGATTCATGACTTCGGCGGTTTCCCGCGCGAGCTGTTCGCTGTTCAGTATCCGGCGCGCGGCGATCCGGCGCTCGCGCGTGAGGTACAGCAGCTGCTCGAGCCGCTCGAAGTCGAGCTCGACGACCGCTGGGGTCTCGATCACGGGACGTGGTCGGTGCTGTGTCACGTCTTTCCCAACGCCGATGTCCCCGTCGTCCAACTGAGCATCGACGAAACGCGCGCGCCGCATTTTCATTACGAAATCGGGCAACGGCTGCGGCCGCTGCGCGATGGCGGCGTGTTGATCATGGGCAGCGGCGACATCGTCCACAATCTGCACGCGTATGCGTGGGGCAAGCATCCGGTCGAACCGTACGATTGGGCCACGCGCTTCGAGTCTCGAGTGCGCGATCTCATCGCGGCCCGCGAGCACCCGCCCTTGATCGACTACGGGTCGCTCGGCCAGGATGCGTTGCTCTCCGTGCCGACACCGGAGCACTACTTGCCGTTGTTGTACGTGCTCGGAGCGGCTGCTTCGGACGACGCGATATCATTTCCAGTCGAAGGCATGGACGGCGGCTCGGTTTCCATGCTCGCAGTGCAGTTCGGATAACGGCAGGAGACATCCGATGATCGACCATACTGGCGTCGTCGCCACGAACTACGAGAAGAGCAAGCAGTTCTACACGCGTGCGCTCGCGCCGCTCGGCTACCAACTGATGATGGAGCTGCCGAAGGAAGTGACTGGCGGCCGCGGCGTCGCCGGGTTCGGCGTGCCGCCGAAGCCGGACTTCTGGCTCGCGCAGAATGAGACCCCTAACTCACCGCCGATCCACATCGCATTCCGCGCGGACACGCGCGCGCTGGTCGATGCGTTCTATAAGGCGGCGATGGCAGCCGGCGGCCGCGACAACGGCGGTCCGGGCCCGCGACCGCATTACCACGAGAAGTATTACGGCGCTTTCGTATTAGATCCGGATGGCAACAACATCGAAGCGTGTTGCCACGTGTAGATCACCCCAGCGATTTGCGTTCGTTCGCGTCGGGATCATCCTTCACCTCGCAACGCGTGTCGAAGATCATCGTCGGCAATGCGCTGGCCGATACTGCCGGCCAGCGCGGCAATCCCGAGTGATTCGGATTACCAGTGCGAGCGAACTGAATCCACGCCTGGCTCACCTTTCCTGCCAGCTCGCGCGCTTCCGGCGTGCCGCCGGTCGCATTAGCACAGCGATCGATGTTGTCGAACGCGAATGCAAGCTCCGAGCAGTGATAGGCGAGCGGAGTGCCGTCGAGCACCGGCGTCTTCCAGGCAAACCAATAGAGATACGCGGGCGCATTCGCTGCTTGCAATTGCGCTTGGCGCACCGCTGACACACGGAACGTCGCGGTCGCACCGATGACCGCGGCGATTTCGAACGGCAGCGCTCCGGGATGCCCCTGCTTGAACGCCGCGACGATGTCGCGTGCGGCAGAGCCATACGTTTTGCCGACTTCCGTCACCAGCCATTCGTCCGTCAGCGCGCGCGGATCCGGCAGCGAACCCGCCGGCGAAAACTCGTGCAGCGTCGTGCCGATCAGCATCGGCACGCTGGCCGCGAGCGCCGGCGCCTGCGGATCGAACGGATGCGAAGTCACGATCGTGCCGTCGAGCCAGGGTTGCCAACCGAGCCGCTCGGAAATCGAGGCGCGCGGATTCGTGGATTGCAGCTTGTTCTTCGCGCCGGTGGCGATCTCGACGAGGCGCGCTGCCGGCGCTTGCGTCAATTGCCCGATGCCGATGCCTTGTGCCTGCAGTTCCTGCAACACTGCTGCGGCCTGTGCTGCCGAAGCCTCTGCAGTCGCGAGGCGCAGTTGCGAGCCGCTCTGCACGATTGCCTTGTGAAACAGACCTTTCGCGGACGGCATCGCCATCAGCGTGCTGACCTTCGCGCCGCCGCCGGACTGACCGAAGACAGTCACATTCCCGGGGTCGCCGCCGAAACGGCCGACGTTATCGCGTACCCACTGCAGCGCCGCGACGATGTCGAGCATGCCGACGTTGATCGAGCGCGCGTACTTCTCGCCGCCGACCGCAGCCATGTTCAAGTAACCGAAGACGTTGAGTCGGTGATTGATGCTGACGACGACGACATCGCCGCGGCGGCACAGATTCTCGCCGTCATAGGACGGCAGCTCCTGCGACGAGCCGGCTTCGTAACCGCCGCCGTGCAGCCAGACCATGACGGGACGCTTGCTGCGATCGTCGGCGGTCGGCGTCCACAGGTTGAGTCGCAGACAATCTTCGCCCGGATGGCCGTCGTCCCAATCGAATAGAAATGACAGACGGTCGAAGGCCCAGCCGCCGCGCACTGGCTGCGGACACACCGGCCCGTAGCTCATCGACGCACGCACCTGCGTCCAGGGCGTCACTGGCTGCGGCGGCAGAAAGCGCGCTTCGCCCGCCGTCGTGCCCGCGTAGGGAATACCTTTGAAGGTGAAGATGCCGTCTCGAAGGTAGCCGCGCACCTTGCCTGCGGAAGTTTCGACGATCGCGTTCGGCGGGGTCGTGATGGCGGATTTGCCAGCGCTCTCGCGCACTGAGCCGAATGCGACACCGGGTGCGGCTGCAACCGTTGCAGCTGCCGAAACACCGGCGAGCTGTGCAGCGCCCGAGAGGAATTGGCGTCGAGTGGTGTCGCTCATGGATCCCCGCTTGTTATGAGTTTACGTTTCGAGCGATTTCGAGATCACGACGACGTGTTGAGCGTAGTCGTGGGCGACGTGGAAGCCGAGGCTCTTCGCCAGCTCGATCATCGGCAGATTGTCGTGGAGCACGATGCCTTCGACGTGACCGATGCCGCGCCAGCGCGCGAAGCGCAGCAGCTCGGCGATCAACAAGCGCGCGATACCCTGGCGCTGCCAGCGATCGCTCACCGTGATCCCCAGCTCCACGGTGTTCGGACGATCGGTCTCGCCGTAGCGCGCGATGCCGACGAACCGCTCGCAGCCGTCCTGCTCGGCCGCGGCGATGAACGCCATGCGGCGGTCGTAGTCGATGTCCATGAGGCGATCGAGCAGATGCGGCGGCAGGAATTTCAGCGGCGTCATCAGGCGATAGAACCGCGTGCGCTCGGACAGCGAGTTGATGAACTCGGCCTCGCGTTCGCGATCGTCAGGCCGCAACGGACGGATGCACAGCGGCGAGCCGTCGCGCGCCTTGGACTGCGAAGTCCAGCGCGCCAGCAACTCGGCCGGCACAGGATCGACCACGAAAGCCCTCGACCGCCACGACTGCGGCGCGCAGCCGCATCTTACAGCGGTTGCGGCGTCGGGCGATGCAGGGGAACGACGGCAGCGGCCGACGGCAAAGGCGGCAATTCCCTGCGCTCGACAGATTGCAGCGTGCCATCGCGCAGAAATGCCATTCTGTCCACGTGCTCCAACAGGCCGGTGCGCTGTCCGACGATCACCACGGTGACGCCGCGCTGCTTCAGGCCGGCCAGCGTCTTGATCAGTGCCAGCTCGCCTTCGGCATCCAGATCGACGCCGGGCTCGTCGAGCACCACGAGTCGCGGATTTACGTAGAGCGCACGGGCGAGCGCGATGCGACGTCGCTGGCTCGCCGGGAGGCCAGCGCCTCCTTCGGCGACTTCCGTGTGATAGCCCTCGGGCATGCGGACGATCATCTCGTGGACGTGCGCGGCGCGAGCGGCCTGCACGACGCGCTCGGAGTCGAGTGCGCCCAGCCGCGCGATGTTATCGGCGATCGTACCCGCGAACAGGTGGACTTCCTGCGGCACATAGCCGACGCATTGTCCGAGCGCTGCGCGATCCCAGCGCGCCAGATCGATGCTGTCGAGGCGCACCGTGCCGCTGTACGGTCGCAGAACACCGAGCACCAGTCGCGCCAAGGTGGACTTGCCGCAGCCGCTCGGCCCGACGATCAGGATGCTCTCTCCCGGCGCGAGACTCAGCGTGACGCTCTGCATGAAGGCCGGCCGACCCGCGAGCGCGTAGCAAACTCGTTCGAGCTCGACCCTGCCGGCTGCGATCGGCGCATCCGTGCCCGCCACGACGATCCTGGGCGCGCGCTGGTTCAATCGCAGCCATGCACCTCGCGCCGCAGTTATCGAAGGCCAGCTGCCAATGAGTTGCTCCACCGGCTGCAGCGCCTTACCCAACAGCAGCACTGCCACGATCATGTCCGCGATGCCGAGCCGCGAGTCGACGACCAACAGCGCGCCGACTCCGAGCATGGCGATCTGCAGCGCGAGGCTTCCGGCGCGCGCCAGTGCGCCGAGTCGCGCAGCACCGCGATCTCCATGCTGCCGACACGACACGGAATACTCGTGTCGCTCGCGCCAGGCTGCAATCGCCGAGTGCGACATGCCCATTCCGACCAGCGTCTCGGCACTGCGCACCAGATCTTCGGCGTGATCGTGGGCGCGACGCGCGGCCAACAACATCGAATCGCTGCGCTCGGGCTTCTGCAGCTCGCCGGCGATCGCCAGACCGAAGATCAGCAGCGCAGCACCCAGCAGTCCGCCGAGACCGAGCAGCGGATGGATCCACGCGATCGCGCACAGATAGACGAGCAACCAGGGCACGTCCAATAGCGCGAGCATCCCCGGACTGCCCAGGAACGTGCGCAGCAGCCGGATGTCCCGCAAAGCATCGAGCGAATTCGCAATTGCAGCCGGCACCAGGTCGCGATCGACTGCCCGGCCGGCGGATGCGAACGCGTTGCCGCGCACGCAGTCGGCTGCATAGAGGAATAACGCGCCGAGCAGGACGACGCTGCCGAGAATCGGCAGGCGGTGGAGCAACTGCAGGGCACAGATGGCCGCGGCGGCGAGCGCAAAGTGCAACACGGCGCTCGCGCCGAACGCGATCAGCGCGAACGGCCGCAGCCGCTCGACTAACAACCCTCTCATGACAGGGATATCGGAAACGCGGGTGAAAACGTGACGCGGCGCCGCTACTTCGTCGGTCTCCTGCACTCCGGGATCATCGCCCGCATCCGCCGCGCGAAGCTGCGCAGACAGACTTCGTTCTCGCTCAGCGGCCCGACGGTGTAGCTGCTCGACGCCATGCCGGCCTGCACGCGCTCGATCAGCGCCTTGTCCTCGATGTTCACCTGCCGGTTGATGCGCCAGTTCAGATAACGGCTCGCGCGCATCTCGCGCCGGTCGTCGGGATGCACGTAGGCGATCTCGCGAATCATCGTTTCGGTCGCCGACACCGGGATGAACTGCATGAAGTCGATCTGATCGGGATAGATGTCGAAGGCCACGTTCGGCCACAGCTTGAAGTACGTCCACAGGCGCTGGCGCTCGGCGGGCAAGTGCGCGACCTGCGGCAACAGCTGCTGATACTTGCGTTCCGACCAGTTGCTGCTGATCTGGTCCTGCACGACGCCGGACATCTTGTCGATCCACTCCTGCGCCTCGATCGCGTAGCTGCGGCCGAACAGGCGCGTGAGCCCCGGATGCGCGACGGGGATGTGCATACCGTCGGAATAATTGTCGGCGACGTTCTTCCAGTTCACCTGGCGCGGCCGCAAGGTGACTCGACCCTGCGGAACCAGCTCCTCCATGCGATACGCCGCGAGCTCGTGCGCGTATGGCGCCGCCATCTCCCGCACGCTCGGCAGGCCCGGCTCGAAGCGCACGAACACGAAGCCCATGAAAATTTCCTGCTCGAGCGCCACCAGGCCGCGGCTCTCCATGTCGAGACCGTGGAACGAAGTGCGCTGAGGCACGCCGATCAGCTTGCCTTCGAGCGAGTAACTCCAGTGGTGATATGGACAGGAGATGAGCTTGCCGCAGTTACCCTTCTGCGCGTCGAGCAGGCGCGAGGCGCGATGGCGGCACACGTTGTAGAAGCTGCGCGGCTGACCGTCCTTGCCGCGCACGGTAACGACCGATTCACCCAGGAGGTCGAAGCGGTGGTAATCGCCGACTTGCGGAATGTCGTTGCTGTGGCAGACCAGCTGCCAGCTGGTGCGGAAGATCGAGCGCTTCTCCAGCTCGAAGAAATCGGGATCGTGGTAGATCCAGCCCGGCAGACCGAAGTCGTCCTGATCCGGCTGAGCCGGCCGAGGGGATTGGATCGCGGCGCTCATGCCGCCAAGAATCACCGCCCGGCGTTCAGATGTCCAGCCTGACCCACAGCCGGGTCCCGCGCCCTGCTCGCCGCCCACGCGATCGGCAACCCGATGAAGAACATATGCACAAGAATCCCCGTCGCGAACGACAGCGGCACGAACCGCCACTTGCTCGGGGTCGCCGACAGCTGCATCACGACCAGGTTCATGACCCAGTACACCAGGAACCCGAACACCGGCCCCCACACGATCGGCTTGCGCACCAGGAACGGCAGCTGCCGGCTGATCCCGTAAAAAATGGCCGCAATGATGAGCATCATCAGATAGTGCAGCAGCAGGCCGAGTCCCGCGGTCGGAGTACCGCCGTCGAAAGACGGCTGCCCGAGCAGACCGCTCGCGACGAACTGCAGCAGGCTTTGCGGCGGCATGCCGCGCCAGGCCGAATAGGTTATTGCATACGTGATGTCGAGCGTCCCGGCGATCAGACCCCCGATCAGAATGGCCATCCCCGGCGAGTAGCGGCGCATAGTTGGTGTTCTCCGAAGCGCGGACCCGGACGATAGCCTCCGATACGCAGTTTTGCACGCTTTCCGGCCCAGAATCGCGCCATGCGCGACACTACGATCCGCGCGACTAGTCGACGATGAACAACCTGGCGCCGCGCTCGGTCGACGAGCGATGCGCCTCGGCGTTGTCCGCGACCTGATAACTCATGCCGGGCCGGAGCACGAAGTGACGGCCGTCTTCGAGCTCGGTGCGCAACTCGCCTTCGATGCAGAACAGGATGTGGCCCTTGCTGCACCAGTGATTCGCGACGTAGCCCGGCGTGTACTCGACCATCCGCACGCGGATGGCGCCGAACTGACGCGTGCGCCAGTACGCCGTGCCCTCGTCGCCGGCGTGCTCGGTCGGCTCGATCGTCGACCAGTCCGTCGTGCCGAAGGGAATATCGTTCATCTTCATGGAATGCTCCGCCGCGGCTGCGCGCTGCGCGGCGAGCCGCCCCACTGCCGTTTCCAGGCGCGGCGCAGATGCAGGCTCGAGCTATAGCCGGACGTCTCTGCCGCCTGCGCGACGCTGGCGCCGCGCTCGATGAGCTGCCGTGCGCGCTCGAGTCGAATGCTCCGCAGGAAATCCAGCGGCGACACTCCGCAGTGCTGCACGAACAGCCGCAGCAGATGACGCTCGGTGACATGCCCGATGGCCGCCATCGTCGGCATGCTCCATTCCCGCTCGGGTGCCGCGCAGATTGCCTCTTGAACCCGGTGCACGGCCGCGGCGCTGTGACGCCGATGCCGCAGATACGGTGACAGCTCGGTATCGCGGGCCGAGCGCCGCAGATACACGACCATGTCCTCGGCGACGTTCACCGCCATCGCTTCACCGCATTCCTCTGCGATCAGATGCAGCGCCAGATCGATCCCCGCCGTGATGCCCGCCGTCGACGCCACGCGACCATCGACCACGAAGACGCGGTTACTCACGACGGTGACACGCGGCGCACAAGCTTTCAGCAATTCCAGCATGTCGTGATGCGTCGTGCAGCTGCGCCCGTTGAGCAATCCAGAGCGCGCCGCGAGCAATGTGCCCGAACAGATGGTCAGCAGGCGATCCGCGGAGTCTGCCGCCGCCAGGCGCGGCCGCATCACCCGGCTCAACCAGTGCGAGATCGCAATCACTTCCGGCGTGGCTCGACGCACATGGACGGAGGGTTGCCCGACGAGCACGACCCAGGTGGTGGTCGCGAATGCGTCGGGCAGCGGCTCCAGCGCGATCGGCAGCCCAACCGATGTCGGCACCGACGCTGCAGTCCCGGCGAACCGCAGGCGAAAGTGCGGGCCCTTGCCCTGCTCGGCGTGACGCGTATTCACCAAGCGGAACGCCTCGGCCGCACCGGCGATGTCGAGCAGCAACGAATGCGGCGCGACCACGAACAACACATCGATCGGCGCCGCCGAATCGTTGAATCTCATGCCGGGAGGAACCTTCATCGGGACGATTGTCCGTTTTCGATTCATTTGTGACTAGCCAACGATCACGCAGCTGCGGTGGGTTCATGCAAGATAGCATGATCGGACAATTACAAGTCGATCGATTACCGGACACGAGGCGTGGTCTGATTTTGATCCTCGTGCGTCGGCCTGGAGTAACGCCGCGGGCGGGCTGCGTCCGTAGCATGCGTGCGATGAGTTCCTGGTGACGCCGCAGGATGCTGTTACGCACGCTCCCCGATTTCGTTTCCGCTCACGCCGAAGTTCAACAGTCGTTCAACTCGAAGTGGGGCCGGGAGAATTGCATCGTCTGGGGCCGTGCGCGCCGCTCCAAGTTCGGGCCGCGCATGCACAGCCTGTCCATTCGCGCGGCGTGGGGCGGCGAAGAGCGCTGCCAGTTCGATGGCCGCACCGTCGCCGTCGATGACGACAGTTTCCTGATTCTCAACAATGGCCGCGTCTGCACGACGCAGATCGATGCGCCGCAGCCGGTGGAATCGTTCGCCATTTATTTCGGCCCGGCGCTGGTCGAGCACACCTACGGCGCGATGACGCTCTCCATCGAGAAGGCGCTGGAGCGCGGCGACGCCGTCGTCGAGCGGTCCGCGGAATTCCTGGAGAGCCTGCAGCCGCACGACAAGCTCGTCAGCCCGGTGCTGCGCTTCATCCGCCTGCATGTCCTGCGCGGCGTCGACGACGAAGCGTGGTACGACGAGCAGTTGAACTTCCTGCTCGAGCGCATGCTCACGCATCGTGGCGGCGTGATCGAGCGCATCGATGCGCTGCAGCTCATCCGTACCAGCACGCGTCGCGAGATCTACCGGCGCATCAGCCTCGCGACCGACTACCTGCATTCGAACTATCGACAGCCGCTCGATCTGGATTCGCTGGGCAAGGCCGCATGCCTGTCGAAGTATCACTTCCTGCGGCTGTTCACGCGCGTTCACGGCATCACACCGCACCAATACCTGCTGCGCAAACGCGCCAAGACGGCCCTGCGGCTGCTGCAGACTACGCCGCTGGACGTGTGCGAGATCGCGTCGAGTGTCGGCTTCGCGCAGCGCCATGCACTGCTGCGCCAGATGCGGCGCTGGACGGGGCTGTCGCCGCGCCAGATTCGTCGGGCCGAATCGGTCCCCGCGCTCGGGTCATAAATCTTCGATCAAGAAAAAGGGCGGCGGTGTCGCAGCACCGCCGCCCCTATCCCCATACCCATTACTGCTTCAGAGCTTCACCGTCATACCGAAGAAGGCGAAGCGACCGAGGGCGTCGTACACCTGCGGGAACGTGTTGCCGTTGCCGGTATTGCCCGTGGCGGAGCTGAGCGACGGATCGTTGTCCAGAATGTTGTTGATACCCAGACGGACCGATGCCTGATCCGTAATCGTCCAGCTGCCGAACAGATCGAAATAGTTCTCGTGCGGCAGATGACGATCGATCTGGTTCGCCGCCGCGCCGTCCTGCGTGACGCTGCTGATATAGCGATGCGTCAGCGCGAGGTCGACGTTCCACGGCGTCTCCCAGCCGATGCGCAAGCGCGTGCGCAGCTCAGGATTGACCGCAGTGGTCAAGGAGCTCACGCAGTTGCCAGCAAACTGGCCTTTGCAGTCGAACGCCGGGAAGCCTTCCGCACCTGGATCCGTGACGATCTTGTCGAGGTACGTGCCGGTCAGGTTGAAGTTCAACGAGCCCCAGCTGCCGATGTCGACGCCGGTGTAGTTCAGGTTCAAGTCGAGGCCCGCGGTCTCCAGGCCGCCGATGTTGATGTTGAGATCGTCGACGTTGCCGTCGGCAACCCACAGCGCGCCGGTGGCGTCGCGATGAATGCGCGAGCAGGCGGGCGCATCGTTGAACCCGTAGCATGCATCCAGCGTGTTCGCCGAGCCGAACGTCGAGATCAGGTCGTCCACTTTGATATCGAAGTAGTCGATCGAGACGGCCAGGCCCGGAGCGAAGCGCGGAGTGAACACGATGCCGTAGGAGTACGTGTCCGAGGTCTCCGGCTTCAGCGTCGTGTTGCCACCCTGGTTGAACTGGTACTGGCCCGCCGGGCTGTCCAGGTTCGATGAGCCGAACTGCCCCGCCGGCACGCCTGTGGCCACGCACTCCGCGAGGCTCGCGAGCGGCGGCGGCGGCGCCGGCTGGCCCGCTTTCACCTCGGGGAACTGCACGGCCGCACCGCACGGATCGCCGGGGAGGTCGAACAGGTTGAAGCCCTGCGCAGTGAACAACTCGACGATGTTCGGCGCACGCACCGCACGCTGGTAGCTCGCGCGGAAGCGGACGTCCTCCACCGGTGCCCAGTCCATACCGAACTTGTACGTGTCGGTCGTGATGCCCGAGCTGTAGTCCGAGTAGCGATACGCGGTGTCGAACGACAGCTGCTCGGCGAACGGCTTGCCCTGCACCAGCGGAATGCTGGCTTCCATGAACACGTCGTTTACGTTGGTCGAGCCGTCGATACCGATCGTCGGACCGCCCGAGCCCGACAGCAGTCCGGCCGTCTGCAGGTCATCCGACGTGTTGGTCAGTTTGTCGCGGCGATTCTCGACACCGAACGCGATCTTGATCGACTCGTCCGCCCACGGCAGCTTCGCCCCGATCGTGCCGAGGTCGCCGGTGATGACGCCCTGGATGACGTTCTGATCGATCGTGCCGGTCTGCAGGCCAGGTGCCTGGATGTAATTCAGAGCCTGGGGCGTGATGCCACCGGGCGTGAACACGTTGTATGGCACGCAAGTAGGATCAGTGCCATCGACTACCGAGCGGCAGGTGATGTTGCCATCGGCATCGCGCACCGCATCCAGCGCGTTGTTGATCTTCGGGATCGAGAAGAAGTTCAGCGTGATCTGATTCGCGCTGGTGCGCGAGAACTGCACGCTCGTGTCATACGTCCAGCCTTCCGCGATGTCGCCGCGCGAGCCGATCAGGCCACGGAACGACGAGTTGTGGAAGTCCTGCTGACGACCGCCGCCTTCGACGTTACGACGGCCGATCAACATCGGCACGCGGTTCTCATCCGCCAGGAACGGCGAGCCAGTCGGATTCTCCGGCGTAATCGTCGACGGGTCGATCGTCGTTGCCGCCAGGTGAGCCGCAGCACCGCAACCGATCGTGTCTTTTTGCCCCTGTGACAGGAACGGGTTGTCGCAATTGATCGTCGCGGTGTCGCCGAGGAAGATGCCGCCGGGCGCGATCTGCGCGACCGAGCGGACGTCCGTGAACATCAGCTGGGTGTACAGGTCGGCGAACGGCGCCAGCTCGTAGTGACCCATCGCGCCGAGGCTGTAGCGCGTATCAGGCCGCAGATAGTAGTTGGTCGGGCCGAAGTTGTACTGATCGGTCGCGCTGCTGAAATTACGGAAGGCGTTGCCGTTGAGCGATGAGTTGAACGTCGGCAGCGGATTGGTATCCGGCACGTCGTCACCGCCGCCCGCCTTGCCGTCCGGACCGTTGCTCGCATTGCTGTTCGCACCCAGGTCGGTGAAGCGGCCGGGGAAGGCCGTGCTGGAACCGCCGCAGGCGAACGACGTCGTCGGCGGCACCGTGTCGAGCGCGCAGGCCGAGTAGTCGCGGTCACGCTGCAGAACCGCCTTGTTGTCTTGGTAGGACGCGTACGCCGTGATGTTGCCGCGGCCGTCCTCCGTGCTCACGCCCATGATCAGCGTGCCCTGCACGCCGTTGCCGTCGGTGACGTTGTCATCGGGCAGTGCGAACTGCGCCGGGTTGGTCGCCGCACGCGCGGAGATCACATCGCGCAGCTTCACTGCGCCCGGGCCACCGAAGTCGTTGTTGTGCTGATAGAGGCTGTACTGGCCGTCGAACTGAATACCTTCGAAGTCCTTCTTCATGATGAAGTTGACAACGCCGGCGACAGCGTCCGAACCGTACACGGCGGAGGCGCCGCCGGTCAGCACTTCGACGCGCTCGACCATGGCGGTCGGGATCTGGTTCAAGTCCGCGGCGGAGTTCGTGACACCGCCATACGGCATGCGGCGGCCGTCGATCAGCACCAGCGTGCGATTCGAGCCGAGGCCGCGCAAGTTGACCGTTGCGGTACCGGTCGAACCGTTGGACACGGTCGCGTTCTGAGCAGCGAACGCCTGTGGCAACTGATTGATCAGATCTTCGACCTTGGTCACGCCTTGCGTGATCACGTCCTCTGCCGTCACCTGCGTGACCGGGCTCGTGGTCTCGAGATTCGGCTGCGCGATGCGCGAACCGGTCACGACCACTTCCTGGATGGTCTGGTCTGCTGCGTATGCGGGCACGGCGGCGCCGGCCGCAGCACTCGTCAGCAACGCGTAACGAACCGCGTGCCGAATGGAATTACTTGTCGACATTGCGTGACTCCTCTCCTGCGTCTGGTTATGTAGCAGTCGACGTCGCGCGCAGGCGCGCACGACGGGATGGAGTCATGCTAGCGACGGGGTGAAGCGCAGGAGGGACGCTGCTTGCGACGAAAGTTACAAAAGTTGCGAACTGGCACGGGCGGACTTGAAGGCCTGGGATTACCTGCTTACGAGCATTTCTGAACTGACGCCGCTGCGATGTTTCGCGCCCGCGGCACGCTCTACGCTCCATCGCCAGTGATTCATCACAGGAGCGGACTCATGGAGTACCGGTTTCTCGGAGCATCGGGGTTCAAGGTGTCGGCGCTCGGCTTCGGGGCCGGCACTTTTGGCGGCAAGGGACCGCTGTTCAACGCGTGGGGCACTACCGACGTGGCACAGGCGCGACGCCTGATAGATCTCTGCCTGGAAGCCGGCGTCAACTTCTTCGATACGGCCGACGTGTACTCGGACGGCGCGTCCGAGGCGATTCTCGGCCAGGCGCTCGCTGGACGACGCGATCGCGTCGTGCTGTCGACGAAGATCACGTTGCGTGCCGGCACGGGTCCGAACGATGTCGGCGCATCCCGGCATCACTTGCTGCGCGGTGTAGATCGCGCTCTGCAGCGACTCGGAACTGACTACATCGATCTGCTTCAGCTGCATCATTTCGACGCGCAGACACCGGTCGAGTCCGTGATGTCGACGCTCGACGACCTGGTGCGTTCCGGCAAGGTGCTCTATGTCGGCGCCTCCAATTACTCCGGTTGGCAACTGATGAAGTCGCAAGCGATCGCCGACCGTTACGGCTACGCCAGGTTCATTGCGCACCAGGTGTACTACTCGCTGATCGGCCGCGACTACGAATGGGAGCTGATGCCAGCGGCCCTCGACCAGGGCATCGGCGCAGTCGTCTGGAGTCCGCTCGGCTGGGGCCGGCTCACCGGCCGCGTGCGTCGCGATCGACCGGCGCCCACGCGACGCCTGCAGGAAACGGCGCAATTCGCACCGCCCGTCGACGACGCGCGGCTGCATGGCGTGATCGATGCACTCGACGAGATCGCCACGCAGACCGGCAAGAGCATTCCGCAGATCGCGTTGAACTGGCTGCTGCAGCGGCCGACGGTCTCGACGATCCTCATCGGCGCGCGCAACGAGGAACAGTTGCTGGACAACCTCGGCGCCGTCGGCTGGACTCTCGACGCGGAACAGATCGCCCGGCTCGATGCGGTCAGCGCGCTCGTACCGCCGTATCCCTACTATCCCTATTGGAACGGACAGTTCGCGGAGCGCACTCCGACCGCGATAAGCAAGCAGGCGCTCTAGCTGGCAAGCGCGGCGCGGATCTGAGCGATCCGTTGCGGCGCCTTGGGCCGTGCGTACATCCGCTCCATGTACGCGAGCAGTTGCGGGCAGCGATCCAGCAACTTGACTTCGTTCGCCCAGTCGAGTGTGTACGCGAGCACGAAGTCGGCGACCGTGACATCGTCGCCGACGACGAACTTGCGTCCCTGCATGTGCTGCTCCGCGACTGCCGCCATCGCGCGAAAATCCTGGCTCGCGAGCGGAATGTCCGCGGCCAGCCGCTGCGCCTCCGGATACAAATTCCGGTTCTTGGCGATGCGCCACAGCGGCTGCTCCAGCTCCGTAACCGTGAACAGCACCCAGCGGTTGACTTCTGCACGGCCGCGGGGGTCCGTGGGCAGGAACTTCCGATACTTCTCCGCGAGGTACAAAGCGATGGCGGCCGATTCAGTCAAAACGAGATCGCCATCGACCAGTGCCGGCAGCTTGCCCGCCGGGTTGATCGCGAGGAACGCCGGCTGCCGGTGCTCGCCGGCACCCATGTTCACATTGACTGCTTCGAAGTCGACGCCGAGCTCCTGCAGCGTCCAGCGGCAGCGAATCGCACGCGTAAACGCGAACTCATACAGCTTCATGGAACACTCCGTGCAAGTGAAAGTGGCCGCGAAAGGCGCGCTCGCCGTTCGGGCGGAACAGAATGGCGCGCGAGGATTTGTCGCGAATGGCCCAGCCCAGCTCGATGACACGCGTCAGCAACGCTGCACCCACTGCGCCCGCGAGATGAAGCCGTCGCTCGCTCCAGTCCATGCAGACTCTGCAGGGCGCGCGCTTCTGGCTGCGCACTGCGTGCGTATCGATGCCAAGCGCGGCAATCAATCGCTCGCCGGCCGCACTGAGCGACACTGTCGTGCCATTGAAATCGAACGCCTGTCGCTGGAGCAGGCTCGCATACAGAATTACACCGAGCTCGCCCGCGAGATGGTCATAGCACACGCGCGCTTTTCGCAGTGCCGGATCCTTCGGCCCGGTCGTGCACGCTTGCGTGCGCGTGCGGACGGAGAAGCTCATGAGCTCCTCCAGCAGTTGCGCCACTTCCTCGTCGGCGATTCGGAAGTAGCGATGCCGCCCGTGCGCTTCCATCGTGATGAAGCGCGCGTCGAGCAGCTTGCGCAAATGCGTGCTGCCTGTTTGCTTGGTGATGCCGGCGGCACCGGCCAGCTCCGTCGCTGTCAGTGCACGGCCGCCCATCAATGCGGTCAGCATTCTGGCGCGCGCGTGATCGCCGATAAGTGTCGCCGCAGCGACCATGCTCGAGCCATCAGTCATTGTTCGATGCTCCTCGAACCAACGGGAGATCTGCCAGCGCTATTGTTGGCGCTCGCGCTTGCCGGAGCAACCCATGTCCATCACCTGCTTCATTCGCTACGAGATCGATCCCCTGCAGCTCGACGCCTTCCGCGAATACGCGCAGCGCTGGGGCAAGATCATTCCGCGTGCCGGCGGTCACCTGATCGGCTATTTCCTACCGCATGAAGGCACGAACTACGTCGGCTGGGGCCTGATTGCCTTCGCCAGCCTCGCCGATTACGAGCGCTATCGCGCCAAGCTGCGCGCCGACCCCGAAGGCATGCAGAACTTCGGCTTTGCGCAAGCCAAGCGCTTCGTCCTGCGCGAGGAGCGCACGTTCCTCGCCAACGTCGAGGGAACGATGGCCATTGCGCCCGAGGGCTGCCCGTGCTGCAACTGAAGGAGAGCGCTGCGTGATTGCGGTCATTTTCGAAGGCATCGCACAGGACGATCGCAAGGAAGCCTATCTCGACATCGCTGCGAGCTTGCGTCCGCTGCTGGAAAACATCGACGGCTTCTTGTCGATCGAGCGCTTCCAGAGTCTCACCACGCCCGGCAAGGTCCTGTCGCTGTCGTTCTGGCGCGATGAGGAAGCCGTGCGCCAGTGGCGCAACCTCGAACCGCATCGCGAGGCACAGCGGGCGGGGCGGCAGTCGATATTCCAGGACTATCGGTTGCGCGTCGCGCACGTTCTGCGGGATTACGGCATGAACGAACGGGAGCAGGCGCCGGAGGATTCGAAGAAGTCAGGCTAAAGCCTTGACCCACAGGCAGCGCGAAGTGCGATAACGTTGCGCCTCGTCTGAATGAGACGGGAGACGCGAATGTACGCCCAAGCTGCAATTGCCATCGGCCTTCTGTGCTCGACGCTGGCCGGTGCTGCGCCGGTGGAGGAAGCGCGCAGCATCGACGCGGTGTTTGCCGAGCATGTCAAAGCCGTGCAGTCGCGCGATCTCGCGGTGCTCGAGCAGACGATCACGCTGGGCGACCGGCTCACTTTGATCCTGCCGAACGGGACTCAGACCTCGACCCGCCAGGCCTACATCGATTTCCACAAGGAATTCTTCGCCACCAAGACCTGGACGATCGAGTTCGAGCCCGTCAGCCGGATCGTCGGCGCGGATTTCGCAGTGCTGACGACGAAGAGCCTTTACCAGGACACCGTCGACGGCAAGCCGTATCGCAGCCGCAGCTGGGTCACGTTCACTTTCCGGAAGGAGCTGGGCCAGTGGCGCTTGATCCACGATCAGAACACGCGACTGCCGCCGGAGCAGCAGTAGTCAGCGGCCGCTAGTCCGCGGTCACTGTTGTTCGCAGATCGAGCCCGCGGCCGACGGCGAGAATTTCGTCGACAGTCAACAGGCCCATGCACGGCATCGCGCCGCGTGCGCGAACTTCGCCACGCAACAGTTTCTGCGCGAGTGCGATCGCCGCGAAGCACGGTACTTGCGGTCCGTGATCGTTGTCGGCCAGCAGCCACCAGGTTCGTGAGATCGGTTGCGACTCGGCATCGAGCCCGCGCAGGGTCACGTGCATGGCGCTCGCTCTCGATCCAAATCGCTCCAGAAGCAGTGCGGTATTGCGAAGTCCTGGGACGTGACGAACGAGCGAGCTCAGCAATCCCGCGCGCACGAGCCACGACGCTCCCCACGTCGCAAGCATGCCGACCTTCATGCTCACGCCGGCTCGAAAGATCACCGTTCGCACCGGCGCGTAGCGCTGCGGAAAGAGCTCGAGGTCCGGCACATCGCAGTTGCCGATCCACCGCGCGCCGACGGGACGCGGATACTTGCGACGCGTGAGATTTTGCCAGCCATATACGGTCCGCCACGCGGCGTCATGCCATTGCGCGAGCGGCTTGCCGGCGTAGCCAAGTACACCTTCCATCGTGGCGAGCCCCGGCGGCTTCGCTCCCGACGTGATGCCGTGCTCGATGCTTTGGATGATCGAGAACTCCGTCCGCAGCATGTCGACGACCGCGGACGATAGCGCCGGCACCGAGCTTGCACCGCTCGCGACGAGCAGATCGTTGCGTCGTGCTGCTACGTCGAGCTCGCCGATGCCGCACACATATGCTCGCGCATCGGCAAGATCGACATATTGAGCGCGTGCCTCGATGCATGCTTTGGCAACGACGTAATCCTGTCCCTGGAATGGACCGGCCGTGTGAACGACAACGTTCGCGCCCAGCCGTTGCAGCTCTGCCGCCAGATTCGTCGCACGAGAATCCAGCGCAGCTGCTTCCGCAGGGCCGCCCATTTCATCTGCAACCGCCCTCGCCTTCTGCAAATCGCGACCTGCGACGATGACGCGGCAGCTGCGGTCGGCCGCCAGCGCCGTGACAACTCGCTTGCCGAAGTTGCCATAACCGCCGAGGACAACCGCACATCGCATGACAGACTCAGCGCAGGAAACGGTCCGCGATGTCAGCAGTCGGCAATCGACACGCCGCACGCTTACCGAAGATGCGGTAGCGATGACGCGCGACCCATCGATAGAACGGGTCGCGCACGAACCGCGGCACGATCGTCACGAGCAGCGCGACGAATCTCCAACCTGGCCCGAAACTGCGCAGGATGCGCACGATCGCATCGGTGTCGGTGTAACCCTTCGCGCCTTCGAGCAGCAGAAACGACAGCGGATCGTCTGGATCGATGCCATGCGCGGTCAGCAGATCTCGCCCGCTCGCGGTCTGCATGGCCGCGAACTTGTACCGGCCGCCCCGGTCTCGACGCAGCACGAAGTCCACCCAGTGGCTGCACAGCACGCAGACGCCGTCGAAGACGATGATGCTATCTGCCATGCTCGGTCAGCCAACCCTTGTAGTGGACGAGCAGACCGACGCCCGCCATGCCGGCGCGCGCGTCGAAGAAGTAACGGCCGTCGACGATCGTTTCGAATGCGCCGCAGCCAGCGAACAATGCCTTCGGCACTGGGACGAAGAGAAACCGCGCACCCTTCAGCTGCCACACGATGCGGTCCGGCTCCGCCGTCAGCTCGAACCTCAGAACGATCGGCCCGAAGCATTCTTCGAGTGCGTCGCCGCCGGCGCGAATGCTGGACTGCATGCGCTGCTCGCCGAAGCGGCGCGTCCAGGTTTCGCGGCGTTCAGAACCTTCGCGGCCTTCGCTGCGTTCGATGACGACATGAACTGCGACGTCGTCATGGGAACGACGCGGCAGCGACGCAAAGAAAGCAATCGTGCGTGCCAACCAGCTGTTTCCGCTGATGACACTGCAGCGGCCGCTGAATTCCTTGCGCGGACGCGCGTCGTGGACGACGCGCAATAACGGCGGCAGGCGATCGAAGGAAGAACCGAGAACTTGAGCGTGAACGCTCGTGGCAACCATGGACCCTATTATAGGGCCTGATCGCGTTTCACCTGACTGCGTCGCCACGTCGCCGGCGGCGCGCCGTACTCGCGACGGAATGCGCGAATGAATGCAGTGTCGGTCTGATAACCGACGCCCTCGGCGATGTGCGCGAGCGGCGTATTGCTTTGACGCAAGAGATTCGCGGCCAGCATCATGCGCCACTGCGTCAGGTACTGCATCGGCGCGGTGCCGACGAGATGCTGGAATCGCTCAGCCAGCACGGAGCGGGATGTCCCGGCCACGCGCGCGAGATCTTCGAGTGTCCACGCCTGGGCTGGATGCTTGTGGAGCGCAGACAGTGCCGCGCCGACGATGCGATCGCTCACGCCTGCCAGCCATCCGGTGCGACCTTCGCCCTGCTCATGCATGTAGAGACGCAGCACTTCGATGAACAATACTTCGGCAAGCTTGGCCAGCACGCCCGCGCCACCCGGCCGCGGCGAGCGCGCCTCGGCGAGTGCGTAGCGCACTGACGATTCCAACCATGCGCCTGCATTCGAGCCGCGCACGTTGACGCGCACGATCGGCGGCAATCCGGCGAGCAGCATCTTCGCCAGCTTCGCTTCACACGCGAGATATCCGCACAGCAAGCGTGTCGTCGCGCCGCGCCCGCCGAAGGTCAGCAAGCGCGGACGGCGCGCGAGCACAACGTCCAGGCGCGAGCCCTTCGCCGGCGGCAGGCCCGGCTGCGAATTCATGAGATGAGCGTCGCCCTGCGGAAAGATCACGGCATCACCGGCGATCAGGCGCAGCGGCGGTTGACCGTCCATCTCGACATAGCACTCGCCCTCGGTGATCAAATGAAAGATCACGACGCGCTCGGCGCCCGGCTCGAGGAGCGATGCGACCGAGTCGGCACGCTGCGAGCGATAGCACCACGGCGCGGTGAACTTCGCGTTGATGAAGATCGCGCCGACCAGATGCACTACGCGGAGCGTTTGCGACAAAGCATCCATCAGGAGCTCGCCACTTCGATGTGCAACCCGACCGGAGTCTCTTCTTGAATGGCGCACGGTACGGGCGAGCAGCGATGGCTCTCCTCGACCAGCGCCCGCAGCTTCTCCGCAGGGACGCCGTGCGCGGCGATCGTGACGTGCAGTTGCACGTCCTGCGGACCGGCGCCGATGGGAGAGCCGTCGGATTCCGCCATGCCCAGCAGTCCGCGCGTGTCGGATCGACTGGTGGCGCGGAGTTCGAGCTTCGTCAGCTCGATGCCGTCCCTCGCAGCACCCATCGCAATCCGCGTGGCCGTACAGGCCGCCAGTCCTGCGCGCAGGAGCCAGCCCGGCGTCACTTGATCGCCCGTGCCGCCCAGCTCGCTGGGCATGTCGGTGGAAATCTCGATGCCGCTGCCGTTGTTGGTGACGATGCGCGTGCTGCCGCGCCAGTGCGCGACAGCCGGGCTGTCATCGTGCATGCCCATGTCCGGGCGCCGGCGCAGGACGACCTCCGCCCGCTCCAGCGCATTCGCGACATATTCCGCCGACATGAGGCGTTCCCCACTCCAGTTTCGAATGCGCCGATTCTGGGCGCGTCCGCGTGAGAAGCCTAGTGGCCTTCGGGCAGGGGCGGATGATCGGACAGCAATCCCGGACGACCGGTAAATGCTCCGCAGCGGCTCGGCGAGGCCGCGGACGATCGGTCAGACCTGGCCGACGCGGAGACAGGACGCGGCAGCCACGGGTCAGCACACTGCGCCGCCATGGATGCACGACTGCAACGACGAGTTCAGCGCTACGGCTGGGACCTGGCGAGCAATGAGTACGATCCTCTGTGGGAGGAACAACTCGCGCCCGCGCGGACCGCAATGCTCGCCTTTGGCTCGCTAGCGCCGGGAGAGCTCGCGCTGGATCTCGCTTGCGGCACGGGCCTGGTGACGCTCAACGCCGCCCGCAGCGTCGGTCCGCGCGGCACCGTGCTCGGCACCGATCTCTCCGGTCAGATGATCGAGGTTGCGCGCCAACGCGCCCTCGAACAGCAGCTGTCGAACGTGACTTTCCAGCGCATGGATGCGGAAGCGCCCGACTTACCGGACGCGACGTTCGACGTCGTGCTGTGCGCCCTCGGCCTGATGTACTTGCCTGACCCGCAACACGCGCTGCGCGAGTGGCTGCGAGTACTGAAGCCCGGCGGCCGCGTCGCCATCGCGGTCTGGGGAAAACGCGTCAACTGCGGCTGGTCGCCGGTGTTCCCGATCGTCGACGCGGAAGTCGAGACCGAGGTGTGCCCGCTGTTCTTCTCGCTGGGTGAGCCGGACGCGCTGGCGCAGTTGTGCAGCGACGCCGGCTTCGAAAGCGTGCAGCAGCAACGCATCGCGACTGTCTTGAAATACGCCGACGCCGACGAAGCCTGCGACGCCGCGTTCGTCGGCGGGCCGGTCGCGCTCGCGTGGTCGCGCTTCGACGCCCAGACTCGCGCGCGTGCCCGAGCTCGCTACAGGCACGCGATCGAGCCGTGGCGCCGCAGCGAGGGTTATCGGATCCCCGGCGAATTCGTCATCGTCGCCGGCAGGAGGCCCAGATGAGCAGTGATCGGCGGACCGTAGCAGCTTGCGTATTTCAGGGACACGCGCTGGCGGGTCATGAGTGCCCGCTCGCCCAGGCGCTCGCGCGGCGCCTGCTCGACGGCGACATCGCGGACTCACCTAACTGCGTGGAACGTGAGGTCAGCAAACATCGCACGGTCGCACGCGTGATCGGGTGCCCGCTCATGGCCGCACACGGGCACGCGCTGCATTCTCCTTAGCTCGCACCTTTGGCGATGCGGCCGGTCGGCCTTCATCACGCGCTCGCTTCCCGGTGTTCGCTTCTCGCAGCCTCCCACACTTCGCGTGCCCCTGCTGCATTCAGCGCTGCGATGCCGATGCCTGTGATCAGGTCCGGCCAGGCCGAGTCGAAGAATCCAGTCAACGCGCCCGCGATGATGATCGCGCCGTTCGCATACACATCGTTGCGTGCAGACAGGAATGCCGCTTTCGCCAGGCTGCCGCCCTGCTGGCGGTACCGCACGAGGACCAGTGCGCAGACGACATTCACGGCCATGGCACCCAGGGCCGTGAGCGACAGCGCCACAGCGGCCGGAGGCACCGGCGACAGGAACTTGGTCGCCGCCATCCACAACGTCGCCAGCCCGGGCACCAACAGCAACGCCGCGAGCACCATGCCGACGCGCGCACGGGCGATGGCCGACCAGCCGAGCGCGATGAGAATCAGGAAATTGACCGAGGCGTCTTCCAGGAAGTCGATGCTGTCGGCGAACAGCGCGACGGAAGCGATCGACAGCGCAATCGCGAACTCGACGAAGAAGTAGCCGAGGTTCGCGAGGCAGACGAAGCGTACCGCTGGAGCCAGCTCTGAAGTACGATCGTCGGTCATGCGGACGATAGTAACACCGCGACGCTCTGCAACCGTACGCCTGACTCACTGGATGAGCGCGTTCGGAATCCTCGCCCTCATCGTCAGCGGCCTCGCCATCCTGTTCGCCCATCCGCGCCTGTACTGGGGTGAAACCGGCGGCGTCGGCACGCCGGCACTGCTCGATCTGCCGCTGCCGTTCAAGTTGGGCCATTCCGGCTGGGGTCGTTACCTGCACTTCCTGGCTGCATGGGTGTGTCTCGCGAGCGGCATCATCTACGTGATCCACAGCTTCTCGTCCGGGCATTTCAGCCGCAGCCTGCCGTCGTACAACGTCGTACAACGACTCAGCTATCTGGTCGTCGTCTTCGTGCTCGGGCCGTTGGTGCTGCTATCGGGCCTGGCGTTTTCGCCCGCACTCGCGTCGGTGGCGCCGGTGATCGTCAACATCTTCGGTGGTCAGCAGTCGGCGCGCACGATCCATTTCTTCGTGGCCGCAGCAATAGTGATCTTTCTCGTCGGGCATGTTGCGCTCGCCTTCAAGGGCGGCTTTCGCGCACGCATGCGCGCGATGATTACCGGGCGCGAGGCTCGGTCGACATGAGCCGAATCATTTCGCGCCGGACGATGATTGCGTGCGGCATCACTGCAGTCGCAGGTGCTGCGGCAGTCCGCGTTGCCGGCCGCTACGGTCTCATCCCGCCGGACTCGGGCGGCTTGTACGGCATTGGCGAGACATTGACCTACGCCTCGCAACGGCTGCTGATCGGCAAACATGCCTTGGCCCGCGAATTCAGCCGCGGTGACATCTCGAACGTGATTCCTGTGAACGGCCCGCCGCCGGAGACGGAAGCCTACGACCGCCTGCTGGTCGGCGGCTTCGCGGACTGGCGACTGCGCGTCGACGGCATGGTCGCTCGCCCCGCTGCGTTCTCGCTCGCCGAACTGAAGAAGCATCCGGCGCACACCCAGATCACTCATCAGGCGTGCGAGGAAGGCTGGTCGTTCATCGCCGAGTGGACCGGCGTGCGGCTGTCGTACGTGCTGGATCTCGTGCAGGTCGATCCGCGGGCTCGTTACGTGGTGTTCTTCCCGTTCGACAACTTCTGGGAAAGCATCGACATGATCGATGCGCTGCATCCGCAGACGTTTATCGCGTATGGACTCAACGGACGCGAGCTGCCGCCCGAGCACGGCGCGCCGGTGCGGGTGCGCGTCGCGCGACAGCTCGGCTACAAGAACGTGAAGTATCTGTCGCGGGTGATCGTGACCGATACACTCGAGCACTTCGGCAAAGGTGTCGGCGGTATCGCCGCCGAGTACGGCTATTCGTGGTGGGCCGGAATCTGAGCTGATGGCTCACAGCCAGCGGCGCACGCGTTTCGTGTAGTCGTCCCAAGTCGCGCCGTGCGTGCGCGCCAACCATGGCTCTTCGCCGAGCACGACGCGCAGGTGAAAGGCGATTGCCACCAGGATCGTGTACCAATACAACCCGCGAACGTCGAACGACACGGCCCAACCGAGCACGATCAGCAGCACCGAGACGTACATCGGATTGCGCGAATGGCGATACAACCCGGCAGTCACCAGATACTGCGGCGGCGACCACGGCGCCAGAGTTCCCTTGCCGAAGACGTAGAAATCGCGCACGCACCAGAGCAGCCCGGCGCATCCGATCACCAGTGGCAACAGCCCGAGCGGCTGCACGAGCCCGGTCCGCGAAGTCGACAGGAGCCAATAGATCGGGATCGCAAACGCTACGATCCCGGGTAGCGCGAGGAATGCGAACAGGGCGCGCAGGAACATGCGTGAATCATGTCATTTCGCCGCGCCCGTCGAAACAGTCTGCAGCTGCCACCGCGCTGCGAGCGTTGCGAGCTTTTCCTCGGATCTCCAAGGCTTGATCCGGCCCTGTCCGAGCGCGGCTATTTCCGTGCGCAGCCGTTGCTCCGTCGCGGAAACGTCAGCCGCAGCTTTCGCGTAGGCGGCGCGTTCGACCAGCACGCCGCATTCGATCCCATGCTCCGCGAGCGCTTCTGCGACGACGTCGCGGAACAACTTGCCTTCGAGCGCATGCACGCG
>DATNFA010000098.1:0-6167 GCA_035606615.1 Steroidobacteraceae bacterium
CGCGGGCGCCCGCCTGGATCGCACCGATTTCGTCGAGCGCCTCGTCGACTGCACTTGCGAAGCGCTGGTGCACCACGGTGGGATCCTCGCCGTCGAAACCTCCCGTGACCAAGATCGGCCGGTGGCCGTAGCCCTCGAGCAGGTGGATGAGCTCGGCCTCGGGGATGCGGGCCAGCACGGTGGGGTTGGCGATCTTGTAGCCGTTCAGGTGCAGGATCGGCAGCACGGCGCCGTCGTGGCGCGCATCCAGGAACTTGTTGGAATGCCAGGCCGTCGCGAGCGGGCCGGTCTCGGCCTCTCCGTCGCCGATCATGCACGCGACGATGAGGTCCGGATTGTCGAACGCGGCGCCGTATGCGTGCGACAGCGCATAGCCGAGCTCGCCGCCTTCATGGATCGACCCCGGCGTCTCCGGCGCGACGTGGCTCGGAATGCCGCCCGGGAACGAGAACTGTTTGAAAAGCCGCCGCAGCCCGTGGACGTCTTCCGACACGTTCGGGTAGTACTCGCTGTAAGTGCCTTCGAGATAAGTGTTCGCCACGAGCGCCGGCCCGCCGTGCCCCGGCCCGGCGACGTAGATCATGTCGAGGTCATACTTATTGATGACTCGGTTCAGGTGCGCGTAGATGAAGTTCAGCCCGGGCGTCGTGCCCCAGTGGCCGAGCAGGCGCGGCTTGACGTGCTCGATCGCCAGCGGCTCGCGCAGCAGCGGATTGTCGAGCAGATAAATCTGACCGACCGACAGGTAGTTGGCGGCGCGCCAGTAGGCTTCCAGCCGCGCGAGATAGTCGGCAGCGAGTGTAGGGTCGTGTTGTTCGGGCATGGCGGGCCTCGCGGCGCTCCGGATGAGACCCGACTACAACGCAATTCGCAGCGCGAAGTTCGCGGCGGTCTACGTTCTCCCCGGCATGAGCGCGTTGACGTGAATGCGGGGTGGGATGCGTGTATCGGCGCCGCTGCCACACCGCAGACCGCTCGACACGACGCGTACGCGCAGAAGCGGGAACACGTCGTCGCGCATGGCGCGCAGCAGGTCGCAATCGCCGGGTCCGAGCGAAAGAGGCGGACTGCGCGTCAGCGCGACAGTACGCCAGCTCGCCGGAAAGCGCACGATGTCGCTGGCACTGGGCAATTGGGTCTGGTGCAGGCGGGCGACGAGCTCGTCGTGCGTATCGAAATCGGTGGCTGCGCGGACGTTCTCTTCAGTGGCTTCGACCGGCACGGCAAGTGTGAGGTGCACGTTCGCGTAGCGCACGAGCTCGCCGCTGTTGCAGCCGAGCTCCACGCCCATGCGCGCGTTCGCGCCGACTGCCTGCAGAATCTCCGCGATTCGCCGCTGCAAGTTGCCGCACGAGTAGCGAACGGTAGTGCTGCTGTAAACGAAGTCGATCCGCTCGAGGTGCCAGATCGCCACAATCTGAGTGTCTGGTGGCTGAGTGTCTGGTGGAGTGTCTGGCGGTGCTTCTGCCGCTACGCTTACGCCGAACACCGCGCCGATCGACGCGACGAATGCGAATCCCCAAGTACGCCGCGAGCTGAGCATGACGCTGCCCCCGACAATTCTTATGTGCGCTCGCCGGACCAGGACTGGCGAGCGCTGGTGATCACATGCTAGCGTGCCGCCGCCGTCGTAACCAACAATTCTTGATCAGGGGTTTTCCGTGACGGACCAGCAGAGAAACGCGCGATTCGCGCTGACGGTGCTGTTCGGCATCAACCTGATGAATTTCTTCGACCGGCAGATCGCCGGTGCGCTGCTCGAGCCGATCCGCATCGAGTTCGGCATGAACGATGCAGCGTCGGCGTGGGTCAACACGGCCTTCACGCTCATCTACGCGGTAGCCGGCGTGCCACTCGGTCGCTTGAGCGACACCTGGAAGCGTACGCGCGTGATCGCTATCGGCGTGACCTTCTGGAGCGTGCTGACCGCCACGTCGGGGCTCGCCTTCGGATACTGGACCTACCTGTTCACACGCATGGGCGTCGGCATCGGCGAGGCCAGCTGCGCACCGGCGGGCCAGGCGCTCATCGGCGACCTGTACCCTGCCGAGCGACGCGCACGTGCGATGGGTATCTTCATGATGGGCCTGCCGTTCGGCCTGTTCGCGTCCTATCTGCTGAGCGGTGTCATCGCCGAGGCATGGGGTTGGCGCGCCGCCTTCTTCATTGCCTGCGTACCCGGACTGATTCTCGCCGTGGCTGCGCTGCGGATCCGCGAGCCGGTGCGCGGCGCATCCGAGGCCGTCGCGTCGACCGCGCAGCCGGCAACGAGCGGAGTCGCGGCGGCGTTCGGCGTGATTCTCCGCGTCCCGACGATGTGGTGGATCATTCTTTCGGGAATCCTGTTCAACTTCCACGCGTACGCGGTGAACATGTTCCAGAACGCGTTCCTGCAGCGCTTCCACGAGGTCGGGCTCGCGACCGCGAGCAAGTTATCAGCGGTTTCGCTCGGCTTGGCCGGTGCGATCGGCCTGCTCGTCGGCGGTGCGCTCGGCGATCGCCTGCGCATGAAAATGGCGAACGGCCGGTTGCTGGTCGCCGCAGTCGCGATGCTGCTCGCCGCGCCTTGCATCTACATCGCGCTGGAGCAGCCGAAGGGCAGCGTCGCCGTGTTCGCGTTACTGATGGGTGCATCGAGCGCGTGCACGTTCGTGTACTACGCGACCGTCTACAGCGCAATTCAGGACGTCGTTCCGGTGCACCTGCGCGCCACGGCAGTGTCGGTGTACTTCCTGGCGTTCTATGTGCTGGGCGCGAGCTTCGGTCCGACCATCATGGGCACACTCAGCGATCGCATGGCTCATGCCGCGATGCTCGCAGCGGGCGCGAGCGAGATGACCACGGCGTTCCGTGCGACGGGCTTGCACACGGCGATGTATGTGATGCCGGTGTTGGTCCTGCTCTGCGCGGCTTCGTTGTTCGGCGCTGCGAGGACGGTCGCCAGGGACATGCGACGACGCGACGAAGGCTTCACGCAAGTCGGGCTGAAGCCCGAGCTGCAAAAAACCTGATCACCGGGTTCCGGTGAGGCTCTCCATCATCAGGCCGGTGCCGCCTTTCGAGACATGCGCGACGATTGCCGTGCGCCGGTGAATCTTCGTGACGACGCCGAGATTGATCGCGAATGCCAGGTGCACAGTCGCGCCTTTCTTGAGCCCGAGATTCTCCGTCTCGATGAACACGCCGTTCGCGCTCAGGTTACGTGCGCGACACAACTTGCCGGGACGGCCGGGAACCGAAACGTAGACCGCAGTGCGCGCGCGGTGACGCGTATGGAGACGTCGCTCCATGGTCAATTCCTTCGGCGACTATAGTTGTTCTCAAACACGCAGCCATTATGCCGCGACGGCTGGCGGGTGCGAAGCCCGCCGTAGCGGTGTTATGTCGTAAGATCCGCCCTTATGACTGCGCCCCTGAAGCTGCAAGAGATACAAGAAGCTGCGGCGAAGCTCGCCGGACGCGTGAACCGCACTCCAGTCCATCGGCTGCGCAGCGCCGAGCTGGACCAGGCGGTCGGCAACGAGACCGAGTTGCATCTGAAGCTCGAGTTGCTGCAGCTGACCGGGACGTTCAAGGCGCGGGCTGCATTGCTGAATGTCCTCGAATTGTCGGCCGAGGCGCACAGTCGCGGCGTCACTGCAATCAGCGCGGGAAATCATGCGATTGCAGTCGCCTTTGCTGCGGCTGCGGCCGGCGTCAGCGCCAAAGTCGTGATGATCGCGACAGCCAATCCGTTACGCGTTGCACTGTGCCGTTCCTATGGAGCGGAGATCGTGTTCGCGCCGGATGCACATGCCGGCTTCGCCATGGTCGAGCGGATCGCCGCCGAAGAAGGCCGCACGTTCGTACATCCGTTCGAAGGCCGCACGACGGCGCTCGGCACGGCCACGTTGGGGCTGGAGCTCTGCGAGCAGGTGCCAGACTTGCAGGCAGTGATCGTTCCGATAGGCGGCGGCGGTCTGTGCGCGGGCGTTGCATCGGCAGTGAAGCTGCTCGCGCCTCAGTGCGAAGTCATCGGCGTTGAGCCCTTCGGCGCCGACAGCATGTATCGGAGCTTCGCTGCTGGAGAGCCGCGCTCGATCGAGCGTGTTGCAACGATTGCCGACAGTCTCGGTGCTCCCTACGCGCTGCCGATCTCGTTCGAGCTCTGCCGCCGCAACGTCGATGAGCTGGTGCGAGTGAGCGATGACGAGTTGCGTTCGGCGATGCGCTTCTTGCTGCGCACTGCGAAGCTGGCGGTGGAACCGGCGGGTGCGGCCACGACTGCAGCGTTATTTGGTCCGGCGCGCGAGCGGTTGCGCGGGAAGCGAGTTGCCGCGATCGTCTGCGGCGCCAACATCGACGAAGCTACTTACGCGAAGCTGATCTCTTGATCAGGACGCGATCGGCGCGCGTCGCGCCGTCGGGATCTCTTCCACACACTCCACGCGATTACGTCCACACAGCTTCGCTGCGTACAGCGCGTGATCCGCTGCTTCGAGCAACGCCAGCGTGGTGGCGAAACGCTTCTTGGTGGTGTGCGTCGCGACGCCGATCGATGCAGTGACGCGCACGTCGCCGGTCTGCGGGTCGTGGTCCGCGGTCGCGATCGCTTTCAACATGCGCTCCGCCACCTGGCGTGCGATCTGCGGATCCGCGCCAGGCAGCACGACGATGAACTCTTCGCCGCTGAATCTCGCAACCATGTCGCTGCCGCGTACGCACGATTGCAGCGCCTGCGCGCAGCTATGTAGAACACGGTCGCCGACCGGCGTGCCGTGGCGCTCGTTGATGGAGCGGAAGTGATCGAGATCGACGTGCGCGATGCTCAGGTCGCGGCCGAACACCACTGCCTGGGTGAATTCGCGATCGAGCGTGCGATCGAGCCAGGGGCGGTTGTGCACTCCGGTCAGCGCATCGCGACGGCTCGAATCTTCGGCTTCCTCGGTACGAGTCAGCAGTACGCTCGTCGTTGCCTGCAGCGTGGTCACTTCCTGGAGCGCATGGAGGTTGCGCACCGCGAGCAGCTCGCGCGCTTCGGCCATCAGGTTCTCGGCATCCTCGCCGTCGAGGATGCTGGTCTCGTACAGCGCTTCGGTTTCCGGAATCAGACTGACGATGCGCGTGACGACCTCGGTGAAAGTCTCCTGGTTCATGCCGAGCAGCTTGTCGGCACGTTGGGCCAGCGCCGCGACGAGGCGGGCGCCGTCGGTCGCGACCACGGCTTCGGCGAGATCGCTGCCCAGTGCGACGCAACGGGCGAAGCGGCCTTCATCGGAGGTCGCGTCCAGCTTCTGCGGTTCGTGGCTGGCCTCGACGGTCTTGCAGATGCGCTCCGGCAGATTCCAGGACTTGAGCAACATCGCCGAATAGCCGGCGTGATCGCGGCCGAGTTGCTCCACTTCGTAGGCGATCCAGTCGGCATGCGAAGAGGGCTGCTGGAGCTTGGCGTAGAAGTCGCGCGACGCGCGATCCAGTGCCAGGACGGCCATGTCCTGCAGCAGCGCCGCAAGAAAGATGTCTTCGGCGTGCCCGACCTTGATCGACTCGCCGAACGCCCGTGCGGCGGTCGCGGCGAGGAGGGCCCGGCGCCAGAAGCGGGGGTAGTCGATGCCGACCGGGCGCAGGGCCCGCATCGAGGAGACCAGCGAAAAGCTCAGTGCCAGCGTCAGGGCGGCGTTCAACCCGATGATGACCAGCGCCTGGCGCAGGTTCTGGCTCGGCCGGCGCTGGGCGTAGAACGCGGAGTTGGCAATCCGGAGGATTTTGGCGGTCATCGCCGGGTCGCGGCCGACCGCCTGGGCGACTTTGGCCATCTCGATGTCCGGATCGCGGGCGAGCGAGATGATTTCCGTGGCCACCCGCGACGGGCTGGGGAAGTCCACCTGGGCCTTCAGGCGGTTTTCGAAGTCCTGGGACAGCATCTTGCCGCGGTTATCGGCTGGAGCCGGCGCGGACTTGAGGGTGGGAGGGCCGAAACCGGATCCGTATCGTCAACTTGCCATTGACAGTCAATACCTTGGTAAAGAGAATACCCGGCTCTTTTAGTCCGCGGAGGGGTACCCAAGCGGCCAACGGGGGCAGACTGTAAATCTGCTGGCTTATGCCTTCGTAGGTTCGAATCCTACCCCCTCCACCACCACCTCTGCGGGTGTAGTTCAATGGTAGAACCTCAGCCTTCCAAGCTG